>NZ_JBWKOZ010000011.1:0-311432 GCF_059416325.1 Variovorax sp. GW821-FHT09D05 | reverse complement strand
AGGGCTCGCCCTTGTCTGAGCGAAGCGAGTTTGGGCGAGACCCCGCGAAACGCGAGCACCGCAGGTTGCCCCTTCGCAAAGCGAAGGGGTCGCAGACAGTGGGGTCGCCTTTTCTTTGGCTACTTTCTTTTGGCGAAGCAAAAGAAAGTAGCTCGCCCGCCGGGGCGAGTCCCGGCCTCGGAAAGCAAACCCACCCAAAGGCCAGCCAAATGCTGAGCCCAGGCACCCCCTTCCCCTTGGGCGCAACACCTTCACCACAAGGCGTGAACTTCGCCCTGGCAGCCCCAACAGCAGAAGCAGTAGAACTCTGCATCTTCGACACCACAGGCAAAAACGAACAACAACGCCTGAAACTGCCAACACAAACAAACGGCATCTGGCACGGCCACCTCCCCAGCGCATCTCCAGGCCTGGTCTACGGCTACCGAGTCCACGGCCCCTGGTCCCCTCAAGAGGGAACCCGCTTCAACCCAGCCAAGCTCCTGCTCGATCCCTACGCCAAAGAGATCGTGGGCAACTACGATGGCAGCGACATCTTCCTGGGCCACGACCCAGCGAACCCAGACAAGAGAGACACCCGAGACAACGCCGCAGTCGCCCTCAAGGCCCGGGTAGCTGCATCAGGTCCGGCACCAGCCACTCCCGGCCACGCTCGCATCGCAGCAGGCGACCGAGTCCTCTACGAGCTGCACGTAAAAGGCCAGACAAAGCTCCACCCCGCCGTCCCCGCAGCCCTGAGAGGTACCTACGCCGGCCTGGCGGAACCCGCCGTACTCGACCACCTCCAGGCCCTGGGCATCACAACCCTGAGCCTCATGCCCGTCCAGCACCGAGCAGACGAGCAGCGCCTGCAGCACATGGGCCTGAGCAACTACTGGGGCTACACCACCATCGGCTGGTTCGCCCCCGAAGCCCGCTACTGGAGCGGCCGCCCCGGCACCACCCCCGCCGGCGAATTCCGCGCCATGGCCGAAGCCATCCGCGCGCGCGGCATGGAACTGGTGATCGACGTCGTCTACAACCACAGCGCCGAAACCGACGAGCTCGGCCCCACGCTCTCGCTGCGCGGCATCGACAACGCCCTTTACTACCACCTGCGCCCCGACGACCGCGCCCTCTACGAGAACTGGACCGGTTGCGGCAACTGCCTCAACCTCGGCGAGCCGCGCGTGCTGCAGCTGGTGATGGACAGCCTGCGCTTCTGGGCCTGCGAGATGGGCGTGGACGGCTTCCGCTTCGATCTCGCCCCGGTGCTCGGACGCGATGCACAACGGGGGTTCGATGCGCGCGCGCCCTTCTTCGCCGCCATCGCCCAGGACCCGGTGCTCTCGCGCACGCTGCTCATTGCCGAGCCATGGGACATCGGCCCGGGCGGCTATCGCCTGGGCGAGTTCCCGCCCGGCTGGCTCGAATGGAACGACCGCTACCGCGACACGCAGCGCGGCTTCTGGCTGCGGCAGGACCACGACGACAAGGCGAGCCTTGGCGACTTCGCCCATCGCTTCACGGCCTCCAGCACCCAGTTTGCACACAACGGCCGCGCACCGACCGCGAGCGTCAACTTCGTCACCGCGCATGACGGCTTCACGCTGCGCGACCTCGTGAGCTACAACGAGCGCCACAACCTCGCCAACGGCGAGGACAACCGCGACGGCCACGGCCACAACATGAGCAACAACTGCGGCGTCGAGGGCCCGAGCGACGACCCCGCCGTGCTGGCCTTGCGCAGTCGCCTGCAGCGCGCGCTGCTCGCCACGCTGATGCTGTCCCAGGGCACGCCCATGCTGCTGGCCGGCGACGAACTCGGCCACAGCCAGCAGGGCAACAACAACGCCTACTGCCAGGACAACGAAACCACCTGGCTCGCATGGATAGGCGCGTCCGCCCCCGGCAGCGACGCCGCCCGCATGAGCGCCTTCGTGGCGCGCCTGGCCGCCTTGCGCCGCGAGGCCCCGGCCCTGCGCAGCACCCGCTGGTGGCCGGCCGAAGCGCCGCAGGGCACGCCACTCGGCATTCGCTGGCTGCGCCCCGACGGCGAGCCGATGACGCCCGCCGACTGGAACAGCACGGGCACGGCCCTTGCAATCCTCTTCGGCGATGGCACCGACGACAACAGCAGCGCGTGGCTGGTGATGGTGAACGCAGGCCCGCAGGCCGTGTCCTTCACGCTGCCCGCGGGCACGTGGCGCCTGAGCCTTTCCACCGACCCCGGGCACGACCCGGGCGAGGTGGGCCAACCGCTCGGCGACACGGCACAAGTTCCTTTTTCAAGCATCGGGATTGCAAGAACGTAGGAGCCAGGCGCACGGCGCGGTGCTAGTCTCGATGCAGAAACTCTGACGACGAATTCCAACAAGCGAATAGACGAACGAACGGAGACACAGGATGGACAACCTCACACCGCAAGCGCACCCGCAGCAGGAGCTGCAGGCCCATCAACTGGTACGCCGCACCATCGCCCTGGTGCTGGCCGGCGGACGCGGCTCCCGCCTCAAGCAGCTGACCGACCGGCGCGCCAAGCCGGCCGTGTACTTCGGCGGCAAGTTCCGCATCATCGACTTTGCGCTGTCCAACTGCCTGAACTCGGGCATCCGGCGCATGGCGGTGGTCACGCAGTACAAGTCGCACTCGCTCATGCGCCACCTGCAGCGCGGCTGGAGCTTCTTGCGCGCCGAGCTCAACGAGATGGTCGACGTGCTGCCCGCGCAGCAGCGCGTGGGCGACGAGCACTGGTACCGCGGCACGGCCGATGCGGTGTTCCAGAACCTCGACATCATCCAGACCCGCTCGACCAAGCACGACTACGTGGTGGTACTTGCCGGCGACCACATCTACAAGATGGACTACTCGATCATGGTGAAAGACCATGCCGAGCACGGCCTGGGCTGCACGGTCGGCTGCATCGAGGTGCCGCGCATGGAAGCCACGGCCTTCGGCGTGATGGCCATCGACGACGGCCGCCAGATCACGGCCTTCCTGGAAAAGCCCGCCGATCCGCCCGCCATGCCCGGCCACCCCGACGTGGCGCTGGCGAGCATGGGCATCTACGTGTTCGACTCCGAGTACCTCTACCAGCTGCTCGAAGAAGACAGCGTCAACCCCGATTCGAGCCACGATTTCGGCAAGGACATCATTCCCCGCGCCGTGGCCCAGGGCCGCGCGCTGGCCCATCCTTTCGGCATGTCGTGCGTCACGCGGGCCTCGCGCGGACCCGACGCCAAGGCCTACTGGCGCGACGTGGGCACGATTGATGCATTCTGGGCAGCCAACCTCGATCTGGCCTCCATCACCCCGGAGCTCGACATCTATGACACGGACTGGCCCATCTGGACCTACCAGCGGCAGCTGCCACCAGCCAAGTTCGTGCTCGACCGGCACGGCCAGCACGGCATGACGGTCAACACCATCGTCTCGGGCGGCTGCATCGTCTCGGGCTCCAAGGTCAGCAGCTCGGTGCTGTTCTCGGGCGTGCGCATCCATTCCTTCTGCGAGATCAACGAGGCCGTGCTGCTGCCCGACGTGGAAGTCGGCCGCGGCGCCCGGCTCAACCGGGTGGTGATCGACCGCGCCTGCGTCATACCCGACGACATGGTGATCGGCGAAGATGCCGCGGCCGACGCCGCCCGCTTCGAGCGTACCGAGAACGGCGTGGTGCTCGTGACACGCGAGATGCTCAAACGACTGGCCGCCTGAGGCCACAACGCCCCACGATGCGAATCCTCCAGGTCAGCGCCGAACTCTTTCCCCTCCTCAAGACTGGCGGCCTGGCGGACATCGCCGGCGCCCTGCCCCTGGCGCTCATGGCCGAAGGCGAGGACGCGCGCGTGCTGCTGCCGGGCTTTCCGGCCATCGTGGCGGGCGTGCGCGACCTGGCGCCCGTGGACGGTTTCAATGCGCCCTGGGGCGAGCGCTTCGGGCTGCGCCTGGGGCACATCGACATCGACGGGGCGCCCGGCATCCCGGCCTACGTGATCGACGCACCCGCGCTCTACGGCCGGCCCGGCAATCCTTACGAAGACACCTCGCGCCAGCCCTACGGCGACAACCACCGCCGGTTCGCCTTGCTCGGCTGGGCCGCGGCGCAACTGGCGCAAGGGCTCGATCCGCAGTGGCGGCCGGAGGTGGTGCACGCGCACGACTGGCACGCCGCGCTCGCGCCGGCCTACCTGCACTTCGCGCGGCAGGCCGGTGGGCCGCACGTAGGCAGCGTCTTCACCGTGCACAACCTGGCCTACCAGGGCATCTTCGCGCCCTGGAACTTCACCGAGCTCGGCTTGCCCGGCGCCGCGTTCCAGATGAACGGGCTCGAATACCACGGCCAGGTCTCGTTCATGAAGGGCGGCCTGTATTTCGCCGACCGGCTCACCACGGTCAGCCCGACCTACGCGCTCGAGATCCAGACGCCCGAGCAGGGCTGCGGACTCGACGGCCTGCTGCGCCAGCGCAGCGGGGTGCTCAGCGGCATCCTCAACGCGGTCGACGACAAGGTCTGGAACCCGGCGACCGACGCCGCGCTGATGCAGGGCTATCACACGCCCGAAGGCCGCCACATGGCCGGCAAGGCGCGCTGCAAGTCGGTGCTGCAGCATCAGCTGGGGCTGGCCGAGCGGCCGGATGCGCCGCTCTTCATTCTCGTGAGCCGGCTCACCGAGCAGAAAGGCCTGCACCTGGTGCTGGGCGGGCTCGATGCGCTGCTCGCCCAGGGCGGCCAGCTGGCGCTGCTGGGCAGCGGCGAGACCTGGCTGGAGGAAGCCTTCCGGCAGCGCGCGGCTGCCACGCCGCAATCGGTCGGCGTCACCATCGGCTACAACGAGACGCTGGCGCACCAGATGTTCGGCGCGGGCGACGTGACGCTGGTGCCTTCGCTCTTCGAGCCCTGTGGCCTCACGCAGATGTACGGCCTCAAGTACGGCAGCCTGCCGCTAGTGCGCCGCGTCGGCGGGCTGGCCGACACGGTGGTCGACAGCTCGCTCGAAGACATGGCCAGCGGCGAAGCCACGGGCTTCGTCTTCGACAGCTTCGAGGTTGCCGACTACGAGCGCGCCGTGCGCCGCGCCTTCGCGCTCTACGAGCGTGCGCCCGACTGGCGGCGCGTACGCGGCAACGCCATGCGGCGGCCGGCCGACTGGGCCACTGCGGCCGCGCAGTACATCGATGTCTACCGGCAGGCGCTCGAACAGCCGCGTGCCTGACCACCACAACAACTTCCACGCAACAAGGGCGCCCATGACGATCAAAGACTTCGCCTATGACCACCCCGACCGCGACGTCGCGGCCTTCAAGCGCGCGGTGGCCAACAAGCTGATCTACGCGGTCGGCAAGGACCCGGTCGCCGCCAGCCAGGACGACTGGCTCAACGCCACCTCGCAGGCAGTGCGCGACCAGCTGGTCGAGCGCTGGATGATGACCACGCGCGCCAACTACGCGCAGGACCTCAAGCGCGTCTACTACCTGTCGATGGAATTCCTCATCGGGCGCACCTTCACCAATGCGCTGCTGGCCGTGGACCTCTACGACACGGTGCGCGAGGCGCTGGCCGACTTCGGCGTCGACATGGACGCACTGGCCGAGCGCGAGCCCGACGCAGCGCTGGGCAACGGCGGCCTGGGCCGGCTCGCGGCCTGCTTTCTTGACTCGATGGCCACGCTCGGCGTGCCGGGCATGGGCTACGGCATCCGCTACGAATACGGCATGTTCCGCCAGCGCATCGTCGACGGCCAACAGGTCGAGACGCCCGACTACTGGCTCACGCGCGGCAACCCGTGGGAATTCCAGCGGCCCGAAGTGAACTACCGCGTGCGCTTCGGCGGCCACGTGCAAAAGCGCGAGGGCACCAACGCCCCTTACGGCGCGGCCGACTGGGTCGACACGCACGACGTGCTGGCCGTGGCCTACGACACCATCATCCCGGGCTACGGCACGCAGGCCACCAACACGCTGCGCCTGTGGTCGGCACGCGCCACCGAGGAAATCGACCTCTCGGCCTTCAATCGCGGCAACTACATGGGCGCGGTCGAGAGCAAGAACCAGTCGGAGAACGTCTCGCGCGTGCTCTACCCCGACGACTCCACGCCCTCGGGCCGCGAGCTGCGGCTGCACCAGGAGTATTTTTTCTGCAGCGCCAGCGTGCAGGACCTGCTGCGCCGCTACCTGCGCAACCACAAGACCTTCGACCAGCTGTCCGAAAAAGTCAGCATCCACCTGAACGACACGCACCCCGTGCTGGCGGTGCCCGAGCTCATGCGCCTCTTGCTCGACGAACACGGCCTCGCGTGGGACGTGGCCTGGGCGCACACGCAAAAGGTGTTCAGCTACACCAACCACACGCTGATGCACGAGGCACTGGAGACCTGGCCGGTGGAAATGCTGGGGCGCATCCTGCCGCGGCACCTGCAGATCATCTACGACATCAACGCGAAGTTTCTCGCCACCGTGACGCAGAAGGTCGGCAACGATGTGGAGCTGATGCGCAGGCTGTCGCTGGTCGACGAGGCCGGCGAGCGGCGCGTGCGCATGGCCTACGTGGCGGTGCTGGCCAGCCACTCGATCAACGGCGTGTCGGGGCTGCACTCGGAGCTGATGAAGCAGTCGATCTTCTCGGATTTCGCGAAGATCTTTCCCGAGCGCTTCAACAACAAGACCAACGGCGTCACGCCGCGCCGCTGGCTGGCGCAGGCCAACCCGCCGCTGGCGGCGCTGCTCGACCAGCGCATCGGCAAGGGCTGGCGGCGCGACCTGTCGCAGCTCGAGGCGCTCAAGCCCATGGCCGCGCAACCGGCCTTCGTACGTGCATTCCGCCATGCCAAGCGCGAGAACAAGCTGCGGCTGGCCAACTGGGTCGAGCAGCACCTGAAGCTCGACATCGATACCGACGCGATGTTCGACGTGCAGGTCAAGCGCATCCACGAATACAAGCGGCAACTGCTCAACGTGCTGCACGTGGTGGCGCGCTACCACCGCATCCTCGACGCTCAGGCGGCGGGTGGGCCGATCGATATCGTGCCGCGCGTGGTGGTGTTCGCGGGCAAGGCGGCTTCGGCGTATGCGATGGCCAAGCTCGTCATCCGGCTCATCAACGACGTGGCGAGCACCATCAACGCCGACGCGCGCGTGGGCAAGCTGCTGAAGGTGGTGTTCCTGCCGAACTACAGCGTGAGCCTGGCCGAGATCATCATGCCGGCGGCCGACCTGTCGGAGCAGATCTCCACGGCGGGCACCGAGGCCTCGGGCACCGGGAACATGAAGTTCGCGCTCAACGGCGCGCTCACCATCGGCACGCTGGACGGCGCGAATGTGGAAATGCGCGAGAACGTGGGGCCCGAGAACATCTTCATCTTCGGCAACACCACGCCCGAAGTGGCCGACATCCGTGCACGGGGCTACCAGCCGCGCGAAATCTACGAAGAGAACGCCGAGCTCAAGCGCGTGCTCGACGCGATCCGCGACGGCGCGTTTTCAGCAGGCGAACCGGCGCGCTACCAGGGCATCTACGACGCGCTGGTGAACTGGGGCGACCACTATTTGCTGCTGGCCGACTACGCGAGCTACGTGGCCAAGCAGGCCGAAGTCGATGCGCTATACCGCGACTCGGATGCGTGGACGCGGATGGCGATTCTCAATGTGGCGGGTATGGGTGCGTTCTCGTCGGACCGCACGATTGCGCAGTACGCGCATGAAATCTGGCACACCAAGCCCGTGGTGCTGGGCTAGGCTAGCTTCCGGGCTTCTTCGGCGGCTCGGCCTCGGTCACAAAGCCGATGCGGCTCAGCCCGGCCTTGTTCGCAATGCCCATCAGCGCCACCACCTTGCCGTAAGGCACGGTCTGGTCGGCGCGCAGTTGCACTTCGGTGTCCTTGCTGTCGGCAGCGGCCTTTTCGAGGCGGGTGGCCAGTTCTTCGTCGGTCAAGGCCTGGTCGTTCAGGAAGACCTTGCCCGAGGCATCGACGGACAGGCTCACGAACTTGGG
The DNA here is from genome assembly GCF_059416325.1 of Variovorax sp. GW821-FHT09D05. Taxonomy (NCBI): domain Bacteria; kingdom Pseudomonadati; phylum Pseudomonadota; class Betaproteobacteria; order Burkholderiales; family Comamonadaceae; genus Variovorax; species Variovorax sp. GW821-FHT09D05. The sequence continues at coordinate 303,466 of NZ_JBWKOZ010000011.1, read as the reverse complement.
CGCGTCGTTGGGCTGGCCAGCGTCGGTCTGCGGCAGGTCGAGCTTGATCGAGCTGGCCATCAGCGGCGCGGTGATGATGAAGATCACCAGCAGCACCAGCATCACGTCGACCAGCGGCGTGACGTTGATGTCGGACAGCGGCCGCTGCGCGCCCGCTCCCATGGCACGTCCACCGCCGCCGGCGCTGCTACCCAGTGAAGTGCGACCGAAGGCCATGGTGCTGAGTGCTCAGACCGGCATTGGCCGCGCGGGCGGCGGTGCAGCGGGCTCGGGCGGGGCGCCGAAGCTGCCCAGCAGGTCATGCGCGAAGCCTTCGAGCTCGGCCTCGATGCGGCCGATGACGCGGCCGAAGACGTTGTAGGCCAGCACGGCCGGAATAGCCACGGCCAGGCCGAAGGCCGTCATGATGAGCGCCTCGCCGACCGGTCCGGCCACCTTGTCGATGGTGAAGCCGCCGGTCTGGCCGGCAATGCCCGTCAACGCGCCGTAGATGCCCCAGACCGTGCCCAGCAATCCGACGAAGGGCGCGGTGGCGCCGACCGTAGCGAGCAGGATCTGCCCCGCCTGCAGCCGGCGCAGCGCGCCGTGCAGGGCGTCGCGCAGCACGCGCGTGAGCCGCTGGTTGCGGTCGACCGTGGCGCCCAGCGTGCCGGCCGGCGCACCGGCGGCCACGCTCTTGATGGCCGACACGGCGGGCGACACGAGCGTCGCGCGGTCGAAGGCCTTGAGCTTCTGCTCGGCGTCGACCAGCGTGGACGACTGCCAGAACGCCGCGATGCTGCGCAGCACGTCGCGCGTGCCGCCGCGCAGCAGCCACGCCTTCCAGAGAATGATGACCCAGCTCGCGATCGACATCGCCAGCAGCAGCGCCGCCACCGAACGGCTGACGCCGTCGCCATGGGTCAGCAGATCGAGCACGCTCATCGGCGGTCCTTTTGGTTAGCGCAAGCCCAGCACGTCGTACATGTCGAACAAGCCGGCGCGCTGTTCGGCCAGGAAGCGCACCGCGCGCAGGCTGCCCTGGGCGTAGGTGGTGCGGCTCGACGACTTGTGGGTGATCTCGATGCGCTCGCCGGTGCCCGCGAACAGCACGGTGTGGTCGCCCACGATGTCGCCGCCGCGGATGGCCGAGAAGCCGATGGTGGAAGGGTCGCGCTCGCCGGTGATGCCTTCGCGGGCGTACACGGCGCAGTCCTTGAGGTCGCGGCCCAGCGCATCGGCAATCACTTCGCCCATCTTGAGCGCGGTGCCCGAGGGCGCGTCGACCTTGTGGCGATGGTGCGCCTCGATGATTTCGATGTCGTAGCCCGTCGACATGGCCTTGGCCGCCATTTCGAGCAGCTTGAAGGTGACGTTGACGCCCACGCTCATGTTGGGCGCCATCATGATCGCGATGTCTTTCGCAATCTCGGCGATCTCGGCCTTCTGCTCGTCACTGAAGCCGGTGGTGCCGATGACGGCCTGCACGCCAAGTTCGCGACAGACCGCGAGGTGCGCGAGCGTGCCTTCGGGGCGGGTGAAGTCGATGAGCACCTGCGCGTCCTTCAAGCCGGCGCGCAGGTCGGACACGATGGACACGCCGCTGTCGAAGCCCAGGAAGGCGCCGGCATCGGTGCCGAGGGCCGGGCTGCCCGCGATGTCGAGTGCGCCGGCCAGTCGCAGGTCGGGCGCGTTGCGCACGGCCTCGATCAGCATGTGGCCCATGCGGCCCGACGCCCCGGCGACGGCGACACGGCGCGGCGCAGTGGAGGAACTGGAAGGAGTGGTGGTGGATTCAGTCACGCGGATTCAGTCTTCGAAATTTCGAAACGGCCAATGGCATGCATGGACACGAAACGGACGCCGCCTGACTCGGCGGGCGCCGCCCGCTGTTGCTTGTGCGGCGCTCAGCGCGCGGCTTCGAGCGGGGGGTAGGCGGCCGGCAGCGGCGGCAGGGAGGCCGACGTGCCTGCGGCGGCGTCGGCTTTTTTATCGTCCTTGGCGGGTGCGAATTTCTTGAGCTCGTCTTCCGAGGCCTCGAGCGTCGGCACCTTGCCCGATTTCTTGCGGGTGTCGAGCGTGGCGACGAATTCTTCTTCGCTGGGCATTTCGTCGCCCTCGAAGCGGTCCAAGAGCTCGCCATTGAAGAACACGGTCAGGTGGCGTTCCTGCGGGTCGACGCCCTGGCGGCGGATCGTGAACACGTAGTCCCAGCGGTTGGCGTGGAATACGTCGTTCAGCAGCGAGGTGCCGAGGATTTCACGCACCTGCTGGCGCGACATGCCCGGCTTGAGCGCCGCGACCTGTTCCTTCGACACGAAATTGCCCTGCACCACTTCGACTTTGTAAGGTGTAACAGCGGCCAGCGCGCCACGCGTGCGATCGCTGAAACCGCTGCAGGCACCAAGGCAGAGCGTTGCGGCAACGGCAGCAACCAGCAGCCAGGGACGGCGTTGGAGAATGGCAGGCATGGGAGGAAAAAGGGGGTAGCGATATGATCGGCCATTGTAGCGGCTGGCCTTTTTCGGGGCCTTTTTGCCGCAGCCCCAGGGCGCAGGAACCAACATGGCCAACATCGACGAACTGAAGAACACCGGCCTCAAGGCCACTCTACCGCGCCTGAAGATCCTCGAGATCTTCCAGACCGGCAGCCAACGGCACATGACGGCGGAAGACGTGTTTCGCGTGCTGCTGAACGAACATTCCGACATCGGCCTTGCCACCGTCTACCGGGTGCTGACGCAGTTCGAGCAGGCCGGCATCCTCGAGCGCAGCCACTTCGAAAGCGGCAAGGCCGTATACGAGCTGAACGAAGGCACGCACCACGATCACCTGATCTGCACCTCCTGCGGCAAGGTCGAGGAGTTCTACGACGCCGAGATCGAACGCCGCCAGCAGATGATCGCCAAGGACAAGGGCTGGATCCTGCAGGACCACGCCATGTCGCTCTACGGCCTGTGCGGAGACTGCGCAAAGAAGCGCTGATCCGTCTCCCTCGTTTTCAGTCCCCGTCGCGGGAGTTTTCCATCGCCTTGTGGTGGCGCGCCACGAAGTCGGCGTACGTGTCGATGCCGCGCAGCTGCAGGATCGAATTGCGCACCGCCGCTTCCACCAGCACGGCGATATTGCGCCCCGCCACCACCTGGATGATGACCTTGCGCACCGGAATGCCCAGCACGTCCTGCGTGAGCGGCGCCGAGGGCATGCGCTCGTAGTCGCGCTCGAAGCTGTCGCGCCGCACGAGGTGCACGATGAGCTTCAGCCGCATCTTCCGGCGCACCGCCGTCTCGCCGAAGATCGCGCGGATATCCAGCAGGCCGATGCCGCGAACTTCGAGCAGGTTCAGCAGCAGGTCGGGGCAGCGGCCTTCGATGGTGTTCTGGTTGATGCGGAACAGGTCGACCGCATCGTCGGCCACAAGGCCATTGCCGCGCGAGATCAGCTCCAGTCCCAGCTCGCTCTTGCCCAGGCCCGACTCGCCCGTGATCATCACGCCCATGCCCAGGATGTCCATGAACACGCCGTGCATCGAGGTGCGCTCGGCAAAGTGCTTGGACAGGTAGGCGCGCAGCAGGTCGATCACGAAGGCCGACGACTCGCGCGTGGCGAACAGCGGCAGCTGGGCGCGCTCGCAGATCGACAGCAGCTCGTCGGGCGCAGCCTGGCCGTCGGCCAGCACCAGCATCGGTGGCTCCAGCGTAACGATGCGGGCGATGCGCCGCGCGCAGTCTTCCTCGCTGCCGCGCGTCAGGTAGGCCACCTCACGGGCGCCGAGGATCTGCACGCGGTACGGGTGGATGTAGTTGAGATAGCCAACAAGGTCGGCCGCCGACTGGGCGCGGCTGATGACTTCGGGGTCGAACTGGCGCTCTGAAGCACCGAGCCCCGCGAGCCATTCCCAGCGGAGCGAACCGCGGAACTCCTCGAACATGGCATCGGCGCTGATGACGGTCGGCTTCATGCGTTCAGGAGACGGCGCCCGGCGCCGGCATTGGATGAGTGACGGGAAGAAGTGCCGCGCAGCTTATCAGCAGCCGCACGCGCCGACACATGCGCTCAGGCGACTTGGGTCGACTGCCAGCCGGCAATGAGGCCGTGCAATGCAGAAGCGTCGGTGCTGGACTTGATCTGTTCGCGCAGGCTGGCGTCGCTCAGCAGTTCGGCGATTTCAGAGAGGATTTCGAGGTGCTTCTGCGTGGCCGCTTCGGGCACCAGCAGGAAGATCAGCAGCGCGACGGGTTGCTCGTCGGGTGCGTCGAAGCCGATGGGGTTGGCCAGCTGGAACACCGCGGCCATCGGCGCCTTGAGGCCCTTGATGCGGCCATGCGGAATGGCAACGCCGTGGCCCAAACCGGTGGAGCCGAGGCGCTCGCGGGCAAACAGGCTGTCGGTGATGAGGGCACGGCCCAGACCGTGAAGGCTTTCGAACAGCAGGCCGGCTTCTTCGAAAGCACGTTTCTTGCTAGTAGCGTCAACGCTCACAAGCACTTGAGCGGGCGGCAGGATGGACGCGAGGCGATTCATGGTGGGTGCAGAGCGGGGGCGATTATGCACCCGCTTGGTAAAAACCCCCAGTCCCCCTATTTACTTTCTGTCTACATGTTGTCCTGAGGCCTCGTGCTTCCCTCTGGGGGCTTGCCAAAGCCCTACCGCAACAGTCGGAAAACAAAAAGCCGCCCGAAGGCGGCCTTGATGCGAGCCGGGGGCTCTTACATCACGCGCTTGGGCGCCGCGTGATGGTGGTCCTGCAGGCGATCCTTGTGGCGCACCACCTGGCGGTCGAGCTTGTCGACCAGTTCATCGACCGCAGCGTAGAGATCAGCGTGGCTCGACTCCGCGAACATGTCATTGCCCTTGACGTGAATGTTGCACTCCGCCCTTTGGCGGCGTTCCTTTTCCTTCTGCTTTTCCACCGTGAGGATCACCTTCACATCGACAACCTGGTCGAAATGTCGGGTGATCCGGTCCAGCTTGCTCGTGACGTAGGTGCGCAAGGCAGGGGTGACGTCGAGGTGATGACCGCTGATCGTCAAATTCATGAATGACCTCCTGGAATTGACGGTTGGGGAAATGACCGCGCTACGGAATGCAGCGTGGCCGGCGAAAAACGGGAGTTTTGAGAGGGGGAACGGGAGGAAGGGAAGAAGAGGAAAGAGGGGTGGGTCGATTCACTATGCCCAAGCTGTCACGGTATTGCAATACCTGAGTTGCCCGGGGTTTTGCGGCTTCGTGCGCAGCTTTTCACACGCTAGCGAATCAATAGCAGCTGGCGCTCGCGGGGCAGGCGATGCAGCGCTTCGAGAACAAATGTTTCAGCCCCGGTCCACGTGTGACCCTGCCACCGGAAGGGCCAGCAGCCCGCTCAGCGATTCAGCGCCAGGCCGCGCGCATCCGGTTGCGCAGGTCGATCACCGCGCTCGGCGGCGGCACGGCCGGCGGGCGTATCGGCGGAGGCGGCCAGGTCTGCTGCTCGAAGCCTTCGAGATCGGCATCGGCGATGAAGCGCGTGCGGTTGGCATACAAGTGCCGGTCGCCGCGCGCCGCTTGCTGCGTGATGTGGAAGCGCTGCGGTATCAGCAGGTGCAGGTGGTCGCGCGCCCGGGTCATTGCCACGTAAAGCAGCCGGCGCTCTTCTTCCAGCTCGTGCGCGCTCTGCGCCACGTCGGCCGGCAGGCAGCCGTCGACCACGTTGAGCACGTGCACCGAATTCCACTCCTGCCCCTTGGCCGAATGGATGGTCGAGAGGATCAGATAGTCCTCGTCGAGCAACGGCGGGCCCGGACGGTCACTGGTGGCTTCGGGCGGGTCGAGCGTGAGTTCGGTGAGGAAGCGTTCGCGCGAGGCATATCCGGCCGCGAGTCGCGCCAGTTGCTCCACGTCTGCGCGCCGCACGCCGGAAGTGTCTTCATACAGCCGCTCAAGGTGCGGCAGATACCAGTCCATCGCCAGCTCGACATCGGCCGGCCACTTCAGCGCGGGTGCGCGCAAGGCGGCGTAGGCCTCGGCAAAGTCGGCCCACTGCGCGCGTGCCGCGGAAGGCGGCACGAAGTCACGCACCGCCGCAGCGGGGTCGGCCGCCTGGTCCATTGCATCGAGCAGGCGCGCGCCCGTGACAGGGCCGATGCCCGGGATCAACTGCGTCACGCGAAAGCCCGCCATGCGCCCGCGCGGGTTCTGCGCAAAGCGCAGCACCGCGAGCAGGTCCTTCACGTGCGAAGCCTCGAGAAACTTGAGCCCGCCGAACTTCACGAACGGGATGTTGCGCCGCGCCAGTTCGAGTTCGAGTGCCGCGCTGTGCGTCGAAGTGCGAAACAGCACCGCCTGCGACTTCAGCGCGAGCCCGCCCTCGCGGTGCGCCAGCACCTTGTCGGCCACCCAGCGCGCCTGCCCCGCTTCGTCGGGCACGAGCACCAGCAGCGGCTTGCCGGCCGAGGGCTTGTCGGTCCACAGCGTCTTGGCATGCCGCTCGGCCGCATGCGCGATCACGCGGTTCGAGACATCGAGGATCGGCTGCGTCGAACGGTAGTTGCGCTCCAGCGTGACCACGCGCGCGGCCTGCGTGAACTGCGACGGAAAGTCGAGGATGTTGCGCACCGTCGCGCCGCGAAAGGAATAGATCGACTGCGCGTCATCACCCACCACTGTCACGCCGCGCCCGTCGGGCTTGATCGCGAGCAGGATCGAAGCCTGCAGCAGGTTGGTGTCCTGGTACTCGTCGACCAGCACGTGGTCGAAGCGCTCGCCGATGTTCGCAGCCAGCGCGGGCTCGGCGGCCATCTCGGCCCAGTAGAGCAGCAGGTCGTCGTAGTCGAGCACGTTCTGCCGTTGCTTGGCCTCTACGTAGGCGCCGAACAGCTTCTTCAGTTCGGCCTCCCATTCACCGCACCAGGGAAAGGCCTCCTTCAGCACATCGGCCAGCGGCGCGTGCGTGTTCACGCAGCGCGAGTAGATCGACAGGCAGGTGCCCTTGCGCGGAAAACGATTGACGGTGGAAGACAGGCCCTGCTCGTGACGCACCAGCCCCATCAGGTCTTCGGCATCGCCGCGGTCGTGGATGGTGAAGTTCTCGTCGAGCCCGATCTGCGGTGCGTACTCGCGCAGCAACCGCGCGCCGATGCCGTGGAAGGTGCCGGCCCACGGCAGCGCGGGCGGGGCTTCGGACTTCAGGCCGAGCACGCGTGCCAGCACCTGGCCTGCGCGGCGCTCCATCTCCTGCGCGGCACGGCGCGAGAAGGTCAGCAGCAGCAGGCGCTGCGGATCGACACCGCCGGCAATGAGGTGTGCGACACGGTGCGCCAGCGTGCTGGTCTTGCCCGAACCTGCGCCGGCGATCACGAGCAGTGGCCGCTCGTCACGCTCGGCAATGGCTGCTCCCACCCCATGTTCGACCGCCGCGCGCTGCGCGTCGTTGAGCGTGGCCAACGCGTCGGCCAGGCGCTCGGCCTGGGTCTTCGCGACAGCGGAAAAAACGGGGAGCGCAGCGGTCTGCATGGGCACGACTTTACTGTATGCCCGTCCAGTCCAGCCACCGTGCTGCCATGTGGCCGGTGACATAATCGCGCCTCGCTGCAACCGGAGATTCTTCCCAATGGAAACCGCCCCGTCTCGGCAGCTTTCAACTCCCTTTCACTGACGCGTTTTTCTTAGCGCACGTCGGGCCCGGGAATTGAAAGCGCCCCTCCCTCGCCCATCGTTCAGTCATTCCCGGGAGTGAGCCAATGCTCAACATCTTCACGCTCGCCAACGGCCGCCTCGTTCAGGAAGAAATCGAGGCGCTCGAGGAGCTCTCCAAGTTCCAGCCGATCTGGGTCGACCTCGAGTCGCCCACGCTCGAAGAAAAGCGCTGGATCAAGCAGTACTACGGCCTGTCCATTCCCGAAGACGCGATGGACGAGGACATCGAGGAGTCGGCCCGCTTCTACGAAGAAGACAACGGTGAGCTGCACATCCGCTCCGACTTCCTGATCGACGACGACGAAGACCCGCGCACCGTGCGCGTGGCCTTCATCCTCAACCAGCACAACACCGACCTGCGCAGCCGCGGCGTGCTGTTCTCGATCCACGACGAAGACGTGCCCGTGTTCCGCCTGCTGCGCATGCGCGCGCGTCGCGCACCGGGGCTGATCGAAGACGCCAAGGAAGTGATGCTCAAGCTCTTCGACGCCGACGCCGAATACTCGGCCGACACGCTGGAAAACATCTACGACGAGCTCGAAGTGGCCGGCAAGAAGGTGCTCTCGGGCAATGTCAGCGACGAGCTGGCCGGCGAAGTGCTCGGCGCCATCGCGCGGCAGGAAGACTTGAACGGCCGCATCCGCCGCAACGTGATGGACACGCGCCGCGCGGTCAGCTTCATGATGCGCAGCAAGATGCTCAACGCCGAGCAGTTCGAGGAAGCCCGGCAGATCCTGCGCGACATCGAGTCGCTCGACAACCACACGGCCTTTCTCTTCGACAAGATCAACTTCCTGATGGATGCGACCGTCGGTTTCATCAACATCAACCAGAACAAGACCATCAAGATCTTCTCGGTGGCCAGCGTCGCGCTGCTGCCGCCCACGCTGATCGCGAGCATCTACGGCATGAACTTCAAGTTCATGCCGGAGCTCGACTGGGCCATGGGCTATCCGTATGCCATCGTGCTGATGGCGGCGAGCGCGCTGGTGCCGATGTGGTACTTCCGCCGGCGCGGCTGGCTCAAGTAGCCTGAGCGGGGCGCGCCGGCGCGCGCAGCCTCACGGGCGCTTTCCTGACAGGGCGGTGCGCATGCGCGCCGCATGATGGTCCGATGGCCGGCGCCGCTTCGGTCCATCGGAGCCGTCCCCATGCCACATTCCCCCGCCCCTGCCATCCCCGCGCGCTTCGCGTTGCTCGACGCCTGGTGGCGCGCCGCCAACTACCTGTCCGCGGGACAGATCTACCTGATGAGCAACCCGCTGCTGCGGGAGCCGCTGGCCCTCGAGCACATCAAGCCGCGCCTGCTCGGGCACTGGGGAACCACGCCGGGGCTCAACTTCATCTACGCCCACATGAACCGCGCCATCAACGCGCGCGACCTCGATGCCATCTTCATCGCCGGCCCCGGCCACGGCGGGCCGGGCGTGGTGGCCAGCACCTACCTCGAAGGCACCTACACCGAGGTCTACCCGCACATCTCGCGCGACACCGAAGGCCTGAAGCGGCTGTTCACGCAGTTCTCGTTTCCGGGCGGCATCCCGAGCCATGTGTCGCCGGAAACGCCGGGGTCGATCCATGAGGGCGGCGAGCTCGGCTATTCGCTGCTGCATGCGTACGGCGCGGTGTTCGACAACCCCGAGCTGCTGGCCTGCTGCGTCATCGGCGACGGCGAGGCCGAAACCGGCGCGCTCGCGGCCAGCTGGCATTCCAACAAGTTCCTCAACCCCGCGCGCGACGGCGCGGTGCTGCCGATCCTGCATCTCAACGGCTACAAGATCGCCGGCCCAACCGTGCTCGCGCGAGTCGGCGACGAGCAGCTCACGCAGCTGATGCGCGGCCACGGCTACGAACCGCGCTTCGTGTCGGGCCACGACCCCGCGCTGATGCACGGCCTGATGGCGGACGCACTCGACGCTTCGCTCGATGCGATCCGTGCAATCCAGGTGGAGGCGCGCTCGGACGGCTTCGGACAGCGGCATCGCTGGCCGATGATCGTGCTGCGCTCGCCCAAGGGCTGGACCGGGCCGAAGACGGTGGACGGCGTGCGCATCGAAGGCACGCAGCGCGCGCACCAGGTGCCGCTGACCGGCTTCGCCGAGAAGCCCGCCCACATCGCGCTGCTGCAGGAATGGATGCAGAGCTATCGCCCCGAAGAACTGTTCGATGCCGACGGTGCCCTGCGCGCCGACATCGCTGCCCTCGCGCCTCGAGGCACGCGCCGCATGAGCGCCAACCCGCACACCAACGGTGGCCTGCTGCTCAAGAACCTCAAGCTGCCCGACTTCCGCGACTACGCCGTGGCGGTGCCGAAGCCAGGCGCCGTCGACGCCGAGGCCACGCGCGTCACCGGCGAGTTCCTGCGCGACGTGATGCGGCTCAACGCCGGCGAGCGCAACTTCCGGATCATGGGCCCGGACGAGACCACGTCGAACCGCCTGGGCGCGGTCTTCGAGGCGACCGACCGCATGTCGAGCGCCGAGATCCTGCCGGGCGACGACCACGTGGCACCCGACGGCCGCGTGATGGAAGTGCTCAGCGAACACCTCTGCCAAGGCTGGCTCGAAGGCTACCTGCTGACCGGACGGCACGGTTTCTTCTCGTGCTACGAGGCCTTCATCCACATCGTCGACTCCATGTTCAACCAGCATGCGAAGTGGCTGAAGGTGACGCGCAACATCCCCTGGCGGCGCCCCGTCGCGTCGCTGAACTACCTGCTGACCAGCCATGTCTGGCGCCAGGACCACAACGGCTTCAGCCACCAGGACCCGGGCTTCATCGACCACGTCGTCAACAAGAAGGCCGAGGTCGTGCGGGTCTACCTGCCGCCCGACGCCAACACGCTGCTGTCGGTGACGGACCATTGCCTGCGCAGCCGCAACTACGTCAACGTGATCGTGGCGGGCAAGCAGCCCGAGGCGCAGTGGCTCGACATCGCCGCGGCCGAGCGCCACTGCAGCGTGGGCCTGGGCATCTGGGACTGGGCCAGCAACGACAACGGCGTGGCGCCCGACGTGGTGATGGCCTGCGCCGGCGACGTGCCCACGCTGGAGACCATGGCGGCGGTGGACCTCCTGCGGACCCTGCTGCCGGACCTCAAGGTGCGGGTGGTGAACGTGGTCGACCTGATGGCGCTCGAATCACCCTCGGGGCATCCGCACGGCCTGCCCGATGCGGTCTTCGACTCGATCTTCAGCACCGACGCACCGGTAATCTTCGCCTTTCACGGCTATCCCGCCCTGATCCATCGGCTGACCTACAAGCGGCGCAATCACGGCAACTTTCATGTGCACGGCTACCTGGAAGAAGGCACGACCACCACGCCCTTCGACATGACGGTGCTGAACCGGCTCGACCGCTTCCACCTCGCGGCCGATGCCATCGATCGCGTGCCCCGCATCCGCGACACGGCGGGCCACGTGCAGCAGCACCTGCGCGACCGGCTGCTCGAGCACCGGGCCTACATCACCCGGCACGGGCAGGACATGCCCGAGATCGCCGACTGGCGCTGGGTGCGACACTGAGCGCTTGCGGGGCCGACGGACGACGCCCCGGGAGACCACCGTGCGCAGACTTCGTTTCCTCACCAACCGCCATCGAGCGCCGTCTACCAACACCGCGCTCGGCCTGCTGCTGGCCTTCAATGCCGGGGCCGTCAACGCGGGCGGATTCCTTGTGCTGCACATGTACACCTCGCACATGACCGGCTTCGCGTCGCAGCTCGCGGACGGCATGGTGCTGGGCAACGCCACGCTGCTGCTGAACGCGCTGGGCGCGATCCTGGCGTTCCTGAGCGGCGCCGCAGTATGCGCGGTGCTTGTGAACTGGGCGCGGCAGCACCGGCTGCACGGCGTCTATGCGCTGCCTCTGCTGCTGGAAGCCGCGCTGATGTTTCCGTTCGGACTCGCGGGAGCCATCACGCTGACCTGGCCAACGCCGTTCGCGGTACCGCTCACGGTGCTGCTGCTGTCGTTCATCATGGGCCTGCAGAACGCCGTGGCGTCGAAGACCTCGGGCGGCAGCACGCGCACCACCCACATGACCGGCAACATCACCGACATGGGGATCGAGCTGGGCAAGATGCTCTACTGGAACCGGCGCATGCCGTCGACACCCCTGCCGGTGCGCCACGACCGCAGCAGGTTGCGCCGCTGCGGCGGGCTGGTCGGCATGTTCGTGCTTGGGGGAACGGTGGGCGCGCTCGGCTTCAAGCACGTGGGGTTCGTCTGCGTCGTGCCGCTGGCCGCCCTGCTGCTGGTGCTGTCGATCCCGCCCCTGCTTCGCGACCTTCCGCATTGGCGGCGGGCCACGCCTTAGCTCAGGCCCTTTTCGCGTCCCGACCGGCCAGCCACGCGTTCACGAGCGCGAGGCTGTAGCGGCTCGCGACCTCGGCCACGAACCGTGCGAAGTCGCCATGCGCCTCATCGTCCGCGCGATCGGAGATCGTCCGCATGGCCGCGAAAGGCACGCCGTAGTCATGGCACACCTGCGCCACCGCGGCGCCTTCCATCTCGACCGCGAGTGCGTCGGGCAAGCTGAGGCGCAGCGCTTCGCTTTCGGCGGCGGTCGAGACGAAGCGATCTCCACTCACCAGCAGGCCGCGATGCACCTTGGGCGACTGGAGGCCGAACTCGTCGACCGCCTCTTGCCCCACCAGGGCCACCGGATCACGCAGCGTCACTTCGGCCACACCCGCCAATGCGTCGCTGATCGCCGCATCGGCCGTGAAGCGCGAAAGGCCCAGCAAGGGCACTTCGTATTTCGGAAAGATGGGCGAGGCATCGAGGTCGTGCTGCAGCAACTGCGTGGCAACGACCACGTCGCCGACATTCACGCCCGGCGCGAGTCCGCCCGCGACACCGGTGAAGACGATGGCCCCGACGGCAAATCGCTCGAGCAGCATCGTGGCCGTCACCGCCGCCGCGACCTTGCCGATGCGCGACAGCACCGCGACCACAGGCTGGCCATGCAGATGGCCGACCCAGAAGTCGCGCCCGGCGATGCGCACGCGCTGCTCGTCGGGCATCTGCGCGAGGAGCGCACTCAGCTCCTCGTGCATTGCCGCGACGATGGCGATGGGCGCAGCCACCTGTTACTTGATGTCCACGCCGTAGAAGGTGTGGCGGCCGAAGGGGCTGAGCTTGAAGTCGACCACTTCCTTGCGTACCGGCTTCAGCTGCACCGCATGCGCGATCGTGAACCACGGCGCCTGCTCCTTGAAGATCAGCTGGGCCTTCTTGTAGAGCGCGTCGCGGTCGGCCTGCTTGGTCGTGCTCTTGGCCTTCACCACGAGGTCTTCATACGGCTGGTAGCAGAACTTCGAAATGTTGCTGCCGCTGGCCGACTTGGCCGAGGCGCAGCCCAGCAGCGTGTACATGAAGTTGTCCGGGTCGCCGTTGTCGCCGGTCCAGCCCAGCATGCCCATCTGGTGCTCGCCAGCCTGCAGGCGCTTGCGGTACTCGCCCCACTCGAAGCTCTTGATCTCGGCCTTGACGTTGATCTTGGCGAGGTCTGCCTGCATCAGCTCGGCAATGCGCTTGGCGTTCGGGTTGTACGGGCGCTGCACCGGCATGGCCCACAGGTCGGTCGAGAAGCCGTCGGGGAAGCCGGCCTGCGCCAGCAGCTTCTTGGCGGCTTCGGGATCGTACGGGTCGTCCTTCACGGCATCGTTGTAGGACCACATGGTCGGCGGAATCGGGTTCTTCGCGGCCACGCCGGTCGAGAGGTACACGCCGTCGATGATCGCCTTCTTGTTGATCGCCATGTTGATGGCCTTGCGCACGCGCACGTCGTCGAAGGGCTTCTTCGTGGTGTTGTACGAGAGGTAGCCGACGTTCAGGCCGGGCTGCTCCAGAAGCTGCACGTTCGGGTCCTTGCGGATCGCGTCGAGGTCGGCCGGGTTCGGGTAGGGCATGACGTGGCATTCGCCCTTTTGCAGCTTGGCCCAGCGCACCGAGGCATCGGGCGTGATGGCGAACACGAGGTCGTCGATCTTCGCCTTGCCGCCCCAGTACTGCGGGAAGGCCTTGAAGCGGATGATCGCGTCCTTCTGGTACTGCACGAGGTAGAAGGGGCCGGTGCCGATCGGGTCCTGGTCGACCTTCTCGGGCGTGCCGGCCTTCAGCATGGCAATGGCGTATTCCTTCGACTGGATGCCCGCGTACTGCATGGCCAGGTTCGCGAGGAACGGCGCCTCGGGCTGGTTGAGCACGATCTTCACCGTGTAGTCGTCGATGCGGTCCACCGTCTTCAGCAGCTTGGGCATGCCCATGTCGTTGAAGTAGGAGTGATTCTGGCTCGTGACCTTGAAGAAGGGATCGCTCTCCTTCCACTGGCGCTCGAGCATGAAGATGAAGTCGTCGGCGTTGAAGTCGCGCGTGGGCTTGAAGCTCTTGCTCGTGGTGTGCCACTTCACGCCCTTGCGCAGGTGGAAGGTGTAGACCGTGCCGTCGGCGGAGATGTCCCACTTCTCGGCCAGGCCCGGCACGACCTTTGTGCCGCCGCGCTCGAACTCGACGATGGTGTTGTAGACCTGCGTGGTCACGTCGAACGAGGTGCCGGTGGTGTTCATCCCCGGGTAGAAGTTCTCGGGGCTGCCTTCCGAGCAATACACCAGCGTCTTGGCAGACACTGCGCCACAGGCCAGGGTAAGGGCCGCAAGCGCTGTCGGTGCCAGGAGCGCCAGGCTTCGTGAGCGGCGCGAAACGGTGGGCTGGGTCTTCATGTGGACTCCTTGAGACACGGTTGAAAAAGCGAACGTTAAGGGTTCGTCGCCATCGCGATGGCGGCGGAGGGAACATCGGCGCGCACGAGCGGCGCACCGTCGAGAAACTTCTCGGAGAAGTGGCAGGCCACCAGCCGCTCGTCGAGCATGCGCAGCAGCGGCCGCTCTTCGTGGCAGCGCGGCGCCACGTGCGGGCAGCGCGTGCTGAACACGCAGCCCGAAGGCGGATTCAGCGGCGACGGCAGCTCGCCCTTGAGCACGATGCGCTGGCTGCTGAGGCCCGGCGTCGAGGCCAGCAGCGCCTGCGTGTACGGATGCAGCGGCCGCGCGAAGATGCGCGACTTGGGGCCCTGCTCCACCGCGTGGCCGAGGTACATCACGAGCACGTCGTGCGCGATGTGCCGCACCACGCCGAGGTCGTGCGAGATGAAGAGATACGCCAAGCCCAGTTCGGCCTGCAGGTCGGCCAGCAGGTTCAGCACCTGCGCCTGGATCGACACGTCGAGCGCCGACACCGGCTCGTCGGCCACCAGCAGGCGCGGGCTCAGCATCAGCGCGCGTGCAATCGCGATGCGCTGGCGCTGGCCGCCCGAGAACATGTGCGGATAGCGGTTGGCGTACTCGGGCCGCAGGCCCACGCGCGCGAGCATGTCGCGGGCCTTGGCGGCGCGCTCCGACTTGCCCATGGTGGTGTTGATGGCCAGAGGATCTTCGAGCACCGTCGAGATCTTCTTGCGCGGATTGAGCGAGCCGTACGGGTTCTGGAACACCAGCTGCACGGCCTGCCTCAACTCGCGCTTGCGCTCTGGCGGCGGGTTCACCGCATCGGCGCCGATCAGCGTGAGCTGGCCTGCCGTGGGCTTCTCGATCAGCGCGACCATGCGCGCCAGGGTCGACTTGCCGCAGCCCGATTCGCCGACCACGGCCAGCGTGCGCCCGCGCTCGATGCGGAACGAGATGTCGCCCACCGCGCGCAGATGCGACGGCGCGCGGAACAGACCGCGGCGGATGTCGTAGGTGCGCTGGAGGTTGTTCGCCTCGACAACCACTTCAGTCGATGTGCTCTCGCTCATGACAGCACCTCGGCCGCTTGCTGCTTCGGCGGATCGCTCTCTATGGCCGCCTTGCGCTCCGGCTCGCCGAGCGGAAAGTGGCAGCGCACCTCGGCGCTCTGCCACTCGCGCAGCGCGGGCCGCACCTGGCAGGCACGCTCGGTGACGTAGCTGCAACGCGGCGCGAACAGGCAGCCTGAGGGCCTGTCGTGCACGCCGGGCACCACGCCGCTGATGGTGGCGAGCCGACCCTCGGGCGCGGCGCGCTCGGGCAGCGCAGCAAGCAGCGCCTCGGTGTACGGATGCTGCGGCGACGCGAAGAGCCGGTCGACGCGCTGGTGCTCCATCACCTGCCCCGCGTACATCACGGCAATGCGCTGCGCCATTTCGCTGACCACGCCCATGTTGTGCGTGATGAGCACCAGCGCCATGCCGCGCTCCTTCTGCAGGTCGCGCAGCAGGTCGAGGATCTGCGCCTGGATGGTCACGTCGAGCGCGGTGGTCGGCTCGTCGGCGATCAGCAGGCGCGGGTTGCAGGCGATGGCCATGGCGATCATCACGCGCTGGTTCATGCCGCCCGAGAGCTGGTGCGGATAGCTGCCCAGGCGCGACGACGCGGCCGGGATGCCCACCTGCTCGAGCAGCTCGGTCGCGCGCTTCTTCGCCTCGCGCTTGTCGAGCTTCAGGTGCAGTCGCAGCGTCTCCATCAGCTGGAAGCCGATGGTGAAGCAGGGGTTGAGGCTGGTGGTCGGCTCCTGGAAGATCATCGCGACCTCCTTGCCGACCAGCGCACGGCGCGCCTTGTCGGAAATGCCGAGCAGTTCCTTGCCCGCAAAGCGCATGTGGTCCGCGCGCACGCGGCCCGGAAAGCCGACAAGGCCCATCAGCGCCATCATCGTGACGCTCTTGCCCGAGCCCGATTCGCCGACGATGCCTAGCACCTCGCCTTCTTCGAGCGTGAGACTCACGCCGTCGACCGCATGCAGCACGCCGCCCTGGGTGGGGAACTCGACGTGCAAATTCTTTATTTCAAGCAAAGGCATCTTTTCTTTCCTTTGCTTCAGCGCTTGAGCTTCGGGTCGAGTGCATCACGCAGACCGTCGCCCAGAAGATTGAAAGCCAGCACCGCCGCGAGGATCGCCATGCCCGGGAAGGTGACGACCCACCACGCGCGCAGTACGAACTCCCGCGCATCGGCCAGCATGGTTCCCCACTCGGGCGAAGGCGGCTGCGCGCCGAGCCCGAGGAAGCCGAGCGCCGCCGCATCGAGGATCGCGGTCGAGATACCGAGCGAGGCCTGCACGATCAGCGGCGCGGCGCAGTTGGGCAGCACCTCGCTGAACATCAGGCGCAGCGTGCCGGCGCCGCTCACGCGCGCGGCGGTCACGTAGTCGCGCGAGACCTCGGCGATGACGGCGGCGCGCGTGATGCGCACATAGTGCGGCAGCACCACGATAGCCACCGCGAGCATCGCGTTGACCAGCCCCGGCCCGAGGATCGCGACGATCACGATGGCCAGCAGCAGGCTCGGCAGCGTGAGCACGATGTCCATCAGCCGCATGATCGCGATCTCGAGCACGCCGCGGAAGAAGCCCGCGATCAGCCCGAGCACCACGCCCACGACCACCGACAGCGCCACCACCGCGACACCGATCGACAGCGACAGCCGCGCGCCGTACATCAGCCGCGAAAGAATGTCGCGCCCGATCGCGTCGGTGCCCAGCAGGTAGCTGACGGAGCCGCCCTGCTGCCACGCCGGCGGCTGCAGGAAGACGGCGCTGTTGGTTTCGTTCGGCGCGTGCGGTGCGATCCACGGCGCGAACAGCGCAACCAGCAGCAGGAAGACGATGGTGGCGAGCCCGATGACCGCGCCGCGGTTGGCCGAGAACGCCGTCCAGAACTCGCGCCACGGACCGGGAGGGGCGGTGCTTTTCGCACCTGTGGAAATGGTTTGTGTCGAGGCCATGAGCTCAGCGCCGGATGCGGGGATTGATGACGCCGTAAGCCACGTCGACGAGCAGGTTGACCAGCATCACGATGCCGCCGAGCAGCAGCATGCCGCCCTGCAGCACCGGATAGTCGCGTCGGCCGATGGCCTCGATGAGCCACTTTCCGACGCCGGGCCAGGAGAAGATGGTCTCGGTGAGGATCGCGCCCGTGAAGAGCACGCCCACCTGCAGCCCGATGACGGTCACGACCGGGATCAACGCATTGCGCAGCGCATGCAGCCCCACCACGCGAAAGCGCGACAGGCCCTTGGCGCGCGCGGTGCGGATGTAGTCCTCGCCCAGCACTTCGAGCATGGCCGAGCGCGTCATGCGCGCAATGACCGCAAGCGGCACCGTGCCGAGCACGATGGCCGGCAAGATGAGGTGATGCAGCGCCGACCAGAAGGCATCGACGTCGCCGGCACGCAGCGAGTCGATCAGCAGGAAGCCGGTGTCGGGCTCGATGTAGTACTGCACCGCGATGCGCCCCGACACGGGCGTCCATCCGAGCTGTACCGAGAAGAACAGGATGAGCAGCAGTCCCCACCAGAAGATCGGCATCGAATAGCCGGTGAGCGACGTGGCCATCACGCCGTGGTCGAAGATGGAATTGCGCCGCACCGCCGCGAGAATGCCGGCCGGCAACCCCAGCAGCAGCGCGAAAAGAATGGCGCAGACCGCAAGCTCGACAGTGGCCGGGAAGAGCGCAAGGAACTCGCTCATCACCGTGTCCTGCGTGATGAGCGACTTGCCGAGGTCGCCGTGCAGCACGCGGCCGATGTAGATGCCGTACTGCACGATCACCGGCTTGTCGAAGCCGTAGGCGGTGCGCAGTTCGGCATGGCGCGCGGGGTCGATCCCGCGCTCGCCGGCCATGGTTTCAATGGGGTCTCCCGGCACGAGCCGGATGAGGAAGAAGGCGAGCAGTGTCATGCCGATGAAGGTCGGCACCAGCAGGCTCACACGGGTCAGTAGGAATCGAAACATCGACCCGCGAATATGCAAGATCGATGCCGTGGCCCTACCCGGGCCGAACCCTTACTTCAGCGCTTACTTCTTGGCGTCGCGCAGCTCGCGGCGAAGGATCTTGCCGACCGGCGTCTTCGGCATGTCGCTACGAAACTCTACGATTCGCGGCTGCTTGTAACCCGTAAGGTTTGCTCTGCAGTATTCGCGCACCTGCGCCTCGGAGAGCGAAGGGTCTTTCTTCACGATCACGAGCTTCACGGCCTCGCCGGTCTTGTCGTCGGACACGCCGACCGCCGCGCATTCGAGCACGCCCGGAATCAGTGCAACCACGTCTTCGATCTCGTTCGGGTACACGTTGAAGCCCGACACCAGGATCATGTCCTTCTTGCGGTCGACCACCTTGAAGTAGCCGCGCTCGTCGACCACGCCGATGTCTCCGCTCTTGAAGTAGCCGTCGGGCGTCATGACCTTGGCGGTCTCGTCGGGGCGCTGCCAGTAGCCGGCCATCACCTGCGGGCCCTTGATGGCGATTTCGCCGCGCTCGCCGGTCGGCACTTCGTTGCCGTCGTCGTCGAGCAGCTTGAGCCAGGTGCTCGGCAGCGGCAGGCCGATGGTGCCGGTGTAGGCGGTGCTGTTGGTCGGGTTGCAGGTGGTTGACGGCGAGGTTTCCGACAGGCCGTAGCCTTCGCAGATCGGGCAGCCGGTTTTCTCGAGCCAGAGCTTCGCGACCGCGGCCTGCACCGCCATGCCGCCGCCGACCGAGACCTTGAGGTTCTTCCAGTTGACGGTGTTGAAGTCGGGGTGGTTCGCCAGCCCGTTGAACAGCGTGTTGACGGCAGGGAAGCTGTGAATGGTGTGCTTCGACAGTTCCTTCAGCACGCCGGGAATGTCGCGCGGATTCGGAATCAGGATCAGCTTGCCGCCCGTGCGCATGTTCAGCATCATGCCGACCGTGAACGCGAAGATGTGATACAGCGGCAGCGCGCACACGCTGGTGGGCTGCTCGTTGGCCGGCACCTTGTTCATGACCGGCTCGTTCCAGGCCTCGGACTGCAGCACGTTGGCGATCACGTTGCGATGCAGCAGCACCGCGCCCTTCGACACGCCGGTGGTGCCGCCGGTGTACTGCAGCACCGCCACGTCGTCGGGGCCGATGGCCACGGGCTTGAGCGATGCGCTCGCGCCCTTGTCGAGCGCGTCGTTGAAGCGCACCGCGCCCGGCAGGTTGAACTGGGGCACCCTCTTCTTGACGTTGCGCACCACGTAGTTGACGAGCGCGCCCTTCAGGAAGCCGAGGCGGTCCCCCATGGAGGCCAGCACGATGTGCTTGACCGGCGTGGCCCCGATGCATTGCTGCAGCGTGGTGCCGAAGTTCTCCATGATGATGATCGCCTTCGCGCCGGAGTCCTTGAGCTGGTGCTCGAGTTCGCGCGGCGTGTACAGCGGGTTCACGTTAACCAGGATCAGCCCGGCGCGCAGGATGCCCGCAACCGAGATCGGGTACTGCGGGCAGTTGGGCATCATGACCGCCACGCGGTCGCCCTTGGCTAGGCCCAGGCCCTGCAGGTAGCCCGCGAAGGCCTTGCTCTGCCTGTCGGTTTCCGCGTAGCTGATGTCCTTGCCCATGAAGCTGTAGGCCGTGCGGTCGGCGTACTTCGTGAAGCTCTCTTCCATGAGCGCGACCAGCGAGGGGTACTGCGAGGCATCGATATCGGCGGGCACACCCTGCGGGTAGCTGCTGAGCCAGGGACGATCGGTCATTGGATTTGTCTCCTCCGGGAAGTCGGACTTGTTGAAAACGAAAACGGCGCTCGAAGTGGCGCCGCGAAGAACTCGCCCGCCGTGCGGGCAGGGACCTTCGGCCTATTCGATGGCCTTGCCCATATCTTCCACTACTTTTTTAGCATCGCCAAAGACCATCATGGTCTTGTCCATGTAGAAGAGCTCGTTGTCCAGCCCGGCATAACCGGCGGCCATGGAGCGCTTGTTCACGATGACGGTCTTGGCCTTGTAGGCCTCCAGGATCGGCATGCCGTAGATCGGGCTGCCCTTGGTGTGCGCGGCGGGGTTCACCACGTCGTTGGCGCCCAGGATGATCGCCACGTCAGCCTGGCCGAACTCGCCGTTGATGTCTTCCATCTCGAACACCTGGTCGTAGGGCACTTCGGCCTCCGCCAGCAGCACGTTCATGTGGCCAGGCATGCGGCCCGCCACCGGGTGGATCGCGTACTTCACGGTGATGCCCTTCTCGGTGAGCTTGGCCGCGAGTTCCTTCACCGCATGCTGCGCGCGCGCGACTGCAAGGCCGTAGCCCGGCACGATCACCACCGTCTCGGCATTGCCGAGCACGAAGGCCGCGTCGTCGGCGCTGCCGGTCTTCACCGGGCGCTGCTCCTTGGCCGCGCCGCCGGCGGTGGCCGCCTCGCCGCCGAAGCCGCCCAGGATCACGTTGAAGAACGAGCGGTTCATGGCCTTGCACATGATGTAGCTCAGGATCGCACCCGAGGAGCCCACCAGCGAACCGGCCACGATCAGCATCGCGTTGTTCAGGCTGAAGCCGATGCCCGCGGCCGCCCAGCCCGAGTAGCTGTTGAGCATCGACACCACCACCGGCATGTCGGCGCCGCCGATCGGGATGATGATGAGCACGCCCATCACGAAGGCCAGCGCCAGCATCGCGAAGAAGGCCGGCCAGCTTTCGGTGAAGACGAACACCAGGCCCAGGCCGATGGTGGCCAGGCCCAGCACAAGGTTCAGCATGTGCTGGCCCCCGAACTGCACCGGCGCGCCCTGGAACAGGCGGAACTTGTACTTGCCCGAGAGCTTGCCGAAGGCGATGACCGAGCCGCTGAAAGTAACGGCGCCGATGGCCGCGCCCAGGAACAGCTCGAGCCGGTTGCCGCTCGGAATCGGGTCGCCCTTGATCGCGATGCCGAAGGCATGCGGCTCGGCCACTGCGGCGACCGCGATGAACACCGCGGCCAGGCCGATCATGCTGTGCATGAAGGCGACCAGCTCGGGCATCTTGGTCATCTCGACCTTGTTGGCCATGTAGGCGCCGAGGCCGCCGCCGAGCACCAGCGCGACCAGCACGTAGCTCAGCCCGTTGAGGTTGCCGCTGGCGAGCTTGTAGATCAGCGCGCCGGTGGTCAGCACGGCGATCGCCATGCCGGTCATGCCGAAGATGTTGCCGCGGATCGAGGTGGTCGGATGGCTCAGGCCCTTGAGGGCCTGGATGAAGCAGATGCTGGCAACGAGGTACAGCAGCGTGACGAGGTTCATGCTCACTTGGCGGCTCCCTCTTCAGCCTTCGGTGCGACGGCCTTCTTTTCTTTCTTCTTGAACATCTCCAGCATCCGCCGCGTGACGAGGAAGCCGCCGAAGACGTTCACCGCGGCCAGCGCCACGGCCAGCACGCCCATGGTCTTGCCCAGCGGCGTGTCGGTGAGCGCGGCCGCCAGCATGGCGCCCACGATCACGATGGCCGAGATGGCGTTGGTCACGGCCATCAGCGGCGTGTGCAGCGCGGGCGTGACGGTCCACACGACGTGGTAGCCGACGTAGATGGCCAGCACGAAGATGATCAGGTTGATGACTGTGTGCGAAACGATGTCCATGTTCTTCTCCTCGGCGGGCGTTATTTCTTCGTGACCTGGCCGTCTTGCGTGACGCGGCAGGCGGCGACGATGTCGTCCTCGAGGTCGATCTTCAGCGCGCCCTCCTTGGTGACGATGAGCTTGAGAAAGTCGAGCACGTTGCGCGCGTAGAGCGCCGAGGCATCGGCCGCCACGAGCGCCGCGAGGTTGGTTTCGCCGACGATGGTCACGCCGTGCTTCACCACCGTCCTGTCGGCTTCCGACAGCGGGCAGTTGCCGCCCACGCCGCCCGCGCCCTTGCCGGCGGCGATGTCGACGATGACGGAACCCGGCTTCATCGACTTGACCATGTCCTCGGTGATGAGGGTCGGCGCGGCACGGCCCGGAATGAGGGCAGTGCTGATGACGACGTCGGCCAGCGCCACGCGCTTGGCGACTTCGACCTGCTGGCGCGCGAGCCAGCTCGGGGGCATCGGCTTGGCATAGCCGCCGACGCCGACCGCGGCTTCTTTTTCTTCGTCGGTGTCGTACGAGACTTCGATGAACTTGCCGCCGAGCGATTCGATCTGCTCCTTGACGCTGGGGCGCACGTCGGACGCCTCGATAACGGCACCCAGGCGCTTGGCCGTGGCAATGGCCTGCAGGCCCGCCACGCCGACGCCGAGGATGACGACGCGCGCGGCCTTCACCGTGCCGGCCGCCGTCATGAGCATCGGGAAGAAGCGCTGGTACTTGTCGGCCGCGATCATCACGGCCTTGTAGCCGGCGATGTTGGCCTGCGACGAGAGCACGTCCATGCTCTGGGCGCGGGTGGTACGCGGTGCGGCTTCGAGCGCGAAGCCGACGACGCCTGCAGCCGCCAAGCGCTGCAGGCCGGCCGCGTCGAAGGGATTGAGCATGCCGATGACCACGGCGCCGGACTTCAGCAGCGCGGTTTCGGCATCGGTGGGCGTGCGCACCTTGAGCACCATGTCGGCGGAGAAGGCCCCGGCCTGGTCGGTGATCTCGGCGCCTGCGGCTTGGTACGCGGCATCGGTGACGCTGGCTGCAACGCCGGCCCCCGACTGCACCCGTATGGAGTGCCCTGAAGCGACCAGTTTTTTCACCGTCTCAGGTGTAACAGCCACGCGGGTTTCGCCAGCCAGTGTCTCGGCGGGCACGCCTATCAGCATAGAGATCTCCTCAGAGCAAGGGGGCACAGGGAATGCGGGCAGAGCTTACAGCAAGATTACAGCCGCCCGCCGTCGCCAAAACGCTCTGTGGTTTTGACCCCAAAGTGCCGATGAATGCTGTCGGCATCGCTATTCAATTGATAGCAAATTCGGGTATTCGATAGCCGCCTCGCGAAGACCGCGGCACGTGCCCAACCTCGCGCCGGCCGAACTCCAGGCGGTTTGTCCAGCGAGAAGTTGTCGATGGCCACCCATAACGCCTTCCACTCAGGATCTCGATTTGTATTCAACTGCCGTTAACTTCGTTAACAAGTGAACTGAAAACCTCGATTTGCGTGCATTAGTTGCAATTCAAAAACTTTACGTTAGTCGCAGATAGATACACTTCAGCCCAATCGCCAGTTCACAGAGACTGACGAAGGGGAGGAAGAAGGGGATGGAATGCGAATCGCGGTACTCAATGACGGTGTAGATCAATTCAAGCGAATCAATCGAACCATGGCGGCACTCGAGCACGAGTGCCATCCCTACACGGAAGGAAAAGCGCTGTTGCAGGCAATGCGCCGGCAGACCTTCGACCTGCTGATACTCGACTGGAACCTGTCCGATATGGAGGGCCCGGACGTGGTGAGGTCCATCCGTCACGAACTCAACAGCCGGCTTCCCATTCTTTTCGTGACCGACAAGCGTGACGAGGCGGACATGGTCGAAGGCCTCAACGCGGGCGCGGACGACTTCATGGTCAAGCCCACCCGTGCCGGCGAACTCGAAGCGCGTGTGAACGCGCTGCTGCGCCGGTCCTACCCGGCCCAGCACGAGATGGAACTGGTCTTCGGCCCTTACCACTTCTATCCGCCCTCGCGCGTTCTGAAGGTTCGCGGCGTGCAGGTCGAGCTGAAGAACCGGGAGTACGAGCTCGCGCTGTTCCTGTTCCAGAACGTCGGGCGACTGCTTTCGCGGGAGCACCTGCACGAGGCCGTCTGGGGCCTTGGCATCGAGGCGCTGTCGCGCTCGCTCGACACCCATGTCTCGCGCCTGCGAACCAAGCTCGACCTGCGCCCCGCAAACGGCTTCCTGCTGCTGGCCATCTACGGCCTGGGCTACCGGCTGGAAACAATCGAAGCCGATGCCCTGTCCAGCATCAGCGCGCGCTGAGTCGGGAATCTCCGGCACGCTACAGTCTCCAACGGCACCCCGCCGTCATGTGCTTGCGCCACAAGGAATGAGACGAATGAATTCGATGATCCGGTTGCTGCTCGCCGCCACGTTGTTCTGGAGCTGGTTCAGCCCGGCCGCTGCGCAGGAGGTCGAAGCCAGCGACATGGTGCGCGGCGGCATGCTGGCGATCCAGATGATCGACCAGGGCAAGGCCGGCGAACTGTGGGACGGCGCCACCCCGGCCACCCGCAAGCGCGTGACGCGCGCCGACTTCACCGGCCAGGTCGCCAGGAGCCGCGCCCCAATTGGCGCACCGCAGATGCGCACCTGGGTGGCAGTCAATCGCCAGGTCGTGGCCGACGCGGACAGCGAGACGGCCGGCCAGTACGTCAGCGTCGAATACGAGACCCGCTTCGCGAACAAGCCCGACGGCACGCTGCGCGAGCTCGTGAGCTTTCACCTCGACAGCGACCGCGTCTGGCGCTTCAGCGGCTACGTGCTGAAATAAGCGCCCAAAACACGGTAAATCCCATGGCAGGCCCGCGCTGGAAACCCAACGTCACCGTGGCTGCGGTAATCGAGCGCGACGGGCGCTTCCTGCTGGTCGAGGAGCAGACCAGCGACGGCCTGCGGCTCAACACGCCCGCAGGGCATCTCGACCCCGGCGAATCCCCGACCGAGGGCTGCGCGCGCGAAACCCTCGAAGAAACAGCCCATCATTTCACGCCAACAGCGCTCATCGGCGTCTATATGGCGCGTTCCCGGCCGCTGGCCGAGCGCGGCGAAGACACCACCTATATGCGCTTCGCCTTCACAGGCATCCTGGGTGCATTCGAAGAAGGCCGACCGCTCGACGAAGGCATCGTGCGCACCATCTGGATGACGGCGGACGAAATCCGCGCCAGCGTGGCGCGGCATCGCAGCCCGCTGCTGTTGCAGTGCATCGAAGACCATCTGGCCGGCAAGCGCCACCCGCTGGACCTGATCCACGTCGACGAATCGGTGCGGTCGGCGCCCTGAATCAGACGATGACGCCGCCGCCAAGGCAGCGTTCGCCGTCATAGAGCACGGCCGACTGCCCCGGCGTCACAGCCCACTGCGGCTCGCCGAAGCGCAAGCCGAACGCAGCGGCATCACCAGCATCCATCTCGCAAGCCGCATCGGCCTGCCGGTAGCGCGCCTTCGAGCCGTAGCCGCCCGGCACCGGCGCCTCGCCGGAGACCCAGCTCGCATCGTCCGCCTTCAGCACCGACGACAGCAGCCACGGATGGTCGTGCCCCTGCACCACCCACAGCGTGTTCTTCTCGACGTCCTTGCGCGCCACGAACCACGGCGAGTGGTCGCCCGAGCCGCGCTGCGCGCCCTTCTCCTTCACACCACCAATGCCCAGCCCCTGCCGCTGCCCCAGCGTGTAGAAGCTCAGCCCCTGGTGCTCGCCCAGCTTGCGGCCGCGGTCGTCCTTGATCGGGCCCGGCTCCTTGGAGATGTAGCGGTTGAGGAAATCGCGGAACGGCCGCTCGCCGATGAAGCAGATGCCGGTCGAGTCCTTCTTCTTCGCGTTGGGCAGGCCGATTTCCTCGGCGATGCGGCGCACCTCGGTCTTGTGCAGCTCGCCCACCGGGAACAGCGTCTTCGACAGCTGCGCCTGGTTCAGGCGGTGCAGGAAGTAGCTCTGGTCTTTCGAGGGATCGAGCCCCTTCAGCAGTTCGTGCTTGCCGGTGGCCTCGTTCAGGCGCACGCGCGCGTAGTGCCCGGTGGCGATCTTCTCAGCGCCCAGCCGCATGGCGTGGTCGAGAAAAGCCTTGAACTTGATCTCGGCGTTGCACAGCACATCGGGGTTCGGCGTGCGGCCGGCCTTGTATTCGCGCAGGAACTCGGCGAACACGCGGTCCTTGTAGTCGGCCGCGAAGTTGACGTGCTCGATCTCGATGCCCAGCACGTCGGCCACGCTGGCGGCGTCCACGAAGTCGATGTTCGACGAGCAGTATTCGCTGTCGTCGTCGTCTTCCCAGTTCTTCATGAAGATGCCGACCACCTCGTGCCCCTGCTGCTTGAGCAGGTGCGCCGTGACCGCGGAGTCCACTCCGCCGCTCAGTCCCACCACGATCCGTTGCTTTGCCATAAGCCCGCCATTGTCCCAGCCCGGCGGTAGGGGCTTCCCGTGTGTGGGAAATCGGGAAAACCCCTGTCGCCGGCTTGTCAGCTACCGCCCCACGATGCGAAAGGCCGGCGCTAAAGTGCCGCAAAGCACAGCGGAGACAAGACGCATGGCCACCCCCTCCCCCGCCGCCCTTTCCGGCGACAACACCCCCTGGACACGCGCCTACCCGCCCGGCATGCGCTGGGACGCCGAACTGCCCGTGAAGCCGGTGCAGCAGATGCTCGACGAGGCCGTCGAGCGCTGGCCCGACCACTCCGCCGTCGAGTTCATGGGCCAGGCCATCACCTACCGCCAGCTCGGCGCCGCGGTCGACCGTGCCGCCAAGGGCCTGCAAGACCTGGGCGTGAAGCCCGGCGTGCACGTCGGCCTCTACCTGCCCAACACGCCTCACTACCCGATCGCCTTCTTCGCCGTGCTCAAGGCCGGCGGCACGGTGGTGAACTACTCGCCGCTCGACGCCGAGCGCGTGCTGGCCCACAAGATCGAGGACAGCCGCACCGACATCCTCATCACGCTGGACCTCGTCAACCTGTACCCGCAGATGGCGCGTCTGCTCGACAACTCGCGCCTGCAAAAGCTGGTGGTCGGCAGCCTCGGCGACTACGGCGCGATAGGCGGCAAAGTGCAGGCCCAGTTGCAGGGCGCAGGCCAGATCGCTCCCGTGCCCGCCGACGACCGGCATGTGCGCTTCACCGAGCTGCTGAAAAGCGAAGGCACGCACAAGACCCACCCGATTGGCGACCTCGCCGAAGAAATCGTGGTGCTGCAGTACACCGGCGGCACCACCGGCCTGCCCAAGGGCGCGATGCTCACGCACGCCAACCTCACGTCGGCCTCGGCGCAGTACTACGAGTCGACCAAGGGCGACCCGCCCATCCTGGCCGAAGGGGCAGAACGCTTCCTGGTCGTGCTGCCGCTCTTTCACATCTTCGCGCTCAGCGCCGCGATGCTGCTCGGCGTGCGCCTGGGCGCGGCGCTGGTGCTGCACACGCGCTTCGATGTCGACGCGGTGATGAACGAGCTCGCGGCCAGCAAGATCAGCGTGTTCCCCGGCGTGCCGACGATGTACACCGCGATCCTCGCGCACCCCAAGGCCAAGGAGATGGACCTGCGCTCGCTCAAGTTCTGCGGCTCTGGCGGCGCGCCGCTGCCGGTGGAGGTGGAGCAGCGCTTCTTCGAGCTCACCGGCTGCCACCTCAACGAAGGCTGGGGCATGACCGAGACCTCGCCCGTGGGCACCTTCACGCCCGCGCGCGGCGTGCGCAAGGCGGGCTCGTGCGGCATGCCGCTGCCGCAGGTGCGCATCAAGCTCGTGAGCCTTGACGATCCGGCGAAGGACGTCACCGCGTTCGGCGAGCCTGGCGAGCTGTGCATCAAGGGCCCGAACGTGATGAAGGGCTACTGGAACAACCCGAAGGCAACCGCCGAGTCGATGACGGCCGACGGCTATTTCCGCAGCGGCGACGTCGCGAAGATGGACGCCGACGGCTACTTCTACATCGTCGACCGCACCAAGGACATGCTGCTGTGCGGCGGCTACAACGTCTACCCGCGCGTGCTGGAAGAGGCGGTGTACGAGCACCCCTCGGTGGCCGAGGTCTGCGTCATCGGCATCCCCGACGAGTACCGCGGCCAGTCGCCCAAGGCCTTCGTGAAGCTGAAGGAAGGCGCGAGCGAACTGACGCTCGATGCGCTCAAGGCCTTCCTGAAGGACCGCCTGGGCAAGCACGAGATGATCGGCGCGCTGGAGATCCGGCCGGAGCTGCCCAAGACCGCCGTGGGCAAGCTCTCGAAGAAGGACCTCGTGGACGAGGAAGCCCGCAAGCGGGCCTGAGCTCTATTGCTTCGGCGTCTGTCCGAACGCGTTGGCCAGCAGCTCATAAGAGCGCAGCCGGGCCGCGTGGTCGAACACCTGCGAGGTGATCATGAGTTCGTCGGCGCCGGTGCGCGCGACGAACGCTTCCACGCCCTTCTTCACCGTCTCGACCGAGCCCACCGCGGAGCACGACAGCACCGAGTCGAGTAGCGCGTTCTCCGCGGGCCCGACCTTCTGACGATAGTTTTCCACTGGCGGCGGCAGGCGCCCCGGCCGCCCGCTGCGCAGGTTCACGAAGGCCTGCTGCCACGAGGTGGCGCGGAACTCGGCCTCTTCATCGGTGTCGGCCGCGAACACGTTGAAGCCCAGCATCACATACGGTTTCTGCAGCTGTGCCGACGGCTTGAAGGTCTCGCGATAGATCTGGATGGCCTGCATGATCTGCTGCGGCGCGAAGTGCGAGGCAAAGGCGTAGGGCAGCCCCAGGTGCGCCGCGAGCTGCGCGCCGAAGGTGCTGGAGCCGAGGATCCACACCGGCACCTCGAGCCCCGCGCCGGGCACGGCCCGCACCGGTTGCTGCGGCGTCTTCGACATGAAGTCCATCAGCTCGATCACGTCCTGCGGAAACTGGTCCGCGTCCGATTCGAGGTTGCGCCGCAAGGCCCGCGCGGTGCGCTGGTCGGAGCCGGGCGCGCGCCCCAGGCCCAGATCGATGCGCCCCGGGTACAGCGATTCCAGCGTGCCGAACTGCTCGGCAATCACCAGCGGCGAATGGTTCGGCAGCATCACGCCGCCTGCACCGATGCGGATGGTGGAAGTGCCCGCCCCTACATGCGACAGCAGCACGGCAGTGGCCGCGCTCGCAATGCCCGGCATGCCGTGGTGCTCGGCCAGCCAGTAGCGCGTGTAGCCCAGCTTCTCGCCATGCTGCGCCAGCGAGAGCGAGTTGCGGAACGACTGCGCGGCGTCGCTGCCCTCGGTGATCGGGGAAAGGTCGAGGATCGATAACGGAATCATGGCCGCGATCATGGCGCGAACCGCCCAACGCCGTCGCCCGAGGGGCTATTCGGTTTGGTATAGCGTCGTCACGCTCGCGAAGTCGCGGCCGTTCTGCTCCACGTTCACCTGGAACGGCACGCTCTCGCCCGGCGCGATGGCCGGCAGGTTCTCCACCAGCTTGAAGCCCGTGAGCTGCCCGTTGCGGTCGCGCAGGCTGACCCACAGCCGCACCTTGCCGACGATGCCCGTGCCCGGGTTCTTCACGCTGCCCGTGACTTCCACGCTCTTGTAGGTGAAGCGCTGGCTGAAGTTGAGCAGCACGCTGCCGGTCTCGGCCTTGGTGCCCGTCACCTTCACCTCCAGCGGCTTGCGCGGACCCGGCAATGCCGCGCGGCGCATCGGCTTCCATTCGATGCGAGTCGCGGTGATGCGCTCCATGTCCTCGGGCTCGAGGAAGATCGGAAAGCGCTCGCCCGGATAGAGGTACGCCAGCCCCGTGATGTTCGTAGTGCCATGCGCCTTGCTGCCGCTGAAGCGCGAGATCACGCCGCCCGGCGCGAGCACCACTGCATCGGTGCTGCGGTTCACCAGCTCGCCCAGGAACAGCCGCTGCTGGATGTTGTTGCGCCCGTCCACCAGCGGGAGCAGTTCGAGTTGCTTGTCGTCGAAGCGCTCGCTGTCGTCGGCCAGCAGGTCGTCGGTGCCCAGGCGCAGCTCGGGGTTGAAGGACTCGGGGCCGCCCACCGTGCGGATCACGCGGTCGGCATTCAGCACCGGCGTGCGCGTGCCCGACGACTCGACCGTGCTGTAGCCGATGCGGTAGTCCCATGCCGCGATGGCCGTCGCGCGGCCGAAGCGCGCGATGCTCACGTCCATCGAAGTCCGCGTGCCCGGCTGGATCTCGTTGGCCTGCCCGTAGCCGTGGCCGAAGCCGATCACCTGCCCCGCGTCGTCGTACAGCGTGACCAGCACCTCGAAGCCGCCGAGCACCGTGGCGTCCTTGCGGTCGTTGGCGATGCGGCCCACCAGCCGCACGCGCTCGCCCTGCTGGATGAGCCGCACGCGCGAGAAGGCCATGCGCGGCCCCTGCACCGCGCTGTAGGGCTCGGCCAGCTTCTGCACGCGCAGCTCCTGCCGAGTGACGTT
Source organism: Variovorax sp. GW821-FHT09D05 (assembly GCF_059416325.1). Lineage (NCBI taxonomy): Bacteria > Pseudomonadati > Pseudomonadota > Betaproteobacteria > Burkholderiales > Comamonadaceae > Variovorax > Variovorax sp. GW821-FHT09D05. Next base: position 273,032 of record NZ_JBWKOZ010000011.1, on the reverse strand, counting down.
CTTGCCGCTGGGCATGTCGATCAACACGGGCGCACTTTCGCCGGGCTCCAGCACGGACACCGGCAGCATCTCGCTGCGCTCGTCGAGCTTGCTGTCGCCGTCGTAGTACGTGGCGCGAATGCCCGCGCGCGACAGCGACTTGCCGGTTTCGTTGCGCGCCACCACCAGCAGCTTGGGCATGGCCGAACTGCCGCTGCCCACCAGCACCTGGCGCGGCTCGTTGAGCTTCAGGCCATCGACGGGAATGGTGCGGTCGACCGCAGCGGCCACTACGGACCGCGGTGCACCGGATGCGGCGTCGCGGGAGTCGAAGAGAAACAACCCGACCACGCGAAACACCAGCACCACGCCCAGCAGGATGGCTATGGCTATGCCGACCTTGCGTAGCATCAGCTTCTGCCTCAGCGCCTCTTCAGCCGCGAGCCGGCGGCCGGCTTCGTTCTTCACCTGGTTGAGCACGCGCTCCAGCCGGTCGGACACGTTGTCTTCCACCAGCGTGACCGAGCCGCAGTGGTCGCAGGTGTATTCGTTGAGGCCGGTGCGCTTGAGCACGCTGCTGCCGCATTCGCCGCACTTGAGCGTCTGGAGGTCGATGGTCATTGAAGTGCTGCTCCCGTATTGTTTTTCCTGCGACGCGCCAGCTGACTACCAGTCGAACAGGTCCGCGATGTCGCCGGCCTCGCTGGCGCCAATCAGCGGCGTGAGCCGCTCGATCAGGCGCGCGCGGTGCACCGGGTTGACGGAATCGTCGTCCATGAAGATGTCCTCGCCCGCCTCGTCCCACACTTGGCCGATAGTGCCGAGGCACGCGGCCATCTCGAGGATGTCGGCAAAGATCGGTGCATCGTCTTTCCACACACCCTCGCCATGCCGGGCGAACTGTATCGCGCCTGTGTTCAGGTCGAAGATGAAGGGGTCCGCGCCCTGGTCGGCCACCACCAGCCAGTGATCGGGCCAGTCGGCAATGCGCTCGCCGGTGATGCCGTGCCAGCGATAGCCGGCCTGCAGCTCCCACAGCCGCGCGAGCGTCGGAATGCTGAAGGGGTTGCCGGCGGTCGGCACCGTGAGGCCCGCATGGCCCACGCGGTCGTTGATCCACTCGCCGAGCGGGCCGACCTGTGCGTAGAAGGTTTCGATGGCGGCCGGCAGAGGGATCTCTCCGCGCCAATGCTCGGCGGCGGACTGCGGCGCCAGCGCGCCATGGGAAGCCAGCGCCGCGCGGGCCTGTTCGATCGATGCCATCTGTCCTCTCCGTTCAGGGGATGCAAGCAGCCTGCAATGCGGCGCGCAGGGCCTCGACGTCGCCCGGTGCTACCTCGCGCACGCCGGTCAAGCCTGCGAGGCCGCATGCGGTCGAGGCCACCACGGGTACGCCGGCCGCCACGGCGCGCAGCACCGCGCGCGGTGCGTGCTCGACGTGCGCGGGCAGCACGACGACACTGGCGCCGGCCAGCCAGTCGCCTTGCCAGTTCATGTGTTCGATGTGCGCGATGCCGCGCCAGAGCTGCGCGTCATCCGAAGGCGCACCCAGCACACGCAGCCGGTACGGCCAGCCTTGCAGCGCCGCGGCAAGTTCGCGCGCACCCTTGCGTGCCAGTGCGCTTGCGGCGAACACGACGAGCGGCGGCCCCCTGCGTTCGATGAAAGCAGCAGCCTTGACCGGGGGCAGCATCCAGTCGAGCTGCGTCAATGCTGCTTGCGGTGCCAGCTTGGCGAGCTGCCGGGCGACATCTGCATGCGGCGTGACCACGGCCTTCGCACGGGCAAGCGCCAGCGTCTCGGTGCGCACCAGCGACGGATCGGCGCGAAAGTCGCGCAGCGCTCCGTCACCGGGCCAGTGCCGGGCCGCGGCATCGAGCCGATGTTCGATTTCGGCCATCGGCAACGCGCTGGCCAGCACGGTGACGCGGCGCCCGTCGAGCGCACCGATGCGCTGCAGGTGCGGCAGCAGTGCCTGCTCGACCACCAGCTCCGTGTGCTCCGGCGTCAGGCGGCTTGCCAGGGCGCGCGCAAGCCAGCGCTGGCCGTCGATCAGGCTCGCCTGCCGCCGGCCTGCATGCCGCGCCCAGAGCCGCTGCCACAGCGCGCGGCGCAGGCTCACGGCCCACAGTGTCTGCGCGGGCACTGCGGTCTCACGGTGCCAGCCCGTCGCGGGCAGACGCCAGAACGCAAGCCGCAGCGGCGCCGGCTGCAGGCGCTGCGCGTGTGGATGTTCCTCTCGCAGGTAGCGGGCGAACTCCGGCGTCCAGCCATCGACCAGCACCGCCGCGCGGCCCTCGGGGCCGACGTCGACCTGCGGACGATGGCGAAAGCACGTGACCTGTTCGCAACTCAGGCAACCGCGCGCCAATGGCAGTGCTGCGCCCGCGTCGTCATACGTTCGGCGCAGCACGACTGGCGCAGCCAGTGCCGCCAGCGGAGAACGCGCACGGATGCGCAGCACCAGCTCGCTATCGGTCAATTCCACTTCGAGCCGCCACGCATGCTTGGCGCGCAGCTTGAGATCGACGTAGTTCCAGAACACCGTCGCATCGACCGCGTCACCGTCGGCCGCGCCGGCCTGCTCGATGCGCGCCGTGTGCCCGTGGCGCTCGACCAGTTCGAAGCCCGCGCGCACCGCCACGGTGGCGAGCGCGTTCGACAGCTGGCAGAGCCCGCCGGCCAGCGTCGGCACTACGCAACCGCCGCGCAGCTCGCGGCCCTGCACGAAGCCGCGCCATGCGCCCGGCCGCCCCAGCTGGCGCCAGAAGCTCAGCACTTCGCCTGCCGGCACCTCGATGGCATCGAAGGCACGGCGCGCCACGCGCAGGTTCTGCACCTTGCCGGCCACGAGCGGAAATTCTTCGGCGCGGTCGTCGGACCACAAGGGAGTGCGGTATTGCGCGAGCACCGGCGCGTCGGCCAGTGCGTTGTCGCCGCCATGCCAGCGCCGGGCCGAAGGTCGCAGCGTCTCGCGCAACGCATGGGCCGTGGCCAGCAGCCGCGAGCGCAGCCAGAAATCGATCGCGTCGATGCGGCGCGGCGGCTGCCAGGCCTGCTGCACGCTCACGCGGAGGGGCCGCGCTTGCGCCATTGGCCGAGGTCGGCTTCGATGCGCTGGTCGATGTTGCCGCTCCATTGCACGCCGAAGCCGGCCGCACGCAGCAGCTCGGCGATGCGATGGCCCACCACCACGGTGTTGGCTTCGCGCTGCTCGATCTCGGGGATCATGCCGCCGCTGAAGGCCAGGTGCAGGCGGCCGGTGCGCACTGCCGCATCGAGGTCTTGCGCGTGATAGAAGCAGCAGCCGCGAATGCCCGAGTCCATGCGGCCCGCGGCGCGCCATTGCTCGCGCACGTCGTCGTGGCCATCGGCGAGCGTGTTGCCTGCGCGGTGCAGCGCAATGATCTTCTCGCTGCGCAGCTGCGCGAACACGGCTTCGAGGCGGTCGTATTCGGTCTGCGCGGGCCACCCGGCCTCGGCCGCGCGCTTGGCGGCGCATGCACTTGCGGCCTCGGCCTTGACCCAGGCCCGGTCTTCGGTGGTGACCTCATCAGGATCGAGGTACTCGTCGGTGATCAGCCATTCGACATCGGCGTCGGGATAAAAGCCGCTCCACACCAGGTCGTGGATGCGTCCGCGCGTGTCTTCGGGGTCGAGAGTAAGGGCCATGCGTGTTGGGTTGCCGCCTCGGCTGCAACGGGATCATGCTTTCTTTTTTCCTGACGGAAGCGTGCTCGTATTTTCACCCGGCCGCACCACGATGACGCACTAATGCGAAAGCATGAAGACTTGCGGCCACCCCTTCCGCGCCGCGCAATCATGAAGGATGCGCCGTGGCAAGGCAATGCGCCTTTTGGCGAAGGCGGCTCCGCCACATGGCCGGGAGCCGCACCGGCGTGGTGCTGCCTGCTTGCTGCGCGACTGGCTATGCTCGGCGGCTCTTCATGCTGCAGCGCCATTCATCCATCGACCCGATCGCCCAGCCGGACGACGAAAGGCTGCCCACCGAATGGACCTCGCGCGCGCCGCAGGCCACGGAACGCGCGCCGAAGTCGGCCGCCGACTGGGCCGCGTGGCTGGTCGCGCTCGCGGTGCTGGTGTTCATGGCGGTCTTCGGCTTGCGGGCAATGACCTGGGCGCTGGCCGGTGGCTGGCAATGGCTCTGGCTGGCGGTGGGGCTGCCGTTCTTCGGGGTCTTCTCGGTGTCGGCGGTGCTGCTCGTCGTCACGAGGCTGCGCGAGCGCCGCCGGGTGCGCGTGGCGCTTGAAGGCATGTCGCTGGAGCGCGGGGAAGGCTTTCGCGTCGGCGAGCCGTTCGAACTTCGGCTGCGTGCGACGGTGACCGTTGCGCGGGAAGGCGAACGCACAGTGGCGCCGGAACGCATCGTCATGCGGCTGATGCGGCGGTCCTTCGTCGGTGCGCCCGATGGCACGCGGTCGCTGGTCGATGAGTGTTGCGATGAAGCCATCGCGTCCCGGGAGGATGCGCGGGCAGGAAGGCTGCTCTATGCCTGCGAACTCAGCGCAGGCTCCGGATACGGCGACGCCGCGCAATGGTTCGTCGAACTGCACGACCCGACCGACGACGACAACGCGCCTTTCCTCATCGCCGCGCTGCGGCCGCTGCCCGCGCGCTGACCAGGCGCAGCAAGCCAGACGCAAAAAGGCCGGGCCATGCATCGCATGGCCCGGCCTTTTGTCTCAGCCCCTGTCGGGGAACTGATTACAGCGGCAGTGCGTCACCGCGAGCGGCAGCGCGGGCTGCGGCACGCACCGCGGCGCGGTCGACCGTGCTTGCCACGACCGGTGCGACACCAGCGGCAGCGCCTTCGGCATACGGGTCAGCGCTGTGTGCAGCGGCAACTGCATCGGCGCGAACGGCGGCACGGCTGGTCGTCGAGACGATCACGCGAGCGGGGCCTGCGTCGGCGCCGGTGGCATAGGGGTTGGCGCTATGGGCTGCAACCACGGCCTGGCCGGCAACGTCGGCGCGGCTGGCGGCCGAGGTCACTTGGTGCACGCCTTCATACGTTTCAGCGTGTGCGGCACCGGCAGCGGCCAGCAGGGCGATGGAGATAGCGGAGAGGAGCTTAGAGGCGGTCATTTGGATGTCCTTCAATTCGTTTCAGTTCTTTGGATGATTTCGAACCGGTCTTGGGTGGGTCACCGTCCCTCCGGGGGCGGCCACCTCGCTCGGGGCCCTGTTCACCCAGATCGGCTTTGGGGCCGGTCTGTGAGATGAATTGTGCGCCGTTGTCTAAGTAAAAACCCTTAGAGAAAAGAACCACGGCGTTCACGAAGTGGAAACAATCAGCTGCTCCAAAGGGAGATCAGGGCTTGTCGTAGAGTCTTTGCATGAGCGCGCCGGCCCCTGCCTTTCCATCCCCGCCCCCCTGGGGCACTGCGGACACTGTCTTCGACAGGCTGGTGGGTGCATGGGACCTGGAACGAACCATCGAGGGCCAGGCCTCCATGACCGGCACGGCCGTGTTCACGCCGCTCGAGACAGGGATGTTGAAGTACCGCGAAGAGGGCCGGATCCGCCTTGCCGACGGCAAGGAATTCGACGGCCACCGCGAGTACCTCTTCGAACGCGCTCCGGGCGGCTTCGTGGTGCACTTTGCCGAAACCCCGCCGCGCCTGTTCCACGCCATCGGCATCGTGCGCGACGGCGATGCGCTCGCCGGTTCGGCCACGCACCTGTGCACGCCCGACACCTACGACAGCAGCTACCGCTTTCTGGCGGACGGCTCCTTCACCATCCGCCACACGGTCCACGGCCCGCGCAAGGACTACCTCTCGGCCACCGTGTTCAGGCGACGCGGCAAGTAGCTCAGTCGCGGTCGAGCCGCCAGCCCGGCATGCCGCGCATCACCGTCTGCACGAGCATCGCGCAGATGCCGCACTTGATCAGGTCGCCGGGAATGAACACCAGCATGGCCAGCGCGGCCTGCGGCAGCGACATATGGGCGATCAACGAAAGCCCGACGATGCCGAAGCCGTAGACCACGACGATCCCGCCGACCACCGACGACACAAAAGCCGCAACCAGCAGCCCCACGCCCGTGCCCCCGGCCATGCGACGCACGGCAAGGCGCATCAGCAAGCCGCAGGCGAAGGCCCCGAACATCCAGCCGAACAGGAAGCCCCCGGCCGGCGCCACGAACACGCTCAGGCCGCCACGGCCGCCGGGCAGCAGCGGCAGGCCCAGTGCCACTGCGAGCAGGAACAGCGCAATCGCCAGGAAGCCACGGCGCGGCCCGAGCAGGCAGCCCGCCAGCATCACGCCCAGCGACTGCAGCGTGATCGGCACACCGAACGGCAGGTCGATCTTCGGGATCAGGCCGAACACCGCCATCAGCGCTGCGAACAGCGCGATGTACGACAGGGAGCGGGACGAAGTGAGGGAGCCTGAAGTGGTGGTCATGGCAATCGCAATCGAGGAAAAGGAAGGAAGCTCAGCGCCCGAGCCGCGCGGCGAGCGCATCGGCCACGCGCTCCGCCGTCTGCAGCGTGCGGATGGTCAGCGGCGCCAGCAGCCGCAGGCCGCCGCCGTGGCCTGAACGCGCGCGGTAGGCGTCGTCGAGGCGCTGCCACTGCACATAGAAATTTTCGGCGAAGCGCAGCATCAGGCCAAGGCCCAGTGCGATCCGCTCGGTCGGCACGCCAAGGCACTGCAGCGGATGCAGCACCGCTTCGAGCACCGCCAGCAGGTCTTCGAAGCGCGTGGTCAGCGTGAGCATCAGCGCGAGCGTGGCCGCGCTGGCAAGGCGCAATGCGCTGGCCACGCCGAGCGGGGTCGTGCCCATCGCCCAGTGGAAGCCGACGATCAGCCCGCCAGCGATCGCCACGCCGACCAGCATGCGCACCCGGCGCCACGCAGGTGGCCCGAGCGAGACGAAGATCAGCAGCACCACCGCGCAGGCAACGGCCAGATGCACCGGCCGCTCGACCAGCACCAGCAGCGTGCCGCACACCGACAGCACCGCGAGCTTGACCCACGCCGCAATCGCATGCATCCACGTCGGCTGCTCCGAATAGAGGCTACGCATGGCGACCCCGCTCTGCCGCAGCGCGCTCGCGCACGTTCTCGGCATAGGCCTCGCACACTTCGCGGCCCGGCCCGTCGGCGCGCACCTTGCCCTGTTCGAGCCACAGCACGCGTTCGAAGTCGTAGACGTGTTCGAGCAGGTGCGTGGACACGAGGATCTGGTGATCGCTCGCCTCGAGCTGCGCGGCCAATCGCGCCTGGCTCAGCAGGTCGAGGCTGGCAAAGGGCTCGTCGAGCAGCAGCGTGGCGGGCTCGCTGATCTGCAAGGCCAGCAGGCACACCTGCTGGCGCTGCCCCTGGCTCAGCTCGCCCACGGCGCGCCCGGCCCAGGCTTCGAGCCCGCGCTGCGCAAGAAAATCGCGCGCCTGCTGCCGCGCCGCCTGCCGTGTTTCGCCGCGCGCCGTGAGGCTGAAAGCCAGTTCCTCGGCCACGGTCGGAAAAATGATCTGGTCGTCGGGGTTCTGGAACATCAGGCCCACGTGCTTCGACAGCTGCCTGCGGTCGGCCTGCGTGTCGCAGCCATGCACGACCACGCGCCCCTGCTGCGGCTGATCGAGTCCGCTGATGAGGCGGAACAGGCTGCTCTTGCCAGCCCCGTTGTCGCCGATCAGGCCAATGCGCGTCTCCTGCAGGCTGAGCGTCAGCCCCTCGAAGACATGCTGGTTGCCGCGCACCAGCGTCACCGCCTCGAGGCGGATGCTGTGCGGGGAGCTGGTTTCGGGCGGGGTCGGCTGCGGCAAGGGGCGCCCACTGTACCCGAACGCGCCATGGGGCCAAGGAGCTCAGGCAGTGGCAGCAAAGAGCCCGTTGATCTCGCCAACCGACAGCATGCCCTCGCCCATCGTGCCGAAACGGCCATGCTCGAAAGCCTCCTTGGCGATCCGGTCTACCAGCCCCAGTGCCGACTGCAGCGGGCCGCAACCCAGGCTGATGCGCCGCGCACCGGCGCGTGCCAGGCCATCGGCCGAGGGTGCGCCGGCATAGCCAGCGTACACGTTCACCGGCAGGCTCAGCGCGCCCGCCAGCCGTTCGATCTCTTCAAGACTGGACATGCCGGGCACGAAGATGCCATCCGCACCCGCCGCCGCATAAAGCTGTGCGCGGCGCAGCGCCTCTTCGAATCGTGCCATCGGGTCGTTCCAGGGCACGAAGTAGACGTCGGTGCGCGCGTTGATGAAAAAGCGCGCATCGAGCTTGCGGATGGCGGCAATGCGCTCGCACATCACCTCGGGCGCCGCCAGCTCGCGCGTGCCCGGCCTTGTGCCGTCCTCGATGTTGATGCCGGCCGCGCCCATGCCGATCAGCGCGCTTGCCACGTCGCCCACCGCCTGCGTGCTGTCGCCGTAACCCTGTTCGATGTCCACGCTCACCGGCACTCCTGTCACGCGGCAGATACGCGCACAGGCTGCGATCAGCTCGCTGACGGGCATGCGCTCGCCGTCCGCGTAGCCAAGCGACCAGGCCATGCCCGCGCTGGTGGTTCCGATGGCGCTTGCACCGGCGCGCTCGACGATGCGGGCGCTGGCGGCGTCCCATGCATTCACGAGAACCAATGGATCAGGGCCGGCGTGCAGCCGGTGAAAGGCATCCGTCTTCTGTTGCGCGTCGCTGGATCGCATGTCTGGTCGTTCCAAAGGAGTTGAAGGATGACCGCAGCCTAGACGCAATGCGCCGCCGGGACTTGGAAAAAACTGCTGTCCGGGCCGCGACCTGCCTACATCAGCCCGACCACCGGATAGCGCTGCCACCCCGGCTCCGCATGGCGCCGGCCGTGCGCAAAGAGAAAGCCCAGCACAGCCTGCTGGTCAGACAGCTTCTCGGGGTGGTCCGCCTTCCATTGCTCGAACTGGCGCTTCAACTCGGGCTCGTCCTCCAGCATCTGGAGTGCGGTGTCCTCGAAGACATAGGCCGAGAAGTTCTCCTTCTTCTCCAGCACGCTATTGAAGAAGCCCCAGCGGAAGAAGCTGTCGTGGGCTTCGGGCTCCAGCGTTTCGACCGCGTAGCGGGCGTTGGGTTGGTCCAGTGGCACCAGCACGTCGCCCACGCGCGCCTGGAAGCGCTCGGTGTGCGTGGCGAGCACCAGCTGGTCATGGAACATGTGGCCTTCGTAGGCGCTCGCGCGCGAGGTCACGCTCTGCACGCGGTACACCCGGGCCGCATCGAACAACTGGTCCGCTTCCAGGCGCCGCAGCTCGACGCCGTTCCATTGCAGGCGCTCGATCACTTCGCGCCAGGCCTGGGGCACCAGGTAGGCCTTGGGCGCCGCGACCGCCAGGTCTTCCACGCAGCGGTCGAAGTGCACGATGTCTTTCTCCCAGGGCTGGCTGCGGTCGTAGGCCAGGCGCTCGTAGTTCCCGAGCCGGCTCGGCGTGCGAACCGCGCGATAGCCCTTGAAACGAAGGCTCGCCGGCCGGCTGCGGTCGTTGCGCCATGTCAGCGGCCAGCGCGCCTGCTGCGCTGCAGCAGCCTTGGCGTCGCGGCGCAGATTCTGAATCTGCGCCGCATGCGCGACGGTGAATTCCAGCACCACATCGACCAGCGTCCGCATGGAAGCCACGCGGTCGGCAAAGGGCTTGAGCATGTGGGTCTCGGGCATGAAGCCGATGGTGTGGTGCAGCGCCGCATAGCCGGTGGAAAAGCGCGGCAGGTCGAGGAAGTCCTCGATGCCGTCGTCGGGCGTCTCGGCCAGCAGGTTCATGTACGGGCAGGTGGGCCAGCCGCGTTGCGCCATATCGCCGTAGATCGCAGGCAGCATGCTTTCGCGCAGGAACTGCCCGAGCCCGCCGCCCAGCTTGTCGGGCTGGGTCGGGATCAGCGTCATGGTGTAGCTGTAGTCCGCGCCGTTGGAGGTGTGGGTGTCGACCATCACGTCCGGGTCCCACGCCGTGAAGAAGCGGTTGAACACCTGCGCGGCCAGGCTGTCGCACTTGATGAAGTCGCGGTTCAGGTCCAGGTGCCGGCCGTTGCCGCGGAAGCCGAACGACTCGGGCCCGAGCTGGTTCACGCGCGAGGTGTTCTGCCGGTTGATACAGCCGTCCACGTTGTAGACGGGAATGAACAGGAACACCGTGTCGCCCAGCGCCGCCAACCGCCCGGGCTGCGTGCAGAAATCGCGCACCAGCGCCATGCAGGCGTCGATGCCCTCGGGCTCGCCGGGGTGGATGCCGTTGTTGTTGAAGAACACCGGGCGGCGCTGCTGCCTGAGCGTGTCGCGATCGAACACGCCGTCGGCAGTGACCACGCCGGCGTGAAGGGGAACACCGGTGTCCGACACGCCGATCTCGCCCCAGCGCAGCACGCCGGGAAATTGTCCGGCCAGCCGCTCGTAGAAGGCGATGCATTCGGCCCAGGTGGTGGTCTGGTTGCCGTTGCCGGACTCGAACGGCGTGGGGTACTGGTTTTCGTGTGCAGCAGTCATGGGAAGAAGGCTACAGTAGTCGCCCCGATCCGGTCATCCAGCCCTTCTTTCTGCAAAGAGCCAGGAGCCTGCCAGGCACGGCCGCACGCACAACACACATTCAAGGAAACAGACATGGGCGCCCAATGGAAAGCGAAACACAAGGATCTGGCGGCCAATGCCAAGGGCCGGCTGTTCAGCAAGCTCGCCAAGGAAATCATGATGGCCGCGCGCAACGGCGCCGATCCGGCCTCCAACTCGCGCCTTCGGCTGGTCGTGGAGCAGGCGCGCAAGGCCTCGATGCCCAAGGACACGCTCGACCGCGCCATCAAGAAAGGCGCGGGCCTCACTGGCGAGGCCGTGCATTTCGAGCATGTGATGTACGAAGGCTTCGCGCCGCACCGCGTGCCGGTGATGGTCGAGTGCCTGACCGACAACGTGAACCGCACCGCGCCTGAAATGCGCGTGCTGTTCCGCAAGGGCCAGCTGGGCACCTCGGGCTCGGTGTCGTGGGACTTCGACCACGTCGGCATGATCGAAGCCGAACCCGCCAAACCCGACGCCGACCCCGAAGTGGCCGCCATCGAAGCCGGCGCCCAAGACTTCGAACCGGCCAGCGAAGGCCACCCCGCGGTCTTCCTGACAGACCCCACCGACCTCGACCTCGTGAGCCGCGCGCTGCCGGCCCAGGGCTTCACCGTGCTGTCGGCCAAGCTGGGCTACAAGCCCAAGAACCCGGTCGATCCGGCGAGCCTGAGCGCGACAGACCTGGAAGAAGTCGAAACCTTCCTGGCGGCCATCGACGCGAACGACGACGTGCAGAACGTGTTCGTGGGCCTGGCGGGCTGAGGCAGCTTCTTCATCGGCCGCATGCTCGCGGGAAAGTGCCTCTGCGGCGCCGTCCACTACAAGGTGGCGGATGAATTCGCCTACGCCCTGAACTGCCATTGCTCGGACTGCCGGCGCGCGACCGGCTCGGCCTTCAAGCCCTTCGCGGGCATCGAGCGCGGCAAGCTCGCCATTACGCAGGGCGAAGACGCGGTGATGATCTACGGCAAGAAGGACGCGGGCGACATTCACTGCGCAAAGTGCGGCTCGCTGCTCTATTCGGTGGTGCGCGACGGCCAGTTCGTGCACGTCACCCTGGGCACACTGGTCGATGCGCCAGCGATTCGCCCGACCGCGCACATCTTCGTCAGCTCGAAGGCGCCGTGGTTCACGATCACGGACGACCTGCCGCAGCACAAGGGCCACGTCGGCGAGAACTGAGCGCCGCCCGCGCAAGAAGATGCCACCGCGGCGCCGACAACCGCATCCTGTGCCGTGACGCGGCCCCACTTCGGGCCGGCATTCGCAGGGTGCGCACCTATGCTCGATGAAGTCCTCTTCTTCATCCCTGGAGCGTTTCCATGTCCCTGCAAGATTTCAAGGTCCTCACCTTCGACGTCGTCGGCACGCTGATCGATTTCGAGGGCGGCATGCTCGCCTACCTGCGCAGCGCGGCGCCCGATGCCGACGTGAGCGACGACGACTTCCTGGCCGCCTACCGGCGCGCGCGCGCCGACGGCAACGCCGGCTGGTACCCCGACGACCTGGAGCGCTGCTGGCACGCCGTCGCGCCGGCACTCGGCTTGCCCGATACCGACGCCATCGCGCAGGGCCTGCGCGACTCGGTCGCGCAATGGCCGGCGTTCCCCGATTCGGTGGAAGCGCTGAAGCGGCTCGGCAAGCGCTTCAAGCTGGTGACGATGACCAACGCCCAGGCCTGGGCACTGGCGCATTTCGACAAGACCCTGGGCTCGCCCTTCGACATGCTGCTGAGCTGCGACGACGCGCTGTGCGAGAAGCCCGACGCGCGCTACTTCGCCTATGCCCGCGGCCGCTTCGAAGGCGCCTGGGGCTACAAGCAGGCCGACAACCTGCACGTGGCGCAAAGCCAGTACCACGACATCGGCATCTCCAAGCAATTGGGCATCACCACCTGCTGGATCGAGCGTCGGCATGCACAAAAGGGTTCGGGCGGCACCATCGAGTCGAAGCACACCGTGCCCGACTACCACTTCCACACGCTGGCCGAGCTGGCCGCTGCGGTCGAGGCCGGACGTTGAGCACCATGGGCATCACCATCCTTCGCCAGTCGGCCACCATCGGCGGCCTGCAAGACCAGGGCACGCCCGCACGCCCCCTGAGTCAGCCACCCTGCCGGCTGAGCGGCATCGACGTCGAGCTCGCCGGCGCAGGTGACAACAAGAGCGGCATCTGGCAATGCGAGCCCGGCCGCTTCGAGCGCCAGCTGGCCAACGCCGAGGTCATGCACATCCTGGCCGGTGCCTGCACCTTCACGCCGACCGATGGCGCCGCGCTGGAGATTCGCGCGGGCGACACGCTGTTCTTTCCGGCGCACACCACCGGCGAGTGGCATGTGCACGAGACCCTGCGCAAAGTCTTCGTCGTGATGGCGCAGTAGCGGGCAGCAGCGGCCTCAGGCCGCCTGCTTCGTCAGCTCATTCGCGAACCGGCCGATAGAGAAGCTCTCGATAGGCGTCGATGTCTGGCCGGTTGCGATCAGCTCGGCCATCGTCTCGCCCACGCCCGGGCTGATCGCAAAGCCCTCTCCATTGAAGCCGAAGGCATAGTGCAGGCCCGGCACGCGGGCACTCGGGCCCATCACGGGTTGCCAGTCGGCGGTGTAGCCCTCGATGCCGCTCCACACGCGGATCAGTTGCACGTGCTCGAAGGCCGGCACGAAGCGGCGCAGCTCGCGCAACTGGCGCAGCACGTTGTCGGGCTTCACGTAGGCGCGGATGTGCTGCGCATGCGCCGGCCCCTTGAGCCCGCCGCCGAAGACGATGTTGCCGCGCGCGATCTGCCGGAAGTACAGGCCCTCGTGCTCGATGGGCGAAGAGATGCCGATCGACGGCCCGATGGCGTAGGGCAGCGGCTCCGTCACGCCCATCTGCGGCCCGCGCGCATCCATCGGCACGGCTTCGCCGAACTGTTCGGCCATGCGGTTCGACCACGCGCCGCAGGCTACAAAAAGCTGCGCCGCGCGAAAGCGCCGGCCGTCCGCCGTGTGGGCGACGAAGCCCGCGCCATCGCGCTCGACCTGCATCACCTCGGCCTGCTCGACGATGTTCGCGCCCGCGCGCCGCGCGGCGCGTGCGAAGGCCGGGCCGGCCAGGCGCGGGTTGGCGTGGCCGTCGTTCGGCGACAGCGATCCGCTCACGATGCCGGGCGCGAAGATGCCCCAGCGCCGGCGCAGATGCTCCGCATCGAATAGTTCGAGATCGAGGCCGAGCGGCCTCACGTCTTTCGCGTGCTGCTCCAGCACCGCAGCCTGCTGCTCTGTGTAGCAGACGCGCAGGTGGCCGTAGGGCACGAACTCCAGGTCTTCGCCGAGCAGTTCCTTCACGCGGCCCCAGACGGCGCGCGCACGGTTGGCCAGCGGCATCTGCGCCAGCGCGCGGCCCTGCCTGCGCACATTGCCGAAGTTGGTGCCGCTGGCCTGGCGGCCCACGAGCTCGCGTTCGAGCAGCGTGACCGACAGGCCATGCTGGCGGCGCAGGAAGAAAGCGGCGGTGGTGCCCATCAGGCCGCCGCCGAGCACCAGCACGTCGGTGGTGGTCGTCGTATCGCTCATGCCTGCACCTCGCGCGTGTTCATCATCAGCGGCTTGACGGGTGCCTGCGAGCGCAAACGCCCCACCAGTTGCACCGGCACGCCGCTGGCCTGCGCCACGATCTCGGCCGAGGCGTGGCCGCAGAAGCGGCCCTGGCAGCGCCCCATGCCAACGCGGCTGAAAGCCTTGGCGCGGTTGACTTCATGGCTGTCCATCTCGTTGACGCAGCGGCGCAGTTCGCCTGCCGTCACGGCCTCGCAGCGGCACACGACCGCGTCGTCGGGCAGTGCCGCAGCCTGTGCATGCGGCCATGGAAAGGCACGCGCCAGGCCTTCGCGGAAGCGATTCATCTGCGCCAGCGTGCGACGCAACGCGGCGGACTCGGCGTCGTAGAGCGCACGGCCCGGTGCATGGCCGAGATCGGCCAGCGCGGCGAGCGCTGCCAGTCGGCCGGCCGCTTCGGCACCATCGGCCCCGAGGATGCGAACGCCGTCGCCCGCCAGGTACACGCCCTTGGTGCTGCTGCGGCCATCGGCGTCGATGCGCGGCAGCCACTGCCGGCTCAGCGGCTCGAATTCGAAGTCGCAGCGCGCAATGTCGGCCAGCTGCGTTTCGGCGCGCAGGTGCCAGCCGAGGCCCACGGCATCGCACTCGAAGCGCTGCTCGCGCCCCTGGGCATCGCGCACGGCCACGGCCTGCACGCCCAGGCTGTCGTCGCCGTCGATGCGCTGCGGCGCCACGCCCTGCAGCACCGGCACGCCCGCGCGGCGCAGGCCGCGAATCAGCGCGAGCCCGCGCAGTGCCAACCGCGGTCTTGCAAGCAAACCGGCCACGGCGCCCCAGGGCTTGGCGGCCGGTGCGGTGTCGAGCACCGCTGCCACCCGCGCGCCGGCCTGCACGTACTGCGAGGCCACGAGGTACAGCAGCGGACCGCTGCCCATGAAGACGACGCGCGAACCAATGGCGCAGGCCTGCGCCTTCAGCGCGATCTGCGAAGCGCCAAGGCTGTAGCAACCGGCGCGGTGCCAGCCCACCACCGGCATCAGGCGATCGGTCGCGCCGCTGCACACCAGCAAGGCATCGAAGGGCAGCGTCTGCGGCTCGCCGGCATGCACGACATGCAGCGCGCCTTCGCTCACGTTCCAGGCCAGCGTGTCGCCGCGGTAGTCGATGTGGTCGCGCAGCGCGTCGAAGTCGCTGTGCAGCGCCTGCGCTTTTTCGGCCTCGGTGCTGTAAAGCTTGGCATAAGGGCGCTTGAATCCCTCGGGCTGGCGGCGGTAGATCTGGCCGCCGTCGCGCCGGCTTTCGTCGACGACGATGGGCCGCACGCCGGCGCGCACCAGCGCCTGCGCGGCGCGCACGCCGGCGGGGCCGGTGCCGACCACGACGATGCGTGGCGAAGCAGAAGGAAAAGAAGGAGGCGCCCCGCTCATGCCCCACCCTCCGGCGCATGGCGAGCCAGCGACTGCTGCAGGTCCGGTGTCGGCAACCAGTGGTCCGCCGGCGGGCGCGTGAACACCGACATGCCCTCTTCCACCGGCGTCGAGCAGGCGCGCAGGCGCTCGCCGGCCGGTGTCCACACCCAGCAGTCCTGGCAGGCGCCCATCAGGCAGAAGCCGGCGCGCGGCCCGTCGCCGAACTCGCTGTCGCGCACGCGTCGTCCGTTGCTCAGCAGCGCCACCAGCAGCGTGTCGCCGGCCAGCGCGGTGCGGGCTTCGCCATCGATGTGCAGGGTCAGCGCGGGCCGGTCGGTTTCCGCGAGCCGCACGAAGCGGGCTGGCGGCTGGAAGCGAGGCTTTGGTTCAGGCATGGACGGTCGAAGGCGCCGGTCAGCGCTCGTGAGGAAAAAGCCGTTCGATCGGACAGTGCGTCTTGATGAACGGCGACTTGATGACGATGTAGCTGAAGTACTTCGCGATGCCGATGTTGCGTTCGAGCAGCCCCTCGATCACTTCCTGGTAGTGATTCACGCCACGGGTGAGAAAGCGCAACAGGTAGTCGTAGCCGCCGCTGACCAGGTGGCATTCGAGCACCTCGTCGACCTCGCGGATCGCGGACTCGAAGCGCACGAAGTCTTCGCGGTGGTGGTCCGACAGCGTGACCTCGGTGAACACGGTCAGCGTGTCGCCGAGTTTTTCGAGCCGAAGGTGCGCGCCATAGCCGGCGATGTAGCCGGCCTGTTCCAGCCGCTTCACGCGAATGAGGCAGGGGCTGGGCGAGAGCCCCACCGCATCCGCCAGGTCGACGTTGGTCATGCGCCCGTTCTTCTGCAACTGGGCCAGGATGCGAAGGTCGAGTCGGTCGATCTTGAAAGCTTCTGACATGGCGGTGCCTGATAACGAGAGAAAGCCCGATTCTGCGTCGTTGGCCGCCGGTCTTGCGGGCTTTGCGTACCTGTTCGCTCAGGCCGCCATCGCGGCGCGAACGTCGGGTGCGGCCAGCACTTCGTCGAGCGTCTTCTTCAGCCGCGCGAACATCTGCGCAAACTCGTCCTCGGTGAAGGTGAGCGCAGGCGCAAAGCCGAGGATGTGGTCGCCGAATGAGCGGAACACCAGCCCGTTGCGGTAGCCGGCGGCGAAGATGCGGTCGGACAGCCCCAGCGCCGCATCGAAACGGCGCTTGCTGGCCTTGTCGCTCACCAGCTCCAGCGCGCCCAGCAGGCCGCGGTGGCGTGAATCGCCCACCAGCGGATGCGCGAGCAGCGCATCGAGCCCGGCGGCGAAGTGCGCCGCGCCGCGCTGGCCGTTGGCGAGGATGCCGCCTTCCTCGTAGAGCCGCAGCACTTCGAGCGCAACAGCGGCGCCGACCGGGTGCGCCGAATAGGTCGCGCCGTGGCCGACGGAGGCGCCCTCGGGCGCGCCGTCG
The DNA here is from genome assembly GCF_059416325.1 of Variovorax sp. GW821-FHT09D05. NCBI lineage: Bacteria > Pseudomonadati > Pseudomonadota > Betaproteobacteria > Burkholderiales > Comamonadaceae > Variovorax > Variovorax sp. GW821-FHT09D05. The sequence continues at coordinate 256,119 of NZ_JBWKOZ010000011.1, read as the reverse complement.
GCGATGCCGGCGTAGACCTTCTCCGACATCATGGTCGCGCCCATCGGCACGTAGCCGGCCGTGAGGCCCTTGGCCATGGTCATCAGGTCGGGCTCCACGCCTTCGGCTTCGCAGGCGAACATGGGACCGGTGCGGCCGAAGCCGGTGATGACTTCGTCCACGACGAAGAGGATGTCGAGCTCGCGCGCGGCCTCGCGCATGGCCTTCAGCCAGCCCTTGGGCGGCACGATGACGCCGCCCGAGCCCTGGATCGGTTCGCAGAAGAAGGCAGCCACGTTGTCCGCGCCCAGCTCGGCCACCTTGGCGCGCAAGGCCGCGACCGACGAGGCGATCAGCGCCTGCGGGTCGGCGCCGTCGGCATGGCGATAGGCGTAAGGCGACGCAATGTAGTGCTGCGTGGGCAGCGGCAGGTCGAAGCCGCGATGAAAGGCCGGCAGCGCCGTGAGGCCAGCGCCGGTGGACGACGAGCCGTGGTAGCCGCGCTCCAGCGAAATGAACTGCTTCTTCGACGGCCGGCCGGTCGCGTTGTAGTACTGCACGATGAAGCGCACGGCGGCATCGACCGCCTCGGAGCCACCCAGCGTGAGGTACACGCGGGTCAGCGAGGCGGGCGTGATCTGCACCAGTTTTTCAGCAAGGCGGATGGCCGGCTCGCTGCTGAAGTGGAAGTAGCCGGTTGCGTACGGCAGCTTGCGCATCTGCTCGGTGGCGGCCTGCACCACGCTCTCCTGCCCGTAGCCCACGTTCACGCACCACAGGCCCGCAAAGGCGTCGAGGAGTTCGTGGCCGTTGCCGTCGGTCAGCCATGCGCCACGGCCTGAAGACAGCACGGTGGGGCCGCGCTGCTCATGCACGCGCCAGGGCGAGACGGGGTGGATCAGATGCGCGCGGTCGATTGCGTCGAGCGCGGCTTGGTGGGGCAATGCGGTGGGGTGCGTCATGACGGTGTTGGAGGGAGCGAGAGCGAAGGAGCTTTCGATGCCCTCAGCTTAGGCGGCGCACCGCACGAGGTGGTGCTGCTTTGGGGGTGCCGCACAAAGCAGGCTGCGGTTGTGTGCGTGGCAGGCAGCAGATCGTGCGGTCGGTCTTCCTTCTTCCCGTCTTCAATACCCACGCGCGCGGTCGACCAGGCCGACCATCGACTCGCCGGCTTCGAAGCGCTCGAGGTTGTCGAGCACCACTTCCGCAGCACTCAACGGCTGCGTCATGCTCGCGATGTGCGGCGTAAGCTGGATGCGCGGATGGCGCCAGAAGGCATGCTCCGGCGGCAGCGGCTCGGGGTCGGTCACGTCGAGCACCGCATCGCCGATCTGTCCGCTTGCGAGCGCGGCCAGCAGGTCGGCATCCACAAGCTGCGGCCCGCGCCCCACATGCACCAGCCCGGCGCCCGTGGGCAGCAACGAAAACAGCCGCGCATCGAGAAAGCCGCGTGTCGAATCGGTCAGAGGCAGCAGGCACACGAGGATGTCGGTGCGCGCCAGAAAGGCCGGCAGCTCATCGGCGCCGGCATGGCATTGCACGCCGTCGACCTCGTGCCGCGAACGGCTCCACCCTGCGCAGTCGAAGCCCAGCGCAACAAGCTGCGCCAGCACGGCCTGCCCGAGCGAGCCCAGCCCGAGCACGCCGATGCGCCGTTCACCAGCGGGCCGCACAGGCAGCGGCTTCCACAGGCCCCCCTGCTGCTGGCGCCGGTATTGCGGCATGTCGCGATGCAGGCCAAGCACAGCATGCGTCACGTACTCGACCATGCCGCGCACGATGCCGGGCTCCACCATGCGCACCACCGGCAGTTTGGCCGGCAGCGCCGCGAAATCGAACTGGTCAACACCAGCGCCGGAGGAAAACAGCACTTCGAGATTGGGAAAGCGCGTTGCCAGATCTTCCGGCGGCTCCCAGGCTGCGAGGAAGCGCACCTGCGCTGGGTCGCCGATGTCGGGCCAGATGCGGAAGTCGATGCCTGGTGAGCGGCGGCTGAACACTTCGGCCCACAGGCGGCCTCTTGCCGGGTCGGATTTGTAGAGGAAGGTAGTTTTCATGATTGACTGGGACTCGGCTGGGAACACGTTCAGGGTGCGTGCGAATGACACCGGGTACTCCCGTCGGCGTGATCGCACCCTGAACAGCAAGTGCTCATCCAACAGCCTGAGTAACGATGGCAAAGAGCGAAGGACCACCCGCCGGAGTGACAAGCGGCGCACCACGCACCATCGTCGTAGGCGCATCCACACGCAGCAGCCCGATGCTCTCCAGGCACTCAGACAGCCCACTGTCGAAGTCGATGTCGATGCGCGTGAAGTGCCCGGCATTCACACTGGCCAGATGCGCGATCAACGCCTTCGCACCGTCGACATCAGGCGCAACCACCGGCCCGATCGAATACCCACGCCCGAAGCGACGCAGCATCGCAAAGCCGCGCGGTTCGTTGTCATGGTCGAGCACCACGCAGGCATCGGCGGTGGACAGCAGGTCGGCAATCAATGCATCGCGCGGCATGCCGCGCGCCGCCGCGTCGAGGGCCTGCAGCGCCGCGGCCTCATGAACGCCGGCAGGCCGCAGACGCCAGCCTGGCTGCAAGGCCACCAGCGGCGCCGACTGCGCGATGCCCTGGTGCTGCCGCAATTCGCCGGTGCGCACGAACCCCAGCCGCTCGTAGAGGCCGCGACCTTCGGCGGTGGCATGCAGCAGCACCGTGCGGTCTTCCAGGCCGTCGAGCAGCGCGCTCATTAAACGGTGTCCGATGCGCCGGCCCTGGCAGGCTGGCGTCACGACCACGAGGCCGAGGGTGGCGTGGCGTTCGCCCCAAAGCCAGCGCAGGGCACAGCCGACGATCTCGCCGTCGCGCTCGGCCACGATGCCTTCGGCATGCGCGAACACCTGCGCCCAGTCCGCCAGCCGATGCGGCCAGCGCAACAGGTCGGTCAGCGCCTGTGCGAACGGCAGGTCGGCAGGCGTCATCGGTCTCAGCACCACGCCGTCTCCGGTGGATGCATTCGGGGTCTGATCGGGCATTGAAAGGTCTCGGTAGCGAAGAGGATGTTCCTTCCATCTTGGACGACATCGGCGCACGGTGCCAGACCGAAATCGACGTTCACTGCAACTCGCAAGCTTCGGCTGCAACGTGCCCGGGTTTTGCAATTCGCTGCGGTGCGGTGCCTGCGTACGCATACAAATGCTGTGCCAACCTGCCTAGGATCGATCGCCGCCCTTGCGGTGTTCTCGCAACCTACGCCCATGCAAGCCTTCGACCCGCGACAGATCCACGTGCCTTCGGGCCATTTCATCGGTGGGCGCCTCGTGCCCGACGCCGGCCGTATCGTGGTGCACAGGCCCTCCGATGCGCAGGCGCATGCCGAGCTTCCACTGGCCAATACCGACACGGTGGACGCCGCCGTGCGCGACGCATGGAATGCCTGGCGCCACAGCGACTGGGCACGCCGTGCACCGCGCGAACGCGCTCGCGTGATGCGCCGCTGGGCCGAGCTGATCGAGGCCGATGCGGCAAATCTCGGCCCGCTGGAAGCCGTGTGTTCCACGCGGCCGGTGCGCGACGCCATCGCGTGGGACGTTCCATTCACGGCCGAGGGCCTGCGCTTCTTCGCCGAGTACGCGGACAAGCTCGGCGGCGAAGTCGCGGCAACGCGCCATGACCACCTCGGCATGGTGGTGGCCGAGCCCTATGGCGTCATCGGTGCGATCACGCCGTGGAATTTTCCGCTGGTCATGGTGTCGTGGAAGGTCGGCGCGGCGCTCGCGGCCGGCAATGCGGTGGTGCTCAAGCCATCGGAGCTCACGCCCTGGTCGGCGCTGCGGCTGGCCGAGCTGGCCGTCGAGGCCGGCGTGCCGCCCGGGCTCTTCAACGTCGTGCAGGGTGATGGCCGCATCACCGGAGACGCGCTCTCGCGGCACCCGCTGATATCGAAGATGACCTTCACCGGCTCCACCCGCACCGGCGCCGCGATCATGGCCGCCTGCGCCATGACCGGCCCCAAGCCGGTAACGCTGGAGCTCGGCGGCAAGAGCCCGCAGCTGGTGTTCGACGATGCGCCCGACATCGACCGCCTGGCCGGCATGATCGCCGGCGCCATCACCGGCAACGCGGGGCAGGTATGCGTGGCCGGGTCGCGGCTGATCGTGCAGCGCGGCATTGCCGAGGCGCTGGTGGAGCGCATCGCGGCGCGCTTCGCGGCGATGCGCCCGGGTGCGACCTGGGACGACACGGCCACGCTGCCGCCCATCATCTCGACGCCGCAGGCCGGCCGCATCCTGGAGATCGTCGATCGCGCGCGCGACGCCGGGGCCACCGTGCGCTGCGGCGGCGGCCTGTTCGACGGCGGGCCGGGCGGCGCCTACTTCCAGCCCACGCTGATCGAGGGCGTTGACGGCGCCAACCCCGCCGTGCGCGAAGAGATCTTCGGACCGGTGCTCACGGTGCAGACCTTCGCCGACGAAGAAGAAGGCCTGGCGCTTGCCGCGCACGAGCACTACGGGCTGGCCAGCGGCGTGCACACCGCCGACATCGGCCGCGCGCTGAGGGCGATGCGCGGCATCAGTGCCGGCACGGTCTGGATCAACCGCTACGGCCGCAGCGCCGACTTCGTGATCCCCACCGGGGGTTATCACCAATCGGGCATCGGCAAGGACCTGGGGCGCCAGGCGGTCGAGGCCAACCTGCGCTTCAAAAGCGTGCTCATCGACTTCGCCGCGACGCACTGAGGTGCGCCGCCGCACGCATGGAGGGCAGACCGCATGGCATGCCGCCACGCCCCCTTCAAACCGCAGCTTTGTCGCGGCGGGCAACGTTTTTCCCTACAACTCCGGAGCGGCTGCGTGCTGCAATCAATTCGTAATGAGCTTGTCGCAATTGCCATCCAAAGCAAGCGACCCGACCCGGCCGGCGACCGGTTTGAATGAACCCAAGGATTCGAGACCATGACCTTCAAGCCCAAGTACGTGACCTTCGACTGCTACGGAACGCTGACGCGCTTCCGCATGAAAGAGATGTCGCATGAGCTCTTTGCCGATCGCATTCCGGCCGAGCACATGGAGCAGTTCATCGCCGACTTCGCGGCCTACCGCTTCGATGAGGTGCTGGGCGCCTGGCAGCCCTACGAGGTGGTGCTGAAGAACGCAGTGCGCCGTCTGTGCCGCAAGTGGAAGATCCAGTACTTCGACCTGGACGCGCAGAAGATCTACGACGCGGTGCCCACCTGGGGCCCGCACGCCGACGTGGCCGCCGGCCTGGCCAAGGTCGCGAAGGAAATCCCGCTGGTGATCCTGTCGAACGCATCGGACGACCAGATCCAGAAGAACGTCGCGATGCTCGGCGCGCCCTTCCACCGCGTCTACACCGCGCAGCAGGCCCAGGCCTACAAGCCGCGCCTGACGGCCTTCGAATACATGCTCGATTCGCTCGGCTGCAACCCGGAAGACGTGCTGCACGTGTCGTCCAGCCTGCGCTACGACCTGATGTCGGCGGACGACCTGGGCATCGTCAACAAGGTGTTCGTGAATCGCGGCCATGGGCCGGGCAACCCGGCGTACCGCTACACGGAGATCCAGGACATCGGCGGCCTGCCCGGCGTCGTCGGCCTCTGATCTTTCTTTCTTGCAGCACCAGCCCCACGCCATGAAGCTCGACTCCTACTGGACCGATTCGGCGCCAGCCTTCGCCCCTGAGGCACATGAGTTGCCGGCGCAGGTCGATGTCGCGATCGTCGGTGGCGGCTTCACCGGCCTGTCGGCGGCGCTGGCACTGGCCCGGCGTGGTGCCCGCGTCGCGGTACTGGAGGCCGGTGAGCGCGTGGCGGCCGAAGCGTCGGGGCGCAACGGCGGGCACGTCAACAACGGGTTGGCCGTCGACTACGCCGATGTGGCGGCCAAGGTCGGCATCGAGCGCGCGCGCGGCTGGTATCACGCGTACGACGCGGCGGTCGATACGGTGGCGCGGCTGGTGCGCGACGAGGCCATCGACTGCGACTTCATGCGCCACGGCAAACTCAAGCTCGCCACGCGGGCGAACCAGATGGCCGCGCTCGAACACAGCGCCCGACGCCTGGTCGACGACGGCGTGGACTGCGACGTCGAACTGCTCGACGCGGCCCGCGTGCGCGCAGAGGTGCAGAGCGATCGCTTCCACGGTGGCCTGCTCTACAAGCGCAGCGGCCAGATGCACATGGGCCGCTTCGCGCACGGACTGGCGACGGCCGCGCAGCGCAACGGCGCGCAGATTCACACCGGCACCGAGGTCAGCCGCATCGAACGCATCGGCCAGGGCCATGCACACCGGTTGCACACCGGGCGCGGCGTGGTCACGGCGCAGCAGGTGCTGCTGGCCACGGGCGCGACGCGCCATGGCGGCTACGGCAGCTTCGGCTGGCTGCGCCGGCGCATCGTGCCGATCGGCAGCTTCATCGTCGTCACCGAGCCGCTGGGCGCCGAGCGCGCGCAGGCATTGCTCGCGGCGCGGCGCACGTACACGACCATCGCGAACATCCACCACTACTTCAGGCTCACGGCCGACCACCGGCTGGTGTTCGGCGGACGCGCACGCTTCGCGGTCTCCAGCCCGCAGTCGGATGCCGCGAGCGGCGACATCCTGCGCGCGGGGCTGGCCGAGACATTTCCGCAGCTCGGCGCGGTGCGGCTCGACTATTGCTGGGGCGGACTGGTCGACATGACACAAGACCGCCTGCCGCATGCCGGCGAACGCGACGGCCTCTACTACGCCATGGGCTACAGCGGCCACGGCACGCAGATGTCGGTGCACATGGGCGAACGCATGGCCGCCGTGATGGGCGGCAATGCGGGCGCCAACCCCTGGCAGGGCCGCGAGTGGCCCGCCATTCCCGGCCACTTCGGCCCGCCGTGGTTCCTGCCGGCGGTGGGCTTCTATTACCGGCTCAAGGACAGGCTGGCCTGAGGACTTGCAGTCATCTCTTTCGTTCGTTTCCGATTTCTTCCACCCCACGGCCCCTCAGGAGCACCCACCATGAGCGACAGCAGCAACAAGAGCTTCGAAAACCTCGTCGGCCCCGACGAAAGCCTTCGCGTGATGGCATCGCTGCGACGCGGCGCCTCGCGGCGCGACATCCTGACGATGCTGATGGCCGGCGGCATGCAGGCCACGCTGGCCGGCAGCCTGGCGGGCATGGCGGTGTCGGCCCATGCGCAGACGCCGCGGCGCGGCGGGCGCATCCGGGTGGCGGGGGCCACCGCTGCCGCGACCGACACGCTCGATCCGGCCAAGCAGTCGAACCAGACCGACTACTCGCGCTGCAACATGATCTACAACGGCCTGACGACGCTCGACGGCAGCCTGACGCCGCAGCCCGCGCTGGCCGAATCGTTCACCACCAAGGATGCCAAGACCTGGGTGTTCACGCTGCGCAAGGGCGTGCTGTTCCACGACGGCAAGGCGCTCTCGCCCGCCGACGTTGTCTTCTCGGTGATGCGCCACAAAGACCCGGCCGCGGCCTCCAAGGCCAAGGTGCTCGCCGACCAGATCGAGAGCGTGAAGGCCACGGGCCCGAACGAAGTGACGGTGGTGCTGAGCGCGCCCAACGCCGACCTGCCGGTGATCCTGGGCACCTTCCACTTCCACATCGTCAAGGACGGCACCACCGACTTCAACACCGGCATCGGCACCGGCCCCTACAAGCTCAAGGAGTTCAAGCCCGGCATCCGCTCGCTGGTGGTGCGCAACGAGGCCTACTGGAAACCCGGCAAGCCGTACCTCGACGAGATCGAGTTCGTCGGCATCGGCGACGAGAGCGCCCGCGTCAACGCGCTGCTGTCGGGCGGCATGGACCTGGTGGGCTCGGTCAACCCGCGCTCGGTGGAACGCGTGAAGGGCACGCCCGGCTTCGGCATCTTCGTGACCCAGTCGGGCCAGTACTCCGACCTGGTGATGCGCAAGGACGCGGGCCCCGGCGCCAACTCGGACTTCGTGCTCGGCATGAAGCACCTGTTCGACCGCGAGCAGATGAAGAAGACCATCGCGCTCGACTACGCAGTGGTCGCCAACGACCAGCCGATCGACCCGACCAACCGCTTCTACTTCGGCGGCCTGCCGCAGCGCCCCTTCGACCTGGACAAGGCGAAGTTCCACCTGCAGAAGGCCGGCGTCACCGGCAAGGTGCCGGTGGTGGCGTCTCCCGCAGCGCTTTACTCTGTGGAAATTGCTCTGATGCTGCAGCAGACCGCGCAGCGCGCAGGCCTGGAGCTCGACATCAAGCGCATGCCGGCCGACGGCTACTGGTCGAACCACTGGCTCAACAGCCAGGTGGGCTTCGGCAACGTCAACCCGCGCCCGAGCGCCGATGTGCTGCTCACGCAGTTCTTCCAGTCGGGTGCGGCCTGGAACGAGTCGCGCTGGAAGAGCGAGAAGTTCGACCAGCTGCTGCTCGCCTCGCGCGCCGAGACCGACCTGGCCAAGCGCAAGCAGATGTACGCCGACATGCAGACCATGATCCACCAGGACGCCGGCATCGGCATTCCGCTTTTCCTCGCGAGCATCGACGGCCACACTTCCAAGCTCAAGGGGCTGTCGCCGATTCCGCTCGGCGGCCTCATGGGCTACAACTTTGCCGAGAGCGTATGGCTCGAGGCATGAGCCCGCTGACATGAACCGACAGATCCTCAAGCTGCTCGGCCAGCGGATAGCGCTGGCGCTGCTGTCGCTGCTGGCGGTGTCGGTGATCGTGTTCTCGATCACCGCGGTGCTGCCCGGCGACGCAGCCCAGGAGCAGCTCGGCCAGGACGCCACGCCGGAAGCATTGGCCGCGCTGCGCGCGCAGATGGGCCTGGACGTACCCGCGCCCAAGCGCTATGCGCAGTGGCTGCTGGGCATCGCGAAGGGCGATCTCGGTCGCTCGGCCACCACGCAGATGCCGGTGTCGGAGCTGGTTGCCAGCCGCCTGCCCAACTCGCTGCTGCTGGCTGCTGTCACGGCACTGTTCTCGGTGCCGATCGCGCTGGCGCTGGGCATCGCCTCGGCGGTGTGGCGCGGCTCCTGGTTCGATCGAGTGGCCTCGACCTCGGCTGTGGCGGTGGTGTCGGTGCCGGAGTTCCTGGTCGCGACGCTGGCAGTGCTGGTATTCGCGGTCAAGCTGCGCTGGCTACCGGCGCTTTCCTTCGTCAGCGACATCGATTCGCTGGGCCAGATGCTGCAGGCCTTCGCGATGCCGGTGCTGGTGCTGTGCTGCGTGATCGTCGCGCAGATGATGCGCATGACGCGCGCCGCCGTCATCGACCAGCTCGAGGCGCCCTACATCGAGATGGTGCGGCTCAAGGGCGCTTCGCCGATGCGCATGGTGCTGGCGCACGCTCTGCCCAACGCGGTAGGCCCGATCGCCAATGCGGTGGCGCTCAGCCTGTCGTACCTGCTCGGCGGCGTGATCATCGTCGAGACCATCTTCAACTACCCGGGCATCGCCAAGCTGATGGTCGACGGCGTATCGCAGCGCGACATGCCGCTGGTGCAGACCTGCGCCATGATCTTCTGCTGCGCCTACCTGATCCTGGTGACCGCTGCCGACATCTGCGGCATCGTCGCCAACCCGCGGCTGCGGCACCGCTGAAGAAGAGGCAGCAAGCATGGAACCGTCCACTTCCCCCTCCTCTTCTCCAGCTGTGAATGCCACGGCCCCCGCCACTGCCGTGCCGCCACCAGAGCGGCAACACGGCCGTCTGCACTGGCTCGCAGGCTTCGGCGCCTCCGGCCTGCTCGGCCTCGCGGTGCTGCTCTTCTGGATGCTCGCGGCGGTGTTCGGCCCCTGGCTGCTGTCGTACAGCACGGCATCCACCGGCACCTCGAACGTCTTCATGCCGATCGGTGCGGCGCATTGGCTCGGCACCGACTACCTCGGGCGCGACATGCTGGCGCGCGTGATCGAAGGAGCGCGCTACACGGTCGGCGTCGCGCTGCTCGCCACGCTCGTGGCCAGCGGCACCGGCACCGTGCTGGCATTGCTGGCAGCAGCCAGCGGCCGCTGGATCGACGCGACGCTCAGCCGCTGCCTCGACACCCTCACGGCAATCCCGAGCAAGATGTTCGCGCTCATCATGGTGGCGGGCTTCGGCTCCTCGGTGCCGATGCTGGTCTTGACCGCGGCCATCATCTACGTGCCCGGCGCCTACCGCATCGCGCGCTCGCTGGCCGTGAACATCAACGCGCTCGACTACGTGACCGTGGCGCGCACGCGCGGCGAAGGCACGCTCTACATCATGCTGCGCGAGATCCTGCCCAACATCGTCGGCCCGATGCTGGCCGACCTGGGCCTGCGCTTCGTCTACACCGTGCTGCTGCTGGCGAGCCTGAGCTTCCTCGGCCTGGGCATACAGCCGCCGGCCGCCGACTGGGGATCGCTGGTGCGCGAGAACATCGGCGCGCTGGCCATGGGCGGCGCCTCGGTGATCGTGCCGGCGCTGGCCATCGCGAGCCTGACCATCGCGGTCAACCTCGTCATCGACAACCTGCCCGGCGGCGCCGCGCGAGAAAAAGGAACACGCTGATGGGAGCACCACTCACAGTCCAGGGCCTGAGCATCTGCGCCGGCTCAAGCACGCTGGTCGACAACCTGAGCTTCTCCGTGCAGCCCGGCGAGGTGCTGGCGCTGATCGGCGAGTCGGGCTCAGGCAAGACCACCACCGCGCTGGCGCTGATGGGCTATGCGCGCCACGGCTGCCGCATCTCGGCGGGCAGGGTGCAGATCGGCGACACCGACGTGCTGGCGCTCGATGCCCGCGCACAGCGCGCGCTGCGCGGGCGCACCGTGGCCTACATCGCGCAGAGCGCGGCTGCATCCTTCAACCCCTCGCGCACGATCATGGACCAGGTGGTCGAGCCGACCGTGATCCACGGCTTGTGCAAGCGGGCCGAGGCCGAGGCAAAGGCGGTGCAGCTGTTCCGCGAACTGGCGCTGCCCGATCCGGAGAGCATCGGCTCGCGCTATCCGCACCAGGTGTCGGGCGGCCAGCTGCAGCGGCTGATGGCGGCGATGGCGCTGATCGGCGACCCGGACCTCGTGATCCTCGACGAGCCGACCACCGCGCTCGACGTGACCACGCAAATCGAAGTGCTGCGCGCCTTCCGCCGCGTGGTGCGCGAGCGCCGCGCCACCGCGGTGTACGTGAGCCACGACCTGGCGGTGGTGGCGCAGATGGCCGACCACATCCTGGTGCTGCGCAACGGACGCATGCGCGAGCTGAACGCGACGGGGCAGATCCTCACCGCGCCGGCCGACGAATACACGAAGAGCCTGCTGGCCGCCGCACGGCCGGTGCCGCGTGCTTCAGCCGGGACAACCGACGACGGCCGCGAACTGCTGCTCGAAGTGCGCCAGCTCTCGGCCGGCTACGGCGCGGTGGATGCGCAGGGGCGCCCGGCCAAGCCGATCCTGCAGGACATTGACCTGAAGCTGTACCGCGGCCAAGCAATCGGCGTGATCGGCGAATCGGGCTCGGGCAAGACCACGCTGGCGCGCGCGGTGGCGGGCCTGCTGAAGCCCAGCCATGGCAGCGTGCTGTTCCACGGCCGCGAACTGAAGCCCACGCTGCAGCAGCGCGAGCGCGACGAACTGCGCCGCATCCAGATCGTGTTCCAGATGGCCGACACGGCGCTGAACCCGTCGCAGACCATCGAGCGCATCCTGGCGCGGCCGCTGGAGTTCTACAAAGGCCTGCGCGGCGAACCGCTGCAGAGGCGCATCCGCGAACTGCTCGACCTGGTGAAGCTGCCCCAGACCGTGGCCGGTCGCCTGCCGGGTGGGCTGTCGGGCGGGCAGAAGCAGCGCGTGAACCTGGCGCGCGCGCTCGCGGCCGACCCCGACCTGATCCTGTGCGACGAAGTCACGTCGGCGCTCGACACCGTGGTCGGCGCGGCGGTGCTGGACCTGATGGCGGAGCTGCGGCGCGAACTCGGCGTGTCTTACCTCTTCATCAGCCACGACCTGCACACGGTGCGCGCCGTGTGCGACGAGATCGTCGTGATGCAGCATGGCCGCAAGCTCGCGCAGGTGGCGCGCGCCGACTACGACCGCGGCCCGCACCACCCCTACTACGAGCTGCTGGCGCGCTCGGTCCCCGAGTTGCGCCAGGGCTGGCTCGACGAGATGGACCGCGCGAATCACGTGGACCGCGCCACGGCCCTCACATCATGAGAAAGACCGAAATGACACCGACCTTCCGCATCGCGCTGATCGCCGGCGACGGCATCGGCAAGGAAGTGATGCCCGAGGGCCTGCGCGTGGTGCAGGCCGCCGCGGAGCGCTTCGGCTTCGAGCTCGACTGCCGCACCATCGACTGGGCCAGCGCCGACTACTACGCAGCGCACGGCCAGATGATGCCGGACGACTGGAAGGAACAGCTCAAGGGCGTCGACGCGCTGTTCTTCGGCGCCGTCGGTTGGCCCGCGACCGTGCCCGACCACGTCTCGCTCTGGGGATCGCTGCTGAAGTTCCGCCGCGAGTTCGACCAGTACATCAACCTGCGTCCGGTGCGCCTGTTCGAGGGCGTGCCCTGCCCGCTGGCCGGCCGCAAGCCCGGCGACATCGACTACCTGGTGGTGCGCGAGAACACCGAGGGCGAATACACCTCCCTCGGCGGCGTGATGTACGAGGGCACCGAGCGCGAAATCGTGATCCAGGAATCGGTCTTCTCGCGCCACGGCGCCGACCGCGTGCTGCGGTACGCCTACGAGACCGCGCGAGCGCGCAAGCGCAAGCACCTGACGGTGGCCACCAAGAGCAACGGCATCGCGATCAGCATGCCCTGGTGGGACGGACGCGCCGACGCGGTGGGCCTCGACTTTCCTGACGTGACGGTCGACAAGCAGCACATCGACATCCTGTCGGCGCGCTTCGTGCTGCAGCCCACGCGCTTCGACGTGGTGGTGGCGAGCAACCTGTTCGGCGACATCCTCTCCGACCTCGGGCCCGCGACCACCGGCACCATCGGCCTTGCGCCGTCGGCCAACCTGAACCCCGAGCGCAAGTTTCCGTCGCTGTTCGAGCCGGTGCACGGCTCGGCGCCCGACATCTATGGCCAGAACATCGCCAACCCGATCGCAATGATCTGGTCGGGCGCGCTGATGCTGGACTTCCTCACGCAGGGGCAAGGCGCGGGCCGCGCGGCGCACGACGCGATCCTGGGCGCGATAGAGGCGGTGCTGCGCGACGGTCCGCGCACGCGCGACCTCGGCGGCTCGGCGAGCACCACCGAAGTGGGCATCGCGATTGCAGAGCGCGTCGCGGCGGCCTGAAGAAAGACTTTACGACCATGACGACACTCGAACTCGAACACAAAGACCTGATGCCCGGCCGCCAGCTCATCGGCGCCGATTGGCGCGAGGCCGGCGACGCCCGCCGCCTCGACGTGACCAACCCCGCCACCGACGCCGTCTTCGCGAGCGTGCCCGACGGCACGGCCGCCGACGCACGCGCAGCCGTCGATGCCGCGCACGCAGCCTTCCCAGCTTGGCGTGCGGTGCCTGCCAAGCAGCGCGCGCAGATCCTCAAGCGCTGGAACGACCTGATGCTGGCGCATCAGCAAGACCTGGGCCGCCTGGTCTCGCGCGAACAGGGCAAGCCGTTGGCCGAGGGGATCGGAGAGATCGCCTACGCGGCCAGCTACGTCGAGTGGTTTGCCGAAGAGGCCACGCGCGCCAACGGCGAAGTGATTCCCGCGCCGGTAACGGGCCGCCGCATGCTCGCGTTGAGAGAGCCGGTGGGCGTGGTCGCGGCGATCACGCCGTGGAATTTTCCGGCCGCCATGATCGCGCGCAAGATCGCACCGGCTCTCGCGGCGGGCTGCACGGTGGTGTGCAAGCCGGCCGAAGACACGCCGCTGACCTCGCTGGCCCTCGTGAAGCTGGCGCAGGAAGCGGGCGTGCCTGCCGGCGTGCTCAACATCGTGACCGCATCGCGCGAACGCACGCCCGAGGTGGTGGACGTGTGGCTGGCCGATGCGCGCGTGCGCAAGATCAGCTTCACCGGCTCGACGCCTGTGGGCAAGCACCTGGCGCGGGCTTCGGCCGACACGCTGAAGAAGCTCTCGCTCGAGCTCGGCGGCAATGCGCCCTTCATCGTGTTCGACGACGCCGACATTGACGCCGCAGTGGAAGGCCTGATGGCCTCCAAGTTCCGCAACGGCGGCCAGACCTGCGTGTGCCCGAACCGCGTGTTCGTGCAGGCCCGGGTGCACGATGCATTCGTCGACAAGCTGGCCGCGCGGGTCGGTGCGCTGCGCGTGGGCCCGGCTACCGAGCCAGACTCGCAGATCGGCCCGATGATCAACGCGCGCGCGGTCGACAAGATCGAGCGCCATGTGCGCGATGCGGTCTCCAGGGGCGCGCGCATCGTGGTCGGCGGCGAGCGGCTGCGCAATGCGCGCTGCGACGGCCCCAACTACTACGCACCCACCGTGCTGGTGAATGCCGACGCGACGATGGAATGCAGCTGCGAGGAAACCTTCGGCCCCGTGGTGCCCGTCACGCGCTTCGAGACCGAGGCCGAAGTGATTGCCGCCGCCAACGACACGCCCTTCGGGCTCGCGGCGTACTTCTATTCGACCGACGTGCGCCGCATCTCGCGCGTGGCCGATGCACTGGAGTCGGGCATTGTCGGCATCAACGAAGGCGCTCTGGCGGCCGAGGCCGCGCCCTTCGGCGGCGTGAAGGAATCGGGCTACGGCCGCGAGGGCTCGGTGCATGGCCTGGAGGACTACATGCACATCAAGTACGTCTGCCAGGGTGGGCTGGGCTAGACGCTACCGGATCGCCTACTGGGCCAGCGCCGCCACGTCCGCGCTGCCCAGCGCGCCGCTGTAGATGCGGAAGTCGTCGATGCGCCCCTTGAGATACGAATCGCCGGAGAACTGCGAGCGCCCCAGCCAGTTCTGCGTCGTTGCGCCGAGATCGAAGGGCCCCAGGCTCATCTGCGCATTGGAGCCGGCCTCGACGCCGTCCACGTACAAGGTGCCGAGCGCGCCGGACACGGTCACCGCAACGTGCACCCACTTGCCGGTCGGCAGCGCCGCCGATCCGTCGATCACCTGCTCGTTGTAGCCGTGGACGGTGGAGATCGCGAAACGCGGCGTGCCGCTGTTGCTGCGGGCGGTCAGCATCATGTAGCGACGCTCGCCGGAGCCGACGTCGAAGACCCGCGACCACGTCGCAAGGCTGTCGATGTACAGCCAGGCGGTGATGCTGAAGTCGGCAAGGTCTTTCGACACCACGCCCGCAGGCAGGGCGACATAGCTGCCGGCCTTGCCGTCGAGCACAACTGCATTGCCTTCGCGTCCGGCAACCCGGGCCGTGCCGCCTTGCAATGCGCTGGCGCCGAACCGGCCGGTCGCGTCGGCAGCTGTGGTGCCGCTCGCTTCATCGAACTTGAGCTGCATCAGCAGCTCGGCCTTGATCGCGGCCCTCTCTTCGTTGGAGGCAGCGCTCTCTCCCGACGCGGTTACCGCAACGATCACGTAGTACCAGACTTCTCCGGCAACGACGCTGCTGTCCGTGAACGTGAGCGTGTCGGTGATGTCCGGGGCGATGGTGGTGTACGGCCCGCCCGCGGTGCTCGCGCGCTTGACCGAATAGCTCTGCGCGTCGGGGCAGCCCCACCATGACAGCACCACCTGCGTGCCGCGCACCCGGGCCGTGAGCCCGCTCGGCTTTCCCGGTGCCGCGAGCGGATCGCGCGTGAAGGTCAGCGTTCCGAAGCCCAGTTGGTCGCCGTTGCCACCGTCCCCCTCAGGGGACATCTGCGCGACCTGCAGGGCGGTGTAGGGCGTCGCGATGCCCAGGCGATTCGCGTAGTGGTTGTGCACGCTTTCCCATATGCCGCGCCGGTGCCCCTGGCCGGCAGTCGACAGCACCGACTGCGTGCCCTGCTTGTTGATGTTGGTGAAGAAGGGCACGGTGTAGAAGTCGCCGTTGCCGTCGCGCAGGTTGGACTTCGCCACGTACTCGGCGCCTGCGAGAAAGCGGTTGTTCTCGTAGCTGTACGTGTCGTCGCCCTGGTTCCACGCCATTTCGTGGAACGCGCCCGCCAGGCCGATGCCCAGGGTGCAGTGGCCCTGATCGCGCCCGCTCTCCTGCCACTGGCCGAGGTAGCCCGGATGCACCTGGTAGACCGCCTGCAGGCCGGCCCCGTTGCCCTGGCCGGTCTTGTAGTAGCTCATCGCCTCGTCGTAGATGTCCTGCCGGTCGCACAGCACGCCGATGGCCAGCATCGCGGCCAGGGTGCACTGGTCCCAGTTGGCCCAGTAGTTGGTGATCTGGGCGCCGTTGTGGTTGGTCAGGAAGCTGTGGTTCAGCGGATAGAACACGGTGAGCATCATGTTCTGGAAACGCGCGAAATCGGTGGCGGCCCAGCCCTCGTAGGTGCGCATGATCTCGGCCGCATTGGCGAACTGGTAGCCGTAGATGCCGGCGGCCAGGAAGCGGTCCGCATTGCCGGTGAGCGTGGTCAGCGTGGACGACCATTCGTTCAGGAAGACCACGGCCAGATCGGCATAGCGCGTGTCCTGCGAGACCTTCCAGCGCAGCGCCAGTTGATAGGCGCGCGCGATGTCGATGTACATCTGCGCGAAGTTGGAGTCGTCGCCGCCGCGGATCACGGTGGCCAGCGGGCGCGGCTTCGCACCAAGCTGCGCGCGGCCATTGCCCGTCAATGCGTTCCAGCCGTCGAGCCAGGGTTGCGCCTTGTCCTTGACCTTCTGGCGCATGCGCTCGAAGTCGGCTTCGGTGTGCAGCAGGCCGGGGTGGACGAACTTGCGCGCCTCCACGGATGGAGTCGTCGATTCGGGGACAACGACATCGGCAACGGCCACTGCATCGGCCGACGCCGCCGCGGCCGTTCCCTGCTGTGCGGCGCCAGAGCCCGCCGCCATCGAGAAACCACCGCCTCCCCCACCGCCGCAAGCTGTTGTTCCCAATGCGAGGGCGCTTGCCG
The DNA here is from genome assembly GCF_059416325.1 of Variovorax sp. GW821-FHT09D05. NCBI lineage: Bacteria > Pseudomonadati > Pseudomonadota > Betaproteobacteria > Burkholderiales > Comamonadaceae > Variovorax > Variovorax sp. GW821-FHT09D05. Next base: position 239,170 of record NZ_JBWKOZ010000011.1, on the reverse strand, counting down.
TGCCAAGAAAAAATACGCGGCGGTCCAGGGAGAAGCCGTTCTTGTCGTCCAACGAATGTGCCATCTGCCGAATTTTTGTAAAAATTTAATTCAGCAACATGCATGCCATTCGCTTTGCGCCGTGCAACCCCGTGCCATTGGTAGCACGGATGAATGCATTGGGCCTGGATTGCGTTGGCGAATCGCGCAATCCCATGACATTGATGTCACAGGCGGCTTGCGACTGCGCCAGAAATGTCGGCTATCGAAGAAAGCGGCCGGGCGCGAACGGCAGTGGATCGATGTCGCAAGGCTCGCCGTGCATCAGCGATGCCAGCAGGCGGGCCGTTCCCGGACCGGTGTTGAAGCCGATGTGCTGATGGCCGAACGCAAGCCACAGGCCGGGACGCTGTGGGCATTCGCCGACGATCGGCCGGCTGTCCGGCAATGTGGGCCGGCTTCCCATCCAGGCCTCCGGTTCGAGGCGGCTTTCCAGCGGAAACGCTTCGCGTGCCGCGCGTTCCGCAAGTTCGAGTTGAACGAAGTTCTTCGGCGCATCGCGCTGCGCGAGCTGCACGCCGGTGGAAAGCCGAAGGCCCTGCTCCATGGGCGACAGCACATAGGCGCCGCCGGCGTCGTACACGGGCCGTCCGAGCGAGGCGTTGCCCACTGCGCTGTAGTGCATGTGATAGCCGCGCTCGAACGCCATCGGCACGGAAATGCCGAGCGACTTCTTCGCGAACTCCCGGGTCCACGGCCCCAGTGCGAGCACGACCTTCGATGCCTCGTGCACCGAGCCGCCCTCCTCACGGAGCTGCCAGACATCGCCTGCGCCGGAGCGGCCGAGTCCGCTGATCGACGCCTGTTTGATCTGCCCTCCGCGCGAGACGAAAAGCCTGGCGTACGCCTCCACGACGCGGCCCGGGCTGTCCACCGAATCGGTGTCCTGGATCCACAGCGCGCGCGGAAAAAGAGGCTTCAGATGAGGCTCGAGGTCCGAGAGCTCTTTCGCATCCAGCACGCGCGTGGCAACGCCGAAGCGATCGAAGGTCTCGCGCGAAAGACGGCTGCCGGCAAAGCCTTCTTCGCTGCGGTAGAGAAACAGCCACCCGTTGGTACGCAAGCGATGCGCCGCACCTGCTTCGACGAGCAGGCGCCGGTGTTCCGACGTCGAGAGCCGGATCAGCGCATCCAGCGCGGTAGTGGTCTCCTGGAACACGCTGGCGCGCGCGCTGGCGAGAAAGCGCACGGCCCACGAAAGGTTCTTCGCAAGGAATGCGGGGTCGTAGCGAAAGCTCGCCGCAGTGTTCTTCAACAGCTTCGGCAGTACCGACCACAGCCCAGGATGATTGAACGGCATCAGCGAGCTGCGTGCGATCACCCCGGCGTTGCCATACGAGGTCTCGCGGCCCGGGGCAGTGCGGTCGAACAGCGTGACCTCGTGCCCTCTGCGTTGGAGCTCCAGGGCACACGACACGCCGACGATGCCGGCGCCCAGAATGGCAACAGTGTTCTTGTTCATTCCCTCGATTTTCGTCGGCGGCGAGGGCCAAGCCAGGTGCGTAACGCACTCGGGCTGCGAGATGGACGAATCAATCAGGCGTGCGCAGGCTCGCCCTTGGGCCTTGGCGCGGGAGCGAACGACGCCACGCCCAGGCCCTGGTAGTAGTGGCCGACCTTGGTGGCAAGGAACTGCCCGAGCGGTGCCTGCTCCTGCCCGACGAAACCGTGCGCGGGAAGCTGGCCCTGCCGCAGCAGTTCGAACACGCCGACGACGCCGGCGGCCGTGGTCAGCTCGATGGCGGTGCGGTCCTTGCCGCGCAGCGGCGCTCCGAACACGCGCCCGACGCGCGTCTCCTGCTCGAAGCGGCCATTGCGCATGCCCGAGGCCGATGCAAACAGGATCACCACGTCTTCTCGGCTGTGCGGCACTGCATGCTCGAGCACCTGGCGCAGCAGGTCGCGCCGCTCGATCAGGCGCAGGTCGTGCAGCAGGAAGTTCATCGCGTCGCGATGGCCGGGATAGCGGATGGTCTTGTAGTCGAGATTGCGGACCTTGCCTTCGAGCGTCTCGCACAGCGTGCCCAGGCCGCCTGAGGTGTTGAAGGCCTCGAAGGCTTCGGCATCGAGCGTGAAGGTCTCGTGCCCTTCCATCGGCTGCACCGACACCAGCTGGCCGTTCACGATGGCGTCGCACGGGTTGCAGTACTCGTTGATGACGCCGTCGATGCTCCAGGTGAAGTTGTAGCGCAGGCTGTTGGTGGCATTGCGCGTGAGTGCGCCCACGCGCAGGCGCAGGTCGTAGAGCTCGTCGAAGCGGCTTGCGAGGTAGCCGCCGAGCATGCCGATCACGCCGGGCGCCAGGCCGCTCTGGGGCATGAGGACCGAGGTCGCCGTCTTCGAGATCTCGCGGATGGCCTTGGTTGCCGCCACGTCCTCTGTCAGGTCGAAGTAATGCACGCCGCATGCAGCAGCCTCGGTGGCCACGCGCTGCGCGAGGAAGAACGGCAGGCAGTTGATCACCACCGAGTGCGCGCGCAACGTGGTGCGCAGGTCTTCGGTGCTCTCCACGTCGAGCGCGATGCGCTGCACCAGCGGGTCGTTTTCGTCGCCGCGGCCCGGCCTCACGTCGGCCAGCGTCACGGGCAGGCGGTGGTATTCCGCAATCATGTCGGCCACGGTGCTGCCGACCTTGCCGGCACCTAGAACCAGGACTTTCTCGATCTTCACTTTGGTCATTTCATTTCTCCTGCGGGGCACCGTTGCCCTGTAAAAGAACTGTAAAAGTGAGTCCTGGCAGTTGATAGAGAGCAGATCGGCGAAAGGGCTGCGCGCTTCGTCGATACGACGACGCCGTTCGTCAGCTTGGCCTGTCGGCACAGGGACAATGACTTCCAGGCCTGAAGTCGCCCCGCGCAACGAAGCGCCGCATGCCCGGCCGAAACCGTCGAAACGACGCGCCAGACTGCATATCGCCGAAGACTCTGACGGTATGACGAGAGAAATCCGTCGTCCTGACGATGTGCCGCGTTGCTTGTGACAGTCCGCACTTCTAGACTCGGACTCGGGCTGGGAAGCGATACTTTCCTTTTCTTTTTATGGCGAGCTTCTTGCTTGGAGTGAACGTGCTTACCAAACGAATCCTTTTCCGTGCCCTCGTGGCTGTGACAACCGTCTGCGCGCTGGGCTCGACCTTTGCGCAGGAATCAGCAGAAAGCTCGCTGGCCCGGGTGCAGCGCACCAAGGTATTGCGCATCGGCGCCGTCGCAGGCGCCATTCCGTATTTCGCCAAGGACATCACCACCGGCAAGTGGGAAGGCTTCGGCCCCGACTTCGCGGAAAGCCTGGGGCAGAAGCTCGGCGCCAAGGTCGAATACGTCGAGACCACCTGGGGCAACGCGGTGCTCGATCTGCAGTCCAACAAGATCGACGCCATGTTCGGCATGGCCCCCACGCCGGCCCGCAAGGAAGTGGTGGGCTTCTCCGACACGCTCTTCGACAACACCTACACGGTGGTGTGCAAGAAGGGCATTCCGCAGAAGACCTGGGAGCAGCTGAACTCGCCCGACATGAAGATCGTGGTGGACGTCGGCTCCAGCCACGACCAGCTGGCAACGCGCGTGCTGCCCAAGGCCGATGTCTCGCGCCTGGAAAACTCCGGCGCCGCCACGATGTCGCTGCAGGCCGGCCGCTCCGATTGCCAGGTGCTGGTGATCCTGCTGGCCCAGCCGCTGCTCGCCAAGCGCGGCTCCATCGGCACCATGTACATCCCGCAACCGGTCTACACCGCCCCGGTGAGCATCGGCCTGCGCAAGGAAACCGACACCGGCATGCAGAAGGCCGTCAACGCCTGGCTGGCCGATGTCCGCGCGAAGGGCGAAGTCCGCAGCGTCATCCTGAAGAACATGGAGAAACTCGCGGGCGTGCCCGCCAGTGCCTTCCCGCCCGAAATCAAGTTCTGAGGACGCCCCGATGGACAGCGTGGAATCTTCGAGCGAGCCGAAGAGCCGCTCCCAGCTCGGCACGGCCCTGCTGATCGTCCTGGCCCTGGCGGGCGCCTGGGCGGCCCTGAAGCACTTCTCGGGCGGAGCCCTGGGAGGCGGTGCAGGCAGCTACGACTGGGACTTCGGCGTGCTCTGGAAATACCGCAGCCTGCTGGTGTCGGGCCTGCTCTACACCCTGCTCTTCACGGTGATCTGCGTGGTACTGGGGCTGTTCGTCGGCCTGGTGACGGGCCTGGGCCGGCTGTCGAGCAACCCGCTCATCACCGCGCCGCTGCGCGCCTACATCGAAGTCTTCCGCTGCACGCCGGTGCTGGTGCAGCTCGTGTGGTTCTACTACGCGCTGCCGGTGCTGACCGGGCTCGAGATGTCGGCGGTCGTGGCCGCCACGCTGTGCCTGTCGCTCTACGGCGGCGCCTTCTATTCGGAGATCGTGCGCGGCGGGATCATCTCGATCGACGCCGGCCAGACCGAAGCCGCCAAGGCGCTGGGCATGACGCGGCTGCAGCTGCTGCGGCGCGTGATCCTTCCGCAGGCGTTCAAGAAGATGGTGCCGCCGCTGATGAACCAGTCGATCATGCAGCTGAAGAACACCTCGCTGCTGTCGGTGCTGGCCGTTCCCGACCTGCTCTACCAGGGCCAGGTCATCGCGCACGACACGTACCGGCCGCTGGAGCTCTACACCTTCATCGCGATCGCGTACTTCGCGGTTCTGCTGCCCATCACGATCTGGGCCAAGCGCATGGAATTCGGCTCCGGCCCGAAAGAGGTTTGACATGGCCAGCCCCCTGATCGAAATCGCCAACCTGAAGAAGGCCTTCGGGCAGAACGTCGTACTGAAGGACATCTCGCTGCAGATCGAACGCGGCCAGGTGGTCGCGATGATCGGGCCCTCGGGCTCCGGCAAGTCGACGCTGCTGCGGTGCATCAACCTGCTGTCGATACCGAACGCCGGGCGCATCACGGTCGGCGAGCAGACCATCGAGTTCGACGGCGCGCGCACCACGCTGCCCAGCGAGCGCAGCCTTGCGCGCTTCCGGGCCTCGACCGGCATGGTGTTCCAGCACTTCAACCTCTTCCCGCACATGACCGCGCTGCGCAACGTGATGGAAGGACCGGTCACCGTGCTGAAGACGCCCAAGGCGCAGGCCGAGGCCGAGGCGCGCGCGCTGCTGGCGAAGGTCGGCCTGCTCGACCGGGCCGACTACTACCCGGACAAGCTGTCGGGCGGACAGAAGCAGCGCGTTGCGATCGCGCGTGCGCTGGCGATGAAGCCCACGGTGATGCTGTTCGACGAAGCGACTTCCGCGCTCGACCCGGAACTGGTCGGCGAAGTGCTCAACGTCATCAAGGGCCTGGCCCGCGAAGGCATGACGATGATCCTCGTGACGCACGAGATCGGCTTTGCGCGCGAAGTGGCTGACCAGGTGATCTTCATGCGCGACGGCGTCGTCGCCGAATGCGGCCCGCCGGGCGTGGTGATCGACAACCCGCAGCAGGAATCGACGCGTGCCTTCCTCGGGCGCTTCAAGGCTTCGTCGGAAGCTGCCAGCAGCAGCAACGTCGTCACAGCCGTGGCGTAAGCGGGCGATGGTCCCCGCCATCGAGATCTCAGCGTACGACGGCCGCGACGCGGCGGCACAATCCACTCATTTCCGCTGCAGGGCCGCCATGGACCTACGACTCGACGACCTGGACCGTCACCTGTTGACGCTGCTGCAAGCCAACGCCCGCGAGCCCGCCGCCAACCTCGCGCGCAAGCTCAAGGTCGCCAGGACCACCGTGGTCGCACGCATCGCGCGGCTGGAGCGCGATGGCATCGTCTCGGGGTACGGGGTGCGCCTCGGCCAGCGGCTGGAGCAAGCTGCGGTGCGGGCCTTCTGCGGCCTCAGCGTCAATGCGAAGAGCGCCCCCGTGATCATCAAGGCGCTCGGGCGTTTGCCCGAAGTGGAAGAAGTGTGGGCCGTGAGCGGCCAGTTCGACTACATGGTCCTGCTCCGGTGCAGCAGCCCCGAACAGCTCGACACCCTTCTCGACCAGATGGGACAGATCGACGGCGTCAACCAGACGCAGACCTCGATCGTGCTGAGCCGCAAGATCGATCGCCGCAGCACGGTGGAGTGACTGCAGGCCCCCACGATGACAACGACCCGCGACGCCGGTGCCTTCCTTGGCGTGCTGATGCTCGACACGCGCTTTCCGCGGCCACCGGGCGACATCGGCAACCCTGAGACCTTCAGCCGGCACGGCATTCCGGTGCGGTTTCATGTGGTCACGGGCGCTTCGCCCGAGCGCATCGTGAAGCAGGCCGACCCTGCGCTGCTGCAGCCCTTCGTCGATGCCGCGCGGGCGATGGTCGACGAGGGCGCAGCGATGATCACGACCAGCTGCGGCTTTCTGGCCGCCTACCAGGACACGCTGGCCGACGCGGTGCCCGTTCCCGTCGTCACGTCGAGCCTGCTGCAGTGCAAGGACTTCGCGCGGCCGGGCGTCCTGACCTTCGATGCGGCTTCACTGAGCCCCGCCATCCTGGCCATGGCCGGCGTGCCGCAGGCGACGCCCGTGCAGGGCGTGGAGCCGGGGTGCGAGTTCCATCGGCGCATCCTCAACAACGAAACGCAGCTCGACCTCGAGGAGGCCGGCCGGAATGTGGTCGATGCCGCATGCCGCCTCATGGACCTGTCGCCATCGGTCGAGGACATCGTGCTCGAGTGCACCAACATGCCGCCCTACCGCGAGGCGATTGCGCGCGCGACAGGGCGGCGCGTGCACGACATCGAAACCCTGCTGATCGCGCGTTGGGCGGAACGCGGGAAGCCCCACAGCACGTAAAGGCGCGCCGCAAGCCGGCCGCCTCTTCCACCCCCTGAATTCCTGACTGCGGGCACGCCATCGGCGGCAGCCCGGGCGGCGCCGACGGCCGAATTGCGCCACCAATACAGCCCCCACTTTGGTGCCAATACAGTTATTTATAACGATTTGAACCGTAAATGGAATGCCTTCGACAAGGCACCGTACGATCCGCTCGGCTTCAATTGTTTTTATTCTTCAATCTTCTTTTAGAGCAAATCCGGACAATTAATCCTTTTTATTTAATTCGACAAATCACCAATCCCGACAGGGACTTTTTGGCCCAACCGATGCCGAAGGCTGTTTATCGCCTCGGATTTTCTTTTCTTCATCTCCTGGAGATTTTATGGACAGCAATTCCGGTCGATCGATATTTCCAGCACCGCACCCCAGCATCGCGTGGATGGACGGTGAATTTGTCAATTGGGAGCAATGCACTTTGCATGTTCGCACCCAGGCTGGATTTTTTGGTGCGAACATATTCGAAGGGCTTCGGGCTTATTGGGACGAATCCACGAAAAAATCGTACATCTTCCGCCTGGACGACCATCTGAAGCGGCTCGAGCAGTCGATGAAGATCATGCGAATGAAGTCGCGCTTCGATACGCCAACGCTCCGGCAGGCGACGATCGAGTTGCTGAGCCGCTGCGAATTTCAGGCGCACGCGCAAATCAACCTGTCGACGTATTTCAGATATTCCGGCCCCGGCGAGCCACTGGTTGCTACCGAAGACACGGGCGCGCACATTACCGCAATTCCGCTGCCGCGCTCCCCGAAGATAGAAAAAGGCGTTGCCGCTGCTATTTCCACCTGGCGCCGGATTTCCGACGACTGCATACCGCCGCGCGCCAAGGTAGCAGCCAATTACCAAAACAGCCGTCTTGCACAAAATGAAGCGCGCGATAACGGTTTTGATATCGCAATCATCCTGAATAACAGGGGCAAGGTGTCCGAAGGCCCGGCGGCGTGTCTTTTCATCATCAGGGACGGCGTCTTGATCACGCCTCCGACATTCGCCGATATCCTGGAAAGCCTGACCCGCGACACACTGATCGTGCTGGCCAGGGAGAAATTGGGGCTGCAAGTCGTGGAGCGCGAAATCGACCGCACCGAATTGCTGATTTCCGATGAAGTCCTGATGTGCGGCACCCTGTTCGAGATACTCCCCGTGACTTCCGTCGATCGTCTGCCCATCGGCGACGGCGAGGTGGGGCCCATCACCCGCCAGCTGCAGGCGCACTACCTGACGACGGTGACGGGCGGATACCCGGAATATTCGTCTTGGTGCACCGAGGTGGCCGCGCCGCCCGCGGCGCTTCCACCCAAGGTCACGCTGACTCACCAGGAGGCCATCGAATGGGTGGACAGCGCCGACAACGCCTACCACGCCTACCCATGGGCCAAGGCGAGCCTGGACGATTTCAGCGGCTACCTGCGGGAGCCGAGCAAGTTTCCATGCAACTTCGCACGCGCGGCGTTCCGCACGAACACGCTGCATTTCGTCTTCGCGGGCTCCGACACCGATCCGCTCGAACTCGCTCGCGTGCGCCAGGGGCTGCGCGAATACCTGAAGACGGTTTCGGTGATGACGGGGATCGAGGAATCCATGAACGTGCTGGTGATCCTGTTCAAGCCCGAAGCACAGGAGCGGGCGCTCGATCACTACCACCAGACCGCCTGGCACGTGATGCAGGACTGGGTCGACAACGATCCCGAACCGTGGCCGCCCGAGATCCCCACCGACCCCGAGCAGCCGTTCTGGAGTCTGTGCTTCGCGGGCGTTCCGCTCTTCATCAACGTCAGTGCGCCGGCGCACCGGCACCGCAAGAGCCGCAATCTCGGTCGATCGCTGGCCATGGTCACGCAGCCGCGGGCGGGCTTCGACCTGCTCGCCGGCCCCACGCCGGAAGGCGACAAGGTGAGGCAGCGAATCCGTCGGCAGGTGGAGCTGTACGACGGGCAGCCGGCGCCGGACGTCGTCGGCACCTACCACCGGGGCGACCTCGAGTGGAAGCAGTACGTCTTCACGGACACGAACGACGAGAAGCTGACCCGCTGCCCGCTGCACATCGACGCCGCAGCACCCACGCAGCAACGCCGCACGGGCTGAAGAAAAAAGGAGAACGAATTGAACGGTTCCGATGTCATTTGCGAAACCTTGATCGCCTCGGGCGTCGAGGTGTGTTTTGCCAACCCGGGAACCTCCGAGCTCCACCTCGTGGCCGGCATGGAGCGCCGGGCGGACCTGCGCTGCGTGCTGGGCCTTTTCGAAGGCGTGGTCACGGGCGCGGCCGACGGCTATGGGCGCATGACCGACAAGCCCGCCGCGACCCTGCTGCACCTGGGCCCGGGCCTGGGCAACGGGCTGGCGAACCTTCACAACGCCAGGCGTGCCAGGACGCCCATCGTCAACATCGTCGGCGACCATGCGACGCACCACCTGCCCTTCAACGCTCCGCTGACCTCCGACATCGAAAGCCTCGCCAAGCCGATGTCGAACTGGTACGGACGCATCGGCTCCGTGCATGACATTGCCTCGAGCGTTTCCGACGCGTGCCGGGCAGCCAGGTCGCTGCCCGGTGTCGCCACGCTGGTCGTGCCCGCGGAAGTCACCTGGGGCGATGCCGATCCGGTGCAGCCACCGAGTCTCACAAGATTCGCAGACTCACCGCCGCCTCCCGATCGCGAGAAGGAACAGCGGGCCGTGGCCCTGCTGCGCAGCGACCGGAAGACGGCGTTGTTTCTCGGTGGCCGCGCACTGCGGCAGGAAACCCTTGCGCTCGCTTCCGAGATCGCGCGCAAGACCGGCGCCAGCCTGCTGGCCCCCTTTGCGAATGCGCGCATGGCACGCGGGGCAGGAAGGCCCGCCGTGCCGCGCGTGGCCTACGCGACGGACCTGGCCGTGGCCCAGCTGGGGCAGTTCGATGCGATCGTCATGATCGGCGCCGAGCGGCCGGTGGCATTCTTTGCGCATCCGGGCATGCCGAGCCGCCTGCTTCGCGACGATTGCGAAGTGATCGAGCTGTGCGAACCGGGGGGCGATGTTGCTGCGGCCATCGAAGGTCTCGCGGAATACTTCGCTTCGGCCCGGTTGGTCCTGGACGAGCCCCCGCCCGCAAGACGCCGCGACCAGCCACATCTTCCACTAGGCCCACTCACGAACGAAGCGCTCGCGGAGCTGATTGCCCGGCTGCTGCCGGACAACGCCATCGTCTGCGACGAGGCCCTGTCTTCCGTGACGCAGCTTTTTGCCAAGTCGTACGACGCGGCACCGCACGACTGGCTGCAGATTACCGGCGGCTCGATCGGCATCGGGATTCCGCTCGCAACGGGCGCTGCCATCGCCTGCCCCGACAGAAAGGTGATCACGCTTCAAGCCGACGGCAGCGGCATGTACACGCTGCAGGGGCTCTGGACGCAGGCGCACGAGAACCTCGACGCGATCACGATCGTTCTGGCCAACAGGAAGTACGCGCTGCTGATCGACGAGATGCGGCGCATGGGCGTGAAGCCCCCCGAGCACCAGACGCGCGGCAGCTTCGACCTCACCGATCCCATTCTCGATTGGGTCTCGCTGGCAAAGGGCATGGGCGTGGAAGCCGCGCGTGCTTCCACGGCGGAAGAGTTCATCAAGGTCTTCGTCGGCGCGCTGAAGCGCAGGGGGCCTTTTCTGATCGAGGCGGTTCTCTCATGAGAACGCGCTCATAGCGCGGACAGGAACTGCCAGAACCTGTCCGTGTCGCAATAGGCCACGTTGAAACGGAACCAGGCGCTGGCGGTGTCCGATGCGCTGAAGTACATGCCCGGGGCGAGCCAGATGCCCTGCCTGAGTGCGCGTGCCGTCACTTCCCTGGCCTCGGCAGGATCGATCGGCAGGCGCCCCCAGAGAAAGAGGCCTCCGCGCGGGCGATGGAACAGTTCCACGCCGGCAGCGCAGAGCTTTCGCTCGATCTGCGTGTGCACATCCGCCAGGCGATGGCGCAGCCGTTCGAGATGCTGGCGATAGGCGCTGTCGACAAGAATCTGGTGAACGGCCTTTTCCGTGACCGCGGAAGAAGTGAGCCCCGTGACCATCTTCAGGTGCACCAGCGCTTCGAGGGTGGCCGCATCGGCCGCGATGAAGCCCACGCGCAGCAGCGGCGAAATGGTCTTTGAGAATCCGCCGATGTGGATGACCGGCCCGAGGCCCGCCATGGCGGCCAGCATCGGTGCGTCGGGCGGAGCGAGCCCCCGGCTCACGTCGTTCTCGACGATGAGCATCTGCGTGCGCTGCGCAATCTGGAGCACCTTGTAGGCCATCGGCAAGGTGATCGACGTGCCCGTGGGGTTGTGCAGCGCGGAGCTCACGAAGAGGGCCTTGGGCTTGTGCTTCTGCACCAGGGCCTCCAGCACGTCGGTGTCCAGGCCGGCCGGCGTGCGAGGCACGGACAGCAGCTGCACGCGCGCCAGCTTCAGCCGTTCGAGCAGGTTGCAATAGCAGGGGTCCTCGACCACGACGACGTCGCCTGGCTTGAGGAGAAAGCGGATGACGAGGTCGATGGCCTGCGTGGCGCCCTGCGTGATCAGCACCGAGTTGATGTCGGCAGGCACGCCGAAGCGCGCCAGCTCGAAGGCCACGCGCGACCGCAGGCTGGCATCGCCGAAGGGCTGGCCGTACCCGCCGACCTGGCTCTTCATGGTGCGGCTCAGCGATCGCAGGGCCCGGCCGAATTCGATGCCGTCGAGCCAGCCCGATGGAAGCCACCCGCAGCCGGCCTTGATGGATGCCGTCTGGTCGGAGAACACCTCCGACAGGAGCCACGCATCGTTGGGGCCGGACGGTGGCACGCGCAGCTGCGGTGCAGGCTCCATCGTGACCTGGCTCGCCACGATGAATCCGGCGCCGGGGCGCGACGCGATCATGCCGAGCGACACCAGCCGCTGGTACGCCTGTGCAATGGTGAAGGTGCTGAGCTGCAGATGCATTGCCATCTGCCGCACGGATGGCAGCTTCTCGCCGGACAGAATCCTGCGCTGCCCGATCGCCTCGGCAATGCCGTCCACAAGCTGGCTGACCAGCGAGCTTGCGCGGCCTTTGCGGCGATCGATGGAGAGCTTCAACCCATGGTCGCTCAGCTCCACTGCGTCCCCACCGGCCATGGCTTGCGCGCAGCGCCGGGGTTCGAGCACAGCCTGCTCAAGGCTTCGCCGCCATTGGAGCGAACTGCTGCTTTGCACGTTTGTCGAGCGCCTGGAAATTGGCACCAAATGCAGGGCGCGGCAGATAGCGGCCCGCGCCCCGCTCTGCGCGCAGGTCGCCGTTGGCATACACCACGCGCCCCTGGCTGACCGTGTGCGTCGGAATGCCGCGCACGGTGCGTCCTTCGAAGATGTTGAAGTCGCCCCTGGAGTGCTGCGTTGCCGCCGAAAGGGTCTTGGAGGCCTGCGGGTCCCACAGCACGAGGTCGGCATCGGCCCCCTGGGCGATCAGGCCCTTGCGGGGATACAGGTTGAAGAGCCTGGCCGCATTGGTCGATGTGACGGCGACGAATTCGCTGGGCGTCAGCCGACCGGAGTTGACGCCAGCATCCCAGATCACGGCCATGCGTTCCTCGATGCCGCCGCAGCCGTTCGGTATCTTGGCGAAGTCGTCCTTTCCGGCGGCCTTCTGGGCCGCGCAGAAGGTGCAGTGATCGGTCGCGGTGGTCTGCAGGCTGCCCGACTGGAGGCCGCGCCAGAGAAACTCCTGGTGCGCCTTCGAGCGGAATGGCGGGCTCATCACGTGTGCAGCAGCGCTGGCAAAGTCTGGCGCGCGATAGACGCTCTCCTCGACCACCAGGTGGCCTGCAAGGACTTCGCCGTAGACCCGTTGCCCGGCCGCGCGGGCGCGCGCAATTGCGTCGGCCGCCTCCATGCAGGACACGTGCACGACGTACAGGGGAACGCCCAGCACGTCGGCGATGGCAATGGCCCGCTGGGCCGCCTCGGCCTCGACCGCGGGCGGGCGCGACCGCGGGTGGCCCTCGGGTCCGGTTACGCCCTTGCGGGCCAGCTCCTGCTGGAGAAAGTAGACAAGCTCGCCGTTCTCGGCATGCACCGTGGGCATGGCACCGAGTTCGAGTGCGCGGCGAAAGCTCTTCACCAGGATCTCGTCGTCGCACATGATGGCGTTCTTGTAGGCCATGAAGTGCTTGAAGCTGCTCACGCCTTCTTCATTCACCAGGGTGCCCATGTCGCGGTGCACGCTCTCGTCCCACCAGGTGATGGCGACGTGGAAGCCGTAGTCCGCGGCGGACTTGCGCGCCCATTCCCTCCAGGTGCCATAGGCTTCCATCAGGGACTGCTGCGCGTTGGGGATCACGAAGTCGAGGATGGTCGTGGTCCCGCCGGCCAGGCCCGCGGCCGTGCCGGTGAAGAAATCGTCCATCGTGACCGTGCCCATGAACGGCAGCTGCATGTGCGTGTGAGGGTCGATGCCGCCGGGCAGCACGTACTGCCCGGAAGCGTCCAGCTGCACCGCGCCGACCGGCGCCTGGCGTGCGGCATCGATGCCGATGGCGGCAATCTGCCCTTCGACGCACAGCACGTCGGCTGTGAACTCCCGGTCGGCGTTGACGACGATCCCGCCTCGGATCAAGAGCGCGTTCGTCATGCTCAAGCCTCCGAAGGCCTGGTCTGTTGCGGCACCGTCGTCTGCTTCTGCAGCCGCATCGACGCAACGTACACGACGGTCGAGATGGCGATGCCCGCGAACCATGCGTAGGTGTAGATCGTCTTGAAGACTTCGGGCACGGTCGGAAAGACGCTCGGCAGCGCCGCATTGAGGAATCCGGGGAGATTGGGCAGGACACCGGCGATGAACGCTGCGATTGCAGCAGGGTTCCACCCGTTCCTGTACCGGTACTCGCCATGGTCGCTGTACAGGTCGTTCACTTGCAGCTGCGTGCGGCGGACGATGTAGTAGTCGGCAATCAGGATGCCGGCGATCGGCCCGAGCAGCGCGGAGTAGCCGATCAGCCACGTGAAGATGTAGCCCTGCGTGGATTCGAGCAGCTTCCACGGCATCATCGCGACCGCGATACCGGCCGTGATGTAGCCCCCCGTGCGGTACGAGATGGCCCGCGGATTCAACGCCGAGAAATCGTAGGCCGGGCCCACCAGGTTGGCCGCCAGGTTGACGCTGACGGTATCGACCAGCAGCACGATCAGTGCGATGAGCACGGCCGCGCCCGTCATGCGGCTGGCCAGGTCGACCGGGTCCCAGATCGCCTTGCCGTAGATCACGACCGTGGCGGAGGTGACGACCACCGCAAGGGCCGCGAGCAGCCCCATGGGAACGGGCAACCCGACCGCCTGCCCGACGATCTGGTCGCGCTGCGATTTCGCGAAGCGCGTGAAGTCGGGAATGTTCAGCGCAAGGGTGGCCCAGAAGCCCACCATGGCCGTCAGCGACGGCCAGAAGACCGCTGCGAACTGACCCGCCTTCTTGCCGCCTTCGACGAACTGCGAGGGCTGCTGCAGGATCGGGCCCAGGCCTCCGGCGCGGTTGAGCGCCCACGCCAGCAGCACGAAGCAGATGAGGATCTTCAGCGGCGCCGTGTACGTCTCGAGCTTGCGGATCGATTCGATGCCGTGAATGACGAAATAGAACTGGAGCGCCCAGAAGACAAGGAAGCTCGCCAGCTGGAAGAAGTTGATGCCCAGCCAGGCGATCTTCTCGCCTTCGAGCGGATGGCCGATCAGCACGCCGACCAGCGTGTAGATCATCATCCCGCCGAACCAAGTCTGGATACCGTACCAGCCGCATGCCACGAGCGCGCGCAGCAGCGCCGGTATGCGGGCGCCCCGGGTGCCGAACGAGGCACGCGCGAGCACCGCGTAGGGAATGCCGTACTTCACGCCCGCATGCCCGATCAGCAGCATCGGGATCAGCACGATGAAGTTGCCCAGGAAGACCGTGCCGACGGCCTCGGACCAGGACATGCCGGACTCGATCAAACCGGCGGCCAGGGTGTAGGCGGGAATGCACATCACCATGCCCACCCAGAGCGCGGCGAAGTGATACCAGCGCCAGGTGCGCTGCTCGGGCCGCGTGGGCGCCAGGTCGTCGTTCCAGAGTCTCGAGTGGGCTTGCAAAGGTTCGCTTGATTTCATGATTTTTCCTTTGAGAGAGTCACGTGGGGCTGGGAATTGAGCTTCTTCGATATGCCTACTATTTATCCGTATAAAACATATAAATAGGAGCATTACATAGCAAGTTCGATGCCCGAACAAGCCCGATCACCGGCCTATTGCGCATGTTTTTGACTCAATTGCATTCAATTGCATCGATTTATCATGGGCGATCGGCTCCGCTCGGGAGCTCCCCAAGGAACAGGGCATGCCCATTGGTCAACGCGCAAGAAAACGCCCCAAGCTCTCGGACCTCGTCGTCGAAGACGTGAAGCGCTGGATCGTTACGGAGCGCAAGCAGCCGGGCGACCGGCTACCGAACGAGAAAGAGCTCGTCGAGCTTTTCGGCGTCTCGAAAAGCACGATGCGGGAGGGACTGAAGGCACTGGAAGTGCGCGGCCTGATCAAGACGCGCACAGGCCCGGCCGGCGGCGCCTATCTCCAGCAGGTCTCGCTGGATCACGCGTCAGAGCCGCTGAGAAACTTCCTGCACTTCCACCACCTGGACGGGCATCACATCTACCAGTTGCGCAAGATCCTGGAGCCCGAACTCGCGGTCAGCGTCGTCGGCCGGCTCGACGCGAAGCAACTGGATCTGATCGAGCAGACCATCCGCCTGTGCGAGCAGGAGCCTCGCAACGACATCGAGTTGCGTGCACAACGCGTCGCCGAGCTGGAGTTTCACAACCTGCTGGCGGACAAGTGTCCCAACGCCCTGCTCGCCTTCATGTGCCGCTTTCTCAACGACCTGCTGCGCGACCTCATGGTCTACAAGAATGCGTGGGAGCACCGCCACTTCGGCGAAGCCAACCTGGGCTTTCACACCAGGCTGCTGCAGGCCTTCCGCGATGAGGATGCCGACGCCGTGCACCGCCTGATGACCGAGCACATGGTCGATGCCGAAACGCACATGCACGAAATGGAAGTGCACGTCGGCGTGCAGCAGTTGCTGATGCCCGCGGGTCGGCGCCACGCGTGACTGGCCTGCCCAAATAGAAAGAGCCGCTCCCTTTCGGGAAGCGGCTCTTTGCTTGTGAACCTGCGAAGGTCCGGATCAGAACGGAATGTCGTCGTCCATGTCGTCGAAGCCCGACGACGACTTGGCCGGTGCCTGGCGCGGAGCCGGCGCCGCAGCGCGCGGAGCGGCTGCCGGCGCGCGCGGGGCGTAACCGCCGCCACCACCACCGCCATTGCCGCCTTGCGAATAACCACCGCCGCCACCCTGCGAGTAGCCGCCGTCGTCCTCGGGACCGCCCGACGGGCCGCCCTGGCCCTGACGGCTGCCGAGCATCTGCATCTGGTCGGCGCGGATCTCGGTGGTGTACTTTTCGATGCCGTCCTTGTCGGTCCACTTGCGCGTGCGCAGGCTTCCTTCGACATACACCTGCGAGCCCTTGCGCAGGTACTGGCCGGCGATTTCGGCCAGGCGGCCGTTGAAGACGATGCGGTGCCACTCGGTGGCTTCGCGCATTTCGCCGCTTTGCTTGTCTTTCCAGCGATCGGTGGTGGCCACTGTGACGTTCGCGACCTGGTCGCCGCTCGGGAAGGTACGCATTTCGGGGTCGCGCCCCAGATTGCCGACGACGATGACTTTATTGACCGATGCCATATGCACTGCCCCTGATAAGTAGATGAAGGAGGAGGTTGAGAAGAACCCTCGATTGTGCCCCAAGGCGATCGGCCGCACTCCCGCCAAGTGCCAGAATGGGCCTCTCCGATGAACCGCGAACCAGACTTTTTCGAGCATCTGCGCGCCGAGCTGTCGAACGGCCGCGTCTGGCTCGACCGGGCGATCGTGCTGGGCTACGCCATCGCAGCCGGGCTGTTCGTGGTGGGCTTCACGCTGGCCAGCGACTGGGTCTTTGGCGAATTCCACCGCTTCTACGCCGCCTGGCCCTGGGCGGTGCTGCTGACGACACCGCTGCTCACGGCCGGCATCGTCTGGTTCACATTGCGCTTCTTCCCCGGCGCGGGCGGTTCGGGCATTCCGCAGATCAAGGCGGCCCTGAATCCGGCCCTGCCCGAAGAGCGGCGCTTCGTTTTTGCCTCGCTGCGGCTCACGGTCGCCAAGATCGGGCTGGGCGCGGCGGGCTTCGCGGCCGGCCTTTCGATCGGGCGAGAGGGGCCTTCGGTCCAGGTGGCGGCGGGGGTCATGCAGCATGCGCGCCGCTGGCTCTCGCCCAACACCACCATCGATGGGCGGGCGCTGCTGGTTGCCGGCGGTGCAGCGGGCATCGCGGCAGCCTTCAATGCGCCGCTGGCGGGCGTGGTCTTCGCCATCGAGGAGCTGTCGGGCCGGCTCGAGGCGCGCTCCAGCGGCCTGATCATCACGGCCATCGTGCTGGCGGGCCTGGTGGCGGTGTCGGCCTTCGGCAATACCAGCTACTTCGGCGTGATCCGTGTACCCCGGCTGGGCTGGGACGTGCTCGGACCCGGCCTGCTGGTCACCCTGCTGAGCGGCGCGGCCGGCGGGCTGTTCGCGCGGCTGCTGATCGCCTCGCTCACGGGCGCGTCCGGGCGCTTCAACCGCTGGCGGGCGCGCTTTCCGGTGCGGTTCGCGGCCTGCGGCGGGCTGGCCGTGGCCGTCATCGGGCTGGCGACGGGCGGCGTCACCTTCGGCGCGGGCTCCGAGGCGGTCAAGCAGATGCTGCAGGGCCACGACGAGCTCACGCCGCTCTACACCGTGCTCAAGTTCATCGCCACCTGGCTCACGGCCTGGTGCGGCGTGCCGGGCGGCATCTTCGCGCCGTCGCTGTCGATCGGCGCGGGCATCGGCGACGCTGTGGCCCGGCTGGCCAGCAGCGACCAGGGGCCGGCGCTCATCGCCATGGGCATGGCCGGCTTCCTGGCGGCGGTGACGCAGGCACCACTCACCGCCTTCATCATCGTGATGGAGATGGTCGACGGCCACTCGATGGTGCTGAGCCTGATGGCCGCGGCCATGCTGGCCAGCCTGGTCTCGCGGATGATCAGCCGCCCGCTGTACGACACGCTGGCCGAGCACATGGTCGGCCGGGCCATAAGCAGTACGGGCAGCAGGGGCAGCACCGAGCCGGTGCATCCGCCCAAGCCTGCAGAGCCCGGCCACTCGCCATGAAATGCGCGGCGGTCTATCATGTCCGGTTGCCCTCGGACGATCGCCCCCTTGAATTCAATATCCACTGAAGACACCGCAGCCGACGCCGAAAGCGCACGCGATGCGGAGCGCGAACGCGCCACCTACCTCGGCGCAGTGCTCGCACAGCAGCGCATCAGCATCCGCGGCGCGCGCACCCACAACCTGAAGAACGTCGATCTCGACATCCCGCGCAACAAGCTGGTGGTGATCACCGGCCTGTCGGGCTCGGGCAAGTCGAGCCTGGCCTTCGACACGCTGTATGCCGAAGGGCAGCGGCGCTACGTCGAGAGCCTGTCGGCCTATGCGCGGCAGTTCCTGCAGCTCATGGACAAGCCCGACGTCGACGTGATCGAGGGCCTGTCGCCCGCCATCAGCATCGAGCAGAAGGCCACCAGCCACAACCCGCGCTCCACCGTGGGCACCGTGACCGAGATCCACGACTACCTGCGCCTGCTGTACGCCCGCGCCGGCACGCCCTACTGCCCCGACCACCACCTGCCGCTGCAGGCGCAGACGGTCTCGCAGATGGTCGATGCCACGCTGGCATTGCCCGGCGAGCCGCGCCTGATGATCCTGGCACCCGTGGCGCGCGAGAAGAAGGGTGAGTTCCTCGAACTCTTCGCCGAGATGCAGGCGGCCGGCTACGTGCGCTTTCGCGTGGACGGGCAGACCTACGAATACAACGACCTGCCCAAGCTCAAGAAGACCGAGAAACACGACATCGACGTGGTCATCGACCGCCTGCGCGCGCGCGCCGACATGCAGCAGCGCCTGGCCGAGAGCTTCGAGGCTGCGCTGCGCCTGGCCGAAGGCCGCGCCATTGCGCTCGAACTGGGCGCCGAAGGTGCGGCTGATAAAGAGCACCTGTTCAACGCCAAGTTCGCCTGCCCGATCTGCCACTATTCGCTGTCGGAGCTGGAGCCGCGCCTCTTCTCGTTCAACTCGCCCGTGGGCGCGTGCCCCAGCTGCGACGGCCTCGGCCACCGCGAGGTGTTCGATCCGGCGCGCGTGGTGGCCTTTCCTTCGCTGTCGCTGGCCAGCGGCGCCATCAAGGGCTGGGACCGCCGCAACGGCTATTACTTCAGCATGATCGAGAGCGTCGCGAAGCACTACAAGTTCGACGTCGACGCGCCCTTCGAGTCATTGCCGGCCTCGGTGCAACAGGTACTGCTGCACGGTTCGGCCGCCGAGGAGATCAAGTTCAACTACACCATGGAATCGGGCAACTTCGCGGGCAAGAAGCTCACGAAGAAGCATCCCTTCGAGGGGATCATCCCGAACATGGCGCGGCGCTACCGCGAGACCGATTCGGTGATGGTGCGCGAAGACCTCGCGCGCTTTCGCAATCTGCAGCCCTGCCCCGATTGCGGTGGCTCGCGCCTTCGCCCCGAAGCGCGCAACGTGTTCCTGGTCGACGAATCGAACCGCCCGGCCGACGGCAGCGAACCGCCGCGCATGGCGATCTTCGAGCTCAGCCGCCTCACGCTGCGCGATTCGCTCGCGTGGTTCCATACGCTCAAGCTGCGCGGCGCCAAGGCCGACATCGCCGACAAGGTGGTGCGCGAGATCGGCCTGCGCCTGAAATTCCTGAACGACGTGGGCCTGAACTACCTGAGCCTGGACCGCAGCGCCGAGACGCTCTCGGGCGGCGAGGCGCAGCGCATCCGGCTTGCGTCGCAGATCGGCTCGGGCCTCACAGGCGTGATGTACGTGCTCGACGAGCCCAGCATCGGCCTGCACCAGCGCGACAACGACCGGCTCATCGGCACGCTGAAGCATCTGCGCGACATCGGCAACAGCGTGATCGTGGTCGAGCACGACGAGGACATGATCCACGCCGCCGACCACGTGATCGACATGGGCCCCGGCGCGGGCGTGCACGGCGGGCGCGTGATGGCGCAGGGCACGTATGCCGAGGTTTCATCCAACCCCGACTCGCTCACCGGCCAGTACCTGTCGGGCACGCGCAAGATCGAAGTGCCGAAGCACCGCACCGCATGGCTGCCCGTGGTGAACAAGCCTGCATTCAACGAAGGCAAGAAGGCCTCGCGCTTTCCGCCGAGCCCCGCAGCCGAACGCCGCGCCGCACGCGAGGCCGCTCACCTGGCCACGCAGACCGACCTGCAGGAAATTCGCGTCGTCGGCGCCACCGGCAACAACCTGAAGAACGTGAGCGTCGCCTTCCCGGTCGGCCTGCTGACCTGCGTGACGGGCGTCTCGGGCTCGGGCAAGTCGACGCTGGTGAACGACACGCTCTACACCGCCGTTGCGCGCACGCTGTACCGCGCGCACGAAGAACCGGCTGCGCACGAATCGGTCGAGGGCATCGAGTATTTCGACAAGGTCATCAACGTCGACCAAAGCCCCATCGGCCGCACGCCGCGCAGCAACCCGGCTACCTACACGGGCCTGTTCACGCCCATCCGCGAGCTGATGGCCGAGACCAACACCGCGCGCGAGCGCGGCTACGGCCCGGGCCGCTTCAGCTTCAACGTGGCGGGCGGGCGCTGCGAGGCCTGCCAGGGCGACGGCGTGGTGAAGGTCGAGATGCACTTCCTGCCCGACGTGTACGTGCCCTGCGAGGTCTGCCACGGTCAGCGCTACAACCGCGAGACGCTGGAGGTGCTCTACAAGGGCAAGAACATCGCGCAGATCCTCGAGATGACGGTAGAGACCGCGCACGAGTTCCTGAAGGCCGTGCCGACCATCGAGCGCAAGCTGCGCACGCTGCTCGACGTGGGCCTGAGCTACATCAAGCTCGGCCAGTCGGCCACCACGCTGTCGGGCGGCGAGGCGCAGCGCGTGAAGCTGGCGCTGGAGCTCAGCAAGCGCGACACCGGCCGCACGCTGTACATCCTCGACGAGCCGACCACCGGCCTGCACTTCGCCGACATCGAGCTGCTGCTGAAGGTGCTGCACCAATTGCGCGACGCGGGCAACACCATCGTCGTGATCGAGCACAACCTCGACGTCATCAAGACGGCCGACTGGCTCATCGACATGGGCCCCGAAGGCGGTGCCGGCGGCGGCATGGTGGTGGGCGAAGGCACGCCGGAAGACATCGCGGCGAACGAGGCGAGCCACACGGGGCGGTATCTGAAGCGGCTGCTGACAAACTGATTGAACGATGATTGAGCACTGACGCTCAATCACGACTCAAACGCGAAGGTCGCCCAGGAGTCCTCGTTGGCCATTGTCAAACCAGGCGGAGTCGAAGCCGTCGGCCAACAAGATCGGCTTCACGACGCTGGTACCAGCGTCGTTCAGTCTGCGTAGGTACTTCACCAAAGTTTGAGCATCCTCTGTGAGGATATGCGTCAACGATTCGCAGATTGCCTGGGCGATCAGCTTGATGTCGTCCTTGACGGCACTTCGATCATCGTTGCCATCTCTCTTGAGATCGCGCATCAGCAACCCTGCGGTCATGGCGTGGTCGATGTTGAAAGGGAGCACTTCGAAATTGCGCAAGGGCAAATCGGTCACTGCTTGCTT
Organism: Variovorax sp. GW821-FHT09D05; assembly: GCF_059416325.1. Classification (NCBI taxonomy): domain Bacteria; kingdom Pseudomonadati; phylum Pseudomonadota; class Betaproteobacteria; order Burkholderiales; family Comamonadaceae; genus Variovorax; species Variovorax sp. GW821-FHT09D05. The sequence continues at coordinate 217,579 of NZ_JBWKOZ010000011.1, read as the reverse complement.
AACCTGGAATTCCGAAGCCGCAATTGCCGATAGATACAGCGGTACGCCGCGCTTCAGGGCTTCTCGAAGATAGCTGACCGCAGCTTGATGATGAGCACGCGTCGGATCGGCTAGCGAGATCAGGTAGCTCGTGTCGAGCAGAATCGCGCTCACTCCTTGCTTCCCCGAAGCTCGTCGATCCAAGCACCCGCATCAGGCACATCGCGCCATGCCTTGGCCCCGCGTTGAGTCAAACGATCCAGGTCTTTTTCATCGAGCCGGCTCTCGTGCTCGACGAACTCCAAGAGCTTGGCGCCTCGATACTCGCGTGTCATGACGTTGTATTCCGCAACGATCCGGATCATCGCTGGCTTGTAGAGACGATTGACTTTTTCATCTCGCAGCATTTCACGGGCTGCATCAACCAGCAATGCCTTGCCGTCCGGCAGACGAATGTGGGCGTTGGGCTTTGCATGGCCACCCATGTCTTCGATTTCACCGCGCACATAGCGCTCGACACGTACCCACTGATCCGCATCGTCGGCCCTGAAGTCGGATTCGGCACTGATCACGATGGCAGCGGGCAGAAAATCCGCTGCAATACTCACGCGCCATCGACGACCGCCGCGCGCGCCTTTTTGCCAGCGCTCGATCACCGCGCGTCGCTTCAAGCCGACGCCATCCATCTCTTGACCGTTGGCGAGCTTTCGCAGATCGTTCAGCAAGACAGGATTGGCCGTAGGCGCCGTGCGAATGGCCAGCGATCCTTTTTCGATAGAAATATCGAGCGCGTTGGTATCGACGTCATTGCCGTCGCCGCGAAGAAATTCATCCACGTCCCGGGTAAAGCTGCGCAGCACGGACAGGGGCACTCGGTCGGGCGAGATTTCATATCCAGCCGACTCATCGTGCAAAGCTATCAGCAACTCTTGGGCTTCCATCGGTTCATTCTAGGGGTCGAAGCAATTTCCTTGTAGGGGGCCGTCCAAGGCGCATGCGGCCAATCGAGGCACGAATACGCAGGCACCATCAGTTGTTCGCCCTCCCAGGCCTCGCGCAACGCCGCGAAGAGCTGAGTACCACCTCAGGTCGTCGTCTGCACGTGCAGGCGGCTGGTCTTGCAGCGGTGGAGCGCGCGGTAGTGTTCCAGCGGCCGGCCATTGGCACCGTAGGCGATCGATTCGATGCGCAGCAGCGGCTCGGGCTGCGGCAGGTTGAGCAGCTGGCAGGTCTCGGCGTCTGGCAGCACCGCATCGATCCAGCGTTCGGCGCGCACCAGGCGCAGGCCGTACTGGCGGCGCAGCACGTCGTACAGCGAGCGGTCGTCCAGGCGCGTGCGATGCAGGCCCGGCGCAAGGTCGGCGGGCACCACGGTTTCGACCAGCAGGCGCAGCTCGCCGTCCACGCTGCGCAGGCGCTTCAGCGCGACCACCTGCGTGTCATCACTCAACCCAAGTGACGCGGCTTCCTGCTCGGTGGGCGCGCGCAGTTCCTGGGTGAGGATCTGCGTGCGCACCGAGCGGCCCTTGCGCTCCATCTCGTCGGAAAAGCCGAGCACGGTCGAGACGAAATCCTCGTCGCGCTCGCGTGCCGACACGAACGCGCCGCGTCCCTTGATCTTGTAGATGAGGTTGTTGCGCACCAGGTCGGCCAGCGCCTCGCGCACCACGATGCGCGAGATGCCGAACTGCTCGCCGAGCTCGGCTTCGGACGGCAGCTTGGCGCCGATGGGCAGCGCGCCCTGCAGGATCTGCAGTCGAAGCGCATCGCGGAACTGGGCCCACAGGGGCGACTCGGAGTCGCGGTCGAGCACGGTCGAAGTTTCGGTCGAAGAGTTCACGTTGAGGGCTGGCCCAAGGCCTGAGGAGTCATCAATGATGCATCGAAAGACGGCGGCGCATTGGCCACCACCGGCGAAAGCCGCACGCCGTGGCGCTCGCGCAGGGCGGCGGAGCAGGCTTGCAGTTCGTGGTGTGCCTGCGCAGCGTCCCAGCCGAGCGCCTCGGCTGCGATGCCAGCCATTTCAGCCAGCGCGGCATCGGTGACGAGCCCGCGAATCGCCAGCAGCGTGCGGCGGATCACGAGGTCGTCGAGATGGACCACGCCGGTTTCGAGGCAGAGGAACGAGAGTTCGGCAACCGAGTAATCGGGCGCGTGCTGCAGCGGCACGTCGCCCGAGGCACCGAGGCGCTGCGCCAGCGGCAGCGCCTTCGATCCGTAGCGGCGCAGCAGCACCTGTGCGCGCGTGCGGCCCAGGCCGGAGGTGGCAACCATGCGCTCGACGAAGCGCTCCGTCGCCTGTGCATCGGCAGGCAGCTCCGCACCACCGCCGATGGGCAGCAGTTCGGTCGATGCGGTGCGCGGGCGGCCCAGCTGCTGCAGCACTTCGTTGGTGGCTTCTTCAGCAAGTGCACGAAAGGTCGTCCACTTGCCCCCGACGAGGCCGACGATGGGAATGTCTCGCGTCGCATTCGGCGGGTCGAGCACCACCGAGTGGTCACGCGAGATCTGCCCCGGCTTGTCGGCGTCGGAGCGTGCGAGCGGCCGCACGCCGACATAGGTGTAGACCACGTCGCCGCGCCCGAAGGAGAGGTTCGGGAACACCTCGGCCAGCACGTCGAGCAGGTAGTCGACCTCTTCGGGCTCCGTGCCGATCTGGTCGGGGTCATCCACCGGAATGTCGGTGGAGCCCACCAGCACGCGGTCGAGAAAGGGATAGACGATGCAAACGCGCCCGTCCACCGCCTCGAAGTAAGCCATGCGGCCTTCGAGTGCATCGCGCAGCGCGGGGTGGTCGAGCACGAGGTGCGAGCCCTTCGTGCCCATCACGCGCGAGCCCGCGCCGCCGAGCACGGCCGTGCTGCGGTCGAGCCACGCACCGCTGGCATTCACCACGGTGTCGGCCGTCACTCGCACCAGCGCGCCGGTGATCTCGTCGCGCAAGGTGAGGATGTTGCCCGCGCAGCCCATCACGCGGCAGTAGTTGGCGGCGGCCGAGCGCGGCTGGTCGCGGCAGGCGTCGCCGATGAGTTCGAGGATCAACCATTCGGGGTGGCTGATCCATGCATCGAAGAAGGTGGCGGTCCAGCGCACCGCGGCGCGGAACAGGCTGCGGTCGTTCTGCGGCACGCGGCTGATGCGGTGGTTGGGCATCACGCGCTGGCGGCGGCCCAGCAGGTCATAAAGGCGCAGGCCCGCCGCCACGGCCAGCAGGCCGCGCGTGCGTTGCGGCGGCGTGCGGCCGAAGAACTTGAGTGCACTGCTCATCAGGCCGCCGAAGAAGCTCGACAGCGGCACCACCGTCTTCAGCGGCTGCACCAGGTGCGGCGCGTTGCGCAGCAGCAGGTTGCGCTCGCGCGTGGCTTCGGCCACCAGCGAGAAGCTGCCGTTCTCCAGGTAGCGCAGGCCGCCGTGGATCATGCGCGAGGGCGCGCTACTGGCACCCGCGCTGAAGTCGCCCTTGTCGACGATGAGGCAATCGACGCGCTGCAGGCACAGGTCGCGGAACACGCCGACGCCGTTGATGCCGGCGCCGACGATCACTGTCGAGAAATGACGATCCGCCAGCGAAGCCGGACGCACGAAAGGCAGTTGCCAGGCGCTCATTTCGCAGCTCCCGACAGATGGGAAAACACAGGAGACATGGTGTCGATCAGTTCGTTGAAGCCGGCGTTGAAATCGGCATGGGCGCGTGCCTCGGCGGCATCGGGTTCGACCGTGTCGCAGGGCGCGAGCAAGGCGCTGCCCTGCGCGGCGTGGTCGATGCCTTGCGACATGGCTGCGTAGATGGCTGCGCCGCGCGCGCCGGTTTCGTCGTCGGCGCAGCGTTCGACCGGATGAGCCAGGAAGCCGGCGAGCAGGCGCACGAGGCGCGTGTCGCTCGCACCGCCGCCGAGCACGGTCGATGCGGACACGGGCAGGCCGCAGGCTGCAAGGCGCGCGGTGTGCCGCGCGTGCAGCGCGGCGACCGAATCGACCACCGCGCGCGCCATGTCGCCGCGTGTGTGGTGGCTCTTGAGCCCGACGAAGCCCGCCGTCACGCCGCCACCGCCGTTGACGAAGGGCAGGAAGCGCAGGCCGCCCGCGCCCAGCGGCACCGACATCGCCAGGTCGACGACAGCGCGCGAATCGGGCAGCCCGAGCACGCCGGCCAGCCATGCGATGTTGGCCATCGACGACGGACTGTTCTCCATGTAGAGCCGCTTGTCCTCGCGGCCGAAGTTCACGACGGCGGCAACGTCGGGCTTGGGCTCGATCACCGGCCCGATCACCGCGTTCACGCACCACGTGCCGAAGACCGACACCGCGCGGGCACGCCCTTCCGCGCAGATCGCGGTCATCGAGGCGAGCAGGTCGATGGCGCCCATCGCCACGGGGATGCCGGCGGGCAGGCCGCACAGCGCGGCTTCGGAAGGCCGCAGCTTGCCGACGACCTCGCCGCTCGGCACCAGCGGCCCGAAGACGTGCGGCCCGAGGTCCGCGATGCCCGATGCATCGAAGGCCGCCTGCGACCACGTGCCCGTTGCGATCGACACCAACCCGGCAGTGCTTGCATCACTGGCATCGGTCGCGATCTCGCCTGTCAGCAGAAAGCCGAGATAGTCCTTCGCGAACAGCAGCCGGCGCACCGCGCCGCGCTGCACGGCATCGGTGCCCAGCAACTCGGCCGCGATCACGGTGGGCTGCCCCGGCCACGGCCTGCAGCCGACATCCGCGAACAGAGCATCGCCATGGCCCAGTGAGAGCGAACGTGCACGCGCATCGGCGCGCTGGTCGGTCGACGCCACGGCCCGCCCGCCGACGAGCTCGTTGCGCGCATCGAGCGCATAGAGCCCCGCGCCGTGGCCCGTGCAGCCGATGGCGCGGACCTCGGCCGCGCGGGCGCCGAGCTGGTGGGCGACGTCGCGCAGCACGTGGGTCAGGGCCGCGCGGATCGCCGTCGCGGCCACTTCGCATCCCCCTCCAGGCAGCCGGTCGTGCGGCAGTGGCATTCGGGACAGGGCGATGGAGCGGCCGCTCCCGGCTTCGAGGGCCAGGGCTTTCAGGCTGCTCGACCCCATGTCGATGCCGATCAGTATGTTTGGCTTCATGTCATAACAGCTTCGGCGGAATAAAAGCGCGTTGCCAGTAGCGTTTCCCCTAGTTATCCCGTCAAACGGGCAGCGCGTACATTCTAGCCTGTCATAACAACTGTCGTGACGCAGAGGATCAAAGCGCTGCCCTGAAAAGCAGCATTGCAAGCTGAGCCCACCCAACGTGAGGAGACAAAAAATGAGGCGTAATTTCCTGAAGTCCGCCGCGGCAGCCGGCATCGGCCTGGCCGGCGCCAGCGCATTCGCGCAGCAGCAGGCCGCGGCACCCGCCGCGGGCGGCGGACTGCGTGGCAACCCCAGCGACGTCTACGTGATGAACGTGATGGTGTCGGGGGTCGAGTACTGGTTTCCGGTCTACGAAATGATGAAGCAGCTCGGCCGCACGCTGGGCGTTCGCACCCGCTACACCGGCACGCCGGAGTACGACGTGAACAAGCAACTCGCGTCCTTCGAGCAGGAGCTGGCGCGCAAGCCTGCCGGCATCCTGCTGCACCCGATGAACCCCGACCCGTTCATCGAGCCCATCAATCGCGCGGCGGCGATGGGCATCCCGGTCGTCACCTTCGCGGCCGACTCGCCGAACTCCAAGCGCACCTCTTTCATCACGTCCGACAACGACCGCGAAGGCACGCAGGCCGCTGACGCCATCGCCGCATCGCTGGGCGGCAAGGGCGAATACGCCGTGCTGGAGAACCCAGGCCAGGACAACCACGACCGCCGCATCGCCGCCTTCGTGAACCGCATGAAGGCCAAGCACCCGGGCATGAAGCTGGTCGGCCGCGCCGCCAGCAACCAGGACCCCAACAAGGCCTACCAGGCGGTGTTGAGCCTGGCGCAAGCCAACCCGAACCTGGGTGCCCTCTTCATGCCCGAGGCCAACTCGGCGCTCGGCGCGGCGCAGGCCAAGGTCGAGACCAAGAAGAACATCAAGGTGATGTGCTGCGACGTGAACGCCAAGATCCTCGACATGATCAAGTCGGGCGACGTGTTCGGCGCCATCAACCCGAACCAGGGCATGCAGGGCTACATGGGCATGATGATGCTGTTCCTTGCGAAGAACCCGACACTCATCGACCCGATGAACGACGCCAAGCGCAACGGCACCAACCCGATGGCCGTGCCCTTCCTGGACAACGGGCTCGCGGTGGTCAGCAAGGCCAATGCCGACGACTTCTACTGGGACAAGTACCTCGCCCGCCGCGGCACCAAGGGAATCGGCGAGTGAACGCAGTGAGCGCATTGCTCGAACTGAAAGGGATCAGCAAGCGCTTCGGCGCTTCGCGTGCTCTCTCGGGCGTGGACTTCTCGCTGCACCGCGGCGAGATCCACGCCCTGTGCGGCGAGAACGGCGCGGGCAAGTCCACGCTGATGAACATCATCGACGGCATCCACCAGCCCGACGAAGGCACGATCTCGCTCGACGGACAGAAGGTCGTCATCGACGGCCCGGCGCATGCGATGCGCCTGGGCATCGGCCTGGTGCACCAGGAGATCGCCCTGTGCGGCGACGCCACCGTGGCCGAGAACATCTTCATGCCGGAGATCAACGCCGGCAAAACAGCGTGGATGAACTACGCGAGCCTCAACGAGCGCGCCGCCAAGGTGCTGCAGCGACTGGGGCAGGACATCGATCCTTCCGCGCTGGTGAAGGACCTGAGCATTTCCACGCAGCAGCTCATCGAGATCGCCAAGGCGCTCACGCTGAACTGCAAGGTGCTGATCCTCGACGAACCGACGGCCGCGCTGACCGACAACGAATCGGCCGCTCTCTTCAGGGTGCTGCACGACCTCAAGGCGCAGGGCATCGGCATCATCTACATCAGCCACCGCATGGCCGAGATCTTTGCGCACGGCGACCGCGTCACCGTGCTGCGCGACGGGCACGACGTACACAGCGGCCCGCTCGCCGAGCTGAACGCCGACGACCTGGTGCGCCGCATGGTCGGGCGCGACCTGGGCAACTACTACCCGCCGAAGCAGGAAGACAGCAGCTCGAATGAACACGTGCTCGAAGTGAGCGACATCGCCGACGGCGAACGCGTGCACGGCGTGTCCTTCACGCTGAAGCGCGGCGAGATCCTCGGCATTGCGGGCCTGATGGGCGCCGGCCGCAGCGAGCTCGCCGAAACCGTGTGCGGCCTGCGCCCCGCGCGGCGCGGCACCGTGCGCCTGCGCGGCAAGCAGCTCACGATCCGCAAGTACAGCGACGCATTGCGCGAAGGCATCGCCTACCTCAGCGAAGACCGCAAGGCAGCCGGTGTGTACCTCGACTTGCCCATTGCGCAGAACATCGCATCGATGGCGCTGAAGCGCGTCAGCTCGCGCTTCGGCCTGCTTCAACGCTCGGCCGAACACAGGCTGGCAGTGGAGCTCGGCACCAAGCTCAAGCTGAAGTCCGACGGGGTCGACATCGACGTGGCGAGCCTGTCGGGCGGCAACCAGCAGAAGGTGGCCATCGCCAAGCTGCTGGCCACCAACCCCTCGGTGCTGCTGATGGACGAGCCCACGCGCGGCGTGGACGTGGGCGCCAAGTCGGAGATCCATCACATCCTGCGCGAGCTGGCCAACCAGGGCGTGGGCGTGATCGTGATCTCTTCGGAACTGCCCGAGATCATCGGGCTGTGCGACCGCGCACTGGTGATACGCGACGGCCGGCTGGCCGGCGAAGTGCAAGACAACGAAATGACGGAAGAGGTGCTGCTGCGGCTGGCCTCCGGACTTTGCGAAGAGGAAACGACAGCATGAACTACCCGGCACAACTCGATGCGGGGGCCGCCCCAGGCCTCCAGCCGCGACCACAGACTGGAGGAGGAGGAGGCCCCGTGAAACCCGCCAGCAAACTCGGCAGCATGCGCGAGATGGGCCTGTTGCTCATCATCGCGGCGCTGTGCGTGGGCATGAGCTTCGCGTCGCCCTACTTCCTCACCTGGGACAACGTGCGCGCGATGCTGCTGTCGTTCTCGATCGAGGGCATCGTGGTGGTGGGCATGACGATCCTGCTGATCGTCGGCGGCATCGACCTGTCGGTGGGCTCGGTCGTGTGCTTCGCGATGGTGGTCACGGGCAAGCTCTTCCTCATGGGCTTCGACCCATGGACGGCGGGGCTGGTGGCCATCGGCGCAAGCGCGCTGATCGGCGCGATGATCGGCGGCTGCGTCACGCGCATCGGCCTGAACCACTTCATCGCCTCGCTGGCCTTCATGGTGATCGTGCGCGGCCTGTGCCTGGCGCTCACGCAGGGCACGCCGCAGTCGCTGTTCTCGCTGCCGGCCGAGTTCAAGTTCATCGGCCAGGGCACTCTCTTCGGCATTCCGGCCGTGATCCTGATCTTCCTGGCGATCGTGGTGGCAAGCGACTTCGTGCTGCGCCGCTCGACCCTGCTGCGCCGTGTGTTCTACACGGGCAGCAACGAGAAGGCCGCGCTGTACTCGGGCATTCGCGTGGGCAACGTGAAGTTCTGGGTCACGGTGCTGTGCTCGGCCTCGGCCGGCCTGGCCGGCGTGATCTACACGGCCCGCTTCGGCGCCGCCACGCCCACCTTCGGCATGGGCATGGAGCTCAACGTGATCGCCGCCGCGGTGATCGGCGGCGCCAGCCTCAAGGGCGGCTCGGGCACGGTGCTGGGCGCGGTGCTCGGCCTGGCTCTGCTGTCGGTGGTGACCAGCTCGCTGATCCTGCTCGACGTGTCGCCTTACTGGCAGGACGTGATCAAGGGCCTGATCCTGCTCGCGGCCGTGACCATCGACCACCTCATGAACACGAGAAAGACCAAGCGATGAACAACGCATCGATGAAGAAGACCACGCTCGGCCCCTCGGGCATCGAATGCTCGGCCATCGGCCTGGGCACCTGGGCCATGGGCGGCTGGATGTGGGGCGGCGGGGACAACGCCGCCGCCGTGCTGGCCATACAGGCTTCGCTAGACGCGGGCGTGAACCTGATCGACACCGCGCCGGCCTACGGCCTCGGGCGCTCCGAGAGCATCGTCGGCACCGCGCTCAAAGGCCGCCGCCACGAAGCCGTGATCGCCACCAAATGCGGGCTGGTGTGGCACACGCAAAAGGGAACGCACTTCTTTGAAGAAGACGGCCACCCGGTGTACCGCTACCTCGGACGCGAGTCGATCATCCACGAGGCGGAAGAGAGCCTGAAGCGCCTGCAGACCGACTACATTGACCTCTACATCACGCACTGGCAGGACAGCACCACGCCGGTCGAGGAGACGATGAGCACGCTGCTCGAACTCAGGAAGCAGGGAAAGATCCGCGCCATCGGCGTGAGCAACGTGAGCCCCGAGACGCTCGCCGAGTACCTGCGCTACGGCCCGGTCGACGCGGCGCAGGAGCGCTACAGCCTGATCGACCGCGAGATCGAGCAGACGCTGGTGCCGCTGTGCAGCGAGAACAACGTGGCGGTGCTGGGCTATTCGTCTCTGGCGCTCGGCCTGCTCGCCGGCCCCATCGACCCCGAGCGCAAGTTCAACGGCGACGACCAGCGCGCGAGCAACCCGCGCTTCAGCGCCGGGAACCGCGGAAAGCTCAAGGCCTTCTTCGAAGAGATCGAGCCGCTGCGCAAGCAGCTCGAATGCTCGTTCGGCCAACTGATGATCGCGTGGACGCTGGCACGCGGCAGCGTCTCGGTGGCGCTGTGCGGCGCGCGCGTCAGCAAGCAGGCCATCGAGAACGCGGGCGCCGGCTCGGTGCACCTGCGCGACGACGCGCTGCAGCTCATCGACACGGCGGCCAGCAGGCATCTGCTCGCGCTGGCCTGACCCACCTTTTCTGTCCCACAACCAAACAAGCAAGGATCCCTTTCGTATGTCGAAGGACAAGACCGCACGCCTGAACCGGCTGCTGAACAACGGGCGCTGCCTGGACATCGCGCTCGACCACGGCGTGTGCAACGAGCCCTCGTTCCTCAACGGGCTCGAGGACATGCCGGCGGTGATCGACAAGCTGGTCGCCGCCGGCCCCGACGCCATCCAGCTCAACTACGGCCAGGCCGACCTGCTGCAGGACCGCCCCGGCCGTGACAAGCCCGCGCTGGTGCAGCGCATCGACATGGGCAACCCCTACAACGCCACCGCGCACCGCGTGATGTGGGCCGTGCTGCAGAACGAGCATGACCCGGTGCTGCCGGCCGTGCAGCGCGACGCCGCCTGCGTGGTCGTCAACCTGTTCATGCTGCCCGACGAGCCCGACCTGTTCCGCCAGTGCGTGCAGAACATCGCGCGCGTGCGCGCCGACTGCGACCGCTACGGCATGCCGCTGATGATCGAGCCGCTGGTGATGCAGTCGCCCACGCCCGGCAGCCGCTACATGGTCGACGGCGACGCAGAGAAGATCGTCACGCTGGTGCGCCTGGCGCGCGAGATGGGCGCCGACATCGTCAAGGCCGACCCGACCAGCGACCCGGCCGACTTCCACCGCGTGGTACAGGCCGCGCGCTGCCCCGTGCTCGTGCGCGGCGGCGGGCGCGAGGACCTGCAGCAGGTGTTCGCGCGCTCGCGCGTGCTGATGGACGAAGGCGCCGTCGGCATGGTGTACGGGCGCAATGTGTACCAGCACGCCAATCCGTCGGCGGTGGTCGATGCGCTGATGGCCATGATCCACCGCGGCGCGAGCGCCAAGGAGGCGTGGGACATCTATGAATCGGGCGGCGTGAAATGAGCTGACGCCACCCGACCAAGGAGAGAGCGAGAGAGGGAAGAAGAGGAAGCAAAGGCTGTACGGCGGGCGACGCATGCGTCGCCCGCCGGGGTGCGTCCTGCGCGCGAGCTTTTGCCAGAAGAAAAAAGACGGAGCGAGTTGGCCGAGAAAAAGGGTTCCCCTGCGGACTTCAAACAACCTGGAGGCAACGATGAAAATCCGGTATTACTTGATGGCGTTCCTGCTGCCGTTCGTCACGCTGCTGACGCACGCGGCAATCACCGGGGTCAGTCCGATGACGACCCTGAACAACATGGCGGCAGCGGTTTCCGCGGCCGTCGCCGACCCGCTCCCGCTGCAGGGGCCGGGCCTGGGCAACCTCACCTACACGTCGGCCGAGCTGTTCAAGCCGGTGTCGATGATCACCAGCCCCGCGCACCCGCTCGATCCGGCGCACAGCAGCGCCTACGAATCGCGCGAGGTGCCCGCCACCTACCCGGGCCGCAAGGACTACGGCATGAACGCGGGCATCATGGTCAACGGCTACTTCCTCACCTCCTTCGCGCCGGACAGCGGCCTGGGCCCGGGCGGCTTCCTGCTGTACGACGTGTCGAACCCGCGCCAGATCCAGCTGGTCAAGAAGATCTACGAACCCGAGGCCCGCACCAAGGAGTTCCGCGAAACGCACTCCTTCGGCACCGCGAAGATCGGCGGCAAGACGTACGTGGTGCTGCCCAGCATCAACGGCGTCGAGTTCTGGGACTTCACCGACGTCAACGACATCAAGCAGGTGAAGAAGCTGGCGCTGCCCGGCGTCAACGGCGGCGACTACGAGAACGTGGCCTGGCAGCTCTGGTGGCAGGCACCCTACCTGTACGTGGCGTCGGCGGGCCGGGGCATCTTCATCGTCGATGCCGGGGACCCCGCGAACGCCGTGATCGCGAACCGCGGCGCCGGCAAGCCCAATCCGGTACCCACCGGCGAGCTCGGCGGTTTCCGCATCGGCCCGATCTTCACGATGGGCAACCACATGGTGCTGACCGCGATGGAAAGCAACGGCGGCTTCGCGAGCCTGGACATCTCCGATCCGCTCAACCCCAAGGTGCTCGATTCCATCGTGGGCACCACGCCGTTCTACTACGCGACCTGCTTCGACGGCAGGAACCTGCATGCCTCCGCGCGCAACAGCGGCGCCAGGATGTACAGCTACGACCTGAGCGACCGCTCGCACTTCGTGGCCGAGGACAACCGGCTCGTCATCGACGAACAGCTGTACTGCGCCACGCAGGACAACTACGTCATCCAGGGCGCGCAAACCCGCATCCACAAGGTCGACGTGAGCAATCCGCTCAACCACGTGGAGGTGGGCCGAGGCAGCATCCTGCGCGAGGACGACCCGAACTTCACGCATTCGGACAACGGCCAGGTCGCGATGTTCGGCAATCTCGTCTTCGTGGGCAACGACCATGGCTCGGGCAGCGGCTTCGTCGTGCACTCGGTGGACCCCGACACCACGAAGCCCGAGGTCAAGCAGGTCTCGCCCGCCAACGGAGCGAAGCAGCAGGCGCTGACATCGCGCATCGGCCTGGGCATGACGGACAACATCCGGCCCGAGAGCGTGAACTCCAACACCTTCATCGTGCGCCCAGTCGGCGGCAACACGCTGGCCGGCACCTACAGCGTGCAGCTGGGCATCATCAACTTCCACCCCGACCAGCCACTCTCGCCCGGCACCAGCTATGAAGTGTTCCTGCCGGCCAACGGCGTGAAGGACTATGCGGGCAACGCCATCGGCGCGGACTACAAGTCGACCTTCAACACCGGCAACGCGACCGACATCAACCTGATGCACTACTGGACGCTGGCGGGCAACCTCTCCGACCAGATCGGCGCCAACAACGGCACGCCCGCCGGCGGCGACGCGTTCGAGAGCATCGGCATGAACTTCGCGAACCGCACCACCGGTGTGCCGCTGAAGAACGACAGCGTGGCCACCGTGCTCGGCGGCACCGCGTCGCTGAGCTTCTACATGAAGACCACGCAGGCGGGCGGACCCAACTCGTGGACCGCGCCCGGCATCTTCGGGCGCGACCAGTCCGGCGGCGCGGACGACGTGTTCTGGGGCTGGCTCGACAACGGCGGGCGCATCAAGCTGTCGATCGGCAACGATGCGGGCACCACCTCCACCGCAGCGGTGAACGACGGCGGCTGGCACCACGTGGTGATGACGCGCGACGCGGCCTCGGGTGCGCAGGCCGTGTACGTCGATGGGGTGAAGACCACATCCACAGGCCCCACCGGCAACAAGGGCCTGTCGAACAAGTTCAACCTGCTGGGCCAGATCCAGGGCAATGCCGCGCTCTTCAAGGGCACGCTGGCGGAGGTGCGCGTCTACGGCCGCGTGCTCAACGACAGCGAGGTGAGCACGCTGCGCGGCCAGGCCATCATCGGCGACCCCGGCATCGGCGGCGGACCGAAGATCGTCAACGGCCAGCTGGTGTTCAACCCGGCCACGCTGGGCAGCAGCGGCGCGCAGTTCCGCTGGAACTTCGGCGACGGCACGCAGACTGCCTATTCGAGCCAGCCGAACTACACCTACACCTACACGCGCCCCGGCCACTTCACGGTGACGCTGACGGTGAAGGACAGCAGCGGCCGCGAGACCTTCTACACCTACAACCTCACGGTGATCGTTCCGACCACGGCGCGGGCGCCCACGCACACCACCAACATCGCAGGCGACGCGAACTCGGTGTATTCGGTCAACCCCGACAGCGGCACGGTCGCCGCGATCAACGCGCAGACCCTGGCCAAGCTCTGGGAGACCCGCGTAGGCGATGAGCCGAAGACGCTGGCAGTAGGCCCCGACGGACGCATCTGGGTCACGGTGCAGGGCGAGGACAAGCTGGTCGCGCTCAACGCGGCAGACGGCGCCATCTCCGCCACCGTGGCGCTCGCCTACGGCAGCGGCCCCTACGGCGTGGCCTTCACGCCCGATGGTGCGAAGGGCCTGCTGACGCTGGAGAGCAAGTCGGTGCTGATGAGCTTCGACCCGAACAACGGCGCCACAACCGGTGCGGTCGCGCTCGATGGCGCGCTGCGCGGCATTGCCGTCAACTCCGACTCGCAGGTGGCCTACGTCACGCGCTTCAAGTCGAAGATGACGGGCGGCCAGCTGCACAGGGTGAACCTGCAGAGCATGAGCGCCATGACCACCATCGCGCTGCCGGTGGACACCACCACGGTGGACACGGAGAGCCGTGCGCGCGGCGTGGCCAACTACCTGAGCCAGGTCGTGATCTCGCCGGACGGCAAGCGGGCAGTGCTGCCTTCGAAGAAGGACAACATCGTGCGCGGCAAGTTCAGGGACGGCAACAACCTGGTGCACGACCAGACGGTGCGCTCCATCCTGTCGCAGGTCGACCTGCAGGCGGCGGCGGAGAAGTTCGACGAGCAGATCGACTTCGACGACCGCGCACCGGCGCGCGCCGCGCTGTTCTCCGCGTCGGGCGACTACCTGTTCGTTGCGCAGATGGAAGGCAACCGCGTCGCCATCGTCGATCCGTACAGCCGCTCGGTGCGCGGCGAGATCAACGCCAGCAGCGCGCCGCACGGCCTGTACCTGGACTCGGCGCGCAAGCGGCTGTTCGTCAACAACTTCCTGGCGCGCTCGGTGTCGGTGCACGACGTGGCCTCGGTGCTGAGTTCGGAGACCAATGCCCCGACCTTCCTGCAGAACGTGTCGACGGTGGCGCAGGAGCCGATGGCGGCCGCGGCGCTGCGCGGCAAGCAGGTGTTCTACAACGCCTCCGACCGACGCATGAGCAAGGACAACTACATCTCCTGCGCGAGCTGCCATGCGGACGGCGGCGACGACGGCATGGTGTGGGACTTCACCCAGCGCGGCGAGGGCCTGCGCCGCACCATCAGCCTGCAGGGCCGGCGCGGCATAGGCCACGGCAAGCTGCACTGGACGGCCAACTTCGACGAAGTGCAGGACTTCGAGAACGACATCCGCAACGAGTTCGGCGGCACCGGCTTCCTGACGAATGCGGACTTCGCCGCCACCTCCGACCCGCTGGGCGCGCCCAAGGCCGGCAAGAACGCGCAGCTCGACGACCTGGCGGCCTACCTGGGCTCGCTGAGCAAGTTCATGCGCAGCCCGGCGCGCAACGCGGACGGCAGCCTGAGCGTGGATGCGACGCGCGGCCAGACGCTGTTCAGCTCGGCGCAGTGCGTGACCTGCCACTCGGGCGGCACCTTCCGCGACGGCCTGCGACACGACGTGGGCACGATCCAGGCATCGTCGGGCAAGGGCATGAACCAGCCGCTGGCGGGCGTGGGCTTCGACACGCCGACGCTGTCGGGCACGTGGAACACCACGGCGTTCTTCCACAACGGCCAGGCGGCCACGCTGCAGGACGTGCTCACAAGCGGCCACGGCAACGCCAACAGCCTGCCGGGGGCCGACCAGGTGGCGATCCGCGAGTACGTGCGCTCGCTCGACACCGCACCGGCCGTCGTCGCGCGCATCCGCTCCGACCTGAACCCCACGATGTGCGTGAACATCAAGGGCGCGGCGACCACCAGCGGCACGACCGCCGTGCAATGGCCGTGCGGCAACGCCGGCAACGAGAAGTTCACGGTGAACAGCCTGACGGGCGGCTACGTGCAGTTCGTGGCAGAGCACAGCGGCCTGTGCCTGGCGCAGAACGGCACCGCGACGACGAATGCGCCGGTGGTGCAGCTGGCGTGCACCGCCGGCGACACGACGCAATGGAGCCTGGTCGGCGGGACGGTTCGCAACCGCGCATCGGGTTCATGCCTCGATGTGCCGAACGGCTCGACGACGCAGGACACGGCACTCATCACGTGGACCTGCAACGGCGGCAACAACCAGAACTGGACCCAGTTGCCCTGAGGCTCTGACGCTCCCCTGAAAGCCGGCCGCTTCTTGCGGCCGGCTTTTTTTCGTGCAGCCCATGACCTCCCACGTCATGGACCGTGCGCACCCTCTCTGGGAAAGTACCTCCATCGAATCAATCGATCAATCAACCAACCAACCAGGAGAAAACACCATGACCGGCTTCAACATCCTTCCCCTCGCAGTCGCCCTGCTGATCGGCGTCGCGGCCCTCGGCTCCTGCCTCGGCATCGGACTGGTCGGCCAGAAGTTCCTGGAAAGCACTGCGCGCCAGCCCGAGCTGGTCGACACGCTGCAGACCAAGTTCTTCCTGGTGGCGGGCGTGACCGACGGAGCCTTCATCATCGCCACCGGCATCGGCCTCTGGTTTGCCACCGCCAACCCCTTCGGCTGAGCAGGAACGAGACGGCGCACTGGCACCATTCGTGCTAGCACTGTTGACACCGAATTGTTTACAGTTAAAGTATTTAGCTATCAACGGTTTGATGTCGCCGGTGCCGCATGGGGCGGTACCGGTGCGTTGTTTCATCTTTCCCTGCCGGAGAACCCATGAGCCACCTGCCCCCGAAGTCGCCCGCGCTGCCGCGCACCCTGCTTTCGCTGCTGCTGTGCGGCGCAGCCCTCGGTACCGCGGTGTCGGCCGCTGCCGCACCCGTCAAGGTGGGCCTGGCCCTCGACATCTCGGGGCCATTCGCGGCATTGGGCGCCGAGGCGCGCGACGGCTTCGCGCTGGGCATCAAGCAGCTGGGCGGCAAGCTCGGTGGGCAGGACGTCGAATTCGTGCAGGCCGACATGGCCGGCAGCCCCGACCAGGCCAAGCAGCTGGTCGACCGCATGATCCAGCGCGACAAGATCGACATCTTCAGCGGGCCCATCGGCTCCAACGTGGCGCTGGCCGTAGGCCCCACGCTCTTCAACGCCAAGGTGCCGTACCTCTCGGCCAACGCCGGCCCGAGCCAGTTCGCGGGCGCGCAGTGCAATGCCTATTTCTTCGGCACCGCCTACCAGAACGACCAGTTCCACGAGGCCGCCGGCAAGTTCGCGCAAGACCGCGCCTTCAAGAAGATCGTGCTGATCGCCCCCAACTACCCGGCCGGCAAGGATGCCCTTGGCGGCTTCAAGCGCCAGTTCAAGGGCCAGGTGGCCGACGAGCTCTACACCAAGCTCGGCCAGATCGACTACGCCGCCGAGCTCGCGCAGCTGCGCGCGGCCAAGCCCGACTCGATCTATTTCTTCCTGCCCGGCGCGATGGGCATCAACTTCATCAAGCAGTTCGTGGGCGCGGGCCTGTCGAAGGACATCACGCTCGTGACCAGCGGCTTCTCGGCCGACGAGGACGTGATCGGCGCCGTGGGTGACCCGATGCTCGGCCTGTTCAACACCTCGCACTGGGCGCACGACCTCGACAACGCCGCCAACAAGGCCTTCGTGGCCGCGTTCCGCAAGGAATACAACGGCCGCTACCCGTCGGTGTACGCCGCGCAGGCCTACGACGCGATCCTCGCGATGGACGCTGCCGTGAAGCAGTCCGGCGGCAACGCGCAGAACCGCGAAGCCGTGGTGGCCGCGCTGAAGAAGGCCAACTACGCGTCGACGCGCGGCAACTTCAAGTACGCGAACAACCACTTCCCCATCGAGAACTTCTACCTGCGCGTGATCGGCAAGGATGCGCAGGGCAAGGTCACGAACAAGCTGATCAACACGGTTCTCACGAACTACGGCGACAGCTACGCAGACAAGTGCCCCCTGAAATAGGCTCGCCCCCAGGCTTCGCGCACTTCGTGTCGCTTCTCCTTCCCCCTACCGGGGGCAACACCTGAGGCCCGGCAAAGCCGGTTCCTCGGTGTTCCTCGAATGAAAACGCGAGCAATCCTTGTGATCCTATGAGTGGAATTCTTGTTCTCGAGCAGCTGCTCAACGGCCTCGGCTACGGGCTGATGCTGTTCCTGCTGGCTGCGGGGCTCACGCTGGTGTTCGGCATCATGGACGTGCTGAACCTCGCGCATGGCTCGCTCTTCATGGCCGGCGCATACGTGGCGGCCGAGGTGCACACGCGCACCGGTTCGTTCGCGGCGGCCATCGTCATCGCGGTGGCGGTCACCGTGGTGGTGGCGCTGCTGCTCGAAGTGCTGCTGATGCGCCGCCTCTACACACGCGACCACCTCGCGCAGGTGCTGGCCACCTTCGGCGTGATCCTGGTCGCCGACGACATCGTGACGATGGCCTGGGGCCCGTCGCCTGTGATGGCGCCGACGCCGGCCGCGCTCTCGGGGCCGGTCGAACTGATGGACGGCCTGCCCTACCCGGCCTATCGCCTCGTGATCCTCGTCGGCGGGCTGCTGGTGGCGCTGGCGCTGTACCTGCTGGTGAACCACACGCGCATCGGCATGCGGGTGCGCGCGGGCGCCTCCGACCGGCCGATGGCCGAGCTGATGGGCGTGCGCGTGGGCCGCATCTTCAACGGCGTGTTCCTGCTGGGTGCGGCGCTGGCCGCGCTGGCGGGCGCGTTGATGGGGCCGATCGTCGCGGTGCAGGTCGGCATGGGCGAGGCCATCCTGATTCCGGCGCTCGTGGTGCTGGTGATCGGCGGCATCGGTTCGGTGCGCGGCGCCTTCGTGGCTGCACTGCTCGTGGGCGTGGTCGACACCGTGGGGCGTGCCTTCGTGCCGATGCTGCTGCGCGCCACACTGCCGCCGGCTACTGCAGCCGACCTGGGGCCGCTGTTCGCCGAAGTCGCGATGTACGCGCTGATGGTGGTGGTCCTCATCTTCCGGCCCTCGGGCCTTTTCTCGGCACGCGCATGAAGTCCTCACGCTACATCGGCCTCGGGCTGCTCTTCGTGCTGCTCGCGGCGTTTCCGCTGGTCGCGCCTGTCTTCGGGCTCGAGTTCTACATCGGCTTCGTGCGGCGCGTGCTCATCGTGGCGCTGGCTGCCGCGAGCCTCAACTTCATCCTCGGCTTCGGCGGCATGGTGGCGCTGGGGCACGCGGGCTTCATCGGCGTGGGGGCGTACACGGTGGTCGCGCTCAGCGACGCGGGCGTGATGTCGGCGTGGGTGATGTGGCCGCTGGCCGCGCTCGTGGCCGGCCTCGTCGCGGCGCTGATCGGCACGGTGGCGCTGCGCACGCGCGGCGTGTACTTCATCATGACCACGCTGGCCTTCGCGCAGATGCTGTATTTCGTGGTGGTGTCGCTGCGCCGCTATGGCGGCGACGACGGCTACACGCTGATGTCGCGACCCACGCTGCTGCCGGGGCTGGACCTGGGCAATGAAGCCAACTTCTACTGGGTGGTGCTGGCGATCGTGGCGCTCGCGCTCTGGTGGCTGCACCGTGCGACGCAATCGCGCTTCGGCCATGCGCTGATGGGCATCCGCGACAACGAGACGCGCATGCGGGCGCTGGGCTATCCGGTGTTCCGGCTGCAGCTGGTGGCGTTCGCGATTGCAGGCGCCATCGCGGGGCTGGCCGGTGCGCTGCTCGCGGGCGGCAACGGATTCGTGAGTCCGGCGACGATGCACTGGACGCAGTCGGCCACGCTGCTGGTGATGGTCGTCATCGGCGGGCTGGGGCGCAGCTGGGGCGGGCCGGTAGGCGCTGTTGTCTGGCTGTTGCTCGAAGAGGCGTTGAAGCAGCACACGGAGCATTGGCATATGCCGCTGGGGTTGTTGCTGATCGCTGTTGCGTTGTGGGCACCCAAAGGGCTTGCCGCCCTCTACAAGCGCCGCTTGCCCCTCACCCCAACCCTCTCCCCGGAGGGGCGAGGGAGTAAGACGACACCATGAGCCTTTTCAGAATCGAAGGGTTGGTCAAGCGCTTCGGCGGACTGCTGGCGACCGACCATGTGAACCTCACCGTGGAGCGCGGCGAAGTGCATGCGCTGATCGGGCCGAACGGCGCGGGCAAGACCACGCTGGTGAACCTGATCACCGGCCTGCTGAAAGCCGATGCCGGCCGCATCCTGCTCGACGAAGCCGACATCACGAAGCTGAAGGATCATCAGCGCGTGGCCGCCGGCATGTCGCGCTGCTTCCAGGTGACGCGCGTGTTCCCCAAAGAAACCGTGCACGACAACCTCATGCTCGCAGCGCAGGCCCATGCGGGCACCAGCCTGCGCTTCATGGCGCCGCGCGCGAAGGAACGCGACCTCGTCGATCGTGCAGTGGCGCTTGCGGACCGCGTCGGCCTCGGCAGAGAACGCGAGCGCATCGCGGGCACGCTGCCGCACGGCGCGCAGCGCGCGCTCGACGTAGCGCTGGCGCTCGCGGCCGAGCCCAAGCTGCTGCTGCTCGACGAGCCGATGGCCGGCATGGGTCCGGACGAATCGGCGCGCATGGTGGAGCTGATCGAATCGCTGCGCGCATCGATGGCCATCCTGCTGATCGAGCACGACATGGACGCGGTGTTCCGCCTGGCCAACCGGCTCACCGTGCTGGTGCAGGGCAAGGTGCTGATGAGCGGCACGGCCGACGAAGTGCGGGGCCACCCCGACGTACAAGCCGTCTACCTCGGCACGGAAGCGGAGGGCCACTCATGAGCACGGCCAACACATTGCTCGAAGCGAAATCCATCGAAGCCGGCTACGGCGCGAGCCAGGTGCTGTTCGGCATCGACCTCGACATCCGCCCCGGCGAAGTGCTCGCACTGCTCGGGCGCAACGGCATGGGCAAGAGCACGCTGCTGAAGGTGTTGACCGGCACGCTCTCGCCGATACGCGGCAGCGTGCACTTCGGCGGCGCGGCCATCGGCGGCCCGAACAAATCGATGCGGCCCGACGCCATCGCGCGGCGCGGCGTGGCCATCGTGCCCGAAGGGCGGCATGTGTTTCCCAATCTCAGCGTCGATGAGCACCTGCGCGCCTTTGCAAGACCGCGTCCGGGCAGCGCGCCGCGCTGGACGCTCGACGCGCTGTACGGCCTGTTCCCTCGCCTGTCGGAGCGCAAGGCCAACGCGGGCAACCAGCTCTCGGGCGGCGAGCAGCAGATGCTGGCCATCGCCCGCGCGCTGTCGACGCACCCGCGCCTGCTGATCCTCGACGAAGCCACCGAAGGGCTGGCCCCGGTGATCCGCGAGGAGATCTGGCACTGCATTGCCACGCTCAAGGCCGAAGGCGAGGCGATCCTGGTGGTCGACAAGTACGTGCAGCGCCTGCTGCCGCTGGCCAACCGCCATGTGATCCTCGAACGCGGGCGCGTGGTGTGGCAGGGCGACTCGGCTGCGCTGGACGCCGACCGGTCGCTGTGGACGCGCTACCTGGGCGTGTAGGGCCTCCGTTCGCCCCCTGGTTCGCGCGGCTTCACGGCGTTCACGGCGCTGTGTCTCATTGCGGCCGAAGCGCGAGGAAGTAGACCCACGCTTCCTCGTTGCGGCCGATGCGCTCCATCTCCCAATGCGTGCGCAAGCCGGCCTCTCCAAGCTGCGCGGCGAACAGGTCTTTCGCCCAGTACACGGTGTGACAGTCGCCATTCGTCTCGCCTTCGCCGACTCGCATGGAGACCAGGAAGGCACCGCCGGGCTCGAGTGCGTCGAAGACCTTGCGCAAGATCGGGCCGATCTGCGCGCGATCGACATGAATCAGCACGCACATCGCGAGGATGGCGTTGTAGGGCCCGCCCAGCGCATCCGTGATGACGTCGAGCAGTTCGCCCTTCTTGCCGCGCTCCGCCTGCAGATCGAGAAATGCCTGTGCCGCATCGGTGCGCCTGACGACCCCGCCCAGGGACTCGATGAAGTCGGCGTCCCGCCCCGGACCGGAGCCGATCTCGAGCACGGTGCCGCCGGTGGGCACGAACTGCATCATCCGCCGCATCGCGTCCGCGATTTCGGGCTGCAGCGGGTGTTCGGCCACGATCGCGTTGTACTCGCGAGCAGAACCTTCGTAGGACTGGACGGTGCGGTGCGATTTCTCCAGCGCCTGTGCGGAGATTTTCATGAGCAGCCTTTCCGGCCCATCGGACATCCGGCGGGACCTGGATGGAAAGTCTAGGTCCAACGCGCCATCCGGCTCATGGGGAAAATTGCCTAGGCGCTGACCGGTGCCGTGGCGTGCGCGAGCCGCAGCGCGCGGGAAGGCACGGCGCCCGCCTGACCTTTCAGTCGGGCGCGGTATCGAGCTGCAGCACCAGGTCGCGGCTGGCCTGGTTCATGCCGGCCACGTCCACCACGCTGCCGTGCTTGCGCAATCGCTCGACCACTTTCTTCAGCGCGGCCACGGCGGTCACGTCCCAGAAATGTGCTTGCGACACGTCGATGCGCACCGCTGCACCGTCGATCTCGCGCACGTCGAAGGCGTCGACCAGCATGTCGGCGGAAGCGAAGAACACCTGGCCGGTGACGCGGTAGACGCGCGCGCCGTCGGCGTCCTGCGCTGCATGGACATGCAGCAGCCGCGCCACCTTGAATGTGAAGAACACGCCGCTGAGCATCACGCCCGTGGCCACACCCGCGGCAAGGTTGTCGGTGGCCACGGTGACGGCCACCGTGGCGAGCATCACCGCGCTCGACATGCGCGGATGCCGCACCAGCGTGCGCAGCGAGCCCCAGTCGAAAGTCGAGGCCGACACCATCACCATGATCGCGACCAGCGCCGCTACAGGCACCTGCGACACCCAGGGCTTGAGCAGCACCATGAGGATCAGCAGGAACGCGCCCGCGAAGAGCGTGGACAGCCGCCCGCGCCCGCCGTAGCGCACGTTGCTCACGGTCTGGCCGATCATTCCGCAGCCCGCAATGCCGCCGAAGAAGCTGGCCGCGACATTGGCCACGCCGAGGCCGCTGCACTCGCGGTTCTTCGAGCTCGGTGTGTCGGTCAGCTCATCGACCACGCTGGCGGTCATCATCGACTCAAGCAGCCCGACCATCGCGATGGCGAACCCCGGCAGCGCGATGATGCGCAAAGTCTCGAGCGTCAGCGGCACGTCGGGCAGCGCGAACGCCGGCAGCGCGCCGGGCAGTTGCCCGAGGTCGGCCACCGTCTTCAGCGGCAGCCCCAGCCAGTGGCCCACCAACGTCACCACCACGATGCACACCAGTGGCGAAGGCACGATCGTTGTGATGCGCGGCAGCAAATAGATGACGGCCAGCCCGAGCCCGACCATGGCCCAGGTCGCGGTGTTGGCACCGATGAAATGCGGCATCTGCGCCGCGAAGATCAGGATGGCGAGTGCGTTGACGAAGCCGGTACGCACGGACGACGAGACGAAGCGCATCAGCACACCCAGGCGCAGCAGGCCGAACACGATCTGCATTGCACCGGCGAGCACGCCGGCAGCCAGCAGGTACGGCAGGCCGTGCGCATGCACCAGCGGCGCGGCCACCAGGGCCACAGAGCCGGCCGCGGCCGACACCATGGCCGGCCGGCCGCCGGCGAAGGCTATGACGATGCCGATGACGAAGGAAGCGAACAGGCCGACCGCCGGATCGACGCCGGCTACAAAAGAGAAAGCGATGACTTCGGGAATGAGAGCGAAGGTGGCGACGGCACCAGCCATGAGCTCGCGGGGAATGCTGGGGCACCACTCGGTGCGCAGGCGACTGTGGGAAGAAGACATGGAAAAAGAAAAGCAGCCCGCATGCCACCGGCAAGGCGGTGCGGGAGATGGCAGGACAAGGGCCGGCGTGCGACCCGTGCGCGTCGCGTCGGCCGAAGCCGCCGCGCATCACTGCGCTCGCGTCAAGGAGGCGTCGGCCGCGAGCAACCCGACTGCCGGCGGCGAATGGGAAAGCGGGGCATCCTCGGGCACATGGGCGAGATTGTAGAGAGCGGCCTGTCGCCGGCCGCCGGGCTTCACACCGAGCGCGTGATGCCGCCGTCCACGCGCAGGTTCTGCCCGGTGATGTAGCCGGCGCCCTCCGACGCGAGGAAACCGATCACGGCCGCGATCTCGCTGCTCTTGCCGTAGCGGCCCATGGGAATGCGGCCGCGGAATTCGGCCTTCTCGGGCAGGCTGTCGATGAAGCCGGGCAGCACGTTGTTCATGCGCACGTTGTCGGCCGCGTACTTGTCGGCAAAGAGTTTGGTGAAGGCTGCGAGGCCCGCGCGGAACACGCCCGATGTGGGGAACACCGGGTCGGGCTCGAAGGCGGCGAAGGTGGAAATGTTGATGATCGTGCCGCCGCCCTGCTTCACCATCAGCGGCGCAACGAGGCGCGCGGGGCGCACCGCGCTCAGCAGATAGACGTCCATGCCGCGGTGCCAGTCTTCGTCGGTGATGTCGAGGATGGGTGCGCGAGGGCCGTGGCCGGCGCTGTTGACCAGCACGTCGACGCGGCCCCACTGGGCAACGACCTTGTCTACGAGCCGCTTCAGGTCGTCGTTCGACTGGTTCGAGCCGGTCACGCCGATGCCACCCAGCTCGGCAGCCAGTGCCTCGCCCTTGCCCGACGACGAGAGGATGGCTACACGAAAGCCGTCGTCTGCGAGCTTGCGTGCTGCTGCGGCGCCCATGCCGCTGCCACCTGCGGTGACGATGGCTACTTTTTTCTGTTCTTCAGAAGACATCCGGGATTCCTTGGTTCATGCGGAGCCTGCATTTAGCCAAGGAATCGGGGCTCTTGCCATTCAGGCTCTTGTCTTGTTGTTCAGGGCGAGTGCGAATGACACCGGGTACTCCCCTCCGCGAATGTCCCCCGGCCTGCGGCCTCCTCCTTTATTTCGCTGCGGGGAGCACCCGGTGCCATTCGCACGTGGACGCGGCGCTTGTGCTGAACTCCAAAGGCTTACTGCTTGCAGGTGCGTTGACGTTCAACCTGTTTCGTCATCCGAACGATTTCGTGCTGAGCGCACATGGACTCCGCCGTCCGCTCAAGCGAACCACCGCCATAGTCCTTCGCCGCGCTGCGTTTGCATCCCTGGTCTCGCGCGACTTCCCAACGGGCGATCCTGGCTTCGAGCCGCTCCTTGCAGGCCGGCAACTGCTGCACCTTGCTGGCTACGGCGTGCTTCAGTTTCAAGTCGGCCGCAACGACATCTCGATACGCACAAATATTCATTGCTGATTGACTTACCTCGCAGCGAGACAGAAGGCCACGCAACTCGTCCTCGGATATCCCGGAGCGTTGCGCCAAGGCGGTCAATACCTCCTGAAAACCAGGCTCGTATCTCGCAGGAGAGGCTGCGGATGCTCCCGAGACTGCGAAGACGGCCAGCAGGGTAACGAATACGCGTTTCATCGTGTGGGCTGAAATGGGGATGTTTCCTCGCGCCGGCGGTTTGCCAGGCCCTGTGAACGAACAGCGCGAAGACGGCGGCCGCGAGCATCGCGGGGACGGACAAAGACGTTGCTGTTCATGTGCGTCACAACGTCTGCATTGGAACCCCGATTCGCAGCATCGAGCACTGACCGGGCGCCAGCGACACCAAGATTGAAGGTGTAGCTCACCAGCGCATCGAACTGGGCTTGTGTGAGTGCCTGGCGATTCACGTGCCTCCGCACGCCGGCCTCCGCCGTGTGCAGTCGGGTCGCCAACTGGGCATCGACTTGCGCCGCCGTTACCGGACGAACCAGTTCCTCGGCAGTGCAAGGACCAAGGTGCGCGAGGGCACCCACTCCAAACGTACAGTTGTTTGCCATGTCGTTGTAGTACTGGAGACGCACATCCTCGCGGCGGCGAAGTTCTGCGCGCCCACTGGCACTCATCGCCATATTTTCGTTGGCCATTCAAGCTCCCTTGTTGTGATTCCAAGGCCCGCGTTTTATCAACGCCTCATGACATGGCTCACCATCCGCTGGCACATTCCTGACACCTTCGCGAAAAACTGCGCGTTCAAGGCGCAACTGTCGTGCTGGCCGATCAACCGCCGCGTCCAACGATCACGTCGATGGTGTGCTCTGCGCAGCGAAATAAAGGAGGAGGCCGAAGGCCGGAGGACATTCGCGAAGCGGAGCACGCCGTCGGCGTGATCGCGCCCTGAATCGAACGGAACTCAGGCAGTGGGCAACGTCGCCTGCATCGACGCACGCTGGTTGAACGCCTCGAACCACTTCGCGCTGTTCGGCGCTTGAGCGCGCCAATCCACTGCGGGAAACCGGAAGTCCATGTAGCCCAACGCGCAGCCGAAAGCGATGGTGCCGATATCGACACGGTCACCGAACGAAGGCGCTGCCGTCTCGAGCCATTCGAGACCGGTACGCACCTTGGCGAGCTGACCGTCGGTCCAGTCGGCCCAGCGCAGCTCCTCGGGACGCAACACGCTCTCGTAGCGAGCGAGCAATGCGGCGCCAGTCATGCCGTCGGCCAGCGCCAGTTCGGTCAGGCGTGCCCAGCGCGCGGCGCCGTCTGCCGGAAACAGCTTGCCCGACTGCGTCGCGTTCAGGTACTCGCAGATCACGCGGCTGTCGAGCAGCACCTGGCCGTCGTCGGTGATGAAGGTCGGCACCTGGCCGAGCGGGTTCTTCGGAATGATGGTGGCGTCGCGCTTCACCGGGCCGGCCGCGCTCGGCAGCTTCTCGATGCGGTCTGCAATGCCGAGCTCGTGCGCCACGACCATGCACTTGCGCACGAAGGGGGAAGCGGGAGAGAAGAAGATTTTCATGGTGATGAGAGCTTGTGCTTCGGGCTTGCGCTGTTGTGACTACGCCGGCTTCCTGATGCGCAGCATGCCCTCCTGCGCGGCCGAAGCCACGAGCCGGCCGTCGCGCGCATAGAGGCTGCCGCGGCACAGGCCGCGCGCGCCGCCCGCGCTGGGCGAATCGAGCACGTACAGCAGCCAGTCGTCCATGCGGAAATCGCGGTGGAACCACATCGCGTGGTCGAGGCTCGCGGGGCGCACCTGGCCGCTCATGAAGCTCAGGCCATGCGGCAGCATCGCGGCGCGAAGCAGGCCGTGGTCGGAGGCATAGGCCAGCAGCGCGCGGTGCACCATCGGATCGTCGGGCAGCGGCGCGATGGCGCGCATCCAGATGGCGCTTTGCGACGCCGCCGGGCGCGGCAGCGGCGCCATCAGGTCTTCAGGGTCGACGCGGCGGTATTCGATGCCGTGCGGCTGTATTGCCTTGGAGCGCCAGGGCTCTGGCAGGCGGTCGCCGAGGGCGATACGCTGGTCGAGTTCGCTGACGAGGCCTTCGGGGCCGGCCACTTCGGGCATGTCGAACTGGTGCTCGACGCCTTCGTCCACGGTCTGGAACGAGGCCGACATTTCAAAAATGATGCGCTCCTGCTGGCGCGCCACCACATGGCGGGTGGTGAAGCTGCGGCCGTCGCGCACGCGGTCGACGCTGTACTCGATGGGGGCATGTTCGCCCGGCAGCAGGAAGTAGGCGTGCATCGAATGCACCGGGCGCTCGGCGCCGACCGTGAGGCTGGCCGCCATCAGCGACTGGCCCAGCACCTGGCCGCCGAACACGGCGGGCGTGCCGATGTCCTCGCTCTGGGCCAGGAAGCGGTCGCCGCCCAGTGGCTCGAGCTGCATGAGCGCGACGAGTTCGTTGACGAGGTGGGCGGCGGTGGCGGAATCGGTGGTCATCGGGGGAAGGCTGTCAAAACAGGGCAGAAAGCAACCCTGGACCATAGCAAAGGCCGCGCCCGCGGGCTGTCGCGGGCCGGTCAGCGGCTGCTATCTGAAGAAGCAGATGTCCATGAAGCGGGCCCGGCAGCTGTAGTCAGTGCCGCCCTGCACCACCGACAACGGCGCCCCGCCCAGCACCAGCGAGCCGTCGGCGGCGCGGGCCAGCGGCGTCGGCGCGGTCTTGTCGGCGGGGCCGCTGGCCGTTTCCTGCTCCACGTACTTGAGGTACTGCGTCCGGGAGAAGTCGACCGCCTCGTCCTGCTTCAGCACGCCGGCCTCGTAGCGGCGGCCCTTCACGCTGCCGAAGTAGCGCAGCGCCGGCCCGGTGCGGTCGCCGTATTTCACTTCGGTCTTCGCGAAGCCGGTCTGGATCAGGAAGGCCTGGTCGTCGGGTGTCAGGTCGGTGTCGAAGGCCATCAGCACGTACTGGCCTTCGAGGCTCTGGTTGCGCGCCACCTTCAACTCGCCGACCAGGGCGGGCGATATCTTGGTGCGCCCTTCCCACCGCAGGATGGTGGCCACGCCCGGGTCGCCGTCGAACACGTAGTGGTACTTCTCGCCGGCAATGACGAGCTTGCGGCCGTCCTTGCTCGCGAGAAAGCTCACCATCGCGTCCTTGCCATGAACGGGCTCGCCCTCGGGCGTGCTGGCGCAGCCCCACTGCATCAGGCCGAGCGCGGCGCATGAAAGAGCCAGGAAGCCGCGGCGCGCGGTGATCGACAACGAAAGAAGGTTCACGTTTCGTCCGGGGGTCGAGTTCATCTTGCCCCGGACTCTAGCGCGCCGCCGCTCTCAGCGGTCGAGGTCGGCGCCGTCGGCGAGCAGCTTTTTCTGCAGGGCCGGCACATCGACCTTCGCGAAGGCCGTGCTGCCCAGCGACGCTGCCGCCGTGCCCGCGGCCTGCCCCATGACGAAGCAGCCGCCGCTCGCGCGCGCGGCCGACTGGCCTTCGTGCGTCATCGATGCGCAGCGGCCGGCCACCAGCAGGTTGTCGAGCGTCTGCGGCACCAGCATGCGCCAAGGCAGGTGGTTGTAGGCGTTGGCTTCGTCGCGCGGAAAGGCCCATTCGATGCGGCCGTCTGCGTGCATTTCCATCGGCCAGGCATTCAGGCCGATGTTGTCGTCGAACTTCGCCGAGCCCAGGATGTCTTCGCGCCCGAGCGCGTAGAGCCCCTGGATGCGCCGCGTCTCGCGGATGCCGACTTGCGGCGCGATCTCCACGATGGACGACTGCGCGAAGCCCGGCACCTCGGCCTTCAAAAACTTGAAGTACTCGCTGATCTGGCGGCGGCCTTCGAGCTCGCCCTCGGTGAGCTCGCGCGCATCGACGCCGTTCATCGCGCGGCCCTGGGCGTTGCGGATCTGCGTGACGTTGGCGCGCCATTCGCGCGG
Source organism: Variovorax sp. GW821-FHT09D05 (assembly GCF_059416325.1). NCBI lineage: Bacteria > Pseudomonadati > Pseudomonadota > Betaproteobacteria > Burkholderiales > Comamonadaceae > Variovorax > Variovorax sp. GW821-FHT09D05. Next base: position 189,038 of record NZ_JBWKOZ010000011.1, on the reverse strand, counting down.
GTCCTTGTTGGGCCGCAGGATGGCGCCTTCGCGCGGAAACTTGTAGACGCCCGGCTTCTGCTGTTCGGTGCGCGCCATGTAGTCGTTGATGGCCTTGAACTCGCCCACCGCTTCCAGTGCGGCCGGCGCGTCGACCTGGCCGATGCGGAACATGGTGGTCGGGAACAGCCCGCTGCCGTGTCCGTCGCCCACCTCGAAGGGCACGCCGGCAAAGGCCGCCACGTCGGCGTCGCCGCTGGCGTCGATGAAGGCGTTGGCGCGGATGGCCTGGCGGCCCGACTTGGTCTCGACCACCAGCGCCGCGATGCGGCTGCCCTCGCGGATCACCGCGGCCGCGTACGCATGGAACAGCAGCTTCACGCCCGCGGCGTCGAGCAACTGGTCGGCGGCCAGCTTGTAGGCCGAGGTGTCGTACGAGCGCACGCAGATGCGCCCGCCCATGCCGTTCTGCGGCTGGTTCATGCCGTTGAGGCCGGCGATGCGGTCGATCAGCTCGTCGACCACGCCGTGCACCAGCTGCGTCATCTCGCCCTTGCGCTTGCCGTACAGGCCCGCGAAGTTGGTAACGCCGCCGGCCGTGCCCATGCCGCCGAGAAAGCCGTAGCGCTCCACCAGCAGCGTGTTGGCACCGTGGCGTGCAGCGCTCACGGCAGCGGCGATGCCGGCGGGGCCGCCGCCGACCACCACCACGTCGTATTCACCGAACACCGGCAGCTCGCGCGCCGGTTCATGCAATGTTGTGGAAGACGTAGTCATCACTGGAGCTTGATTCCGCGTGCGGAAATGATCTTGGTCATGATCGCCGCCTCTTCGTTGACGCGCGTGCGCATCCCGTCCGGCGAGGTGCCCACGGCCTGCCAGCCCTGCTCGAAGAGCTTGCGGCGCACGTCCGGGTTCTTCATGACCACTTCGAGTTCGCGGCTGATGCGCGCCTGCGCCGCCTTCGACAGGTTGGCCGGGCCGAGCAGCGCCACCCACACTTCGAGATTGAAGTCCTTCACGCCGGCTTCCGACAGCGGCGGGATCTCGGGCACCAGCGCGCTGCGGCCGCCCGTGAGGCCGATGGCCTTGAGCTTGCCGGCCCTGATCTGCGGCATGGCCACGCCCGGCGGGATCAGGCCCATCTGCACCTGGTCGCCCAGCATCGCGGTAATGACCTGCGGGTTGCCCTGGTAGGGCACGTGCTCGGGCTTGAAGCCGGGCACGCGGGTCTTGAGCAGTTCCATGCCCAGGTGCCCGACCGAGCCGATGCCCACCGAGCCGTAGTTCCACTTGTCGCCGGCCTTGCGGCCCTCGTCGAAGAAGGCGGTGCCGGAGGGCAGGTTGTTCTGCGCCACCAGCACCAGCGGCGCGGTCGCGATCAGCGACAGGTAGGTGAAGTCTTTCACCGGGTCGTACGGCAGCCTGGCGTACAGCATCTTCGACGACGTGAGGTTGCCGTTGATGACGATGCCCAGCGTGTGGTCGTCGGTGGCCTTGGCCACCTGGTCGGCCGCGATGTTGCCCGAGGCGCCGGCCTTGTTGTCGACCACGATCGGCTGGCCCAGCGCCTTCGACAGCGGCTCGGCGATGGTGCGCGCCGCGATGTCGGGCGTGGAGCCGCCCGGGAAGCCCACGAGCAGGCGGATCGGCTTGGTCGGCCAGGCGGCATTCTCTGCATTGGCGCTCAGCGGCAGCGCGGTGGCGGCGGCCGCCAGACCGCAGGCAATCAGGAGAGCTCTCTTGGTGGCTTGCATGAAAAGAAGTGTGAAAAAGTTGTCAAAAACTAAAGAGGGCCAGCTTAACTGTCGAGCAAGACACCGGGCAAGCCACGCCCCCCGCTATTCGAGGCTGATGTTGCCCCTGCGCACCAGCTCGCCGTACACCTTCGACTTGGCCTCGGCATTGCGCTCGATTTCCTCTGGCGACCAGGCCAGCGGCTCGAAGGCGAAGGTGTCGAAGCGGGCGCGGATCTCGGGGTCGGCGATGACCTTGGCCACGTCGGCATTGATCTTCGCCTTGATGGCTGCCGGCACACCCTTGGGCGCGAGCAGCGACACGAACGAATTCACCTCCAGCGAAGCCGGGCCGCCGGCCTCGGCCATGGTCGGCACGTCGGGCATCTGCGGGATGCGCTTGGGCGCCGCGATGGCCAGGTAGCGCAGCTTGCCGGCCTTGTAGATGCCCTGGCTCGACGGAATGCTCGCGAAGCTCCAAGGCACCTCGCCCGCACCCACGTTGGAGAACAGCTGCGACACCTCGCGGTACGGCGCGTGGCGCATGTGGATGCCAGTGAGCGCCTCGAGCTGCTGCGCGCCCAGGTGGCCCGGGCTGCCCACGCCCCACGAGCCGTAGACGATGCCGTCGGGGTTGGCCTTGGCGGCGGCGATCAGGTCGCTCATGCTCTTCCACTTCGAGTCGGTGCCCACGGCCACGAAGAAGGGCGTGCGAAAGAGCGACGCCACCGGGTCGAAGTGCTGCAGCGTCACGAAGTTGCGCGACTTGTACAGGTGCGGCAGCGCGGCGATGTGCTCGCTGTCGAGCTGCAGCAGCGTGTAGCCGTCGGGCGCGGCGCGGCGGGCCTGGTCGATGGCGATGAAGCCGCCGCCACCGGGCTTGTTGTCGATCAGCACGCGCTGGCCCCACAGGCGCGAGAGCTTGTCGGAGACCAGGCGCAGCACCGCATCGGGGCCGCTGCCAGCCGCGAAGGGGGTGACGAGGGTCACGGGCTTGTTGGGGAAGTCGCCGGCTTGCGCCATGGCGCCTGTCGCCGCCGTCAGGGCGAGGACGCCTGCCAGAAGTGCGCGCGAAAAGTTCATGTCTTGTCTCCTGGGCCTGGGGCCTCGATGGTTATGAATGTTGGAAGCAACGGGTGTCAGTGCAGCGAAAGCGCGGCGGCCATGGCGGCCGCTTCGGCAGATGGCCGCAGCGCCTCGGGCGCATCGTCCAGGCAATGCTCGGGCCGCCAGGCGTAGAGCCATTCGACCGCATCGTAGAAACGCTCGGGTGAGCGGCCGACCCACAGGCTGTTGCGCACGAGGCGCTCCACGCCCTTGGCGTGATACAGCCGCCCCATCTCGCGCACCGACAGCACCACGCGCGCCGTGCGGGCGATGCGTGCAGCTTCATAGAGCTTGAACGCGGCGGTCATGTCGAAGCCGCAGGCCTTCACCGCCTCGCCGAGCGTCACCGCGTCTTCGAGCGCCATGCACGCGCCCTGCGCGAGGTACTGCATCATGGGATGCGCCGCATCGCCCAGCAGCGTGGCCGGGCCCTCGCTCCAGCGTTCGACCGGATCGCGGTCGGCGGTGCTCCAGCGGCGCCACGAGGTCGGGCGGTCGAGCAGCTGGCGCGGGCGCGCATGCACACCCTCGAAGTACGAGAGCACTTCTTCCTTGCTGCCGTCGGTCACGCCCCACTCCTCCTGCTCGCGGCTGTGGAATGTGACGACCAGGTTGTATTGCTCGCCATGGCGCAGCGGGTAGTGCACCAGATGGCAGTTGGGGCCGGCCCAGACCACGGGCGCGTTCCAGCGCAAGTCGGCCGGCATGTCGGCCGCAGGCACCACGGCGCGGTAGACCACGTGGCCCGACACGCGCGGCGCATCGCCGATGAGTTTGCTGCGCACCACCGACTTCACGCCGTCGCAGCCGACGATGGCGTCGGCCTTGAACTGCCGGCCATCGCTCGTGACGGCAGTGACGCCCTGACCGCCCATATCGATAGCCTCGACCTGCGCCGAGGTGTGGAAGCGGATCAGCGGATGCTGCTTCACCGCCTCGTGGATCGCGCCATGCAGGTCGGCGCGATGGCTCACCGCATAGGGATTCCTGAAGCGCGCGCGGAAGGCTTCGCCGACCGGCACCGAAGCCACTTCGCCGCAATCGACCGCGTCCATCATCACCAGCCTGTCGGTGAACACCGAGCCCCGGCGCACCGCCTCGCCCACGCCCAGCGCGTCAAGCGCGGCGAAGGCATTGGGGCCGAGTTGCAGGCCGGCGCCGATCTCGCCGATGGTGGCGCTCTGTTCGAGCAGGTCGATGGAAACACCCAGGCGCGCGAGCGCCAGCGCCGCGGCCATGCCGCCGATGCCGCCGCCGACCAGCAGCACGGTGGGAGGGTTCTTCGATGGGGTCATGGCGGGCCTGTGCGATGAAGGAAATCAGTCGATGTGCACAGTCAGCGACGGCAGGCGGTCGATGCTCACCTTGATCGTCTGGCCGGGCTTCACCGCGCCCACGCCTTCGGGCGTGCCGGTGAATATCAGGTCGCCGGGCTGCAGCGTGAACAGCGTCGACAGATTGGCGATGACTTCGTTCACCGACCAGATCAGGTGCGTGATGTCGCTGCTCTGGCGCACCTGGCCGTCGACTTCGAGCACGATGGCGCCGGCGTTGATCTCGCCCACGTCGGCCAGCGTGCGCAGCGGCGCGATGGGCGCGGAGAAGTCGAAGGCCTTGCCGATTTCCCATGGGCGGCCCTGCTCGCGCATCTTCATCTGCAGGTCGCGGCGGGTCATGTCCAGGCCCACGGCGTAGCTGTGGATGTGGCTTGCGGCCTGGTCGACCGGAATGTTCTTGCCGCCCTTGCCGATGGCAACCACCAGCTCGGCTTCGTAGTGGTAGTTGCTCGTGAGCGGCGGGTAGGGAATGGACGCGCCTTTGCCGTCGAACACCGGCACCACGGAAGCGTCGTCGTTCGGCTTGCAGAAGAAGAAAGGCGGTTCGCGGTCGGGGTCGAAACCCATCTCGCGTGCATGGGCCGCGTAGTTGCGGCCGACGCAGTAGACGCGGCGCACGGGGAACTGCTGGTCGGAGCCCACGATGGGCAGGCCGACGATGGAAGGAGGCGTGAAGACGAAGGACATGAAGGCTCCTGCCGCGCGTGGCGGCACACGGTCGAACAAAAAAAGAAAAGAAGGGTCGCCCGGGTTCAGGCGTCTTCGAGAAAGGCTTCGCGCAGGATGCCCATGGCCTGCTGCACCGGGCGATCGGAAAAGCTGAAGAGCACGCTGTCTTCGCCTGGCGACGACAGCCGAAGCGGCGCCCACGAAGGCACCACGAAGGTGTCGCGCGGACCGAACTCGAAGCGCTGGCCGGCGATCTCGGCCGTGCCGTGGCCTTCGACCACGCTGTACACCGCGCCATCGGTCGCGCGGTGCGTCTTGCCCGCGAAGCCCTTTGGCAGCAGTTGCAGGTTGGTCGAGATGGTCGGCATCGGCGAGCCGCCCGTCAGCGGGTTGATGTAGCGCAGCTTGTGGCCCAGCCAGGCGTCGGGCGCTTCCTGCGTCTGCAGTTGCGCCAGCGCCTCGCGGCTGCGTGCGTAGGGGTAGTTGAAGATCGGCGAGGTGGCCGATGCGTGGTCGTGCCGCACCGGCACCATGTTGTGGCCGAAGCGCGCGAGGCTGTTGCCTTCGGGGCGCGACACGTGCTGCACCTTGGCGTCGTCGTTCTCGGCAAAGCCGGCGTCGAAGAAGCGCAGCATCGGAATGTCGAGCCCGTCGAGCCACACCACGGGCTCCACTGTGCCGCCGATGCCTTCGTTGCCATGGTCGTGCCAGGCCCATGAGGGCGTGATGATGAAGTCGCCGGGGTACATGGTGGTGCGTTCGCCGCCCACCGTGGTGTAGGCGCCCTTGCCGTCGACGATGAAGCGCAGCGCCGACTGCACGTGGCGATGCGAAGGCGCCACCTCGCCCGGCATGATGAGCTGCAGGCCCGCGTAGAGCGACTGCGTGATCGACGAGTTGCCGGGCAGCGCCGGGTTCTCGAGCACCAGCACGCGGCGCACGGCCTCTTCGGCGGTGATGAGCTCGGCCGACTCCATCAGCAGCGGACGGATCTCGTCGTAGCGCCACAGCGCGGGCACGCAGGGCGTCTGCGGTTCGCGCGGCACCAGCGCGTGCAACGATTCCCACAGCGGCGTGAGGTTCAGCGGGCGGATGCTGGCGTAGTAGTCGCGGCGTTCTGCCGCATTGGAAGGCGCGGGTTTCATGGCGTGGGTGTCTCCGTGGCGGCATTGTTGAGCCGCACCACTATTTCCTCAAGACCGATAGCCAATACACGGAATTCGAAATTTCGATAATGGTGCCTTTCACCGTACGCAGGAGCCCCCGATGTCCAAGCTCGATCTCGAATGGCTCGCCGTGTTCGACGAGGTCTACAAGACCGGCAACGTCTCGAAGGCGGCCGAGCGGCTGGGCATGGCGCAGGCCGCGGCCAGCACCGCGCTGAACAAGCTGCGCGCGCACTTCGACGACCGCCTGTTCACCCGCACCGCCCAGGGCATGCAGCCCACACCGCATGCCGAGCGCATCTATCCGAACCTGCGCGAGGCGCTGGCCCAGTTGGCTCAGGCCCAGGGCAACCGCAGCAGCTTCGAGCCCGCGCAGGCGCAGCGGCGCTTTCGCATCTGCATGACCGACATCAGCGAGGTGGTGCTGCTGCCCGGCCTGCTCGACCACCTGCGGCGCGCGGCGCCGGGGGTGCATATCGAGACCGAGATCATCTCGACCATCAGCGGGCGCCGCCTGCAGGACGGCGAGGTCGACCTTGCCGTGGGCTTCATGCCGCAGCTGGACGCGGGCTTCTACCAGCAGACGCTGTTCATGCAGAACTTCGTCTGCCTGGCGGCGCAGAACCATCCGCGCATCGGCGCGAAGCTCACGCGCAAGCGCTTCGAGGCGGAGGCGCATGCGGTGGTGTCGACCTCGGGCACCGGGCACGCCATCGTCGACACGACCATCGCGCGGCTGGGCCTGAAGCGCGACGTGGTGGTGCGGCTGTCGAGCTTCCTGAGCGTGGCGCGCATCGTGGCGCACACCGAGCTGATCGTGGTGGTGCCGCGCATCCTCGGCAAGGTGCTGGCCACGCAGGAGCCGGTGAAGCTGCTGGAGCCGCCCTTCATGCTGCCGGCCTATGCGGTGAAGCAGCACTGGCACGAGCGCTTCCATGCCGACCCGGGCAATGCCTGGCTGCGGCGCACCCTGGCCCAGCTGTTCAGCGGCAGCTAGCGGCCGACTGACTGAGCGTGCATGCCCGGACGACGGGCGGCATCCGCAAGCGTGCGCCCGCTCGCATAATCGCGGCTCCCCACCCCATAGCCATATCCGAAAAGGCGGCCCCATGTCTTCGATCACCCTGCGTTTTCTCGCCGAGCCCAGCACCGTCAACTTCGGTGGCAAGGTCCACGGCGGCACGGTCATGAAGTGGATCGACGAGGCCGGCTACGCCTGCGCGACCAGCTGGGCCAAGCGGTATTGCGTCACCGCCTTCATCGGCAGCATCCGCTTTCACCGGCCGATCATGATCGGCGACCTCGTCGAGGTGGAGGCCCGCTTGGCCTACACCGGCAACACCAGCATGAACATCTCGGTCGAGGTGCGCAGCGGCGACATGAAGGGCGGCTCGATGGAAAAGACCACCGAATGCCTGATCGTGTTCGTCTCGGTCGACTCGCACGGGCGGCCGCTGCCGGTCGAGGCCTATGTGCCCGGCACGCCCGGTGAAATGGCCCTGGCCGAGCGCGCGAAGGCGCATCTCGACGCGAGCCGCGCGGCGGGCGCAACGCCCTGAGCCTTCCCGGGGAGGCTTGGCCTCATAGACGCGAAGCTCTAATGGGAAGCACGTCGAACGGCTAGAGTCGGCCGATTGTTTGCAAAGGAACATTCGCATGGCTACCCAGGACGACGACAGCAACGGCAAGGCCGCAGACCGCATCAAGGATTCCGCCCAGCAGATCTGGCTCGCCGGGCTCGGCGCCTTCGCCAAGATGCAGCAGGAAGGCAGCAAGGCCTTCGAGGCGCTGGTCAAGGACGGCGCCGGCATGCAGAAGAAGACCCAGCAGGCCGCCGAGGAAACCCTGTCCCAGGCCCAGCAACGCATGGCCGGCTTCGCCAGCGAGTTCGGCACCAAGGCCGCGGGCCAGTGGGGCAAGCTGGAGAACATTTTTGAAGAACGCGTGGCGCGCGCCCTCGAAAAGCTCGGCATCCCCAGCGCCGCCGACATGGCTGCGCTGCAGGCGCGCGTCGAGGCGCTCGAAGCACAGCTGAAGAAACCGCAGGGCGCCACTGCCGCTCCCCGCAAGACCGCGGCCCGCAAGACGGCCGCGCCGGCCGCCAAGAAAACCTTGCGCCGCAGCAAAGCCGGCTGAGCCAGCCCGCGCCGTCTGCCGACCGGTCGGTATTGCGGCACTGCACAAAAAATCAGCGCGGCAAAACATGTCCCGCACCGTTCATGGTGCGGTGCACATGCGCTAGAGTGCCCCCAAGAGACCACGAGACAACCGGGGGCACCGACATGGCAAAGAAGGCGCCACGCCGCACGGCGCAACGCATCCTCGAAGCCGCATTGGATCTGTTCAACCGCTTCGGGGAGCCGAACGTCTCGACCACCCTGGTGGCGGGCGAACTCAACATCAGTCCGGGCAACCTGTACTACCACTACCCGGCCAAGGAAGAGCTGATCAACAAGCTCTACGAAGCCTACGAGATCGAGCTCAACGAACTGCTGCACGCGAGCGAAGGCGTGCACGACGTGGAGGACGCGTGGTTCTTCATGCACAGCCTGTTCGAGCTGATCTGGCGCTACCGCTTTCTCTACCGCGACCTCAACGACCTGCTCAGCAAGAACCGGCGGCTGGAAACCCAGTTCCAGCTGGTGCTGAAAAACAAGGCACGCGCCATCCGCCAGCTGATCGCCGGCCTGAGCCGCGCCGGCCACCTCGAGATCGACGCGCACGAGGTCGACACGCTCGCGCAGAGCATGGTCGTGGTGCTGACCTACTGGCTCAGCTATGAATACGTGCGCAACCCGCGCGAGGCGCTGGAGCCCGCGCATGCGCAGGGCGCGCTGATGCGCGGCGGCCACCACACCCTGCACCTGCTCGCGCCCTACCTCGGGCGGGAACAACGGCGGCATCTGCTGACACTCAGCAATGCCTACAACGGCGAAGATTCCAGCAACAGCGGTGCCGGCAGCAGCGCCGGCGCCGCGGCTTCCCCGGTCGATATGGCGGTCTAGCAACCATGCCCCACCCCGATTTCAAACCGCTCTCGCTGATGCCTGCCAGCCCGCTTGCCACCGCCGACGCGGCCCCCTGGACGCCCCTGCCCTGGGCCGACGTGCCCCGCTTCGATGCCCGCAGCGTGCTGCTCCACTGGCCGCGCCTGCATGCCGGCCACGAGCTGCCGCTGCCGGCCGAAAGCTCTGCGCTCGCCGAAGGCTGGGCGCTGTACCACAGCGGCGAATTCGAACGCGCCGCCGCCATCGGCCTGCTGCAGGGCGCCGAAGGGTTGGCGCTGGCCAACCAGGCGACCGCGATCTACGCCAACTACGTCGAACCGCGCGAGGCCGTGCGGCTCGCGATGTTCCGCCAGGTGATCGAGCGCGCGAGCGCGCAGGCCGCTGCCGAGCCCGAGAACTGCCAGGCGCTCTACTGGCAGTCCTACGCACTGGGCCGCTACAGCCAGGGCATCAGCGTGGCGCGTGCGCTGGCGCAGGGACTGGGCAGCAAGCTCAAGGGAGCGCTGGAGCGCGTGATCGAGCTGCAGCCGCGGCACGCGGACGCGCACCTCGCGCTGGCTTCGTTCCACGCCGAGGTGATCGACAAGGTCGGTGCGCTGGTCGGGCGCATGACCTACGGCGTGCGTGCCGAGACCTCGCTCGAACTGTTCGAACGCGGCCTCGAACTGCACCCCCATTCGGCCGCCGGAATGATGGAATACGCCCGCGCGCAGCTGATGCTGCACGGCGAATCGCGCACGGGCGAGGCAACGCGGCTATATGAAAGAGCTGCAGGGCTGAAGCCGGCCGATGCGCGGGAGCGGCTCGATGTGGAGCTGGCGCGGGCGGGGCTGAAGGACTGAATCTGGTACCACCGGGTACCGCGCAATTTAAGATGCACGGTTTCCGCTTTTCTTCAATTCGACCGCCATGTCTGATCTCAACGCCCAATTCGAAGCCGCCCAGGCCAACTCCAAGCTGCTCGCCGAGCGCCCCGACAACCCGACGCTGCTGAAGATCTACGGCCTCTTCAAGCAAGCCACCGAAGGCGACAACACCGCCAAGAAGCCCAGTTTCAGCGACATCGTCGCGCGCGCCAAGTGGGACGCGTGGACCGCCCAGAAGGGTGCGAGCGCCGACGAGGCCAAGCAGAAGTACATCGACCTGATCGAATCCCTGCGCGGCTGATCGACCGCGCCTTCGCGCCAGTCAGGCCGGAAGCTTCGTATCAGCGTAGCGCCGGATGGGCTGGACGAACGCGATGTCGACGCCATCGAGCACGTCACGCCCTTCGAGGCTTTCGAACTTGAGCCCGGTCTCTGCTTCGATGAACGCGAGCGGACGCTGCGAGGTTTCGAAGTCCTCGAGGTCGCGCGCCACTCCTGAATCGAGATAGGTGCCCTGGCTCATCAGGTAAGCGATGGCGCTCAGCTCGCCCGTCGCCTCGCTGATGAAGGCCACCACCTTCCAGAAGTCCCGCGGAATCTGGATGCCGAATCTCTCCGGGTCGTCCGACCGGAGGATCGGGCCCGTGAAGACGCTGATGCGCTTGTCGTCGCCCTGGGCGTTGCCGAGGATGTAGTCCTCTAGATCGCCCCACAGCCCATCGTTGAAAGGCTGCCATTGCGGGCAGGCGTTGGTGGCAAAGAAGGTGTCGATGTTGGCCCGCTGCGCCGTTGCCAGCGAGCCCCAGTTCGGGTCCTGCCTGCGCGTCATGTGGCCGCGGGAAAATTTCTTGTCCTGCTCGGGGCCGTAGGCCTCCCGCAGCATCTGGTATTCCTTCTTGATGCGGCCGTCGTAGTTCCAGGTGTCGTGACGCGGAACGTTCTTCGACTTCGACCCGTCGATGTTGCACGCCGAGTAAAGCGGCACGCGCCGGGAAATGCATTGCACCGTGCTGAAGTGCTGGTACTTGAGTTCGAAGGAGCCGTCTTCGAGCTTTGCGATGTCGTCCATGGAGATGGCGTCGCCCATCGACGGCAGTTCCACTCGGTTGGCGTCCCCGAAGAACTCTGGTGCGTAGCCTTCACGGCCCCTGAAGAACTCAGGTGGCTTCGGCGTTGCGGCGACGCGCTGGATTCCGGCCCATGAATTGCTCACGACCTGGATGTCTGTATCGGACATGAAGCTCCCTATCCAAAAAACTCCATGACCACCAGCGGCCGTGGGCGCCTTGCGGCTATTTCGCGAGCTTGGCGCGTGCGTTTTTCAGATTGAAGACAGGCTTGCGGATTTCCGCGAAGCTAGGCTGGGACACGGCCCATTCCGGGTTCTGCTCGAGCGCCGCCAGCTGCTCCTCGTCGAGCTGGGCTTCCACCAGGGTGCTCGTCTTTGGCGTGAGCACCGCGCCCGGCACGCTGCGGCGCAGCCGTGCTTGCGCCGACAATTTCTTGCCGGGGCTGCCTGTGTAGGTCAACACGACGCTTGTCACTTCAGAACTCCAAAACCTTCATATTCGGCCGGCCAACCCACCTTTTGCGCTGTCTGAGACAGCATCTTGACGATGGCGTCGGCCTTTTCAGGACCGTCAGGCATGTTAAGCAGCTTCGAATTCCCTGACAACAGACGGGCCGCCATGCCCGAGGAGTACGGCGTGGCCATCGAGGTGCCGGACATCATTGCGTACTTTTCGCCCGGAAACGTCGACAGCACCGCCACGCCGGGGCCGATGAAATCGGTCGAAAGCCCGTAGTTCGAGAACTCGGCGACAAACTCTTTCTTGCGGCGGATCTCGCTCTCCTGAAAGCTCTCGGGGCAATCGGCCGGAAATGTCCCGTCGCGCCCCAGCGCACCGACGGCCAGGGTGTGGCTGTACCGGGCCGGGTAGCGCAGCAGGGGCTGGCCGTCGTTGCCGGTGGCCGCGAACACCACGACGCCGGCATCGCGCGCCTTCTGGAGGATGTCCGGCATCTCCGGCATCGGCTCCAGGCTGCCCATGCTGATGTTCACGATGTTGCAGCCGTCACTGATGGCGCGTTCGAGCGCGCTGGCAATGTCGGTCGATTTCGCGCGTCCACGCTCGCCGGTCTTCGGGCAGACCCGGTAGGCCAGCAGGCGGCAGGCCGGCGCTAGGCCATAGATGCCGGTGGCGGCCGCTTTCTTGCCCGCGATGATGCCGGCGACGTGGGTCCCGTGCCCGATGCCGTTGTCGAGAAAATCCGCGGCATTCTCGCCAGTGACGAAACAGCCGCCGCCCGCCACGGCGATGTCCGCATGCGGCCCGACGCCGCTGTCGATCACGCCGACCGTCACGCCCGCTCCGGCCTGGGGGTCGTATGGCGCGTAGTTCGCCAGCAGCTGGAAGCTGTCGGGCACCAGCGGCGTGGCCTGCACGTTCAATCGCTTCGGTGCCGCGACCCGGTCGAATCCCTTGATGAAGACCGACCAGTGCGTGTGTTCCGGCTCGACCAGGATCATTTCCACCCGCGGGTAGAGCACCGGAATTCCCAGGCTCGCGATTCCCTTGCTGTCGGTCACCGCGGGCACGTGCGCGCCGTCCCAATCGACGAGCGCCTTGACCCGGACGCCCGGCACGGGCTTGCCCTGCGGGTCCGCAAGATGCAGCTCGAAGCTCTTGACCTTGGCCCCCGGCGCGACCTGGATCGCGCTGGAATCCAATTCATCGCTCAGCGGCCGGATGTACTGGAGGTAGGCCCATGCGGCAGGTGCAACCCGCAGCCCTGGCGTGTTGCGGCGCATCGCCAGCAGGGCGGACGAGTTGGCCTGCATCACGGACACGTCGTCGAGCTGCTTGATGAGCTTCATCCGGGGAATGCCGCGACCCTCCACTCTTTGACCGAGCGCCTCTGCCGCGTTGCCGAGATTGATTGCGCTCAGTGCCGCCATCTCTGCACCGCCAGCCACGGCGCTCCTGGAGGGCCACACGATGACGTCGTCGGAGAACTTGGGCTCCACGGCCACGCGGCGCAGACGCAGTTGCTGCAGCAGGTGTTCCACCTTCTCGCAGTCCGATTTCGACAAGTCCCATTTCGCAGTCCCGTAGACGCGTTCGGTTTCACGCGCAGGGGTGCTGCTGTTCCGCTTCGGGGCTTCCTGTCGCCTGTTCGCTGCTGCCATGGACTCTCCTTGTTGCCCGGTTTATCGCACGGAGGCCATTTCAGGCCCATGAATGGCCCGTATCGGCTAGCCCACTATTCCGCGCTCGTGCAGCGCGGCGATCTGCTCGGCGCTCAGGCCGATTTCCCTCAGCACCGCATCGGTGTCCGCGCCCAGCGCCGGCGCGTTGTGCCGGTGGCTGGCCGGCGTGAGCGAGAGCTTGGGCACGAAGCCGGGCACTGCGAGCGCGCTGCCGTCGGCCATCTGCACCTGCTGCAGCATGCCGCGCGCGGCGTAGTGCGGGTCGGCCGCGATGTCGGCGATCGTGTAGATGCGCCCGCCCGGCACATGCGCCGCGTCGAGCGCGGCCAGCACCTCGTCGACGGTGTGCTGCGCGGTCCAGTCGCCGATGGCGGCGTCGAGCATCTCGACCTGCGCCACGCGGCCGGTGTTGCCGGCCAATGAAGGATCGGCCGCGAGGTCGGGCCGGCCGATGCACGCCATGAGCCGGCGAAAGATGCTGTCGCCGTTGCCCGCGACGATCGCGTAGCCGCCGTCCGCGCAACGGTACGCATTGGTCGGCGCAATGCCTGGCAGCGCGCTGCCGGCCGCCTCGCGCACCGCGCCGAATTCGCCGTACTCGGGCAGCAGGCTTTCCATGCAGTTGAAGACGGCCTCGTAGAGCGCCACGTCGACCACCTGTCCCTTGCCCTTCGGATATTCCGCACTCACCGTCGCGTGGCGGTGCTGCATTGCCATCAGCACGCCGATCACGCCGTGCAGCGAGGCCAGCGTGTCGCCGATCGACACGCCCACGCGCACCGGCACGCGCCCCGGCTCGCCAGTGAGGTGGCGCAGCCCGCCCATGGCCTCTGCCACCACGCCGAAGCCGGGGCGGTCGCGGTACGGGCCGGTCTGGCCGTAGCCGCTGATGCGAAGCATCACGAGCGCAGGGTTGGCGGCCAGCAGCTCGTCGGGGCCGAGGCCCCAGCCTTCCATCGCGCCGGGGCGGAAGTTCTCGATCAGCACGTCGGCCTCGGCCGCGAGCTTGCGCACGACGGCCTGCGCCTCCGGTTCGCGCAGATCCAGCGCCAGCGAGCGCTTGTTGCGCGACTGCACCTGCCACCAGACGGAGGTGCCGTCCTTCAGCAGCCGCCAGGTGCGCAGCGGATCGCCCGCGCCGGGCGGCTCGATCTTGATGACCTCGGCGCCGAAGTCACCCAGCGTGCGCGCGGCGAAAGGCCCGGCGATGAGCTGCCCGAGCTCGATGACCTTGAGGCCGGCCAGCGGGCCCGCTGCCGGAGGGGAGGAGCTTGTTGTCGTCATGACGCCAGAGTGTGCCCGGGCCTGCCGGGGCGGGAAAACACCTATGAATTCTTGACTCCGCGAATCCGGCGCTTTCCGCAGCGCAGCAAATACCGCCCTCGCCCCCTCCTCTCCCCGAGGAGAAAGGAGTTTGCTGCGGCGCAATGCATGGCGCGGCATCGGCCATCCGGGCCTCCCCGGAAGTCAAAAAAGTATCGATTCCCGGCGCCATCTCTGGTTGTTGGCATCGGGAGCGGTTCGTACAGTCCGCCCCATGCAACCCGACCTGGAAATCGTTGAAGTCCGCGGTGACGAATCGTTCACCTGCTGGGCGCACGGCTACCCGTACCGCACGGTGCGCTGGCACTTCCATCCCGAGTACGAGATCCAGCTGATCGTCGAGACCCAGGGCGTGTATTTCGTGGGCGACCACGTCGGCCATTTCGAGCCGGGCAACCTCGTGCTGATGGGCCCCGACCTGCCGCACAACTGGATCAGCGACGTGCCCGCAGGCCAGAGCGTCGAGCGGCGCGGCATCGTGATCCAGTTCCCGGCCGGGCTGATGCAGAACATGGCCGGCACCTTTCCCGAGTTCGAGCGCATCGCGCCGCTGCTGGCCGAATCGGGCTCGGGCCTGCTGTTCTCGGTGGAGACCGCCGCCGCGGCCAAGCCGATCATGGAATCGCTGCTGCAGGCGCGCGGCCTGCGCCGCGTGATCCTGCTGCTGTCGCTGCTCGAACTGCTGGCCGACGGCAACGACCGCCAGCGCCTGGCCAGCCCCGCGTTCAAGCCCGACCCCAAGGCTTTCATGTCGCACGCAATCAACAACGTGCTGGCGCACATCGCGGCCAACCTCGGCGACGACCTGCGCGAGCCGATGCTGGCCGAGCTGGTAGGCCAGAGCCCGAGCGCATTTTCGCGATCCTTCCGCAAGCACACGGGCCAATCGTTCGTGCGCTACGTGAACCGGCTGCGCATCAGCCGCGCCTGCGAGCTTCTCACCAACAGCGAGAAGCCGGTGCTCGACGTCTGCATGGACGTGGGCTTCAACAACGTGTCGAACTTCAACCGGCAGTTCCTGCTGCACAAGCGCATGCCGCCGACCAAGTTCCGCAATTTCCATCGCATGCAGGCCGCGGCCTCGCGTGCCGCCAACCCGCCGTAGCCGGGCTTGCGTGTTCCCCGTGTCGTCACCGGCGCGGCCCTTCGGGCACCGCGTGGGGCGAGCCTTTGTCCGCGTTTTTCGACAGTCACAAACCCAAGGAGACAGCCACCATGAAGAACATCCTCAAAGCCACCGCCCTTACTGCCGCACTGGTCTGCGGCGCATCCGCCGCGCAGGCGCAGGCCCCGAAGCAGCCGCTGCGCATCGGCATGACCTTCCAGGAGCTCAACAACCCTTACTTCGTGACGATGAAGCAGGCGCTCGAAGAGGCCGCAGCCAGCATCGGCGCGACCGTGGTCACCACGGACGCGCGGCATGACGTGGCCAAGCAGATCGGCGACGTGGAAGACATGATCCAGAAGAAGGTCGACATCCTGCTGCTGAACCCGACCGACTCCACCGGCGTGCAGTCGGCCGTGCGCTCGGCCAAGAAGGCGGGCCTCGTGGTGGTGGCGGTGGACGCCAACGCGCAGGGCCCGGTCGATTCCTTCGTCGGCTCGAAGAACACCGACGCCGGACGCCTTGCCTGCGAATACCTGGCAAAGAGCATCGGCGAAAAAGGCGACGTGGCCATCCTCGACGGCATTCCCGTGGTGCCGATTCTGGAGCGCGTGAAGGGCTGCCGCGAAGCACTCGCCAAGTACCCCGGCATCAAGGTGGTGAGCACGCAGAACGGCAAGCAGGAGCGCGCCACCGCGCTCACCGTGACCGAGAACATCCTGCAGGCCAACAAGGATCTGAAGGGCGTTTTCAGCGTGAACGACGGCGGCTCGATGGGCGCGCTCGCGGCCATCGAAGCCAGCGGCAAGGACGTGAAGCTCACCAGCGTGGACGGCGCACCCGAGGCCATCAAGGCCATGCAGAAGCCGGGCTCGAAGTTCATCGCCACCACCGCGCAGTACCCGCGCGACCAGATCCGCCTGGCCATCGGCATCGCGCTGGCCAAGAAGTGGGGTGCCAACGTGCCCGCCGCGGTGCCGGTCGACGTGAAGCTGATCGACGCCGAAGGCGCGAAGACCTTCACCTGGTAACCGACGCCAGAAGCAGCGCACGGCCATGAACGACACCGCCGAAATGCTGAGGCTCGAAGGCGTCTCGAAGAGCTTTCCGGGCGTGAAGGCACTCGCGGGCATCGACCTCTCGATCCGCAAGGGCGAAGTGCACGCGCTGCTCGGCGAGAACGGCGCGGGCAAGTCGACGCTGATGAAGATCCTCGGCGGCATCTACCAGGCCGACGAGGGGCGCATCTTCATCGAAGGCAGCGAGCGGAAGTTCGCGGGCTACAACGATGCGATTGCTGCCGGCATTGGCATCATCTTCCAGGAGTTCAGCCTCATCCCGTACCTGAACGCGGTGGAGAACATCTTTCTCGGTCGCTACCTGAAGAACCGTTTCGGGCTGATGGACAAGGCGGCGATGAAGCGCTCTGCGCAGGCGCTGTTCGACGAGCTGGGTGTGCAGATCGACCTCGGCGTACCGATCTGCCGGCTCTCGGTGGCGCAGCAGCAGTTCGTGGAAATCGGCAAGGCGCTGTCGCTGAAGGCGCGCCTGCTGGTGCTCGATGAGCCGACCGCCACGCTCACACCGAACGAGGCCGGCCACCTGTTCAAGATCATGCGGGAGCTGCGCGCCAAGGGCGTGGCGATGATCTTCATCTCGCATCACCTCGACGAAATTTTCGAGGTGTGCGACCGCATCAGCGTGCTGCGCGATGGTGCCAATGCGGGGCATGCCGAGGTGGGCGCGACCGATGTGGATGCGCTGGTCGAAATGATGGTGGGCCGCCGCATCGAACACAACTTTCCGCCGAAGCCGGTGCCCGCGCCGCGCGGGCGCAAGGTGCTCGAAGTGCCGCACATCCAGCTAGCGAAGGGCGGCCCCATCAACGCCTTCGATCTGCATGAAGGCGAGATCCTCGGCTTTGCGGGGCTGGTCGGTTCGGGCCGCACCGAGTTGGCGCTGGGCATGATGGGCGCCGACCGCGTGCACCGCAAGACAGTGCTGCGCAACGGCAAGCCTGTGCGCCTGGACGACCCGACGCAGGCGCTGGAAAACGGCATCGGCCTGCTGCCCGAAAGCCGCAAGGTCGAAGGGCTGATCACCGACTTCACGATCCGCTTCAACATCTCGCTGAACAACCTCGGCAGGCACCGCAGCGCGGGGCTGGTGAGCCAGGCGTCGGAGAAGCAGGCGGCCGGTGAACTCTCGCGCCGCGTCGGTGTGAAGGCGCCGAACATCGAGACGCGCGTGGCCACGCTGTCAGGCGGCAACCAGCAGAAGGTGGTGATCGCGCGCTGGCTCGGCCACGCCTCTGAAGTGCTGATCTTCGACGAGCCCACGCGCGGCATCGACGTAGGTGCCAAGGCCGAGATCTACAGCCTGATGCGCGAGCTCACGCAGCAGGGCAAATCGATCGTGATGATTTCGAGCGAGCTGCCCGAAATCGTCGGCATGTGCGATCGCGTTGCTGTGTTCTCGGGCGGGGCCATCGTGGCGACGCTCGAAGGCGACGCAATCAACTCGGGCGACATCATGCGTCACGCTACTTCATCCGGGGGCGCTCAATGACTGCGACAGAGATTTGTTCGGGGCGCGATCACGCCGACAGCGCCCACTGTGCACAGGGCATCCCGTCTTCGCGCAATACCCAGTGGAGCACATGAAATGAACGCAACCGCAACCCACCCCACACCACCGGCACCTGCAGGCGGCTTCTTCACCCAGCTGCGCCGCTCCACAGCCTTCCTCCCGCTGGTAGGCCTGGTCGCGATCTCGGTCTTCATGATCGTCGCGACCGACAACTTTCTCTCCTGGGGCAACCTGCAGAACATCGCGCTGCAGTCGTCGATCAACGCGATCATCGCGGTGGGCATGACGGCCGCGATCCTCACCGGTGGCATCGACCTTTCGGTGGGCGCGGTGGTGGCACTGTCGGGCACGTTGGCCTCGGGAATGATGGTGCAGTTCGGCCTGCCGCCGATGCTGGCCGTGCCGCTCGGCCTGGCCGTTGGCGTGGTGATCGGCCTGTTCAACGGCTATTGCGTAGCCTACCTGCGCATGCCGCCGATCATCGTGACGCTGGCCACCATGGGCATTGCGCGCGGCATTGCGCTGATCTACACGGGCGGCTATCCCATCGACGGGCTGCCCGATTCTTTCGCCTTTCTCGGCGGCGGCGTGCTGGCCGGCATCAAGGTACCGATCCTCATCATGCTGGCGACCTACCTCGTGGCCTACGTGCTGCTGAACATGGCGCCGTTCGGCCGCTACGTGTATGCCATCGGCGGCAATGAGGAAGCCACTCGACTCTCGGGCGTGCGCGTGTCGCGCTACAAGCTGCTCGTGTATGCGCTGAGCGGGCTGACCGCCGCCATCGCCGGCATCGTGCAGGCAGCGCGCGTGACCAGCGGACAGCCCGGCGTGGGCGTGGGCTTCGAGCTCGACGCCATCGCAGCCGTGGTGATGGGCGGCACATCGATTGCCGGCGGGCGCGGCGCCATCGTCGGCACGCTGGTCGGTGCGCTGCTGCTGGGCGTGCTGAACAACGGCCTCAACATGATCGGCGTGTCGCCGTACCTGCAATTGATCATCAAGGGCGGGATCGTCCTGCTCGCCATCTTCATCAGCCGCGAAGCCAAGCGCTGACTTCGCAACAGACACATTCCCCACTCCCCCCACCTCATGTCTTATCAAAAGCTCCAGCCCGGTACGTCCGGCGCCATCGCACAACTCGCTTCAATGCAGGCCGTCGTCTGCCATGGCCCGAAGGACTATCGCCTCGAAACCGTCGACATGCCGGCCATCGGCCCGAACGAGTTGCTGATCTCCATCGCCGCCTGCGGCATCTGCGCCTCCGACTGCAAATGCCACTCGGGCGCGAAGATGTTCTGGGGCGGCGACGGCCAGCCCTCATGGGTCAAGGCGCCGGTCATCCCCGGCCATGAATTCTTCGGCTACGTCGAAGCCCTGGGCGAAGGCGCGGGCGAGCACTTCGGCGTGGAGAAAGGCGACCGCGTGATCGCCGAGCAGATCGTGCCCTGCGGCAAGTGCCGCTTCTGCACTTCAGGCAAGTACTGGATGTGCGAAGTGCACAACATCTTCGGCTTCCAGCGCATCGTGGCCGATGGCGGCATGGCCGACTACATGCGCCTGCCGCCGACCTCGCGCGTGCACAAGATCCCCGACGGCATTTCGCTGGAAGACGCGGCCATCATCGAGCCGCTGTCCTGCGCGATCCACACGGTGAACCGCGGCGACATACAGCTCGACGACGTGGTGGTCATCGCCGGCGCCGGCCCGCTGGGGCTGATGATGGTGCAGGTCGCGGCGCTGAAGACGCCGAAGAAACTCATCGTGATCGACCTCGTGCCGGAACGACTGGCGCTCGCCAAGCAATACGGCGCCGATGTCGTCATCAACCCCAAGACCGAGAACGCAGATGCCATCGTCAAGGGTTTGACCGAAGGCTACGGCTGCGACGTGTACATCGAGACCACCGGCGCCCCCATCGGCGTGACGCAGGGGCTGGACATGATCCGCAAGCTCGGCCGCTTCGTCGAGTTCAGCGTGTTCGGCTCGGAAACGAGCGCCGACTGGTCGATCATCGGCGACCGCAAGGAGCTCGACGTGCGCGGTGCGCACCTGGGGCCCTACTGCTACCCCGTTGCCATCGACCTGCTGGCGCGCGGCTTGGTCACCTCGCAGGGCATCGTCACGCATGGCTTTCCGCTGACCGAATGGGAGCGCGCCTTCGCGCTGGCAAACTCGCTGGATTCCATCAAGGTGCTGCTCACGCCGCAGCCCCGATCCTGAGAGACAACACACCATGAAATACGTGATCGGCGTCGACATCGGCACGCAGAGCACCAAGTGCCTGTTGGTCGGCATCGACGGCAAGGTGCATGCGCAGGCGAGCGTGGCCTACCAGCCCGAGACGCCGAAGCCGCTGTGGGCGCAGCAGGACTGCGCCGTGTGGTTCGACGCGGTGTGCGAGAGCGTGCGCATCTGTGTGGCCGGCAGCGGCGTCGTGCCGTCGGACATCGCAGCGATGTGCGTGAGCAGCCTGTACGGCGGCGCGGGCATTCCGGTCGACGAGCAGATGCAGCCGCTGCACCCTTGCCTGATCTGGATGGACCGCCGCGCCACCGCCGAGGTCGCATGGGTGAACGCGAACGTGGAAGTGCCACGCCTCGAAGCCATCACCGGCAACGGCGTCGACAGCTACTACGGCTTCACCAAGATCCTGTGGGTGCGCGAGCACCTGCCCGATGTGTGGGCGAAGACGCGCCATTTCCTGCCACCCAACAGCTATATCAATTGGCGGCTCACGGGCGAGCTGGCCGTCGATCACAGTTCCGCCGGCAACATCGGCGGCGTGTACGACGCGGCGCGCCGGCAGTGGTCCGAAGAGGCGATGCAGATGCTCGGCATTCCGTCGCGCATGATGCCGCCGCGCCTGGTCGAGTCGAGCGAGGTGGTCGGCGGCCTGAGCGCCGAATGGGCCGCGAAGCTCGGCCTTGTCGAAGGCATGCCGCTGATGGCGGGCGGCGTCGATGCAGCGGTGGCCACCTTCTGCGCGGGTGTCACCGGCAGCGGCGACCACGTGGCGATGATCGGCACCAGCATGTGCTGGGGCTTCGTGAGCCCCACGGTCGATGCACGGCACAAACTCATAACGATGCCGCACGTGTACAGCGGTGCGGACCGCAGCTATGTATTCGGCGGCGCGATCACGGCGGGTGCAGCCATCACGTGGTTCCGCGAAGCCTTCTGCCAGGCCGAAGTGGCAGAGGCGGCGCGCACCGGCGAAGATGCGCACGCACTGATCGAGCGCAAGGCCATCGACGTGCCACCCGGTGCGGAAGGCCTCGTGTTCCTGCCCTACCTCATGGGCGAGCGCAGCCCGATCTGGGACGCGCAGGCCAAGGGCGCCTTCATTGGCCTCTCGCTCGCGCACAGCCGGGCGCACCTGTACCGCGCGGTGCTCGAAGGCGTGAGCTTTGCACTGCAGCACAACATCGAGGCGGGACGCCAGAGCGGGCAGCCGCTGGACGACCGGCTGATCGTGGTCGGTGGCGCGGCGCACTCGGACCTTTGGATGCAGATCGTGGCGGACATCACGGGCTACCCGGTGTTCACCATCGAGCAAGAGGTCGAGGCCGCGCTCGGTGCGGCAATGCTCGCGGCATTGGGCGCGGGGCTGGTCGATGCGGCGACGGCCGAGCGCGGCTGGATCACGCTGGTGGAGCGGGCGCGGCCCGAACCCGCGGCACAGGCTGTGTATCGCGAGCGCTTCGAAATCTACAAATCGCTTTATCCAGCGTTGCGTGATGCGATGCATCGGCTGAAATGACTGCTCGATGCGATCTGGAGCGAAATAAAGAAGGAAGCCGCAAGCCGAGGGACATTCGCGGAGGGGAGCACCCGGTGTCATTCGCACGCACCCCGAACGAACACTGAAGCAACTGACATGACAACCTCCTTCAACTTCTCCGGCCAACGCGCACTGGTGACCGGCGCGAGTAGCGGCATAGGCCGCGCAGTGGCAATGCGACTCGCGCAGTCCGGCGCAAAGGTCACAGCCGTGGGACGCAACGCCGCGGCACTGGAGACGCTGCACGCCGAAGCCGGCTGCACGCCACTCGTGCTCGACGTGGCCGACGCACCCGCCCTGGAGCGTGCGCTTACCGCGTTGCAAGCATTCGACCTCGTAGTGAACTGCGCCGGTATCGCACTGCTCGAATCCGCTGTCGAAATGAAGGCCGAAAGCTTCGACACCGTGATGGCCGTCAACGCACGTGCCGCAGCACTCGCGGCCTCACGCTGCGGCAAGGCCATGATCGCGGCCGGCATACGCGGCAGCATCGTCAACGTGTCGAGCCAGGCCTCGCTGGTCGCACTCGACGCGCACCTCTGCTACTGCGCCTCGAAGGCCGCGATGGACGCCATCACGCGCTCGCTGTGCCTGGAGTTCGGGCCGCACGGCATCCGCGTGAACAGCGTGAACCCGACCGTCACGCTCACGCCCATGGCCGAACAGGCCTGGGCCGACGCGGACAAGAGCGCTGCCGCCCTCAGGAACATTCCGCTGGGCCGCTTTGCGCAAGTGGAGGAAGTGGTGGCGCCGATCCTCTTTCTGCTGAGCGATGGCGCGTCGATGGTGAGCGGCGTGGCGCTGCCGGTGGACGGCGGCTACACCATCGTCTGAAGCCGAAGTCTCTCAGGCGAGACGGGTGCCGCCACCCCGGGGGGATTCGAGCAACGCGTCGAGGTTGCGCGTGATCTTCTGCTCGATCATTTCGCTGAAGCTGCTGAACAGGAAACCCAGCGTCGCGTCGAGCGTGAAAGTGCTGGCCGTGACCTCGACGGTGCCGTCGATGCCAGCGCGCGTGAAGGTTGCCACGTCGCGGTCTTCGCCCTTGGTGTAGACGCATTCGAGGCCAAACTCCTGCTCGGCCTGCTTGATCCACTGGCGTGCGGCGACGCGCGCCCCGGCGATGCCCAGCGTGTGGTTGCGTTCGATATGGATGTCAGGCACCGTGATCTCCGTTTTTTTGTTCCGGGCTGGAATGGGTTTGCATGATGCCGGTCGCCGCCTGCAAGGCACTGCGGCGTTCTTCCGTGGTCGGCAGCGCGGCGATGCGCCGGACCTCAGTGTAAAAGCGCGGCCAGTCGTGGCCTTCGCGCTCGAAGAGTTTCTCGAAGCTGGGCACGAGATCGTCGTAGGCGCCCTGCGCGCCGAAGGCCGCGTTGTTGGCGCGCGCCACCCAGGCGTCGTACGCGTTGCGGCGGGGGCCGGACCAGCCCTCCTTCAGCTTCGCGTAGCGCTCGCGGAAATCGGCCATGGCCGCCTGCTTCATGACCTCGACCTTGGCCCAGTCCTTGGCCTTGGCTTCGGGCGATTCGTAGACCTGCGTCAGCGCGCGGCGGGTGTTGAGCGCCAACGCCCGGAAGTCCTGGCGCTGCCCATCGAACAGCGCGTACTCGCGGCGGGCCTGCTCGCCGGCTTCGCGCTGCAGCCACATCGCCCCGCCAATGCGCTCGACGGCCGTGGCGTACGACTCGTTGAACACCGTGTCGCCAGCCACGTAGAGCACCTGGTGCGCCAGTTCGTGGAACACGATGCGCGCGAGCTCGCCCTCGGGGTAGCCGATGAAGGTGGACAGCAGCGGGTCGCCGCCGGCCCAGTTCATCCAGCCCAGCGTGGAGTACGCGGGCACGGGGTACACGGCCACCTCCAGATCCTGCTTCTTCTGCGCCTCGGCTTCGGCCTTGGCCGCGTCCTCGCTGTAGTAGCCGCGGTAGCCCACGCAGCCCGCCACCGGGAAGCACCAGCTCTTGAGCGTGAGCGAGTACGGCGGCGCGGCCACCACGTTCCACACGGCGGCGGGGCGGTGCAGGTCGGCATACGACTTGTAGCTGGCGTTGTCGGGCAGGCCGAGTTCGGCGGAAGCGAAGCGGCGGATGCGCTGCGTGAGTTCGAGCTTGGCCTTCAGCGGCGCGGACACGGCCGGGTCGGCCAGCCACTCGGGCACCGGCTTGGCGGCCCGCATGATGCCGATGTGGCCGCTGGCGGATTGCCAGTAGTAGCCGAGGTCGGCGCAGCCGGTGAGCAACAGCGCGCCGGCCAGCGCAAGCGCGGGGAGAGGCCTCACGCCTTTTCGACCTCGACGAGGCAGTCGTAGAACGTGGGGCCGCGGCCGATGTCGGTCAGGCGCTGGCTGGTCAGCTCGTTGACGTTGGTGCCGTCCATGCCGAGCTTGCGCCACCAGATGCCCATGCCGTGCACCACGCCCTGCCGCGCACGGCGCGAGACCTCGGCGCGGCAGCGGTGCTCGCCGCGCTTGTTGAACACGCGCACCATCGCGCCGTCCTCGATGCCGCGTGCGGCGGCGTCGGCCTCGTGGATTTCGAGCAGCGGCTCGACCTCGATGGCGCGCAGGCTCGTCACGTTGACGAAGGTGGAGTTGAGGAAATTGCGCGCCGGCGGCGAGATCATGGCCAGCGGAAATTCGGTCGAACTGCCGGCCGGCTCCCAGTTGGGCACGTGGTCGGGCAGGCCGCCGATGCCCATGGCTTCGAGGCGCGCGCTGAAGAATTCGCAGCGGCCCGAAGGCGTGGGAAAGCTGCCTTCGGCAAACGGCGCCTCGGGCAGCTTCACGCTGGTGAAGCCCTGCGCCAGCAGCTCGGGGAAGTCGATGGCGTTGTCGGCAAAGGCGGTGCGGCACAGCGTCTCGTCGGAATCCGAGAAGCAGGACTCCGTAAAGCCCATGCGGCGCGCCAGCTCGCGAAACACCCAGGCGTTGCTGCGGGCCTCGCCGCGCGGTGCCACGGCCGGGCGGTTCAGCAGCACGTCGGTGTGGCCGTAGCTGCAGTGAATGTCCCAGTGCTCCAGCTGCGTGGTGGCGGGCAGCAGGTAGTCGGCGTAGTCGGCTGTGTCGGTGCGGAACTGCTCCAGCACCACGGTGAACAGGTCTTCGCGCGCGAAGCCCGCCGCCACCTTGGCCGACTCGGGCGCCACCGCCACCGGGTTGCTGTTGTAGACCACGATGGCCTCCACCGGCTTGGCGGTGTCCAGCAGCGCGTCGCCGATGGTGCTCATGTTGATGGTGCGCGGCTTGCGCCCGGCCAGCAGGTCGGGGCGCTGCAGCGCGGCGCGGTCGACCGGGTAGTGGCCAGAGCTGCTCAGCAGCAGGCCGCCCGCGCGGTTGCGCCAGGCGCCCACCAGAGCCGGCAGGCAGGCGATGGCGCGGGCGGCGTTGCCGCCGCCGCGCACGCGCTGCATGCCGTAGTTCAGGCGGATCGCAGCCGGCTTGGTGGTGCCGTAGGCCCTGGCCAGCGACACGATCTGCTCTTCGGGAATGCCGCAGACTTCGGCCGCGCGCGACGGCGGCCATTGCAACGCGCGCTCGCGCAGTTGCTCCCAGCCCAGCGTGTGGCTGGCGATGTAGTCGTGGTCGAGCCAGTCGTGCACGATCAGCTCGTGCATCAGGGCCAGCGCCAGCGCGGCGTCGGTGCCGGGCAGCAGCGCGATGTGCTCGTCGCACTTGTCGGCGGTTTCGGTCTTGCGCGGGTCGATGCACACCAGCCGCGCGCCGGCGCGCTTGGCGGCCTGGGCGTGGCGCCAGAAATGCAGGTTGCTGGCGATGGAATTGCTGCCCCAGATCAGGATCAGCCTGGCTTCGGCGAAGAATTCGATGCGCATGCCGACCTTGGCGCCCAGCGTGTAGACCATGGCTTCGCCGCCGGCCATCGAGCAGATGGTGCGGTCCAGCAGGGTGGCGCCCAGCTTGTGAAAAAAGCGCCGGTCCATCGACTCGCCCTGAACCAGCCCCATGGTGCCCGCATAGCTATAGGGGACAATAGCTTCGGGTTTTCCCTGTAATACTCGAAGATGCGCGGCGATGTCGTCCAATGCGGCTTCCCAAGACACCGGCTCGAACTGGCCGCTGCCCTTGGGGCCGACACGTTTCAGGGGCTGCACCAGCCGTTCGGCATGGTCGTTGCGTTCGATGTAGCGTGACACCTTGGTGCACAGCACGCCACCGGTGTGCGAGTGGGCGGCATTGCCCTGCAGCTTGACGGCCACGCCGTCCTTGACGGTTGTAACGAGCGCGCAGGTGTCCGGACAGTCGTGGGGACAGGCGCCCAGCACGGTGGTCGTTACGGGCTGGGGAGGCGCTTCTTCGAGCAAGGTATCCGGTGCGTGGGCCATCGGGCGAGTCTAATTTGTGCGCGAGTCAGAGCGCGGGAGTGGGTTTTCATCATGTTGAATCGACGTCATTTTTCTTTGGCCGCAGGCGCGGCCGCCACGCTGGGGAGTTTCGGCATTGCGCGGGCACAAGGCGACACGCCGCTGGTGCTGGGCCAGTCGGCAGCGTTCACCGGTCCGGCGGCGCAGCTGGGCATCCAGTTTCACCAGGGCGCCAAGCTGTTCCTGGACCAGTACAACGCCCAGTCGGGGCACCGCGACGTGGTCATCAAGAACCTCGACGACGGCTACGAGCCCGACCGCTGCGCGGCCAACACGCAGAAGCTGATCTCGGAAGACGTGTTCGCGCTCTTCGGCTACATCGGCACGCCGACCAGCCTGGCGGCGCTGCCGCTGGCGGTGAAGGACAAGGTGCCGTTCGTGGCCCCCTTCACCGGCGCGATGTCGCTGCGCGAGCCCTTCCAGAAGAATGTGTTCCACCTGCGCGCCTCGTACAACGACGAGACGGCGCTGATGGTGAAGCAGCTCACCCACCTGGGCCTGAAGAAGATCGCGGTCTTCTATCAGAACGACGCCTACGGCAAGGCCGGGCTCGACGGCGTGACGCTGGCGCTCGGCGAGCAGCAGCTCAAGCCGGTGGCGCTGGCCACGGTGGAGCGCAATTCGTCCGACGTGGCGCAGGCGGTGAAGACCATCGTGGCGGCGCGGCCCGACGCAGTGGTGCAGGTGGGTGCATACAAGGCCTGCGCGGCCTTCATCCGCGAGGCGCGCAAGGCGGGCTACGGCGGCACTTTCTTCAACATGTCTTTCGTCGGCACGCAGGCGCTGGCGGACGAGCTGGGCAAGGACGCGGCCGGCGTGATGGTGACGCAGGTGGTGCCCTCGCCCTACAACCAGGCCAATGCGCTGGCGCGCGAGTTCACCGAGGCGGTACGCAAGGCCGGCGGCGGCGCGAGTGCCAATTTTTCGAGCATGGAGGGCTACCTGGCCGCCAAGGTGCTGACCGAGGGCCTGCGCAAGGCCCCGGGCAAGCCCACGCGCGAGAGCCTGATCGCGGGGCTGGAAAGCATCGACCGCCAGCAGTTTGGCGGGTTCGAGGTGTCGTTCTCTGCCAAGAACCACGTGGCATCGAAGTTCGTCGAGCTCTCGATGCTGACTGGGGATGGGCGGGTCAGGACTTAGGGGCTTGTGCTGACCGATCAGGTCAGCCGCTGAGCCCGTCAGCAGCCTGGAACATCGCCTGCCGCGCCTGGCTGACGATCTGCCCGCGCCAGGCATCGGTGTCCGTATAGAACGCTTCCAGCATCCGAGCACGGATACCGTCGGCCAGGTCGGCCGGCGCCTGGGGGTGCTTGTGCAGCCAGTGGTCGGCACGCAGCGCGCCGGTCACTTCGAGGATCGGCAGCGTGCCGTATTCGAGCGCGATGCCGGTGTACTCTGCCTGCGGGCACTCCTCGTAGACGGAGTCCCACATCAGCCCGCGCAGCAGCGCCGAGGTCGAGGAGCCGTCGTAGATCGAGGTGACGGGCGCGGCGGGCGTGCCCCACCACGCATTGGCGCGCGCATAGGCGACCTTGTCGTCGCGGCAGGCGAAGATGCGTTCGCCCAGACCGTTCGGGCCCAGCCCCGTGTGCAGGTCGATCCAGGCAATGCGCTTCGCGTTGCCCGCGTGCCGCTTGAGCACGCCGCGGAGGGTCTTGTTGCTCCAGGTCGGCGCCTTGCCGCCGAAGAACAGGCCATCGTCGAACTGGTATTGCCCGCTGGTCACGGCCGCCTGGTAGGCAGTGGCGCCGTGCTTTGCGATCCACTTGTCCACCGCCGCCTGGTTCTCGGGCGTGGGCGGCCAGGTGGCGGGCAGCAGCAGGTCGTGCAGCTTGGCATACGGCTCGTTGACCGGCACCGGCTTCGAGAAGTCGATGAAGTTGCGGTTCAGGTCGACGTTCTCGTGCGTCACGCGCCGGCCGTAGGAAAAACCGTGCGGGTTGAGCGCATGCACGTACAGCACCGCCACGCCCTGTGCCTTGGCCTTCTCGCGCCATTCGGCGTCGTGCAGCGCGAACACCTGCACGCCGCTGCCGCAGTGGCCCTCGGCGCCATGGCAGGCGCTGCTGACGATCAGCAGGTTCTGCGCATTCGCGTCGCCGTCGAGCGCGACGTCCATCGACAGGTCTTCGCCGTCGCGCCCCTTGAGCGGGTGCGCATGCGGCTCGACCGTGAGGCCGGCGCTCACGCAGCCTTGCAGGAACTTCTGGCGCGCCTGGGCGTAGCGCGGCGAAAAGGCCTCTGCGATGCCGATCATGTCGCTGCGCCGCCGGGCTTGAGGAACTGCTCGGCGATCTGCACCCAGCAGGTGGCGCCCAGCGGGATGAGGTCGTCGTTGAAGTCGTAGCTGGCGTTGTGCAGCGTGCACGGGCCTTCGCCGTGGTGCACGTCGCGGTGCGTGCCGTCGCCGTTGCCGATGAAGGCATAGGCGCCGGGCTTGGCCTGCAGCATGAAGGCGAAGTCTTCGGAAGTCATGGCGGCCTCCTGCTTCAGCACGTTCTCGGGGCCGACGATGCCGCCCATCACGCGGCGCGCGAAGTCGGCTTCGGCCTCGGTGTTGATGGTGGGCGGGTAGTAGCGCTCGAAGCGGAAGTCGCAGGTGGCGTCGTGCGCCGCGCAGATGTGGTCGCAGACCTGCTTCATCTTCGCCTCGATCAGGTCGAGCACCTCCAGCGAGAAAGTGCGCACCGTGCCCGACAGCTCGCAATTGTCGGGAATCACGTTGTTGGTTTCGCCGGCGTGGATGGTGGTGACCGAGATCACGGCCGAATCGGTCGGCTTCATCTTGCGCGTGAGGATGGTCTGGAAGGCCTGCACGATCTCGCAGGCGATAGGCACCGGGTCGATGCCCGTATGCGGCAGCGCGGCATGGCCGCCCTTGCCGATCACGTTGACGTGGAACTTGTTGCCCGAGGCCATCACCGGCCCGGGGCTCACGGCGAACTGGCCCGCTTTCATGCCGGGCCAGTTGTGCATGCCGAACACTGCATCCATGGGGAACTGCTCGAACAGCCCTTCCTTGATCATTTCGCGGGCGCCGCCGCCGCCCTCTTCCGCGGGCTGGAAGATCAGGTAGACGGTGCCGTCGAAGTTGCGGTTCTTCGCCAGGTGCTGGGCGGCCGCCAGCAGCATGGCCGTGTGGCCGTCGTGGCCGCAGGCGTGCATCTTGCCGTGGTGCTTGCTGGCGTGGGCGAAGGTGTTGAGCTCGGTGACGGGTAGCGCGTCCATGTCGGCGCGAAGGCCGACTGCGCGGCTGCTGGAGCCATTCTTGACGATGCCCACCACGCCGGTGGTGCCCAGGCCACGGTGAATGGGAATGCCCCATTCGGTGAGCTTGCCTGCCACCACGTCGGCGGTGCGGACTTCCTGGAAACAGAGTTCGGGGTGGGCGTGGAGGTCACGTCGGACGGCGGCGATGCCAGCCGCCTGCGTGACGAGCGAGTCGATGAGTTTCATGGCGTGGACGTCTCAAAATGCCAGTCTATCCACTCTGGCGTTTCGAGGCACCACCAAAAATGCGCACCCCGCGTGCGCACCCGGGGTTCAGTGCCCGGCGGTCCAGAAGCCGACGTGCGGCGCGGAGGCTTCCTCTTCGAGCAGCGGCCCCACCACCTCGACGCGCCGCTGCCCGCGCGCAAAGACCTCGCGGCAGGGGAGCGAAAAGGTCGGGTTTTCGGGGTGGTCGCCGGTCAGGCCGAGCAGCGCATGCTCTGAAAGCGCGTAGACCACGCGGCCGATGTTCGTCCAGTAGATGGCGCCCGCGCACATGCAGCAGGGCTCGGCGCTGGTGAACAGCGTGCAGCGCGCGAGCTGCTCGGGCGTGAGCAGGCGCGCGGCCTGCGCGGCGGCGGCCAGCTCGGCGTGCTGCGTGGGGTCGCCCTCTGGCGGCATCGAGTTGTTGCCCGCAGTGACGACGACCTCGCCATGCTCGTTCGCCACCAGCGCGGCAAAGGGATGGCGCCCACGCGCCTTCGACTCGTCCGACAGGCGGATGGCCATGCGCAGCAGTTCGAGGTCGCGCGGCGACAGGTCGGTGGTCATGCCTGGACGATGCCTCCGCTCAGCGGCCGATGCTCTTCAGGTAGTCGGCGCGCGCAGCCAAGGCGGTGTCGGTGAAGTCGGTGAACACGCCATCCACACCGAGCTTGTAGTACACGCCGTATTCGTTCTTGCCGTCCTTGTTGTAGTCGGACGCCAGGCGGCGCGACTCGTTGCGGAAGGTGAATGGGTGCACGAACAGGCCAGCCTTGTGCGCATCGGCAATCAGCGAGGTGGGCGCTGTGGAGGTGGCATCGGCGTCGTTGATCTTGCCGTCCTTGTTGACGTCCACCGGCTTGCCGTCGGCGCCGATGGTGCCCTTGATGCTCACGATGTAGCGCTTCCACGGGCCGATGCCGTCGGCGTAGGTCTTGATCTCGGCCAGGCCTGCGGGCGTGACCATGGCGTCGAAGTTGCGCTTGTCGCCGGCCTTGGTCCAGTCGTAGGGGCGGTCGCTGGGCACGGCGAAGGTCACGGCGCCGGTCTTCAGGTCGACGCTGTCGCCGTCGATCAGCTGGATGAGCCGGGTGTTCAGGCCCTTGCTCTTCATGTACTTCAGGCTGCCGGGCTCGAAGGACTGCACGTAGATGGGCGCGGTCTTGCTGTTCCAGCCGGCCGCGTTGATGGCGGCGATGACCTTGTCTTCCAGGGGCAGGCCCAGGTCGCGGAAGTAGGTCGGGTTCTTGGTCTCGGGGTAGATGGCGATGGTGCGGCCGGTTTCCTTCGACTTGGCCTTGGCGAAATCGATGATCTCCTGGAACGTGACGATCTTGAACTTGCCGTTGAATTCCTGCGGACGCTCGGCGTCGGTGGAGATGCCGCCCAGGGTCTTGATCTCGGCCAGCGTGAAGTCGTTGCTGAACCAGCCGGTCTGGGTCTCGCCGTCGATCTTGATGGTCTTCTTGCGCGAGGCGAAGCGGGGATGCTTGGCCACGTCGGTGCTGATGGCGAGGTTGGGGTCGTGGCGGGCGATGAGCACGCCGTCCTTGGTGGAGATCAGGTCCATCTCGATCACGTCGGCGCCGAGCTCGATGGCGCGGGCATAGGCTTCGAGCGTTTCTTCCGGCAGGTAGCCGGATGCACCGCGGTGGGCGATGACCAGCGGCGGGTTGCCGTCGAGCGTCAGCAGCTTGTTGCTGGAAGGTCCGGTGGTGCCGCAGGCGGCCACGCAGAGGGCGGCGGTGGCGGTCAAGGCGATCTGAAGGGTGCGCATGGTGCTGGTTTCTCCGTCCAAAAGAAGAGGGGCAGCGTACCCGCTTCGCGTGAAGGCTTCGACATCCGCGCACGCGCGGCGCCGACTTCCGGGAGAATGTGTTGCATGCTCCACACGCTTTCCCCCCAAAGCCTGCTGCTGGCCCAGACCCTGGTGCGCATGAACACCGTCAGCGCCAACAGCAACCTCGAACTGATCGACTTCGCGCAGAGCCACCTCGCGGCCCTGGGCGTCAAAAGCCGCATCACCTACAACGCCGAACGCACCAAAGCGAACCTGTTCGCCACGCTGGGCGAAGGCAAGCCAGCCGGCGTGATCGTCTCGGGACACACCGATACGGTGCCCTGGGACGGACAGGACTGGAGCGTCGACCCGCTCTCCGCCGTGGTGCAGAACGAGCGCCTCTACGGGCGCGGCTCGGCCGACATGAAGAGCTTCATCGCCATCGCGCTGGCCAATGCCCATCGCTTCCTCGAGAGCGACTCGCCTTTCGCGGTGCACTTCGCCTTCAGCTACGAGGAAGAGATCGGCTGCTTCGGCGTGAAGGAACTGATCGCCGACATGCGCGACGCCAACATCAAGCCTATCGCCTGCATCGTGGGCGAACCCACCAGCATGGTGCCCGCCATCGCGCACAAGGGCGTGTACCGCTACAAGTGCTGCGTGCGCGGCAAGGAAGCGCATTCCTCGCTCACGCCGAAGTCGGTCAACGCCATCGAAATGGCGGCCCGGGTGATCGGCAAGGTGCGCGACATGGCGGAAGACTTCGAGCGCAACGAGCCCCGCTACGAGGGCTTCGACGTGCCTTTCAGCACCGCGAGCGTGGGCCAGTTCCACGGCGGCATTGCCGACAACGTGGTGCCGCGCGACGCCGAGTTCCGCTATGAATTCCGCGACCTGCCGACCGCCGACGCCAAGCGCATGCAGGCCGACGTGGTGGCCTACGCGGGCAGCATCGAACCGGCGATGAAAAAGGTCGCGCCCGACGCGGGCTTCAGCTTCGAGACCATCTGCGAGATTCCGAGCTTCCTTGGCGCGGCCGACAACCCGATCACCAAACTGGCGCAGCGCCTGGCGGGCGAAGAACGCACCACGCTGGTGGCCTTCGGCACCGAAGCGGGCCTGTTCAAGAACGCCGGCATCCCCACCGTGGTGTGCGGACCCGGCAGCATCGAGCAGGCGCACCAGCCCGACGAATTCGTGAGCCTCGAGCAACTCGCGCGCTGCGAGCTGTTCATGGAACGTCTCGCGTCCACGCCCGCCATTGGCTGAACCCGCAGAAAACGGCGGCGATGCGCTGGGGCGCATGAAGCGCGTCGCGCTCGGCCTGCTGTGCGGCGCGGCGTTGCTCTACGCAGTGGCGAGCGCGCTTCATGCGCAGCACCCGGCCTGGGGCTACGTGGCCGCCTTTGCCGAAGCCGCGATGGTCGGCGCCATTGCCGACTGGTTCGCGGTGGTGGCGCTGTTTCGCCATCCGCTGGGCCTGCCGATTCCGCACACCGCGATCATCCCGAGCAACAAGGACCGCATCGGCGCCAAGCTCGCGGGCTTCATCTGCGACAACTTCCTGAGCACCGAACAGGTGCTCGGCAAGCTGCGGCAGTTCGATGCGGCCGGGCGCATCGCCGACTGGCTGGCACGCCCCGCCAGCGGCGAGAAGCTCGGCGAATGGGGCGTGGCCGCCACGCGCTACGGGCTTTCGGCCTTCGACGACGAACGGGTGCGCGACTTCATGGGGCGTGCCGCCGCAGCCGGCCTCGAAAAAATTGACCTCTCGCGCCTGACGGGCCAGGCGCTCGATGCGCTCACCGCCGGCGGGCGCCACCAGGCCCTGCTCGACGACGTGCTGCAGCAGGTAGCCGGCCTGCTTGAAGGCGACGAGGTGCAGGCGCACATCACCGAGGCCATTGCGCGCGAGATCAAGACGCTGCGCTACGTGGGCCTCGACCAGGTGGCGGCCAAGCTGGCCACGCGCAAGATCGTCGCGGCCGTGGCGCGCACCATCGGCGAGCTCGCGGCCGAGCCCGACCATCCGATGCGCAAGCGCTTCGATCACTTCGTCGACGACTTCGTGGTGCGCCTGAAGCTCGACCCCGAGTTCCAGCAGCGCGGCGAGCAGATCCGCGCCGAGCTCATCGCGCACCCCGCCCTCGGCGACTACCTGCACGGGCTGTGGGGCGAGCTGCTGGCGTGGCTGCACGACGACTTGGGCCGCGACGACTCGGCCATCCGCCAGCGCCTCGCCTCGATGGCCGGCGCGCTGGGCACGCGGCTGCAGGGCGACGAAGCCATCCGCCGCTGGATCAACGAGCAGATCGAGGCCGCCGCGCCGCTGGCCATCGAGCGCTACCGCGAAGACATCCGCCGCTACATCGAGGAACGCGTCGGCGAGTGGAACGCGCAAGAGATGACGCTCGAACTGGAACGCCACATCGGGCGCGACCTGCAGTTCATCCGCATCAACGGCACGCTGGTGGGTGGGCTGGTGGGGTTGCTGATCCACACGGTCACTCAGCTGCTGCGCGGCTGAACGGGCTCGGGTAATCCACAGCGGACGAAAGTCCGCATAGTGTCTCCGGAGAGACTTTGCGGCCCCTTTCGCCTCCTAGACTGCTTCGCGCATCAACAAGAGGAGAAAACGCCATGCCCTGTCGAAGCAGCCTTCGCGCGGTCGCGCTGACCGCCACCCTCGCCCTGATGGGCGCCTGCAGCACGGTCGCGCCGCCATCGCCTGCCACGCGGCCAGCATCGTGGGCCGCTCCTGAAGCGCTGGTCGCCCCGTCGTCCTTCTCAGGCGTGCACGGGCTGGCCATCGACGCGAAGGGCCGGCTGCTCGCGGGCTCGGTCGTCGGCAACACGCTGTGGGAGGTCGACCGAAACACCGGCGCGGCCAAGGTGCTCATCGACGCGCCCGAGGGCCAGGCCGACGACATCGCCGTGGGTCCGAAGGGCGAACTGGCCTGGACCAACTACCTCATGGGCATGCTGCGCTACCGCGAGAGCGACACCGCCCCGATGCGCGTGCTGGCCAAGGACCTGCCCGGCCTCAACTCGCTCGACTTCGACCGCCGCAACGGCAAGCTCTACGCCTCGCAGGTGTTCCTGGGCGACGCGCTGTGGGAGATCGACCGCGAAGGCCAGAAGCCGCCGCGGCTCATCAAGAAGGACATGGGCGGCTTCAACGGCTTCGAGGCCGGCCCCGACGGCATGCTCTACGGGCCGCTGTGGTTCAAGGGACAGGTCGTGAAGATCGACCCGGCGAACGGCAACATGACCGTGATCGCCGACGGCTTCAAGATCCCGGCCGCCGCCAACCTCGACGGCAAGGGCAACCTCTGGGTGGTCGATGCGCGCAGCGGCGAGCTGGTGAAAGTAGACCTCGCCACCGGGCGCAAGACGGTCGCAAAGCAGTTGCGGGCCTCGCTCGACAACCTGGCCATCGCGCCGGACGGCACGATCTACGTGTCGAACATGGCCAACAACGAGGTGCAGGCCTTCAACCCCGCCACCGGCGAACTTCGCACGCTCACCAGCGGCAAGGTGGCGGTGCCGGCCGGCATGAAGATCGACGGCAACGACCTGTGGGTGGCCGACGTCTTCGGCTTCCGCCAGGTCGACGTGCGCACGGGCGAGGTGCGCGACGTGTTCCGCATGCAGCGCGAGCCCGATCTCGACTACCCGTTCGCAGTGGGGCTGTCGCCAAAACTCTTTGCGCTGAGTTCGTGGTTCACGGGCACGGTGCAGCTGGTCGACCGGCAGACGCTGAAGACCGTAGAAACCATCCACGGCCTGAAGGCACCGTTCGACGCCATCCCCATGCCCGACGGCAGCGTGATCTACGCCGAAATAGCTACCGGCAGCATCACCCGCGCCAGCGGGCCGAAGTTCACTGAAAAGTCAGTGCTTGCTAGCGGCCTGAACGGCCCGGTGCAGATGATCGTCGGCCAGGACGGCGCGCTCTACGTGACCGAGGCGGCCGGCAAGCTGCCGCGCATTCCGCTGGACGCCAGCGCGCCGTTGCGCACCGTGGCTGACGGGCTGGCGCTGCCCGAAGGCGTGGCGCAAACGCCGTGGGGCAGCTTCATCGTGGCCGAGAGCGCGGCGCGGCGGCTGGTGGAAATCGCCCCCGACGGCACGCGCCGCACGGTCGCCGAGAACCTGCCGATCGGCCTCGCGCCCGGCCCCGGGCTGCCTCCGCCCTACGTGGTCACGGGCGTCGCCGTGGGACGCGACGGCACGATCTACATGTCGGCCGATCGCAACAATGCGATATATCGAATTCGCCCCGTAAGGTAGCGTAACAATAAGTGTAAATTGGAGTTTACTTTTAAAAACAAATATTACAGACTGCGCGGGACGTCTTGTGGCGTCCCGATTGCATCCGGTAGTCGGGAGGTCTGCGAGGCGCTCTTTTCCTGAACTTGAAAGGACATCGCATGACTCCGCTCGTCGTAGGCCAACTCCTGTCGCCCGAGTACTCCCTGGGCATGGTGGCGCTCTCCTTCCTGATCTCATTCGCGGGCTCGCTGGTGGCCCTCATCTGCGCCGGCCGCATGGTCGGCGCCGACGGCAAGCCCAACCTCGCCGTCGTGGCCTGCGCCGCGGTGGCGCTGGGCGGCATCGGCATCTGGTCGATGCACTTCATCGGTATGCTGGCGTACCGCCTGCCGGTGGCCATTTCGTACAACATGCCGCTCACGGTGGTGTCGCTGGTGGCGGCCATCCTGATCTCCGGCATTGCGCTGTACATGGCCGGTGGACGGCGCAAGTTCAGCAAATCGGGCTGGCTCGCCGGCAGCCTGCTGGCCGGCATCGGCGTCTGCGTGATGCACTACATGGGCATGTTCGCGATGAGCATGCGCGCTTCGATGAACTTCGACCTGGCCGTGGTCGGGCTGTCGGTGCTCATCGCCGTCACCGCCGCCGCGGCCGCCCTGTGGCTGGCGTTCAACCTGCGCAAGTTCTCGCACAAGGTCGCGGCCGCTGCCGTGATGGGCGTGGCGGTCTGCACCATGCACTACGTGGGCATGAGTGCGGCCAGCATGGTCTGCATCGCAGCCGCGCCCGCCGACGCGCTGGCCATCGGCGGCAGCTACATGGGTCTCACGGTGTTCGGCACGGCCGGCGCGGTGCTGATCTTCATCTACTGGGTGGTCACGGGCAGCAGCCTCGACGCCCCCGTTGCCGCGCCACGCGCGCGCGCCAGCTGATGACCGGCTGACGACCAGCTAGTAGGCGCAAGCGGGCGCGGCGCCCGCCCCCTAGAGTCTGTGCAGAGCGAAAACAAGCGACCTGCCCAGACTCTTCCCATGCCCGTCATCGAATCCCGGCTGCAAGCGGCCAGAGACACCTTCCAGGCCAACCGCACCGGCATGCTCGCGCTGCTCGACCAGGTGCGCGCACACGAGGCCCGCGCCGTCGCGGCCTCCGGCGCCTCGGCCGAGCGTTTTGCCAAGCGCGGGCAGCTGCTGCCGCGCGAGCGCATCGCGCTGCTGCTCGACACCGGCGCGCCCTTTCTGCCGCTGGCCTCGCTCGCGGGGCTGGGGCAGGACAACCCCGATCTGGCCAAGAGCGTGCCCGGCGGAGGGTTGATCTCCGGCATCGGCCAGGTGTCGGGCGTGCGCTGCATGGTCAACGCCTCCGACTCGGGCATCGATGCCGGCGCGCTGCAGCCCATGGGCCTCGACAAGCAGCTGCGCGTGCAGGAGATCGCGCTCGAAAACAAGCTGCCCTACGTGCAGCTGGTGGAAAGCGCCGGCGCCAATCTCATGCACTACCGCGTGCAGGACTTCGTGCGCGGCGGCAACATCTTCCGCAACCTCGCGCGGCTGTCGGCCGCGGGGCTTCCGGTGGTGACGGTGACGCACGGCTCCTCGACCGCGGGCGGCGCCTACCAGACGGGCCTGTCCGACTACATCGTGATGGTGCGCGACCGCACGCGGGCCTTTCTCGCGGGGCCGCCGCTGCTGAAGGCCGCCACCGGCGAGATCGCGACCGAAGAAGAACTGGGCGGCGCGGTGATGCACACGCACATCTCGGGCCTCGGCGACTACCTGGCCGAAGACGACCGCGACGCCATCCGCATCGCGCGCTCGATCCTCGGCGGCATCGACTGGGCGCGCAACGAAGCGCCGCGCCAGTTCATGCCGCCGCGCTACGACGCCGAGGACCTGCTCGGCATCATGCCGAGCGACGGACGGCGGCCGGTGGACATGCGCGAAGTCGTCGCGCGCATCGCCGACGGCTCCGAGTTCCTGGAGTTCAGCGAGCACTACGGCAGCGCCACCGTCTGCGGCCACATCCGGCTCGAAGGGCATGCCGTGGGCATCGTCACCAACAACGGCCCTATCGATTCCGACGGCGCGACCAAGGCCACGCACTTCATCCAGGCCTGCTGCCAGACGCGCACGCCCATCGTCTACCTGCAAAACATCACGGGCTACATGGTGGGCCGGGCGCACGAGGAGGCCGGCATCATCAAGCACGGCGCGAAGATGATCCAGGCCGTGACCAACGCCACCGTGCCGCAGATCACGCTGCACTGTGGCGCCTCTTATGGCGCGGGCAACTACGGCATGTGCGGGCGGGGCTTCGCACCTCGCTTCTGCTTCTCGTGGCCCAACGCGCGCACAGCGGTGATGGGCGGCGAGCAGGCGGCGAAGACCATGGCCATCGTCATGGAGGCGGGCATGGCACGCAAGGGTGCGGTCGACCACGCGAAGATCGATGCGATGCAGCAGCAGATCGTCGAGCGCTTCGATCGGCAGATGAGCGTGTTCACCACCAGCGCGCTGCTGCTCGACGACGGCGTGATCGACCCGCGCGACACGCGTGCGGTGCTGGCGGAAGTTCTTTCCGTGTGCCGCGATGCCGATGCGCGCGTGCCGCAACCCATGCAGTTTTCGGTGGCGCGGCCATGAACAGTGCATTCCGCAAGATCCTGATCGCGAACCGCGGCGAGATCGCGGTGCGCGTGATGCGCACGGCGCGCGCGATGGGCTACCGCACGGTGGCCGTGTATTCCAGCGCCGACGCGGATGCCGAACATGTGCGGCAGGCCGACCAGGCCGTGTGGATCGGCGAATCTCTGCCCGCACAGAGCTACCTGAACATCGCCGCGATCATCGAGGCCGCGCGCACCAGCGGTGCGGATGCAGTGCATCCGGGCTACGGCTTTCTCGCGGAGAACGCAGCGTTCGCACAGGCCTGCCGAGACGCGGGGCTGGTCTTCATCGGACCGTCGCCGGAAGCCATTCGCGCGATGGGCGACAAGGCCGGCGCCAAGCGGTTGATGCAGGCGGCGGGCGTGCCGTGCATTCCGGGCTACCAGGGCGAAGACCAGGGCACGGAGAAGCTGGCCGCAGAGGCGGCGCGCATAGGCTGGCCCGTGATGATCAAAGCGACTGCGGGCGGCGGCGGGCGCGGCATGCGGCTCGTGACATCGGCCGACGACTTCACCGGACAACTGCATAGCGCGCAGTCCGAAGCGCTCAACGCGTTCGGCGATGCCACCGTGATCCTGGAGCGCGCCATCGTCGCGCCGCGCCACGTCGAGGTCCAGGTATTCGCCGACCGGCACGGCAACGCCATCCACCTTGGCGAGCGCGACTGTTCGGTGCAGCGGCGGCACCAGAAGGTCGTCGAGGAAGCGCCCTCGCCGGCGGTGTCCGACGCACTGCGCGAACGCATGGGCACAACCGCCGTCGCCGCGGCGAAAGCCATCGCCTACGAAGGCGCGGGCACGCTCGAATTCCTGCTCGACGCCGAAGGCCAGTACTGGTTCATGGAAATGAACACGCGCCTGCAGGTGGAGCACCCGGTGACCGAAGCGGTGACGGGTCTCGACCTCGTCGAGCTGCAACTGCGCGTCGCGGCCGGCGAGCCCTTGCCGCTCGCGCAGCAGGACGTGCGCATCACCGGCCACGCGATCGAAGTGCGCCTGTGCGCCGAAGATCCGCAGCAGGGCTTCATGCCGCAGAGCGGCACGCTCGCGGCGTGGCGGCCCTCTGCCGCGTTGCGCACCGAACACGCCTTGCGTGACGGCGCCGCCGTGCCGCCCTTCTACGACTCGATGATCGCCAAGCTCGTGGCGCATGGCCGCACGCGCGAGGAAGCCCGGCACCGGCTGATCGCGGGCCTGCAGGACACGGTGACGCTCGGCATCTCGACCAACCAGCAATTGCTGCAGCGTGTGTTGTCGCATGACGTGTTCGCAAGCGGTGCTGCTACGACCGCCTTCATCGGCGATCACCTCGACGCTCTGCTCGCCACCGATGCGGCGAACGACGCCCGCGCCGCATTGCTCGCTGCTCTGCTGCTCCAGTTGGGCGAGCGTGGCTGGCCCTCGCCGCTCGCACACACGCTGCCCAACGCCCTTCGCTTCGCGCTCGACGGCACGGTACACGCGGCCCGGGTGACGCCGCGCGGCGCTGGCCGGTTCGACATCGCACTGGACAACGACGCACCCGCGCAGCTCGCATTGCTCGCACTGCCCGGCGACGGCAGCCTCCGCTTCTCGTGCGGCGGCCTGTCCGAACAGGCCTTCGTCGTGCGCCAGCCCGACCGCGTGGATTTCCACTTCCGCGGCCAGTCGTTCCAGCTGGAGAACCTCACGCACGTAGCGGTGCTCCGCACCGACGGCACCGCCGGCGACGGCCTGCTGCGCGCATCCATGAACGGCCGCGTGATCGCCCTGCTGGTGGCCGAAGGCGATGCAGTCGCCGCAGGCCAGCCGCTCGTCACGCTCGAAGCGATGAAGATGGAGCACGTGCACTGCGCGCCGCGTTCCGGTCGTGTCGCACTGCATGTCGCGGTGGGTGCGCAGGTGGCTGCGCGCCATGTGGTCGCACAAGTTGCCGACGCGTGACGCTCTTCAAGACAAGTTTCCGAAAGTCCTCCGCATGAATGCATCCTCCCGCTACCGCTCCGTCTTCGCACCCGGCCTGTTCAGCGGACAGGTCATCGTCGTCACCGGCGGCGGCTCCGGCATCGGCCGCTGCACAGCGCACGAACTCGCGGCGCTCGGCGCGCAGGTGGTGCTGGTCGGCCGCAAGCCCGAGAAGCTCGACAAGGTACGCGCCGAGATCGAAGCCAGCGGCGGCAAGGCCAGCACACAGGCCTTCGACATCCGCCAGGAAGAAGCGGTGCGCGCGGCCATCGCCGCCATCGTCGCAGCGCACGGCCGCATCGACGGCCTCGTCAACAACGCCGGCGGCCAATACATCACGCCGCTCGCCGCCATCTCGGCCAAGGGCTGGGAGGCGGTGATCCACACCAACCTCACGGGCGGCTTCCTGGTCGCGCGCGAGTGCTATGTGCAAAGCATGCAGGCCAACGGCGGCGCCATCGTCAACATCGTGGCCGACATCTGGGGCTCCATGCCCAACATGGGCCACAGCGGCGCGGCGCGCGCCGGCATGGTGAGCTTCACCGAAACGGCGGCCGCCGAATGGGCCGTGAGCGGCGTGCGCGTGAACGCGGTGGCGCCGGGCTACATCGCATCGAGCGGCATGGACCACTACCCGACCGAAGCCGGCGACATGCTGCGCGCCATGCGCAACACGGTGCCCGCGGGCCGCTTCGGCAACGAGGCCGAGACCTCTGCCGCCATCGCCTTCCTGCTGAGCCCCGCGGCCAGCTTCATCAGCGGCAGCGTGCTGCGCGTGGACGGCGCACGGCCGCAGGTGCGCATGGGCTGGCCGATGGAGATTCCCGATGCGCAGACGCAGCAGCGCGCGGCGGTGCGGCCTTTCGATGGCTTCCATCTCGCGCAGACGCCGCGCGTGTTCCAGGACAAGTAAAGAACGAACGACCGGAGACAAGACACCATGCAGTACACCCACGAACACCTCGAGATCCAGAAGACGCTGCGGCGCTTCATCGACGACGAGATCAACCCGCACGTGGACGAATGGGAGGCGGCCGAGATCTTCCCCGCGCACGAGGTCTTCAAGAAGCTCGGCAATCTCGGCATGCTGGGCCTGAACAAGCCCGAGTCCTTCGGCGGCGCCGGGCTCGACTACTCGTACGCGATGGCGATGGCCGAGGCGCTGGGCCACATCAGCTGCGGCGGCGTGCCGATGGCGATCGGCGTGCAGACCGACATGTGCACGCCGGCGCTCGCGCGCTTCGGCAGCGACGAACTGCGCCGCGAGTTCCTGGCCCCCGCGATCGCCGGCGACATGGTCGGCTGCATCGGCGTGAGCGAGCCCGGCGCGGGCAGCGACGTTGCGGGCCTGAAGAGCCATGCGCGCAAGGACGGCGACGACTACCTCATCAGCGGCCAGAAGATGTGGATCACCAACAGCCTGCAGGCCGACTGGATGTGCATGCTTGTCAACACCAGCGACGGCCCCGTGCACCGCAACAAGTCGCTCGTGATGGTGCCGATGGACAGCCCTGGCATCGAGAAGGCGAAGAAGATCCGCAAGATCGGCATGAATTCGAGCGACACCGGGCTCATCTACTTCGACAAGGTGCGCGTGCCGCAGCGCTACCGCGTCGGCGAAGAGGGCCAGGGCTTCGTCTACCAGATGCAGCAGTTCCAGGAAGAGCGCCTGTGGGCGGCCGCAAGTTCGCTCGAACCGATGGAAGACTGCATCGCGCAGACCATCGAATGGGCGCAGCAGCGGCAGATGTTCGGCGCCACGCTGGCCGACCAGCAGTGGGTGCAGTTCAAGCTGGCCGAACTCAAGACCGAGGTGGAAGCACTGCGCGCGCTCACCTATCGCGCCTGCGACCTGCATGTGCAGGGCGAGGACGTGCTCGAACTGGCCTCGATGGCCAAGCTCAAGACCGGCCGCCTCACGCGGCAGGTGTCCGACACCTGCCTGCAGTTCTGGGGCGGCATGGGCTTCACGCTGGAAAACCGCGTTTCGCGGCTGTACCGCGACGGGCGGCTGGGCTCCATCGGCGGCGGCGCGGACGAAGTGATGCTCGGCATCCTTGCGAAGACCATGGGCATCGCCAAGCGGCCGCCGCGCGGTTGAACACAGCATGGACGCCGAACTGCAAGCCGACCGAGTCGCGCTCGCCGATACGGTGCGGCGCTTTGCCGAAAGCGAGATCGCGCCGCATGTGCAGGCGTGGGACGACGCGGGTGAGTTTCCACGCGCGCTCTACGCGCGGGCCGCCGAACTCGGCCTGCTGGGCCTGGGCTATCCGGAAGAACTCGGCGGCACGCCCGCCTCGTATTCGCTGAAGCTGCCGGCGTGGGTCGCGCTCGCGCGCCATGGCAAGAGCGGCGGCGTGCTCGCGAGCCTGTTCTCGCACAACATCGGCCTGCCGCCCGTGGTGCTGCATGCAAGCGACGCGGTGCGCCAAGAAGTCGTGCCGCCGGTGCTGCGCGGCGAGAAGATCGCAGCGCTTGCCATCACCGAGCCCGGTGGCGGCTCCGACGTGGCCTCGTTGCGCACTACTGCAAGGCGAGAAACAGACGGCGACGGCGACCACTACGTAGTCAACGGCGAGAAGACCTTCATCACCTCGGGCATGCGTGCCGACTGGATCACCGTGGCCGTGCGCACTGGCGAAGGGCGCGGCGCGGGCGGCATCTCGATGCTGCTGGTGCCGGGCGACACGCCGGGTCTTTCGCGCACGCGCCTGTCGAAGATGGGCTGGCTGTGCTCCGACACCGCTACGCTGCACTTCGACAACGTGCGCGTGCCGGCGCGCTACCTCCTCGGGAACGAGGGCGAAGGCTTCCGCATGGTCATGGGCAACTTCAACGGCGAACGCATCGGCATCGCGGCGGGCACGCTGGGTTTCTCGCAGGCCTGCCTCGACGAGGCGCTGGCCTGGGCGCGCGAGCGCAAGACCTTCGGCGCTGCGCTCATCCAACACCAGGCGGTGCGCCACAAGCTCGTCGACATGCAGATGCGCATCGCCTCCACCGAGGCCTGGATCGAGGCGGTATCGGCCGAGGGCGACGCGCTCGAAGCGGCGGGGCGCTTCAATGCACCCGAATGGGTCGCGCAGATCTGCATGCTCAAGAACCACGCGACGCAGACCATGCAGTTCTGCGCCGACCAGGCGGTGCAGATCCTCGGCGGCATGGGCTTCATGCGCGGCACGGTGAGCGAGCGCATCTACCGCGAGGTGAAGGTGATGATGATCGGCGGCGGGGCCGAAGAGATCATGAAGGAGCTGGCGGCCAAGCAGATGGGCTGGTAGCCGCAAGCCTTTCTTTGCCGGCCTTTCTTTCTTCGTGCCGCGAGGAACGCCGCCGCGCGCCGGGTGTCCAACCATCCAGCGCTTTCGCTGGGTTGCAGGAGACCAACATGCTCTCTCTCACCTCCGGCATCGGCGCCGTCATCATTGTTCTGCTGGCGGTGCTGCTGTTTTCAGCGGTATGGATCTTCCGGGAGTACGAACGCGGCATCGTGTTCACCCTCGGGCGCTTCTCGAAGGTTTCGGGGCCGGGTCTGGTGCTCGTGATACCGGCCATCCAGCAGGTGGTGCGCGTCGACCTGCGCACCGTGGTGCTCGAAGTGCCGACGCAGGACGTGATCTCGCGCGACAACGTGTCGGTGAAGGTCAGCGCGGTCGTCTACTTCCGCATCGTCGATGCCGAGAAGGCCATCATCCAGGTGAAGGACTTCTTCAACGCCACCAGTCAGCTGGCCCAGACCACCCTGCGCTCGGTGCTCGGCAAGCACCAGCTCGACGACATGCTGGCCGAGCGCGAGAAGCTCAACCTCGACGTGCGCGAGTCGCTGGACGTGCAGACGGCTTCATGGGGCATCAAGGTGTCGAACGTGGAGATCAAGCAGATCGACCTCACCGAATCGATGGTGCGCGCCATCGCGCGGCAGGCGGAGGCGGAACGCGAACGCCGTGCCAAGGTGATCCACGCCGAGGGCGAGCTGCAGGCTTCGGAGAAGCTGTTCCAGGCCGCGCGCGTGCTGGCGCAGGAGCCGCAGGCCATTCAGCTGCGCTACCTGGAAACGCTCACGGTGATCGGTGCCGACAAGAACACGACCATCGTGTTCCCGTTGCCGATGGATCTGATCTCGAGCTTCCTCGGCAAGCAGCACGCATAGCGGCGCGCAACGCGCGGAAGCGGAAAACTGTTCTTCACGCGCGAAGGCCTGCAACGCATGGCCTTTCGCGAGGCGCCTGCTTACCATCGTGCGCATGTTCAAGCACATCGTGATGTGGGACCTGCGTGGCGACACGCCGGAAGAAAAGACGCAGGCCCGCCAGCTGCTCAAGCACAAGTTCGAATCGCTGCGCGGCCAGATCCCGGGCCTGCTGCACATCGAAGTGGGAGTTGATGCGAGCCGCGCAAGCTATGCCTGCGACGTGGTGCTCTACAGCGAGTTCGACAGCCAGGCCTCGCTCGACGGCTACGCCACGCACCCTGCACACCTGCGCATTCGCGAAGAACTGGGCGACCTCCGCGTCGCGCGGCACCAGGTCGATTACGCGGCAGACTGATCGGCGCTGGCCTGCGCGAGCCCAACGCAGAACTCGCGCACC
Source organism: Variovorax sp. GW821-FHT09D05 (assembly GCF_059416325.1). Taxonomy (NCBI): domain Bacteria; kingdom Pseudomonadati; phylum Pseudomonadota; class Betaproteobacteria; order Burkholderiales; family Comamonadaceae; genus Variovorax; species Variovorax sp. GW821-FHT09D05. The sequence continues at coordinate 144,048 of NZ_JBWKOZ010000011.1, read as the reverse complement.
AGCCGCAGCGCAGGCGCCTCGGTGCGGCCTTCGAGCGTGACGAAGGCGAACTGCGCGTTGAGCCCCGCAGCAGGCTCCACCTTCAACTCGGCCAGTTCGCCGCTGTCCTGCAGCGCGCGGGTGGCAGCGAGCACGCCCAGGAAGATCGCGTCGGTATTGCGCACGGCATCGATCAACGCGCCGATGTCTTCCGACGACACATGCAGCCAGCGCTGCGGGCTCGCATCGCTGCCGTAGCGCTCGACCAGGATGCGCGCCACGTCGTCGCTGACCATCGTCGAGACCACCGGGTAGCGCACGAGGTCGTCGAAGCGCACGGGCTTGCCGCGGCCCTTCGCGAGCAGGGGATGGCCGCGCCGGCAGACGAAGCCGGAGCGCAGCGTCGGCAGCACATCGATGTGCAGGTCCTCGCGCGGTGACACCGCCCGGTAGGTGAGCACCAGCGCGTCGAGCGTGCGCGTGCGCAGCGCCGCCAGTTGCAAGTCAGGCCCGCCGCCGTGCAGTTGCAGGCCCACGCGCGGGTGGTTGCGCAACATGTGAGTCAGCAGCGGCGACGAGAACAACGCTCCCGGCGCGGCGCCAAGCCCCAGCCGTACCAAGCCGGCCTGCCCGTCGGCCAGCAGCGCGGCGGCGCGCTTCAGTTCGTGCGTCTCCATCGAGATGCGCTTGGCGCGGGCCAGCACCATCGCACCGAAGGGCGTGAGCTCGTTGCGCTTGCCGACACGGTCAATCAGCTGCATGCCGAGTTCCTGTTCGAGCATCTGGATGCTGCGGCTGAGCGCCGGCTGCGTGAGATGCACTTTCTCGGACGCGCGGCTGAAGGAGCCGGTTTCGGCGAGCGCGAGCAGGTGGTCGAGTTGCTGGAGGTTCATGGTGGGCCGTCCGTTGTCATACGTATGAGGCGTACTCATGGTAATGACAAAAACAATGCATTGGACAGATATACCGCTGATTCCTAGCATCCATCGCGTACTACTTTGGACCAAGGAATTTCCCATGAAGCGGTTCGGTCAATGGCTTTGCGCGCTGGCTTTTCTAGGCTGCGGCACGGTGGCGATGGCGCAGGCGCCCTACCCCTCGAAGGTCGTCACGATGATGGTTCCCTATCCGGCGGGCGCGGCCAGCGACTTCACCGCACGGGCGCTGAACGAGCTGATCGGCAAGGAACTCGGCGGGCAGGTGATCGTCGAGAACATCGGCGGCGCGACCGGCGCCATCGCTGCGGGCAAAGTGCTGGCAGCGCCGGCCGACGGCCACTACCTGTTCCAGGGCTCGCCCAACGAGCTGATCCTGTCGGGGCTGGTCAACAAGAGCACGCGCTACAAGCCAGAGGACTTCCAGTGGATCGCGCCGGTCGCCACCTCGCCGCTGGTGCTGGTGGTCAACAGCCAGCTGCCGGCCCACTCGCTCGATGAATTCGTGGCGCTGGCGCGCTCGCGCAAGGACGCGCCGCTGAGCTACGGCACACCGGGCGCCGGCACGCTGTACCACCTGCTCGGCGAGCTCTTCGTCAAGCGCACCGGCGCGCCCGTCACGCACGTGCCCTACAAGGGCGGCGCGCCGATCATTCAGGACCTGATCGGCGGGCAGATCGACTTCGCGTTCATGCCCTACCAGGCCTTCTATGCCGACTACGTGAAGCAGGGGCGCCTGCGCGTGATCGGCTCGCTGTCGCCCGGCAAGCGGCTGCCCGCGCCCTTCGACACGCTGCAGACCAGCGCGCAGAGCAAGGACATGAAGGACTTCGACTTCGGCATCTGGACCTCCTACATGGTGCGCAAGGGCACGCCGCGGCCGGTGGCCGAACGGCTCAACGCCGCGATCGCCGCCGCGCTGAAAAACCCGCATGCGCGCGCGCAGCTGGAGTCGCAGGCCAAGACCGTCTTCGAGCCGATGAGCCTGGAGGCGGGAGAGAAGTTCTACGCAGCCGAGATTGCGCGCTACCGCGACCTCGTCAAGACCATCGGCTACGAGTCGCCCTGAGCCCCCATTCCATTCCAAAACAAGAGGTGCATCCATGAAGACGAGACAAATCAATGGCCTGGCGCTGGTGGTCGCGCTGTCGCTCTCGGCGTGCGGCGGCGGTGGCGGCGGCACGGGTTTCAGCGGCATCGCGCTGCCACCGGCCGCGGGCCCCGCACCGGTGGCACCCGCACCTGCGCAGGACGACCTCACGGTCGCGGTCACCACTGAAGGCAAGGTCGCGGGCAGCGCCGGCGCGAACATGGTGTCGTTCCTCGGCATTCCCTACGCGCAACCGCCGGTGGGCGCATTGCGCTGGGCGCCGCCACAACTGCCGGCCGCACATGCGGCAACGCTGCAGGCCAAGGCCTTCGGCAATGCGTGCCCGCAGGCACCCGGCGCGGTGTCGTCATCGATCGCCGAAGACTGCCTCTACCTGAACGTGTGGAAGCCGGCGGGCACGAAGCCCGGCGACAAGTTGCCGGTGGTCTTCTACATCCATGGCGGCGCGTTCACGCTGGGTTCGGGCGAGATGGGTCCGAGCCCGCTGGCGAGCCGCGGCGTGGTCGTCGTCAGCATCAACTACCGGCTGGGCGCGCTCGGCTACCTTGCGAACAAGGCGCTGCGCGCGGCCAACAAGGACGGCAGCCTCGGCAACTTCGCGGTGATGGACCAGTTGGCCGCGCTCGGCTGGGTGCAGAAGAACATCGCGGCCTTCGGCGGCGATGCGGGCAACGTCACGCTCTGGGGCACTTCGGCGGGCGCAACACAGAGCTTCTCGCTGCTGCAGTCGCCGAAGGCCAAGGGACTGTTCCAGCGCGCGGTGATGCAAAGCGGCGGCGCGGCCGAGTACTCGAACCCGAGCATGGACACCTCGCTGGCAGTCGGCGATACCGCCGTGCAGAACCTCGGATGCAGCGCCGCCACCGACATTGTCGCCTGCCTGCGCGCGCTGCCTGTGTCGGCACTGCTCGCGCAGGGCGGGCTCAAGTGGCGGCCCACGGTCGACGCGCAGGTCATCACGCAGGTGCCCGCCCGCGCCTTCGCGACCGGCAACTTCAACCAGGTGCCCGTGATGATCGGCGGCGTGTACGACGAGGGCACGCTGTTCGTCGACACCAAGTTGAGCGCAACCTACTACCCGCTGTACCTGCGCGGGCTCGCGCCGGCCGGCTACGACACCACGGCCATCGAGGCGGCCTACCCGATCAGCAACTACGCCGTGCCGGCGCAAGGCATCGCGCGAGCCATGGGCGACGCGATGTACGCCTGCGGCAACAGCGCGCGGCGCGATGCGCTCGCGGCCTGGGTGCCGGTGTACGGCTGGGAGATGACCGATCCGCAGCTGTCGTTTCCGGCGAGCCCCACGGCCTTCTACTACGGCACGGCGCACGGCATGGACAGCTACTACCTCACTGGCACGGTCGATGCGCTGCCCGGCTATCCGTACTACGACCCCGGCAGCGCCACGCCCGACGTAGCCACCACGGCACAGCGCAAGGCGCTGTCGGCACAGATGGTCGCGTACCTCCTCAACTTCGCGAAGAACGGCGACCCGAACGGCGACGGCCGCAACGTCGCGACGCGCTGGCCGCGCTCCATGGGGCCGTCGGACCGCGCGCTGATCGAGTTCGCCTACCCCGCCGTCAAGACATCGAGCAACGCGTTCGAGCACACGCACAAGTGCGACACGCTGTGGGGACCGGACGTGTTCCCGCCGATGTACTGACTGACGAACCAACCGCACCCACTCATCCATGAACGAACAACAAGTCATCGACCACCTCGACGCCCGCCAGCCGGAGATCGTGAGCTGGCTCAAGGCCTTCCTGCGCATCCCGAGCGTGAGCGCCGACCCGTCCTTCGCACCGGGCATGCACGAGGCCCGGCGCCTTCTCATCGAACGGCTGCAGCAGATCGGCCTGGCCGGCGTGCGCCTGCTCGACGGCGGCGGCGAGCCAGCCGTTTACGGCGAATGGAACGGCGCGCCCGGCCAACCCACGCTGATGATCTACGGCCACTACGACGTGCAACCCGCCGATCCCGTCGGGCAGTGGCGCACGCCGCCGTTCGAGCCGACGGAGGTGGACGGCCGGCTCTACGGGCGCGGCACTTCCGACGTGAAGGGCTCGACCACGATCGCGCTGGAGGTGATCGCCTCGTTCCTCGCGGTGCAGGGCCGGAGCCCGGTGAACATCAAGGTGTTCCTCGAAGGCGAGGAGGAAACCGGCAGCCCCTCGCTGCGAACCATCGTCGAGCGCCACCGCGCGCTGCTGCAGGCCGACGCAGTGCTGTCCGCCGACGGTGGGCGCGCGAGCGCGGAGGTGCCGACGATCAACACCGGCGCGCGCGGCAACGCGCAGCTCGAAGTGCGGTTGCGGACCGCGAGCAAGGACCTGCATTCCGGCCGCTACGGTGGCAGCGTGCGCAACGCACTGCACGAGATGGCGCGACTGGTCACATCGCTGCACCATGCGGATGGAGGCGTGGCGGTCGAAGGCTTCTACGAGGGCGCGATATCGCTCAGCGCCAGGCAGCGCGCCGACACCGCGGCTTTTCCGTACGACGAAGCCGCGTTCTTCTCGGATGTCTGCGGCAGCGCGCACGGCGAGCCCGGCTACACCGCGCGCGAACGCGTCACGCTGCGGCCCGCGCTCGACGTCAACGGCCTGTGGGGCGGCTACACGGGCAGCGGCGGCAAGACCATCGTGCCTTGCGAAGCGACCGCCAAGCTGACGACGCGCGTGGTCGCGGGGCAGAACCCGGGCGCCGTGATCCACGCCGTGCTGCGCCACCTGCAGCGGCACTGCCCGCCCGGCTGCACGCTCGACATTGTGGCGATGAACGACGGCTCACCGGCATCCACCCTTGCGCCGGACCATCCGCTGGTGCGCGCGGCCGAAGCAGTGCTCGAACGAGAGAGCGGCCGGCGTCCGATCCACGTGCGGCTCGGCGCGAGCGTGCCGGTGACTTCGATCTTCAAGGAGATGCTGGGCATCGACACGCTGATGTTCGGCTTCAACCTGCCCGATGAAGACGTGCATGCGCCGAATGAGTTCTTCAGACTGGCTTCAATCCAGCAAGGGACTCGGGCGTGGACGTTGCTGCTCGCTGAGCTGGCGAAGCATCGGCCGGCGTCTTTTCACGTCGGCTGAAGCCTGACGAAAGACTTCGTCAGCGCCCTTCGCCGTCGTCGCTCGGCTGCGCAGCCTTCGCCGCCGCACGCAGCTTGTCTTTCTTGCTCGGCCGCTTGCCCTTGATGCCCCCGGTGCCCGACGCATCGACCAACGGCACCGCCACTTCCGTCGGCTCAAAGCCTTCGACGCGCTCACGCGGCAGGCTCAGCCCCTGGCGCTTTTCGATCAGCCGGAAGTGCGCCTCGGTCGACGCGCTCACGAAGCTGATCGCAAGGCCGCTCTCTCCTGCGCGCCCCGTGCGGCCGATGCGGTGGATGTAGTCGGTCGGCGAGCGCGGCAGGTCGTAGTTGATGACCACGGGCAGCTGCGCGATGTCGATGCCGCGCGCCGCGAGGTCGGTGGCGATCACCACGTCCCAGCGGCTCTGCTTGAACTGCGAAAGGATGTCGGTGCGCGTGCCCTGCGCGATGTCGCCGTGGAAGGGCACTGCGTAGATGCCGTTCTTGTAGAGCTTCTCGGCCACGATCTGTGCCGCGTGCTGTGTGGCGACGAAGACAAGCACGCGGTCCCATTCGTTCTCGTGCTGCTTCAGCAGATGGCGCAGCAGCTGCGTGCGACGGGCGGCGTCGACCTCGATCACGCGCTGCACGATGTTCGGCTCGGTGCCGGGCTCGCCCTGCACGTCGACGACGGCCGGGTCGTGCAGCATGCCATCTGCCAATGCCTGGATGGCGCTCGGGAAGGTGGCGGAGAACAGCAGGTTCTGGCGCTGCTTGGGCAGCAGCGCGAGGATGCGGCCGAGTTCTTCGGCAAAGCCGAGGTCGAACAGGCGGTCGGCCTCGTCGAGCACGAGCATCGACACGGCATCGAGCTTCAGCGCGTTGTGCTCGACCAGGTCGAGCAGACGGCCGGGAGTGGCAACGACGATGTCGGCGCCGCCGCGCAGGCCCATCATCTGCGGGTTGATCGACACGCCGCCGAATGCGACGACGATCTTCAGGCGCTCGGGCAGGTGCTGCGCCAGGCTGCGCATGGTTTCGCCGACCTGGGCCGCGAGTTCGCGGGTGGGCACGAGCACCAGGGCACGCACGCGGCGCGACGAGCCCTGCGCGCGTTCAGCGCCCAGGCGCTGCAGCAGGGGCAGGGAAAATGCTGCGGTCTTGCCGGAGCCGGTCTGCGCCGAGCCCCGCACGTCGCGACCTTGCAGAATCGCGGGGATGGCCGCGGCCTGGATGGCGGTCGGCGCGGCGTAGCCGCTTTGGGCGGCAGCCTGCACGAGCGCGGGGATCAGGCCCAGTGAGTCGAATGGCATGTAAGCAGACAGAGAGAGAAGAGACGAATCGAATGTCGACGATGAAACAGCAGCGCAATCAGTCCGGCAGCGCCCTGGTGTACTCCACCGAGGCGGGCGGGCGCATGTGCCCCGACTGCGGGGAGCCGGTGGCCCAGTGCCGCTGCAAGGAACTCAAGGCGCGCGTACCGGCCACCGACGGCATTGTGCGTGTATCGCACGAGACCAAGGGGCGCAAAGGCAAGGGCGTGACGGTGGTCAAGGGCGTCGCGCTCGATGCGGCGGCGCTCACGGCACTCGGCAAGCAGCTGAAAACGGCCTGCGGCTCGGGCGGTACGGTGAAGGACGGCGTGATCGAAATCCAGGGCGACCATCGCGAAACAGTGATTGCCGCACTCATGAAGCAGGGCCACACGGTCAAGCGGGCGGGAGGCTGAGCACGCGATGAAACCTGAAGACCTGCAGCGGCTGGTGACGCTCGAAATGCCTTTTGGCAAGCACAAAGGCACGCTGATTGCCGATTTGCCCGGAAATTACCTGACGTGGTTTGCACGCGAGGGTTTTCCCTCGGGGGAAATAGGCCGGCTACTCCATTTGATGCATGAAATAGACCACAACGGGCTCTCGGACCTGCTGAAACCGTTGCGAAACCGCCCGTCGCGCCGGGATGTTTCTCAATAACACACGATTTCGCCACGTTTTTTGCAATTAGGGCTGGATAATCCGGCCTACGTGTCTGTGAGCTTTGTCTCCCGTGCACGTAATTCGGTGATCGGTCAGTTTCGCGCCACAGCGCATTTTGTTTGTTGTGATTCTGGGACTCCATCGCTTTGTCTTGTTGGTTTGAATTAGGAGTCCCTCAATGGGCAAGAAACTCTACGTAGGCAACCTCGCCTACTCCGTGCGTGACAACGACCTGGAACAAGCCTTTGGCGAGTTCGGCGCAATCGTCAGCGCCAAGGTCATGATGGAACGTGACACCGGCCGTTCGAAGGGCTTCGGCTTTGTCGAAATGGGTTCGGATGCTGAAGCACTCGCAGCCATCGAAGCCATGAACGGCCACTCGCTGCAGGGCCGCGCCCTGACGGTGAATGAAGCCCGTCCGATGGAAGCTCGTCCCCCCCGTACCGGTGGTGGCGGCGGCTACGGCGGTGGTGGTGGTGGTGGCGGCTACGGTGGTGGTGGCGGCGGCGGTTACGGCGGCGGCGGCGGTGGCCGCAGCGGTGGTGGCGGCGGTTACGGCGGCGGCGGCGGTGGTCGCGGCGGCTACTAAGCCCTTCCCTCCAGAGCCTTCGGGCTTCTGAATGAAAAGCTCCTTCGGGAGCTTTTTTCGTTTGTGGCCCTCTGTGGCGCAGGGGGCGTCGAGGGAGAACCCTAGCCCTGCGGTAAGCATTTGTCCGTACCGGGCAGGTCAGCCAACGGTCAGGCCCGCAGAACGACCCTCACCCTTCCATACAAGAGGGGCGAGACGACATGCGCATCAAGAGTCAGGCTGACTTCTTTTCAGGAGTCATGTTCACCACCGTGGGGGGCGCCTTTGCGATAGGCGCGACCACCTACACCATCGGCGACGGCGCCCGCATGGGGCCGGGCTACTTCCCGCTCATGCTGGGCATCCTGCTGGCCATCCTCGGGGCCATCATCATGTTCCAGGCACTGGTGGTCGAAACCACCGACGGCCACCCGATCGGCAAATGGGCCTGGAAGCCGCTGGCCTTCGTGCTCGGCGCCAACCTGGCCTTCGGCGTGCTGCTGGGCGGCCTGCCCAGCATCGGGCTGCCGGCCATGGGGATGATCATCGCGATCTACGCGCTCACGATCATCTCGAGCATGGCGGGCGAGCACTTCAAGCTGCGCGACGTGCTGATCCTCTCGACCATCCTGGCGGCTGGCAGCTACGTGGCCTTCATCTGGGCACTGAAGCTCCAGATCCAGGTCTGGCCCACTTTCATTTCGGGCTGAGGAGCGCACACCATGGACCTGATCCACAACCTTTCCATCGGTTTCGGCGTTGCCTTCACCTTCACCAACCTGCTGTACTGCCTGCTGGGTTGCATCCTGGGCACGCTGATCGGCGTGCTCCCGGGCATCGGCCCGGTCGCAACCATCGCGATGCTGCTGCCCGCCACGTACGCGCTGCCGCCCGTGTCGGCGCTGATCATGCTGGCCGGCATCTACTACGGCGCGCAGTACGGCGGCTCGACCACGGCCATCCTGGTTAACCTGCCAGGGGAGTCGTCCTCGGTGGTCACCTGTATCGACGGCTACCAGATGGCAAGGCAGGGCCGCGCAGGCCCGGCGCTCGCCGCGGCCGGCCTCGGCTCGTTCTTCGCGGGTTGCGTCGGCACGCTGATCCTGGCCGCCTTCGCGCCGCCGCTGACCGAGCTGGCTTTCAAGTTCGGTCCGGCCGAGTACTTCTCGCTGATGACGCTGGGCCTGATCGGCGCCGTGGTGCTGGCTTCGGGCTCGCTGCTGAAGGCAGTGGCGATGATCGTGCTCGGCCTGCTGCTGGGCATCGTGGGCACCGACGTCAACTCGGGTGTCGCGCGCTACAGCTTCGACATTCCGGAGCTCACCGACGGCATCGGCTTCGTGGTGATCGCCATGGGCGTGTTCGGTTACGGCGAAATCATCGGCAACCTCTCGCAGCCCGACGACGAGCGCGAAGTGTTCACGCACAAGGTCAAGGGCCTGTGGCCCACCAAGGACGACTTCAAGCGCATGCTGCCCGCGGTGCTGCGCGGCACGGCCCTGGGTTCTGCACTGGGCATCCTGCCTGGGGGCGGCGCGCTGCTGGCCTCGTTCGCCTCGTATGCGCTGGAGAAGAAGATCCGCATGCGCCCCGGCGAAGTGCCCTTCGGCAAGGGCAACATCCGCGGCGTGGCATCGCCCGAGTCGGCCAACAACGCCGGTGCACAGACTTCCTTCATCCCGCTGCTGACGCTGGGCATTCCGCCCAACGCGGTGATGGCGCTGATGGTGGGCGCAATGACGATCCACAACATCCAGCCGGGCCCGCAGGTCATGACCAGCAACCCCGAGCTGTTCTGGGGCCTGATCGCCTCGATGTGGATCGGCAACGCGATGCTGATCATCCTGAACCTGCCGCTGATCGGCATGTGGATCAAGCTGCTGACGGTGCCCTACAAGTTCCTGTTCCCCGCCATCGTGCTGTTCTGCGCGATCGGCGTGTACTCGACCAACAACAACACCTTCGACGTGTGGATGGTGGCGGCCTTCGGCTTCATCGGCTACCTGTTCATCAAGCTGCGCACGGAGCCTGCGCCATTGCTGCTGGGCTTCATCCTCGGGCCGATGATGGAAGAGAACCTGCGGCGCGCGCTGCTGCTGTCGCGCGGTGCGTGGAGCGTATTCATCACCCGGCCGCTGTCGGCGGGGCTGTTGGTGGCGGCTGCGCTGCTGCTGGGCATCGTGCTGCTGCCCGCAATCAAGGCCAAGCGCGAGGAAGCCTTCGTCGAGGAGTGAGCGCTCCGGTCCCTGTAAGAAGCCCCCGCTCCGGGGGCTTTTTTCATTTGGGGCCTTTGCTCGGGGTGCCCCAAATAGACGCGCTCTTGTTGGTGCCCGGCAGGGTCGCCGGCGGTGCGCCCGGAAACACGGCGAGCAGCGAGGCGCCCGTTACCACCAGCATTTCCATAGGGGGAGGACTACCCCACCCGTGGCGCTATCAAAAAAGGAGCTGAAGATGCAGGTGTATCAAGTCATGCAGGCATAAAAAAGGCGCCGACCAGCGGCGCCTTTCAAAGTCAAACACGGCATCTCGTACGGAGCCTTTGAAGCATTTTTATTGTTGCTTGGGGATTGTCTCCTCGGACCCTCGGCAGCACGAGCAGGGCCCGTTCGCGAGTGGGCAGACTTTAGGGTGCGCACCGCCTCAGTGCATTGGGAATTACCCGCTTTGCCTTACCGAGAAAGCCCGATTTGCGAACCAAAGTGTTTCTGATAGTTAACGATGTGGCACGACTTGTGCACGCAGCACCAAGGTCCATCACTTCAAGAAGAAGAAACGGTCATGGCCCTGGCTCCGCACGCCTCCATCAACGCGGCAGACACCGCATGGATGATGACTTCGACCGCGCTGGTGCTGCTGATGACGCTGCCCGGCATCGCACTCTTCTATGCGGGCATGGTGCGCCGCAAGAACGTGCTGGCCACCATGGCGGGGGTGGTGGCGATAGCCGCGGCGGTCTCGCTGACCTGGTTCGCGGTGGGCTATTCGCTGGCCTTTACCGAGGGCTGGCCCTGGCTGGGCGGCACCGGGCGCTTCTGGTTCTCGGGCTTCGAGTACCTGAAGGAGGCCGGGCAGGTGGCGGTGAGCCACGTTGCGCCGAACGTGCCTGAGTCGGTCTACGCGATGTTCCAGCTGACCTTCGCGATCATCACCACCGCACTGGTGCTTGGCGCTTTTGTCGAGCGCATGCGCTTCTCGGCGATCCTGTGGTTCGCGCTGCTCTGGAGCGTGCTGGTGTACGCACCTGTCGCGCACTGGGTGTGGGAGCCGGGCGGCTGGCTCGCGCAGATGGGCGCGCTCGACTTCGCCGGCGGCTCGGTGGTGCACGTCAACGCGGGCATCGCGGGGCTGGTGTGCGCCTATGCGCTCGGGCCGCGCAAGGGCTACGGGCGCGAGGCCTTCGAGCCCTACAGCCTGGCGATGACGATGACGGGCGCGGGCCTGCTGTGGGTAGGCTGGTTCGGCTTCAATGCGGGCTCGGCGGTGGCGGCCGACGGGCGCGCGGGCCTGGCGATGCTGGTGACGCACATCGCGGCGGCGGCCGGCGCCATGAGCTGGATGCTCGGCGAATGGATCGTGCGGCGCAGGCCTTCGCTGCTGGGCCTGTGCTCGGGCCTGGTGGCGGGGCTGGTGGCCATCACGCCGGCAGCCGGCTTCGTCACGCCGCTGTCCGCGCTGGCCATCGGCGCGATCGCGGGGCTGGCCTGCTACTGGGGCGCCACCGGGCTCAAGCACCTGCTTGGCGCGGACGACTCGCTCGACGTGTTCGGCGTGCACGGCATCGGTGGCATCGTGGGCGCGCTGCTGACGGGCGTGTTCGCCGATGCGCGCATCTCGGGCGCCACGGGCGACGTGCTGACGCAGGCGATCGCCGTCGGCAGCGTGGCTATCTACAGCGCAACGGGGACGGCGGTGGTGCTGTTTCTGGTGCACATCATGGTCGGGTTGCGCGTCGATGCCGACAGCGAGGTGCTGGGCCTCGATCTTGCACAGCACAGAGAACATCTCGGGAGTAGTTGACCCACCGACGGAGGAACCATGCCATCCATGTCCGAAAGCGAACGCATCGCCCTTGCTGCCCGCCTTCACGTGGCGCTGCGGCGAAAGCATGGGCGCGTGACCGACACCGAGTGGATGGCGACCAATGCCGAGTACGCGGCCGAGATCGTGCGCATGACGCGCGCGCACGCTGCTGACACCAAGGACGAGGAGCTCTACCAGTTGGCGACACGGCTGGAGCAGGCGATGGAGCCGCTGGCTCGCGCTGCGCGGTTGGCGGCGCGGCAGCCCGATGGGACGCCGCCTACGCCGCCGCCTCGCTATGTGGGTGGGTTGCGCTGAGTCTTTTCGGGGTGCGTGCGAATGACACCGGGTGCTCAGCTTGCAGCCAGCGCTGCCTTGCGAATCGACTGCAGGGTGCTTCCCGGGGTGATCGCCTCCGGGTCCAGCAGGCAATGCAGGATGGCCGGCTTGCCGCTGGCACGCGCACGAGCCAGCGCGGGGCCGAATTCTTCGGTGCTGGTCACGCGTTCGCCGTGGCCGCCGAACACTTCGGCATAGCCGCGAAAGTCCGGGTTCTTCAACTGCGTGGCGCTGATGCGACCGGGGTAGTGCTTTTCCTGGTGCATGCGGATCGTGCCGTACATGGCGTTGTCGAGCAGCACCACGATGATCGGCAGGCCGTACTGCACGGCCGTCGCGAATTCCTGGCCGTGCATCATGAAGTCGCCATCGCCCGCGAACACGACCACTTCGCGCTGCGGCCACAGCCGCTTGGCGCCGACGCCGGCCGGCAGGCCGTAGCCCATCGAGCCGCTGGTGGGCGCAAGCTGGCTCGCGTAGGAGCGGAAGGGCCAGAAGCGGTGCACCCAGGTGGCGAAGTTGCCCGCACCGTTGCAGAAGATGGTGTCGGCTGGCAGCACTTCGCGCAGGTGCTGCATGACCTCGCCCATCTGCAGCGGGCCGGGAATGCGGATGGGAGCCGGGTCGCTCCAGCGCAGGAAGTCTTCGCGGGCGGTCTTCGTTTCTGCCTGCCAGGCCGGCGTTTGCGCGGGGCGCAGCGTGGACACGGCTTCCGCGAAAGCCTGCGGCGTGGCGTGGATGCCCTGCGCCGGACGATAGAGCTTGCCGAGCTCGTCGGCGTCGGCGTGCACATGCACCAGCGCCTGCTTCGGCTGCGGAATCGCCAGCAGCTCGTAGCCCTGCGACGGTACTTCGGACAAGCGCCCGCCGACCAGCAGCACGAGGTCGGCGTTGCGGATGCGCTCCAGCATGCGCGGATTGGCGCCAAGGCCCAGGTCGCCCGCATAGCAGGGGTGCTCGGCCGACATCAGCATCTGGCGACGGAACGAGCAGTACACGGGCAGCGAGAACGCGGCCGCGAAATCCGCGAACTGCTGCGTGGCCTTCTCCGACCAGCGGCTGCCGCCCAGGATGACCACCGGGCGCTGCGCCTGCGACAGTCGCTGCTGCAGCTCTGCGAGTTGCGCTGCACCGGGATGGGTTTCGGTCACCGCGTAAGGCTGCGCGTCGGCCACCGTCGCAGCCTCGGTCAACATGTCTTCGGGCAGCGCGATCACCACCGGCCCGGGCCGGCCCGAGGTTGCGACATGGAAGGCACGCGACACCAGCTCAGGCACCCGTGCCGGATCGTCGATCTGCACCACCCACTTTGCCATGGTGCCGAACACCGCGCCGTAGTCCAGCTCCTGGAAGGCTTCGCGGCCCAGCGCATCGCGCGCGACCTGGCCGACGAACAGCAGCAGCGGCGTCGAATCCTGGTGCGCGATGTGCACGCCGGCCGCCGCGTTGGTGGCGCCCGGTCCGCGCGTGACGAAGCACACGCCCGGCTTGCCGGTGAGCTTGCCCTGCGCCTCGGCCATCATCGTCGCGCCGCCTTCCTGGCGGCACACGGTCACGTCGATGGATGCGTCATGCAGCGCATCGAGCACGGCGAGAAAGCTTTCGCCGGGCACGCAGAACAGCTGCTTGACGCCGTGGGTGATGAGCTGGTCGACCAGGATCTGGCCGCCGGTGCGGGGTGAGGTCATGCGGTTTCCAATGAAATGAAGGAGGTCATTCGAGCGCGGCGCAGGCAGCGATGATGCGCGCGCACGCCTCTTCCAGCTGCGCCATCGACGTCGCATACGAAATGCGGAAGTACGGCGCCAGCCCGAACACGCTGCCCGGCACCACTGCCACCTCGAAGTCCTGCAGCAGGTAGCGGCAGAAGTCGCTGTCGGTCTGCAACAGCGCGCCGCCGCGGGTGCGCTTGCCGAGCACGCCGGCGCAGCTCGCGAAGGTATAGAACGCGCCTTCCGGCACGCGGCAGCGCAGCCCCGGCGCGCGGTTCAGCGCGGCGACCACGAAGTCGCGCCGCGCCTGGAAGTCGGCGCAGCGCTCGGCCACGATGTCCTGCGGCCCGGTCAGCGCCTCGATGGCAGCGGCCTGGCTGATGGACGAGGGACACGAGGTCGTCTGGCTCTGCACCACGGCCATGGCCGCGATCAGCGCGCGCGGCCCGGCGCCGTAGCCCACGCGCCAGCCGGTCATCGCGTAGGCCTTCGACACGCCGTTGATGGTCAGCGTACGTTCGCGCAGGCGCGGCTCCACGGCCACCGGCGTGGCAAACGCCAGCCCGTCGTAGAGGATGTGTTCGTAGATGTCGTCCGCCAGCACCCAGACTTGCGGATGGCGCAGCAGCACCTCGCACAGCGGTTTCAGCTGCGCTGCGCTGTAGGCCGCGCCGGTCGGGTTCGACGGCGAATTGATGAACAGCCAGCGCGTGCGCGGTGTGATGGCCGCTTCGAGCTGCGCGGCATCGAGCCGGAAACCGTTCTCCCCGGTACACGCCACCGGCACCGGCACGCCGCCGCAGATCTGCACGATGTCGGCGTACGAAGTCCAGTACGGCGCGGGCAGGATCACCTCGTCGCCGGGGTTCAGGCTGGCCATCAGTGCGTTGAAGATCACCTGCTTGGCGCCTGCGCTCACGCTGATTTCGTCGAGGGCGAAGTCGAGCGCGTTGTCGCGCTTGAACTTGAGCTGCACCGCCGCCTTCATCGCCGGGCTGCCGTCGAGCACCGTGTAGCGCGTGTCGCCGCGCCCTATGGCGCGCACCGCAGCCTCGCGCACGTTCTGCGGCGTGTCGAAGTCAGGCTCGCCCGCGCCCAGCACGATCACCGGACGACCCGCGCGCTTGAGCGCGTTCGCGTTGTCGGTGATGCGCAGGATCTCCGAGACGCCGATGGCGCGCACGCGCTGCGCCGGCTGAAAAGCGAGGGAGGCAACGGTATCTGCTGTCACTTGGCGTAGGCCTCCAGTGGCTTGTCGTTGGGTTCGAGCATCAGCTGCTTCAGCGCCGCGCTCATCGGCAGGTTCAGGCTCGTGTTCTTCGGCGGAATGGCGGCCACGAACCACTTGGTGTAGATCTTCTCGAGGTCGCCGCTCTTCATCATTCGGCGCAGCGAATCGTCCACCGCGGTCTTGAAGGCCGGGTCGTCCTTGCGGAACAGCAGCGCGATCGGCTCCGAGCCCAGCGCGTCGCCCACGATGCGATAGGCCGCGGGGTTCTTCGAGTTCGCGATGATCCCGGCCAGCAGGTTGTCGTCGAGCACGAAGGCTTCGGCGCGGCCCGACTCCATCAGCAGGAAGCTTTCGAGGTGGTCCTTGCCGAGCATGGTGTTGTACGAGACGTTCTGCGCGCGCTCGCGCTTGCGCAGCAGCTGCACCGCAGTGGTGCCGGTCGATGCCGAGACGTTGCGGCCCGCGAGCTGGTCGAGCGTGGTGATGCCCGAATCGACCTTGGTGGCCATGCGCACTTCGCTCACATAGGTGGTGAGCGCGAAGGCCACTTGCTGCTGGCGCGCGGTGTTGTTGGTGGTGGGGCCGCAGCCGATGTCGAGCGTGCCGTTCTGCACCAGCGGGATGGTGTTCTGCGCGGTCACGGCCATGTATTCGAGCTTGGCCTGCGGTGCGATGTCCTTCAGCACGCGCTCGCACAGCTCGACGTGATAGCCCACGTACTTGTCGCCCGCGCCGAGCATGTAGGCCATGGGCGGCGAGGCTTCGCGCACGCCGAGCACGACCTTGCCGCTGGTCTTGATCTTGTCGAGGGTGCCGGTGGCCGGGGTCTGCGCGCTGGCACCGAATACGAATGCAAGCAGCGTGGCGGCCGCGATTCTCTTGAAGGGAATGCTCATGATCTCTGTCTCCTGGTTATGGTTTTTGGTGAATGCATGCAGCCGCCCGCCTGCCGCCGCAGCCAAACGCTGCGCGGCAAGCTCGAACGAACCGGGAGGCGATCAGTCGCCGATGTCGAAAGTCACGCCTTGCGCGAGCGGCAAGGCGGTGGAGTAGTTGATGGTGTTGGTGGCGCGGCGCATGTACGCCTTCCAGCTGTCGGAGCCGGCTTCGCGCCCGCCGCCGGTTTCCTTCTCGCCGCCGAAGGCGCCGCCGATCTCCGCGCCGCTCGGACCGATGTTGACGTTGGCGATGCCGCAGTCCGAACCCGCGCTCGACATGAAGCGCTCGGCCTCGCGCATGTTCAGCGTGAAGATCGACGACGACAGGCCCGCGCCCACTGCGTTGTGCAGTTCGATGGCTTCGTCGAGCGTGCTGTAGCGCACCACGTACAGGATGGGCGCGAAGGTCTCGCGCAGCACGGGGCCCTCATGCGACTTCAGCTCGACCAGCGCGGGGCGCACGTAGTAAGCGTCCTTGGTGCCGATGCCTTCGACGCGCTGGCCGCCGTGCACCTTTGCGCCGATCTCGCGGCATTCACTGAGCGCCTTCTGCATGCCGTCGAAGGCCGCGCGGTCGATCAGCGGGCCGACCAGCGTGCCGGCCTCGCGCGGGTCGCCGACCTGCACGTTGCCGTAGACCTTGGCGAGCTTGGGCACCAGCTGGTCGTACACGCTCTCGTGCACGAACAGGCGACGCAGCGTGGTGCAGCGCTGGCCGGCCGTGCCCATCGCCGCGAAGGCGATGCCGCGCAGCGCGAGGTCGAGGTCGGCCGAGGGCGTGACGATGGCAGCGTTGTTGCCGCCGAGTTCGAGAATGGCGCGGGCAAAGCGTGCGGCCAGCTTCGGCCCCACCTGCCGGCCCATGGCGGTCGAGCCGGTGGCCGAGAGAATCGGCACACGGTGGTCGTCGACCAGCACCTCGCCGACGTCGCGCTGGCCCAGCAGCAGGCCGAGCAGGCCTTCGGGCGCATCGCCGAAGCGTTCGATGGCGCGCTGCGCGATGGCGTGCACGGCCAGCGCGGTCAGCGGCGTTTTTTCAGACGGCTTCCACACCACCGAGTCGCCGCACACCAGCGCCAGCGCCGCGTTCCACGACCACACGGCCACCGGAAAGTTGAAGGCCGAGATCACGCCGCACACACCCAGCGGGTGCCAGGTTTCCATCATGCGGTGCTCGGCGCGCTCGGTGGCCAGCGTGAGGCCGTAGAGCTGGCGCGAGAGGCCGACGGCGAAGTCGCAGATGTCGATCATTTCCTGCACCTCGCCCGCGCCCTCGGACGGGACCTTGCCGGCCTCCAGCGTGACGAGCAGGCCCAGGTCGCGCTTGGCGGCGCGCAGTTCTTCGCCCAGCAGCCGCACCAGCTCGCCGCGGCGCGGCGCCGGCACGTTGCGCCAGGCCTTGAAAGCCTCGTGCGCACGGCCGATGGCAGCGGTGGCCTCTGCCGGCGAGGTCTGCGGCACCTGCGCAATCACCTCGCCGCTGACGGGCGAACGCACCGTCAGCTCGCCGCCGGTGTGGGCCTCGGGGGGCACGCCCAGACGCTGCAGCAGCTGCTCGACTTCGGTGGCGACGGAGGGGGAGGTGTTGGCTTCGGACATGGACGCGCTCCGGGAAGGAGGAGAAAGGAGGACCCGGTCAATATCTGCGAATCCCGCGCGCTTGCCTAGTGAAAATATGGAAGGACCTGATGCGTTTCAGGAATGAACTCGCACGGTTCATGTGCGCCTAGCGCACCAACCGGGTGGCCGCCATCACCCACAGCACCACCAGCACGCCGTTGCTCGCGGCGAACAGCACCAGCCGGTGGATCACGTGGTTGTAGGTCAGGTGCACCACGCTGTGCAGCGCGCGCAGGCCGACATACGCCCAGGCCAGCCAGATCGCCGTGGGCGTGGGCAGCACCGCTACATAGAAGAGCAGGCACACCACATAGAACAGCACCGGCAGCTCCAGCAGGTTCATGTAGTTGCGATTCGGGATGCGCACGGCGTCGGGCACCGCCGCCGATTCGCCCAGCTTGAAATCGATGCCCTGGACCTCGCGGCGCCGCACGGCGCGGATGCGCACGATGGGGATGAGCAGCAGCACCAGGCCGGTGAGGCCGGCGAGGGCGAATACGGGGTAGAGGATCGAGGGGTTGTTCATGGATGGGGCTCCTCGCGCGCATTGTCGTGTCAGGCGGAAGAGTCGAACTGGCCTGTTCGGCGACTGAAGGCGTAGTCGAAATTGCAAGGGCGGACATGGATCCGCCGCTGCCGAATCAGGCAACATCAGGCATGCACTCGGAATTCGAACAAGAAATCGTGATCCTGACGGGGGCCGAAGTGGTGCGCCGCCGCACCGGCATGTACTTCGATGTCCATGATCGCGATGTCGCTGCGACGCTTGCCCTGCAGGCCCTCTGCCATGCCATCGACGATGCGATCGACGGTCGATGCACACAGATTTTTCTGAAGATCGACGGCGCGGAAATCGACGTGCGCTACGACAGCGGCATGCCTCTCGAGCCCGACGCGCAGCATCCGAACTGGACGGTGGCGCAGATATTTCTCACGATCCATGCCGCCTGCCATTCGCGCAAACGTCATCTGGAGGTGGGTTCGGAGTTCTGCCGGATTGGGATCGCGGTACTGAACGCTGTCTGCAGCGAACTCACGGCGGAGATCAGGGACGGTGGAAAGCAATTGCGGCTGTGCTTCGAGCAAGGAGAGTTGCGGGAAGAGGCCCCGATTTCGGCCACCCAGGAAGCCGACGAAACGCGGCTGCATTTCGTGCTCGATCCGTCAATACTTCCGGACAACCGGCCCGGCGAAGACGCATTGCGCCGTGCCCTGCACGATCTGCACTCCCGATTTCCGGGCCTGAAGATCGAGATGGAATACGCATCCGCAAGCGATTGAAGCGAATCGCTCAGCCCGGCCCGGGCGCCTCGGGCAACGAAATCTTCTGGCTCGCCGGCGACCCCGCCAGGCTCTGCGCCGGCCTCCTCAACGTCGCATCGAACGGATTGATCTTCGGCCCGATGGCCGCAGCCTCGCGCTTGAGCAGTTCGACCACCGTCGGCATGCGGTCTGCATTGAGCCGGTCGGCAATCGTGCCCACGCTCAGTGCCGCCACGGCACGCCCCTCGCGGTCGAGGATCGGCACGGCCACGCCCGCCATGCCTTCGAGCAGGCCCGTGTTGCGCCCCGCGTAGCCCGCCTGCCGCACGCGCTCGATCTCGGTGCGCAGATACACCTCGTCGTACACGCCGTACTCGCGCACGCGTGAGAGGTTGAAGCGGATCACCTCTTCGCGCTCGGCCTCGGGCAGGAAGGCCAGGATCGCCAGCGCGCCCTGCCCCACGCCCAGCGCGATGCGCCCGCCGATGTCGCCGGTGAACGAGCGAATCGGGAACGGCCCTTCGCTGCGGTCAAGGCACACCGCGTCGAAGCCACTGCGCGCCAATAGAAAGATGCTGTCGCCCAGGCTCGCGCACAACCGCAAGAGCACCGGCCGGCAAATGGAGCGCAGGTCGCCCGGGTTGCCAGCGCTCGCTGCCAACGCGAAGAAGTCGATGCTCAGCCGGTAGAGCTTGCTGCGCTCGTCCTGCTCGACCATGCCTTCGGCCATGAGCGATTGCAGCAAACGGTGCGTGGTGGCCTGCGTGAGGCCCACGGAACGTGCGATCTGGGTCACGCGGCCGCCTTCGGCCTGCACCGCGCCGAGCGCGCGGATCACCGAAAAGACGCGCGGCACGCCGCCGCTGGCCGCCGGCGACGCCGAAGAGGTCTCCATACCTTGCTCCTGTGGAATCCGATGTATCAATCGCAGCCATCATATTCCATTGATCGGAATAAATTGAAGAAAGATTCTGATTAATGGAATACCCGAGGCGATCTGGCGCAATCGTTGCAATAGAGTGAATTAAGAGCAGCAAGCTGTCCGTGGCCCGCACCAAGGTGAAACAAGGGGCCTGAAGCCATCTTTTCGCCCCCGAAGAAAGGCCCGTTCCATGTCATTCCTCCGGCTTACCGACGTGACCAAGTTCTATGGCGCCACCCGCGCGGTGTCGGCCATGAGCCTCACTGTGGAAAAGGGCGAGTTCGTCTCGCTGCTCGGCCCCTCGGGCTGCGGCAAGACCACCACGCTGCAGATGATTGCGGGCTTCGAGGCCGTGAGCAGCGGCCGCATCGAGCTCGCGGGCAAGGACATCACGCATGCCAAGGCCAACACGCGCGGGCTGGGTATCGTGTTCCAGACCTACGCCCTGTTCCCGCACATGACGGTGGCCGACAACGTGAGCTTCGGCCTCGAGATGCGCAAGATGCCCAAGGCCGAGCGCATCGAGCGCGTGAAGCAGGCGCTGGCTCTGGTGCACCTCGAAGCGCATGCCGGACGCTACCCGCGCGAGCTTTCGGGCGGCCAGCGGCAGCGCGTGGCGCTGGCGCGCGCGCTGGTGATCGAGCCGCCGGTGCTGCTGCTCGACGAGCCGCTGTCCAACCTCGACGCCAAGCTGCGCGAGGAAATGCAGTTCGAGCTGCGCCAGATCCAGCGCAAGGTCGGCACCACCACGGTGATGGTCACGCACGACCAGAGCGAAGCCATGTCGATCAGCGACCGCGTGGTGGTGATGGAAGGCGGCTGCGCCACGCAGATCGACCATCCGCAGCGCGTGTACGAACACCCGAGCACGCGCTTCATTTCCACCTTCGTGGGCAAGGCCAACCTGCTGGACTGCCGCGTGTCGAACAGCGGCGCCACGCGCACCTGCGTCGAGGTCGGCGCGCTCTCGCTCGACGTGGACGACACGGGTTTCAGCGTCGACGCCGCCGCGCTGCTGAGTGTGCGGCCTGAAAAGCTGCAGCTGGTGCCGCCGGGCCAGGGCCGCCTCGACGGCGAAGTGCAGGAGCGCTTCTTCCTCGGCAGCCAGTGGCTCTACCGCGTGGCCACGTCCGTCGGCGATCTCACGGTGCTGAGCCCCAACGACGGGCGCGAAGCGCTCGAAGAAGGCGGCCGCACGGGCCTCGACTGGCCGGCGCACTGCATGCGGCTGCTGCCAGCGGAAGAAAAGGCTGTCGCGGCATGAGCAGCGTATTGAAGAGCAAGGCCACGCCCTGGTGGCTCTCCGGCCCGGCGCTGCTGCTGTTCACAGCGCTGCTGCTGGTGCCGCTCGCGCTCACGGCTGTGCTGTCGTTCAACGTGTACGACCCGGCCACCGGCCCCAAGTCCGGCGAGTTCACGCTCGCGCACTACGCGCTGGTGTTCTCCGACTCGTACTACCTCGGCATCTTCTGGCGCACCTTCTGGGTCTCGGCCCTTGTCACGCTGATCTGCGTGCTGGTCGGCGCGCCCGAGGCCTATGTGCTGAGCCGCATGCGCAACCCATGGCGCTCGGTGCTGCTGCTGGTGGTGCTGGCGCCGCTGCTGGTTTCTGTGGTGGTGCGTGCCTTCGGCTGGAGCATGCTGCTGGGCCCCGAGGGCGCGGTGAACGGGCTGCTGGGCCTGCTCGGCATCGGGCCAGTGAAGATCCTCTACACCAGCACGGCCGTGGTCATCGCGCTGGTGCACGTGATGCTGCCCTTTATGGTGATCCCGGTGTGGACCTCGCTGCAGAAGCTCGACCCGGGTGTCGAGAACGCAGCGCTCTCGCTCAACGCCACGCCCTTCACAACGCTGCGGCGCATCGTGCTGCCGCAGGTGATGCCGGGCATTCTCTCGGGCAGCCTGATCGTGTTCGGTCTTGCTGCGAGTTCGTTCGCCATTCCGGGGCTGCTGGGCGGGCGGCGCCTGAAGATGGTGGCGACCATCGTCTATGACGAATACCTCAGCGAGCTCAACTGGCCGCTGGGTGCAGCCGTGGCGCTGGTTCTGCTGGTGGCCAATCTCGTCGTGATGCTGAGCTACAACCGCCTGGTAGAAGGCCGCTACAAGAAAGCGCTGGGCTGAAGCGATGAACAAGAACGGCCCCATCGCCCTCGCGTTCAACGCGCTCGTCATCGTCTTCATGCTGGCGCCGCTGGTGGTGGTGTGCATCGTGGCATTCACGCCCGAGAACACGCTGACCATTCCGACCACGCACTTCTCGCTGCGCTGGTTCAAGGCAGTGTTCGCGCACCCCGACTTCATGCAGTCGTTCTGGAACAGCCTGTGGCTCGCACTGAGCTCGGCCACCATCGCCACGCTGCTCGCGGTGCCGGCGGGCATGGCGATCACGCGCTACGAGTTTCCGGGACGCAACTTCCTCAACGGCCTGTTCCTGTCGCCGCTGATCGTGCCGCACCTGGTGCTGGGCGTGGCGCTGCTACGGCTGTTCGCCCTGGTCGGCGGCACGGGCAGCTTCGGCTGGCTGGTGATGGCGCATGCGCTCATCGTCACGCCCTACACGCTGCGGCTGGTGGTGGCGGCGCTGGTGGGCTTCGACCGCAGTGCCGAGCAGGCTGCGCTGTCGCTGGGCGCGAGCCAGGCCACGGTGTTCCGCCGCATCACGCTGCCGATGATTCTGCCGGGCGTGACGGGCGGCTGGATGCTGTCGTTCATCAACAGCTTCGACGAAGTGACGATGTCGATCTTCGTCACCGCGCCGAGCACGGTGACGCTGCCGGTGCGCATGTACATGTATGCGACCGAGTCGATCGACCCGCTGATGGCGGCGGTGTCTGCGCTGATGGTGGCGATCACGGCCTTCGCGATGGTGCTGCTCGACCGTGTGTACGGGCTGGACCGCGTGCTGGTGGGGCGCAGATAAGCAATGACGACAACGACAACTTCGAACGCCCTGCTTCACCGCGTGGCCGAGACCACCGGGCGCGAGACCGTGCCCTTCACCCTCGACGGCGCACCCGCGAGCGCACTGGCCGGCGACACCGTGCTCACGGCCGTGCTCACGCAATGCGCCCAGCTGCGCCGCAACGAATTCAGCAACCTGCCGCGCGCCGGCTTCTGCATGATGGGCGCCTGCCAGGACTGCTGGATCTCCACCGGCGAAGGCGAACGGCTGCGCGCCTGCTCGACCTTCATCGCGCCCGGCATGGCGCTGGTCACGGGAAGGAATGGCGCATGACGACGGCAAGCGAAATCCGCCCCGCGATCGTCGGCGCCGGCCCGGCCGGCGTGCGCGCGGCGCAGACGCTGGTGGCGCATGGCCTGCGGGCTGTGGTGATCGACGAGGCGTCGCGCGCCGGCGGGCAGATCTATCGCCGTCCGCCCGCCAGCCTCTCGCAACGCACCGCGCGAACGCTCTACGGCTTCGAGTCGAAGCGCGCCGATGCCGTGCACTCGGCCTTCGATGCACTACAGGGCCGCATTGACCACCACTCCGACAGCCTCGTGTGGAACGCACAGGACCACAAGCTCGACGTGATGCACAACCCCACGTGCAGCACCCGTCGCGTGCCCTACAGCCACCTCATCGTTGCGACCGGCGCCACCGACCGCGTGCTGCCGGTGCCGGGCTGGACGCTGCCCGGCGTCTACACGCTCGGCGGCGCGCAGGTCGCGCTCAAGTTCCAGGGCTGCGCCATCGGGCGCCGCGTTGTGTTCCTGGGCACCGGGCCGCTGCTGTATCTGGTGGCGTACCAGTACGCGAAGGCCGGCGTGGAAGTGGCTGCGGTGCTCGACACCGCGCGCCTCGCCGACCAGATCGCCGCCACGCCCGCGATGCTGACGCAGCCCGCCGTGTTCGCGAAGGGCGTGTACTACGTGGGCTGGCTCCGCGCGCACGGCGTGGCGCTGCACAGCGGCGTGCGGCCGCTGCGCGTGCTCGGCGACGAGGCGCAGGGCCGCGTCACCGGCGTGGCATGGCAAGACGGCAACGAAGAACGCACACTGGCCTGCGATGCCATCGGCTTCGGCTACGCGCTGCGCTCCGAAACGCAGCTCGCCGACCTGCTCGGCTGCCGCTTCGACTACGCGCCGATGCACCGCGCCCACCTGCCGGTGCGCGATGCGGCCGGGCGCTCCAGCGTCGAGGGCGTGTACCTCGCGGGCGACGGCGCCGGCATCATGGGCGCGGACGCGGCCGAGTGGGCAGGCGAACGCGCAGCACTGGCGCTGCTGGCCGACAGCGGCGTAGCGGTCGACACAGCACGCGCCGCCGAACTCGAACGCAAGCTCGGCAAGCTCGCCGGATTCCGCCAGGGCCTCGAACGCGCCTTCCCCGTGCCGCAGGACTGGGCCGCGCACGCGAGCGACGATCTCGTGATCTGCCGCTGCGAAAACATCACGGCCGGCACGCTGCGCCAGACTGTCGCCACCAACGGCGCCGGCGAGATGAACCGCCTGAAGGCGCTGTCGCGCGTCGGCATGGGCCGCTGCCAGGGGCGCATGTGCGGCGTGGCGGCGGCGGAGATCCTCGCGCATGCCACGGGCCAGCCGCTGCAGCAGGTCGGCAGGCTGCGCGGGCAAGCGCCGATCAAGCCGATTCCGATCATGCTCGTGCCCGCGGAAGGAGCTGGCGCATGAGCACCATCAAGAAGCTGCAGACCGACGTCGCCATCGTCGGCGGCGGCATCGTCGGCTCTTCTGCCGCGCTGGCCTTGCGCCGCATGGGCCTGGGCGTGGTGCTGCTGGAGCGCGATCTTTGCGGCTCGCGCTCCAGCGGCGTGAACTTCGGCGGCGTGCGCCGGCAGGGCCGGTCATTGAGCCAGCTGCCGCTGACGCAGCGCGCGCACCGCATCTGGGGCCAGCTGCCCGAACTGCTGGGCACCGACGGCGAATACATCCGCTCGGGCCATTTCAAGATCGCGCGCAGCGAATCGGACATGGCCTCGCTCGAACGCTACCGCGCGCTGAGCAGCGACTTCGACCTGGGCCTCGAGCTGATCTCCGGCGCGCGCCTGCGCGAGCAGTGCCCCTGGCTCGGCGCGCGCGCTGTGGGCGGCTCGCTGTGCGCGGAAGACGGGCAGGCCAATCCGCGCCTCGTGTCGCCGGCCTTCGCGCTCGCGGCGCAGCGCGCGGGCGCGCAGATCTTCGAGCGCCACAAGGTCGACGAGGTCGCGCATGACGGCGCCATGTTCATGGTGCGCAGCGGCAACGCGCTCGAGGTGCAGGCGCCCGTGCTGCTCAACTGCGCGGGCGCCTGGGCCGGCGCCATCGCCAGCCAGTTCGGCGAGACGCCGCCGCTGCGCGCGCGCAGCCCCGTGATGGCGGTGACCGAGCCGGTGCCGCACTTCATGCAATGGAGCCTTGGCGTGGAAGGCGGCGGCATCTACTGCCGGCAGGTGGCGCGCGGCAATCTCGTGCTCGGCGGCGGCACGGGCATCACGCTCGATGCCGAACGCGCGCGCGCCGAGCGCGACGCCATCGCCACGCTCGCGATGCAGGCCGTGGAGCTGTTGCCCGTGCTGCGCCATGCGCACATCATCCGCACCTGGGGCGGCACCGAAGGCTACCTGCCCGACCGCGAACCGGTGCTCGGGCCCAGCCGCACCACGCCCGGCCTGTTCCACGGCTTCGGCTTCTCGGGCGCGGGCTTCCAGATCGGCCCGGCCGCCGGCGAAGTGCTGGCCGAGCTGGCGCGCGACGGGCGCACCGAGACGCCCATCGACGCCTTCGCCATCGAGCGCTTCGACGAACAACCCCTTACCGTTTCCCCCACCTGAACCTGAACCTGATTGGAGAGCATCGCCATGTACCGCATCGCCAAGTCCCCCCGCTTTCTCCTCCTTGCCGCGCTGCTCGCAGCCGCCGGCAGCGCCAGCGCGCAGACCAAGACCATCTACATCGGCATGAACGGCGGCACCATGGAGAAGGCGTACACGCAGTACGTCTTCCCGGCCTTCGAGAAGGCCTACGGTGCCAAGGTGGTGGTGGTGCCCGGCACCTCGTCCGACATCCTCGCGAAGGCGCAGGCCAACAAGGACAAGCCGCAGATGCACGTGATGTTCCTGGACGACGGCGTGATGGTGCGCGCCATCGGCATGGGCCTGTGCCAGAAGCAGAAGCCCAGCCAGTCGCTCAGCGAGATCTACCCGGCCGCGCGCTTCAAGGACGACATGGCCAGCGGCGTGAGCCTGGGCATGACGGGCCTTGCCTACAACGCCAAGATGTTCAAGGAAAAGGGCTGGGCCGCGCCCACCTCGTGGATGGACCTGGCCGACCCCAAGTTCAAGGGCAAGGTGGTGTTCCAGTCGATGTCGTCATCGTCCTTCGGGCTGCACGGCTTCCTGATGTTCAACCGCATCCAGGGCGGCAACGACAAGAACGTGGAGCCGGGCTTCAAGGCCTGGCCCACCACCATCGGGCCGAACGTGCTGGAGTACATCCCGAGCTCAGCCAAGCTCTCTGAGATGGTCCAGACCGGTGAAGCGGCGATCTTCCCGCTGACGCCCACGGCCGTTGCCGCACTCAAGACCAAGGGCATTCCGGTCGAGTACGCACCGCCCAAGGAAGGCGCGGTGGTGCTCATGGTCGGTCAGTGCGTGATCGCCAACAACAGCGAGCCCGAGCTGTCGCAAAAGCTCGCCGAGTTCCTGCTGAGCCCGTTGGCGCAGGCCAACGTGCTGCAGTACGGCGCGCAGATCCCGACCAACCCCAAGGCCCCGGCCGTGGGCGAAGGCGCGGCGCAGGTGGCGGACATCAACAAGTGGATGAAGACGGCCGTCACCATCGACTGGGAAAGCATCAACGCCAATCGCCCGGCATGGAACGCGCGCTGGAACAAGACGATCGAGAAGTGATTCGTCAGCCCTGCGCGGCGGCTTGCTTGGTCCTGCGCAGCAGCACCGGCAGGCACAGCAGGTAGAGCGACGCTCCCGCCAGCCACACGATGCCCGGAAAGCGCGTGCGGAACGCGAAGTAGAGCGGGCTGATGAGCAGCGGGCCGAACACCGCGGCCAGGCTGGTGATGCTCGCGAGCACGCCCTGCAGCCGCCCCTGCTGCGCCTCGCCCACGCGCGCCGAGAGCGTCGCCTGCAGCGCGGGTGCGCAGACGCCGCCCATGCACAGCAGCGGCAGCAGTGCGATCACCATCCAGCCCTGCGTGGCGAAGGCGATCAGCGCATAGCCCGTGCCGTCGGCGATGGTGCCGACGGCGATGGCTGCGCGTTCGCCCCAGCGCTCGACCAGCGGACCCGCCACGAAGCCCTGCACCAGCGCATGGAGCAGGCCGAAGACCGCCAGCGAGAGGCCGACCATGGTGCCGTTCCAGGCGTAGCGGTCCTGGCCGTAGAGCACCCAGGTCGTGCCGGCGACTTCGCCCACCAGCACGAGCAGCAGGAACACGCCGAGCAAGGGCAGCAGCGCCGGAAAGCTCCCGGCCCAGCGCAGCGGCGCGAGCGGATGCAGCACGCCGCGGTCGAAGGGCTGCGACGCGAGTACCGGCGGGCGCGACTCGCGCAACACCAGCAGACCCACGAGAAAGGTCACACCATTGAGCAGTGCGGCCGCGATGAACGGCAGCCGCACGCCGTGGTCGCCGAGCACGCCGCCGATCGCCGGCCCGGCGATGAAGCCCAGGCCGAAGCAGGCGCCCATGCGGCCGAACCAGCGCGCGCGCTGGTGCTCGGGCGTGAGGTCGGCGATGGCGGCGGAGGCCACGGCGGTGCTCGCGCCCGTCATGCCCGCGATCGCGCGGCCCACGAACAGCATCCACAGCGAGGGCGCGAAGGCCATGAAGAGCGCGTCGACAGCCGCGCCCAGCACCGAAGCCAGCAGCACCGGCCGGCGGCCGAAGCGGTCGCTCAGTGCGCCGAGCACGGGCGCGCAGAGGAACTGCATCAGCGCATATAGCGAGAGAAAGGCACCGAAGTGCCAGCCTAGGTCGCCGGTGTGGCCGACCTCGCGCAGCAGGCTCGGCACGATCGGCATGACCAGGCTGATGCCGATGGCGTCGAGCGTGACGATCGCGAGGATCACGAACTGCGCGTGGCGGCCGTTCGTCGCGAAAGAAGTTGAAGAACTGTTGGAATTTATCATTGATAAGGAATTATCAGCGATAAATTCCAGGCTGTGAAGTACCCGCACGAACTGGCATCGACATCGACATGAAACTGGACCGCGAAGTGATCCTCGAGGCAGCGCTCGCACTGCTCGACGAGGTCGGCATGGACAAGCTCAGCACCCGGCTGCTGGCCGAGCGGCTCGGCGTGCAGCAGCCCGCGCTGTACTGGCATTTCAAGAACAAGCGGGCTCTGCTCGACGCGATGAACAGCGAGATCCTGCACCGCGCCCACGAGCGCAAGCTGCCGCTGCCTGGCGAGACCTGGGACGGGTTCCTGCGCGAGAACGCGCACAGCTTCCGCCGCGCGCTGCTGGCGCGGCGAGACGGCGCGCGGCTGCATGCCGGCTCCGAGCCCGATCCGGGCGACCTCGACATGGTCGAGGCCCAGCTCGCGGCCGTGGTCAACCTGGGCGTGCCGGCGACGCAGGCGATGACGCTGCTGATCGCGCTGGGCCGCTACACCGTGGGCTGCGTGCTGGAAGAACAGGCGGCGCCGCCCGACGCGGAGATGCGCCAGCAGGCGCTCGATGCCGCCGCGGCCTCGCGTCCGCTGCTGGCCGAGGCGTTCGCCCACTACCGCCGGGCCGGGCCCGACGCGCTGTTCGAGATCGGCGTCGACCTGATGCTCGAAGGCGCGAAGGCGCGCCTCGCGGGCAAGGGCCAGGCCGCCGAGGCTAGCCCCCGGCCCCGCCGAGAATCCAGCCGGCGGCCTTCTCCGCCATCATCAGCGTAGGGCTGTTGGTGTTGCCGCTGGTGATGGTCGGCATCGCGCCCGCATCCACCACGCGCAGGCCCTGGATCCCGCGCACCCGCAGCTGCGAATCGAGCACGGCCATCGGGTCGCTCCCGGCACCCATCTTCGTGGTGCCCACCGGATGAAAGATGGTCGTGGCGATGTCGCCGGCCAGGCGCGCCAGGTCCTCGTCGGTCTGGTACTGCACGCCGGGCTTCCACTCCTGCGGCTTGTACTTGGCAAGCGCAGGCTGCTCGGCGATGCGGCGCGTGACGCGCAGCGAATCGGCCGCCACCTTGCGGTCTTCGTCGGTGCTCAGGTAGTTGGGCGCGATGGCCGGCGCGTCTTCGAATCGCTTGCTCTTGATGCGCACCGAGCCCCGGCTTGTCGGGTTGAGGTTGCACACGCTCGCGGTGAAGGCCGGAAAGCTGTGCAGCGGATCGCCGAAGGCGTCGAGCGACAGCGGCTGCACGTGGTACTGCAGATTGGGCCATTCGCGATCGGGCGAGCTGCGCGTGAAGGCGCCGAGCTGCGACGGCGCCATGCTCATCGGGCCGCTGCGCTTGAGCAGATATTCGAGGCCGATCTTCGCCTTGCCGACCATCGACGAAGCCATCACGTTGAGCGTGGGGGCGCCCTCGATCTTGTAGACCGCGCGGATCTGCAGATGGTCCTGCAGGTTGGCGCCGACACCTGGCGCGTCGAGCACCACGTCGATGCCGTGCTGGCGCAGCAGATCGGCCGGGCCGATGCCCGAGAGCTGCAGGATCTGCGGCGAGCCGATGGCACCCGCGCTCAGGATCACTTCGCGCGTGGCGTGCGCGGTGGTCATCTCGCTGCCGTTCCACACCTCGGCGCCGGTGCAGCGGCGCGTGCCGTCGGGCAGCGTCTCGAACAGCAGGCGCGACACCTGCGCGCCGGTCCAGAGCTCGAAGTTGGGCCTGCCATAGCAGGTCGGGCGCAGGAAGGCCTTGGCGGTGTTCCAGCGCCAGCCGTTCTTCTGGTTGACCTGGAAGTAGCCCACGCCTTCGTTGTTGCCGCGGTTGAAGTCGGCGGTGTGCGGCACGCCGGCCTGCGAAGCGGCTTCGGCAAAGGCGTCGAGGATGTCCCAGCGCAGGCGTTGTTTCTCGATGCGCCACTCGCCGCCGGCGCCATGCATTTCGTCGGCGCCGAGGTAGAAGTCCTCGTGCTTCTTGAAGGCCGGCAGCACGTTCTGCCAACGCCAGCCTTCGTCGCCGGTGAGATCGGCCCAGTGCTCATAGTCGCGCGACTGGCCGCGCATGTAGATCATGCCGTTGATGCTGGAGCAGCCACCCAGCGTCTTGCCGCGCGGGTAGCGCAGCACGCGGCCGTTGAGGCCAGCGTCGGGCTCGGTGCTGTAGAGCCAGTCGGTACGCGGATTGCCGATGCAGTACAGGTAGCCCACCGGAATGTGGATCCAGTGGTAGTCGTCCTTGCGGCCCGCTTCGATGAGCAGCACGCGCTTGCTCTTGTCGGCACTGAGCCGGTTCGCCATGAGCGAGCCGGCGGTGCCCGCGCCGATGATGATGTAGTCGAAGGTGTTGTCGTTGTCTCTCATCTTTTTTCTCAGGGTTTCACGGTCATGGTCTGGGCGGTGCCCTCGCCGAAAACTTCGGGTGCGTACATGGCCTCCACGCGCACCGGGGGCAGCTTGAAGTCGCCCGCGTTGTTCAGCCGCACGGTGTATTCCACGCGCCAGTTGCCGCGCGGCACGTAGCGGAAGTACGCACGGTAGCTGTCGGTGGCGCGTTCGATGTAGCTGGGCCAGGCCCAGCCCTCGCTGGTCTCGCCGCGCTGCGCGAGATTGCTCTCGCGGCCCAGGCCGCGGCCGAGCTGGCTCGCGCCCGAGGGCACGGCGTCGCGCACCACCACCCAGGTCTGCTCGGCGGTCGATTCGAGGTCCAGCCGCACCCGGTAGACGTCGCCCACCGACCACTGGCCTTTGCGCTTCTGCTCGACCGGCGTGACGCTGCGGCGTACCACGAGACCGTTGGCGACGGGCTGCGTGTTGCGCACTGCTGCCAGCGTGCTGATGGTGGCCCATGGCTTGCCGCTGCCTTCGTGGCGCAGTTGCAGCGTGCCTTGCGCGCCTTGGGCTGGCCAGGGCAGCAGCACACTCGGAGCCTTGGCATCGGTCCACGCCGCATCGCGCGTGGCGCGGCCCAGCGTGGCACGCGTCACGCCATCGACCGGGCCGGCTTCGAACTGCTGCTGGAAGCGGCGCAGCGCGACCGTGCTCCAGGCATTGCCGGTGGTGGTGCTCCAGCGGCCGGCGCTCTGGCGGCCGACCAGCCCTTGCGTGATGAGCGGCGCATCGGCCTTCCAGCTTGCGTCGGTCTCGGCCCATTGCTGCGCGAGCAGGGCCATGCGCGCGGCGGTGCTGTCGCCGCTCCACATGAACCACCACCAGTGCAGCGACGATTCATCGCGCCAGCGCAGGCGCGTGCCCTGCACGTCGAAGCGGCTGCGCAGTTGCGCGCCGGCTTCCTTCAGCGCAGCATCGCGCTCGGCATCGGCGGGCATCGCCATGAGCGCGCGCGACCAGTCGACCAGCGACTGGGCCGAGAGCGCGTCGAGCGCCTTGGGCTTGACCACGATCTTCGCGCGGCCATGCTCCACCAGCGTGGCCTGCGCGGCGAGCTGCTGCGGCTCCAGGTAATTGCGCGGCGCCCAGTCTTGCGCGGCCAGGCGGCCTTGAAGCAGGGCATCGAGCGCATCGAGCATCTGGCGGCGCGGGGCTTCGGGCACAGGCCAGCTCTTGGCGTGGGCGAGGTCGAGCAGCTGCACGGTGAGCATCTCGCTGCCGGGCAGCGAGGACTCGGGGAAGTAGCGCGCCAGGCCCTTGCCGTCGATGTACTTGGGCAGCTGGGCCATCAGCCGGTCCCAACTCGCGCGGTCGTCGAGCGACACGTAGCGCGAGCTCTGCTGCTCGAGGCAGCTGTACGGGTACTGCGCCATCCAGCGCGTGGATTCGGCCAGCGCTGCATCCACGAGGCTGGACTGCAGCGCCACGCGCACGCCGCCTGTGAGCGGCACGGCATCGCGCGGTTGCACGACGGGCACCGCGCCCGCGTCGGCCACCGACAGCAGCGTCGACTGGCGCACCGTGGCGGTCAGTGCTGGCACCACGCGCTGCGTGATCTCCAGCGCGTCGCTCTCTTCGCCGCCCTGCGCACTGATGCGCCAGCGCAGCGTGCCGGCGCCACCGGGCACGGCCACGGGCCACAGCACTTCCTGCGTCTGGCCGGCCGCAAGCTGCACGCGGCGCTCGATCTTCAGGCCGCGCGCGGCCAATGCATCGGCGGGCACCACATCGCGTGCGCCGGACCATTCGCCATTGGGCTCGACGACGGCCTCGGCCTTGAGCACCACGGCAAGCGGCGACGCGCCGGTGTTGCGCAGGCTGAGCTTCTGCACGATGGCATCGTCCGCGCGCAGCAGCTCGGGCAGGCCGCTGAAGATCTGCAGCGGCTGCGTGCTGGTGATGGTGGTTTCGCCCTGGCCGAACTGCGCCTCGCCCGCACTGGCGATGGCGACGATGCGGAACTGGGTGAGTGCGTCGTTGAGCGGGACGGTGGCGCGGGCTATGCCTTGGGCGTCGGTGCGCAGGTCGGTGCGCCAGAGGATGAGCGAGGAGAGGTCCGTGCGCGGGGGCGGCTCGTCCGGCGCGTCCGGCTTCGAGGCGCGCATCGCGGCGGCCGCGACCGGGGCCGGAGCGCCCGGTACGGCGCCGAACAAGCCGCGCGCGGCCTCGTCGTCCGGCCGGTGCTGCGGCTGCAGACCGAGCTCGACCCGGCGCAACAGGCGGGCATCGAGCGCCGTGCTGGTGACCGAGTTGCCGCGCGCCGCGAACATCGCCCGGGCCAGCGCCCAGGTGCCATTGGGCTTGAGCGCCAGCAGGGCCTGGTCCACCGCGACCAGTGTCACGCGCGCGCCCCCCACGGGCTGGCCGGCGACATCGCGCACCGCGATTTCCATCGGCAGCTGCGTGCGCGGCCGCGCCGTTGCAGCCTCGGGACGCAAACCGACGGAAAGCGTCCACGCGTCGGGACGCACCGGCACCTCCGCGCGCTGCACGCTCGCCAGCGGTGCGTCCTTGCCTGCGTCCTGCAGCGGATACACATAGCGCGCCGCCAGATGCACGTTGGGCGCATGTTGCGCAGTCAGCGGCAGTTCGATGCGCTGCGCCATCGCGGTGATCGCATGCACGCTGGCTGCCATCACACCTTCGCGTTCCACGGTGAGCAGCAGGTTCGCCGGCAGACGCTCGGGACGCGCGATCACGATGGCGGTCTCGCCAGGGCCGAAGGCCGGTCCGTTCTCCAGCTGCAGCGCTGAACGGGCCAGCGCCTCCTGCCAGCCCAGTGTCCAGCGGTACTGCAGCATGTTGGTGCGCACGACGGCGCGGCTGTGCTTCAGGCTGCTGGCGCTCGCGCTGAACAGCCATTGCTCGGGCACCTGCTGGCCCGACACCGCGGCGGGTAACTGCCACTCGCAGGCCCACCGCCCTTGCGCGTCGGTGCGGGTGCTGCACACATCCACCTCGGGGCCGAGGTCGGTGATTCGCGTCTGTCCGTTGTTCCAGTTCCGCTGCACCGGCTTGACACGCACGCTCACGGGTTCGTCGGCCACCGGCCGGTTCTGGTCGTCGAGTGCAATGCCTTCGATGGCCTGCGGCCGATCCCGGTCTTTCGCCCGCACGCGCAGGCCGAGCTTCATGCGGTCGGGCCACAGCATGGTGCTGGCGCCGACGGTCTGGGTTTCGCCGTTGGGGTCCTGGAACTTCAGCTCGGTCTGCAGCAGCATCGGCCGTTCCAGCGATGGCGTCTTGAGCCGCAGTTGCGTCCTGCCGGCGGCATCGAGCTTCGTGGCCTGCGGTGGAATGGACGGCGGCATGGCAGGCACGGCATCGAGCGTTTCGTCGTAGAACGCGTAGCCGGGCTGCGGACCTTGCACCTGGCGCGCCCAGCCCTGCTGCACGGTCACCGGCAGCCCGGCCGCGGCGCCGCCGGCGAAGTAGCTCAGCCGCGCATCGACCACCGCGAGTTGAGCGTCGCGCTCCCACAGCGCCTTGGTGCGCAGTTCGCTGTCGAACACCGGCGTGCGGAACTCCTCGACCTGGAACTGCGCACTGGCCAGCTGCCGGCCGCCCTGCAACACCAACACGGTGTAGTTGCCGAGCTTGGCGTCGAACGGGATCGTCCATTGGCTGGTGGCGCTCCCGTCGGGGCCGAGCGGCACACTGGACGTGCTCACCTTGTCGCTCCAGCTGTAGCGAATCTCGATATCGAGCGTGCCTGCCGGCGGCAGCGCGAAGCCGCGGCTTTCAAGCAGCCGCACGACGTGCTGCATGCTGACGGTCTCGCCTGCCTTGAACAGCGTGCGGTCGAGCACGGTGTGGGCGCGAAAGTTCTGCGCATCGCGGCCTACGGGAAAGCCGTTCCACCCTGCGAAGACCTGCATCAGCGCCATGTCGTCGCCGGCGCGCACCACCACCCAAGGGCTGTTGTTGCCGCCGCCACCGTAGCGTGGCGTCACGGCGCGGGTGTTGTTGCTGCACGCCAGCTTGCCACGCAAGGCCTCGTCCGGCCGGGCCAGGCCCTGCGCGTCGGTCTTGCCGCGCCAAAGCAGTTCGCGGTTGCACGAGTACACGGCCACGTCGGCGCCCGCCACCGGCTTGGCGCTGTCGAACGCGGTGACCCAGATCACCGAAGCACCTGCATTGCCGAAGCTCGCGCCGGGGTTGAGGTTGGTGGCCTGCACCACCGCATAGCGCTGGCGTGGCGAGGTATCCCGGGTTTCGTTCGGACCAAGCGGGCGTGTGTCGATGTATTGCGTGAAGGCGGCGCTGTCGGCGCGCACCACGTGCAAGCCGGGCGCGGCGAGCGGCACGCCGACGAATTCCATTGCATCGCCCTGCGTGGCCAGCGTCGATGTACGCGGTGCCCCTGCCTTGGCGTTCAGCTCTTCGGTGGGCCACTGGCCGGCCTGCTGGCTCTGCAGCAGTTCGATGGCGTAGGCCTCGATGCCCACGCCCATCTCGCCGCCGAGCCGCCATTGCCGCAGCGGCACCGACTTCTCGACGCGGCGCACGGCAAAGGCCGCCACTGCGTCGGACTTGCCGGCTTGCCACGGCATGACGGCGAGAGAGTTGGCCACACCCAGATATGGCGGCAGGCGAGCGAATTCGACTGTCTTGGGAAACTCCGACGCGTTGACCAGCGGCCGGCCGAGCACGTCGCGGAAGTCTTCGGGCAGGCGCGCAGTGAAGCGGGTTCCCTCGCCGAAGCTGCCCTTGGGCGGCATCACGCGCAACTGCCGAACCTCGTCACGACGCCATGTGTCGACGGCATCGAAAGACAGGTCGGCGCCCGACGCGTCGGTCAGGCGAATGCCGCCGGACCTCATGAGGCCGATGCCGGCGGAGAAAGTCAGTTCGACCGGCCGTCGCGGGTCGCAGGCCTTCTGTCCCTGGGGGTAGTCGAGCACCGTGCACTCGACACGCGCGGTGAAGCGCGGACGAGTGGTGTAGTTGAAGAGCTTCGGCTCGGCACCGCCCACGGGCGCCTGGCGCAAGCGCAATTGCACGCCTTCGGGCAGCGGCTGCGCACAGCGCAGTGCCAAGGCATAGGTACCCGACTGGGCTGCGCGCAGCGCCGAGGCCAGGGCGGCCCCGGTGACCAGCTCTGCCGGCTGGCTCTGCACCTTGTCGCCGTCGCGCAGCTCGCAGGTGAAGCCGGCCGCCAGCGTCTGCGGATCACCCACGGGCTGGGGGTCGTAATGGCGCAGCAGGAAGACCTGGTCGGGCGCAACCTGCGAGCCCTCGGCCGGAAAGGAAGTAGAGAAACCATGGGGGCCGGCCACGAAGCTCGCAGCCGGCGGCGTGGTCACCGCCTCGCCCGCCAGCGTCTTCAGCCCAGCCTTGAACACGACATTGCATCGCGTCCCGCCACGCACATCCTTCTCGAACTCGAAGGCCCAGGCGCGCGGACCGATCCAGCGCGCGCGCCCTGCTGGCGTCTGCGGCGAGCACTGCACGTTCGCGGGCTCGGCGCCTTCGCTCTGGCCCAGCGGCATCATGTCGGCGTCGAAGCGGATCGACACCTGCCGCACGTCGCGCGCTTCGCCTTGCGGGCTCACGCTGAGCACGCCGGCAGCGTGCAGCGTCGGCGCCGCGACGAGCGCCACGGCCAGGGCCAGCAGCCGCCAGAGCGCGCCGCCGGCCGAAGCCGGGTTTCGGAAAGTCCTCGTGTTGTTGTTCGCAGCCATGTCTCCTCGGTCCTCTCTGGTCTTCTGATGCTGGACGCGGGATGCGTCCGGGTTTCTAGGCGGTCATGGCGAACTCTACGGAAGAAACGTTTCAGAACCCGAAGGATCGGAGAGACCCCGGCGACGGTGGCCGGGGGGCCTGCTTTTACTTGGCAGTCGGCATCACGAACTCGGCGCCCTTGCCGATGCTCTCGGGCCAGCGCTGCATCACCGACTTCTGCTTGGTATAGAAGCGCACGCCCTCTTCGCCGTAGGCATGCATGTCGCCGAACAGCGAGCGCTTCCAGCCGCCGAAGCCGTGCCAGGCCATGGGCACCGGGATCGGCACGTTGATACCGACCATGCCGACCTGGATGCGGCGGCTGAACTCGCGCGCCACGTTGCCGTCGCGGGTGAAGCAGCTCACGCCGTTGCCGAACTCATGCGCGTTGACGAGGTCGACTGCGTCCTTGAAGTTGGCCACGCGCACGCAGCTGAGCACCGGGCCGAAGATTTCTTCCTTGTAGATGCGCATCTCGGGCGTGACGTTGTCGAACAGCGTGCCGCCCATCCAGAAACCGTCGCCGCAGCCTTCACCGGCGGTGCTGCCATTGAAGTTGCGGCCGTCGACCAGCAGCTTCGCGCCTTCCTTCTCGCCCAGGTCGATGTAGCCGGTGATGCGCTCGTGCGCGGCGCGCGTGACGATCGGGCCCATCTCGGCGGCGAGATTGGTGCCGTTGAGCACCTTCAGCGTCTTCGTGCGTTCGATGAGCTTGGGAATGATCTTGTCGGCCACGTCGCCGACCAACACCGCCACGCTGATGGCCATGCAGCGCTCGCCGGCAGAGCCGTAGCCCGCGCCGATCAGCGCGTCGACCGTCTGGTCGATGTCTGCGTCGGGCAGCACCACCATGTGGTTCTTCGCGCCGCCCAGGGCCTGCACGCGCTTGCCGTGACGGGCGCCGGTTTCGTAGATGTAGTTGGCGATGGGCGTGGAGCCGACGAAGCTGATGGCCTTGACGTCCGGATGTTCGAGCAGCGCGTCGACGGCGGCCTTGTCGCCCTGCACGACGTTGAACACGCCGTCGGGCAGGCCGGCTTCCGTCAGCAGTTCGGCCATGCGCAGCGAGGCGCTCGGGTCGGTCGGGCTGGGCTTGAGCACGAAGGTGTTGCCCGCGGCAATGGCCACCGGGAACATCCACATCGGCACCATCACCGGGAAGTTGAAGGGCGTGATGCCGGCGACCACGCCGAGCGGCTGGCGCAGCGTCCAGTTGTCGATGCCGGTGCTCACCTGGTCGGTGAAGTCGCCCTTGAGCAGTTGCGGAATGCCGCAGGCGAACTCGACGATGTCGATGCCGCGGCTGACTTCGCCCTGCGCATCGGTGAAGACCTTGCCGTGCTCGGCGGTGATGAGGTGGGCCAGTTCGTCCTTGTGCTCGTTGAGCAGCTGCAGGAACTTGAACATGACGCGCGCGCGGCGGATGGGCGGGGTGTCGGCCCAGGCCGGGAAGGCGGCCTGCGCGGCGGCGACGGCGGCCGCGACCTGCGCGGTGTCGGCCAGCCCGACCTTGCCGGTGACGGCACCGGTGGCGGGGTTGGTCACGTCCTGCGTGCGGCCGGAGGTGTTGGCGGCAGGCTTGCCGGCGATGAAGTGGTCGATGGAGGTGGGCATGGGGAGGGCCTAAAAGGGCTTTCGCTGACGGAAGAGTGCAATCAGTTTAGGCAGCACCTTGTTCCGCGCCTAGTCACGAAGACTGAACTTATTGTTCAAAATAGCGAACAATAGAACCATGAAACCCCAAAATATCGAGTCGCTCTGGACGCACCTGCACTGGCTCACGGTGCTGGCGCAGCAGGGCAGCTTCACGGCCGCGGCGCTGCGCCTGGGTGTGAGCAAGGCAGCCATGAGCCAGCGCATCGCCGAGCTGGAGCGCGCGGCCGGCGCGCCGTTGGTGCAGCGCACCACGCGCAGCGTGCGGCTCACCGAGGCCGGCCAGCGGCTGGTGGAAGACATGCGCGGCCCCTTCGAGCAGATTGCCCACAGCTTCGCGGGCGTGCGCGATCTCGCGGGGGTGCCGCGCGGGTTGGTGCGGGTAACGGCGCCGGTGGCCTTCGCGCGCCAACAGCTGGTGCCGCGGCTGGCCGACTTCCTGCGCGCGCAGCCGGAGGTGCGCCTCGAACTCGATCTGTCGGACCGGCTCAGCTCGCTGGCGATGGAGGGCTTCGACCTGGCCATCCGCCACACGGCCGCGCCGCCCGACACGCACGTGGCCTGGACGCTGTGCGAAACCCGCTCGGTGCTGGTGGCCAGCCGTGCCTACCTGCGCCGCCGTGGCACGCCGCGCGAGCCGCAGGCGCTGGCGGAGCACGACTGCCTGCACTACCCGCGCGCGCAGGAAACGCCGACCTGGCACTTCGAGGCAAAGGCCTCGGCGCCGCGCATCACGGTGCCGGTCTCGGGGCCGCTGGTCGCGAACAACAGCGAGGCGCTGCGCGATGCGGCCCTGAGCGGGCTTGGCATTGCGCTGGTGCCCGATTTCAGCGCGCAGGCGGCGCTGCAGTCGGGCAAGCTGCAGCAGGTGCTGCCGCAGTGGCGCTCGGTGGGTGCTTTCGGCGAGCGGCTGTATGCAATACGGCCCTACGCCACGCATGTGCCGCAGGCTGTGACGGCCTTTGTGGGGTGGTTGCGTGAAGCCCTGTCCGAGGGCTTTTCAGCGTGATCGCACCTGCCCTGAAGAAAACCCGAAGAAACGGCGTTGTGCCCTACGCAAACGAGGGGTCTGGAGCACCTTCACACTGGATGCACCCGGTTACGATGCGCGCTTCCACCCCCGCCTTTGTTAACTTTCCCGCTCACCCGCCCTATGTCCCCTGCCACATCGACTGCCGACGCCTCCGCCGCCGACAGCGCGTGGCCTCGCGTCGAGCAGCGGGAACAGGAAGGCCGCCAGTGGACGGTGGCCAGCGGCTGCTGGACCACGCTGGCTATGTCGTCCAAGCCGGCATGGCAGGCGCTGGCCAAAAGCCTGGAAACCGCCCCGCCCGCCGACGACCGCGCGTGGGACCTGCGCCCCATCGGGCAACTCGACCACATCGGCGCGCAGTTGCTGTGGGAACACTGGCGCCACCAGTGGCCGGCCACGCTCGAAATGTTGCCGCAGCACAAGGCCGTGCTCGACCAGGTGGCGCAGTACACCGTCGCCACGCCGGACGAGCCCCCGCCCTCGCTGAGCGACCGCATCCGCGCGTTCTCGCACAACGGGCCGCGCGCGATGTACGTGGTGCGCGACTTCACGAGCCTGATCGGCCAGCTGGCGCTCGACGTGGGCCGGCTGATTCGCGCGCCGCACCGCGGGCCGTGGCGCGATTTCTCGGGGCACCTGTATCAGTTCGGCGCCACGGCGCTGCACATCACGGCGCTGGTCGGGCTGCTGATCGGCGTGGTGCTGGCCTACCTGATCTCGCAGCAATTGCGGCAGTACGGCGCCGAGACTTTCGTGGTGAACATCCTCGGGCTCTCGCTGATCCGCGAACTGGGGCCGGTGCTGGCAGCCGTGCTGATCGCCGGGCGATCGGGCTCGGCCATCACTGCGCAGATCGGCGTGATGCGGGTAACAGAAGAACTCGACGCAATGCGCGTGATGGGCATCCCGCACGGCTTTCGCCTCGTGATGCCGCGCGTGCTGGCGCTGGCCATCGCAATGCCGCTGATCAGCCTCTGGACTTCGATGGCGGCGCTCGCGGGCGGCATGCTGGCGGCCGATGCGGCGCTCAATATTTCGCCCGCCTACTTTCTTTCGGCGCTGCCGCGCGCGGTGCCGATTTCAAACCTCTGGCTGGCGCTGGCCAAGTCAGCGATGTTCGGCATTCTGATTGCGCTGATCGGCTGCTACTTCGGCATGAAGGTCAAGCCCAACACCGAGAGCCTCGGGCGCGGCACCACGCAGTCGGTCGTCACGTCGATCACCGCGGTGATCCTTGTAGACGCGCTCTTCGCCGTGCTCTTCAAGGGCATCGGATTCAGGGCCTGACACCATGAGCATGCCCGTACGCTCCGACACCTACACCACCGTGGTGGACATCCGCGGCCTGTGGACGGTATTCCAGAGCCCCGACGGCGAGCAGGTGGTGCACCGCGACCTGCAGCTGCACATCGACCGTGGCGAGGTGCTGTCGCTGGTCGGCGGCTCGGGCACCGGCAAGACGGTGCTGTTGCGCCAGATCCTCGGGCTCGAGAAACCCACGCGCGGCCACGTCGAGGTGCTGGGCCAGGAGCCTGGCGAGCTCAGCGCATCGGGCGCGGCCAACGTGGGCATGCTGTTCCAGCACGGCGCGTTGTTCTCGGCCTTCAGCGTGCTGGAGAACATCGCCTTTCCGCTGCGCGAGCTGAAGCTGCTGCCCGACGAGCTGATCCGCCACGCGGCGCTGGTGAAGCTGCAGATGGTTGGCCTGGGCCCGCAGCATGCGAACAAGAGCCCATCAGACCTCTCGGGCGGCATGATCAAGCGCGTGGCGCTGGCGCGCGCGCTCATCATGGACCCGCCGCTGCTGCTGCTCGACGAGCCCACGGCCGGCCTCGACCCCGAGGCATCCGACAGTTTCTGCGACCTGCTGCGCGGCCTGCACCGCGAGCTGGGCCTCACGGTGGTGATGGTCACGCACGACCTGGACACACTGTTCGACCTGAGCACCCGCATCGCGGTGCTGGCCGACCAGAAGGTGATCGTCACCGGCGCGGCACGCGAAGTCATCGCGTACCCGCATCCCTTCATCCACGAATACTTTCTCGGCGGGCGCGGCCAGCGCGCCCTGGAGGCTCTGCACGACAAGCCCGCCGAACAATCTCCGTCGCAGCCCGCCGCCGAGGCGGGCCGCTGAAAGGTAGGTAGCCACCATGGAAAACAAGGCCCACGCCCTCGCCGCCGGCGCCTTCGTGCTCGGCCTGATCGCCGCGCTCGTCGGGCTGGTGATCTGGTTCACGCGCGACAACACCGTGCGCAACATCTACGAGCTGTCCACGCGCGACGCCGTCAGCGGCCTGCAGCCACAGGCCATGGTGCGCTACCGCGGCATCGCGGTGGGCAAGGTGGCGTCGATCGACTTCGACCCCAAGGTGAAAGGCAATGTGCGCGTGCGCATCACGGTCGACGAGCGCGTGCCGCTCACCACCTCCAGCTTTGCCACGCTGAGCTACCAGGGCGTGACCGGCCTGGCCTTCATCGCGCTGGACGACAAGGGCGAGTCGACGGTGTCGCTGAAGCCGGACGACGACAACCCGCCGCGCATTCCGCTCAAGCCCTCGATGCTGGCGCAGCTGCAGGACCGCGGCGAGGCCATCATCAACCAGGTCGAGGAAGTGACGAAGCGCGCCAACCAGCTGCTGAGCGACCCCAACCAGAAGCGCGCGGCCGAAGCGCTGGAGAACATCGCGGCCGCCTCGTCCAGCGCCAACACGCTGCTCAAGACGCTCGACAACACGGTGAAGACCGGACTGAACCCCGCACTGACGAAGCTGCCCGACACGCTGGCCTCGGTGAAGAAGGCGGCCGGCGACGTCTCGCGCGTGGCCACCAACTTCAACACCACCGTGGGCCGGCTGAACGCGCCCGACGGCCCGGTCGAGCGCTTGAGCGACGGCACCAAGGCGCTGGCGCAGGCGGTCGATTCGTTCAACGCGGCGACGCTGCCGCGCGTGAACCGCGTGGCCGACGACACCTCGCACGCCGTGCGCCGGCTGGGCCGCGCGGCGGACAACATCAACGACAACCCGCAATCGCTGCTGTTCGGCAACGGCGGCGCAGTCGCGGGCCCGGGCGAGCCGGGGTTCAGCGCGCCCGCTGCGACGCGGCCCTGAGCAGCATCCAGGGAGGACCATCCACCATGAAGAACGCCATTCGCTCCTTGATGAACCCGGCCGGCATCGCGCTCGGCGCCGCGCTGCTGGTCGCAGGCTGCGGTGCGCTGCCGGACAAGCCCGCACGCACCACGCTGTACGACTTCGGCCCCGGCCTGACGGCGCCTGCTGCTGCCGCTGCGCCTGCCGCGGCCACCCTTCCCACGCTGGCGCTCGCCGAGTTCGACAGCAACTCCCGCCTGGACGGCACGCAGATCCTCTACCGGCTGGGGTACGCCGACGCCAACGAGCTGCGCCCCTACGGCCAGTCGCGCTGGAGCCTGCCGCCCGCGCAGCTGCTGCGCCAACGGCTGCGCGACACGCTGTCGGAGCGCCGCACCGTGCTCGGCCCCGAAGAAAGCGCCACCATCTCGCGCAGCCGGGGCGAGACGCCCGATACGCTGCGCATCTCGCTCGACGAGTTCAGCCACTACTTCGATTCGGCCAGCGCCAGCGTGGGCCTGGTGCGCCTGCGCGCCACGCTGGTCCGCAGCGCGCCCGCCGGCGACCGCGTGCTCGGCCAGCGCACTTTCACCGTGCGCCGCCCTGCTTCCAGCGCCGACGCCCCCGGCGGCGTGAAGGCGCTGATCTCGGCCAGCGATGCCGCGATGGCCGAGGTGGTGCAATGGGTGGACCAGCTGCAACAGCAGACACCGCAGCAATCCCGGCAATAGCAGCCATTCAACGGACGGAGGATCGACCCCATGAACGCAACACGCATCGTCGGCATCCTGCTGATCGTGGCCGGCATCGCCGCCCTGGGCCTCGGCAGCTTCAGCTTCACCAAGGAAACCCATGAGGCCAAGCTCGGCCCGCTGGAGTTCTCGATGAAGGAGAAGCAGACTGTCAACTTCCCCACCTGGGCCAGCCTGGCCGTGATCGTGGTGGGCGGAGCGCTGGTGCTGCTGGGCGGCAAGAAGGGCTGATCGCCCTCAGCCCCTGAGGCCTGGCAAGGCTGCCAGCAGCTGTGGCAGCAGGTCTTCCGAGGCGCCGCGCAGCACCACGGTCGCGGCCTCGTCCAGGTGCGGCAGCGGCTCCAGGTTGAGCGCGATGAGCCGCGCGCCATGCGCCAGCGCGGTCTGCGGCAGCTCGGCCGCCGGGTAGACGATGGTCGTGCTGCCGACCACCATGAACAGATCGCACTCCTGAGCGGCAACCTGCGCGTCGAGCAGCACGCCTTCGTTCAGCATCTCGCCGAACATCACCACGTCGGGCCGCGCGTGCGAGCCGCAGCGCAGGCAGCGGTGAAAAGGCCATGGGCCGCTGCGGTTGCCACAGCGGTCGCAGCGCCAGCGGCGCAATGAGCCGTGGAGTTCGAGCACGTCTAGCCCGCCTGCCTGGGTCAGCAAGCCGTCGACGTTCTGCGTGACCAGCCGGGTGGCAGGGCGCAGCCTTTGCAGCAGCGCCAGCGCGGTGTGGCCCGGGTTGGGCTGCGCCGACTCGATCAGCGACAGGCGCTGCGCCCAGAATTTCGTGAAGCCCGAAGGGTCGCGCTGAAGGTCTTCGGCATGCGAGAACTGCAGCGCGTTCTGGTTCTTCCACAGGCCGTCGGCGTCGCGGTAGGTCGGGATGCCCGAGGCGCGCGACAGGCCGGCGCCGGAGAAGACGACGATGCGCCGGGCGTTGCGCAGCAGCTCGATGGCCGCGTGGAGAGGAAAAGAAGAGATGTCTGGTGTGACTGGCGTCATCGCTCTGTTCTGGGGGGATTCGCGGCAGGCGGGTTGGCGGTGGCGCCCAGGCGCTGCGACACGGTGTCCGCGCAGGCCTTGAGCGCGCGGGAAATTTCGCCGTCCCACGCGGTATTGAAGATACCGGCAGGGCCGATGGCGGTCACGGCCAGCACGATGGCGCCAGTGTGGTCGAAGACGGGCGCCGCCATGGCGCTCACGCCTTCGATGACCTCGCCGTCGGAGCGGCTGATGCCGTGCGTGCGCACTTCCTGCAGCTGGCGCTCGAAGTCGCTCCACGAGGGCAGCGGCTGCACCGGCGGCATGCCGGCCGGAACGGGCTCGGAGCCCTTGCGCTGCTTCTGGCGCTGGCGCTCGTCCTCGAGCAGATGGCGCACCGCGTCGGCATCGAGGAAGGCTGCGAACACACGGCCCGAGGCCGTGTTGGTCAGCGAGAACACCGTGCCGTGCCGCATGTTCACGTGCACCGGCGAGGGCGATTCGGCCGTGCGCACGATGGTCGCGCCGCGCGCGCCCCACACGGCCAGCGCCACGGTGTGGCCGGTCTGCTGGGCCAGCTGGGCGATCAGCGGGGTGGCAATGTGCACCGGGTCGGCCTGCTGCAGGCTGATGAGCCCCAGTTGCAAGGCGAGCGGGCCGAGCAGATAGTGGCCGCTGGCACGGTCCTGCTCGATCAGGCCCAGGCGCCCGAAGCTGACCATGTACGGGTGCGCCTTGGCGGCCGTCATGTCGGCTTCCCGCGCTAGGTCTTTCAGCGCCATGGGCCGGCCGTGGTGCACCAGCGCGCGCAGCAGCTGGCCGCCGACTTCGATGCTCTGGATGCCGCGCTGGGCGCGGTCGGTGTCACTGGCTGCCATGGCCGGCCTCGCCTTCTGGTCGTTCGTTCATGAAGAAGGGATTAGACATTAACTGATCAGCGGCTTACACTGCGGGAAATTCGTTCACTGCGAATTCGTTCAGATTAGACGAATCCCAAATCACGAAACTCACCTCACCCCACCCCACAGACGGAGACAACCGATGAGCCAAGCCAAGAAATTCGCCAGCCAGGCCGACATGGAAGAAAAGAAGATCACCTTCAGCCAGATCTCCGAACATGCCTGGGCCTACACCGCCGAGGGCGACCCCAACACCGGCA
This sequence comes from Variovorax sp. GW821-FHT09D05, assembly GCF_059416325.1. Lineage (NCBI taxonomy): Bacteria > Pseudomonadati > Pseudomonadota > Betaproteobacteria > Burkholderiales > Comamonadaceae > Variovorax > Variovorax sp. GW821-FHT09D05. Next base: position 99,521 of record NZ_JBWKOZ010000011.1, on the reverse strand, counting down.
TCGTGATCGGCGACGACTGCGTGCTGGTCGCCGACACCCAGGCCACCCCCGCCATGGCGGCCGACGTGGTGCGCCGCATCCGCGAAGTGACCGACAAGCCCATCAAATACGTGGTGCTCACGCACTACCACGCGGTGCGCGTGCTGGGCGCGGCGGGCTACGGTGCCGAACACATCCTGGCCAGCCAGGACACGCGCGACCTGATCGTCGAGCGCGGCGAACAAGACAAGGCCAGCGAAATCGGCCGCTTCCCGCGCCTGTTCCAGAACGTCGAGACGGTGCCCCCGGGCCTGACCTGGCCCACCATGACCTTCACCGGCAAGATGACGCTGTGGCTGGGCAAGCTCGAAGTGCAGCTGATCCAGCTCGGCCGCGGCCACACCAAGGGCGACACCGTCGTCTGGCTGCCGGGCGAGAAGACGCTGCTGTCGGGCGACCTGGTCGAGTTCGGTGCCACGCCGTATGCGGGCGACGCCTACTTCAAGGACTGGCCGCAGACGCTGGACAACATCGCCGCCCTGAAGCCCGCCGCGCTGGTGCCCGGCCGCGGTGCCGCGCTGACCACGCCGGCCGAAGTGGCCGAGGGCCTGACCGGCACGCGCAACTTCATCTCCGACGTGTACGCCAGCGTGCAGGAAGGCGTGAAGGCCGGGCGCGACCTGAACGCGGTCTACAAGGACACCTACGAGAAGCTCAAGCCCAAGTACAGCCAGTGGGTGATCTTCGACCACTGCATGCCCTTCGACGTGAGCCGCGCCTACGACGAGGCTTCGGGCCATGCCGACCCGCGCGTGTGGACGGCAGAGCGCGACATCGAGATGTGGAAGGCACTGGAAGGCTGATTGCGCGAGACGACAGAAGAAGACACGGAGACAACACGTGATCGACTATCAGAGCCTGCGCTTCGACTATCGCCGCCACGCTGACCAGGACTCGGCCACGCCCGCCCGCCACCCGGTGGTGATCGTCGGCGCCGGCCCGGTCGGCCTCGCGCTGGCCATCGACCTTGCGCTGCGGCAGGTGCCCGTGGTGCTGCTCGACAACGACAACATCCTCTCAAGCGGCTCGCGCGCGATCTGCTTCGCCAAGCGCACGCTGGAGATCTTCGACCGCCTCGGCTGCGGCGACCGCATGGTCGACAAGGGCGTGTCGTGGAACGTCGGCAAGGTGTTCTTCCACGACGAGCAGGTCTACCGCTTCGACCTGCTGCCCGAGCCCGGCCACGAGCGCCCGGCCTTCATCAACCTGCAGCAGTACTACGTCGAGGGCTACCTCGTCGAGCGCGCGGCCACGCTGCCGCTGATCGACCTGCGCTGGAACAGCAAGGTCACGGGCATCGAGCAGCGCGACGACGGCGCGGTGCTGACCGTGGAGACGCCCGAGGGCGACTACCGGCTGCACGCGGACTACGTTGCCGCCTGCGACGGCTCGCGCTCCAACCTGCGCCAGCTGCTGGGCCAGGAAGCAAAAGGCCGCGTGTTCCGCGACCGCTTCCTGATCGCCGACATCACGATGGACGCGCACCTGCCCACCGAGCGGCGCTTCTGGTTCGACCCTTCGTTCCACCCCGGCCAGAGCGTGCTGCTGCACAAGCAGGCCGACGGCATGTGGCGCGTGGACTTCCAGCTCGGCTGGGACGCCGACCCGGTGGAAGAACGCAAGCCCGAGAACATCACGCCGCGCGTGCGTGCGCTGCTCGACAGCATCGGCTTCGAAGGCGTGCAGTTCCAGATCGGCTGGGCCAGCGTCTACACCTTCGCCTGCCAGCGCATGGAGCACTTCCGCCACGGCCGCGTGCTGTTCGCGGGCGACTCGGCGCACGGCGTATCGCCCTTCGGCGCGCGCGGCGCCAACTCGGGTGTGCAGGACGCGGACAACCTCGCGTGGAAGCTCGCGGCGGTGGTGCGGGGCGACGCGCCCGATGCGCTGCTCGACAGCTACGCCAGCGAGCGCGAGTTCGCGGCCGACGAGAACATCCGCAATTCCACACGCGCCACCGACTTCATCACGCCCAAGAGCGAGGTGAGCCGCCTCTTCCGCGACGCGGTGCTGGAGCTGACCAAGCGCCACGCCTTTGCGCGCACGCTGGTCAACAGCGGGCGGCTGTCGGTGGCCACGGTGCTGCGCGATTCGCAGCTCAACACGGCCGATGCCGAAGCCTTCGCCGGTGTGATGGTGCCGGGCGCCGCGGCGGCCGATGCGCCTGTCGTGCGCGCCGATGGCAGCACCGGCTGGCTGCTGCGCGAGTGCCATGTCTCGCAGTTCACCGCACTCGTGTTCGGCCAGGGTGAGACGGCCGAGCGGAGCCTGCAGGCGCTGAAGGCGAGCGACTTTCCGCTGCACGTGGTGCACGTGGAAGGCGGCGGCGCCGACGTCGCACTCGCCACCCAGCGCTACGACGCGCAGCCCGGCACCGTCTACCTGCTGCGGCCCGACCAGCACGTTTGCGCGCGCTGGAGGCGACCCACGGCGGCAAACATCCGCGCAGCCATCGGCCGCGCACTGGCAAAGGCGTGAACACCATGCAGCAGCAACAGCACCTGACCACCGCACCGAACCTCGAAGCGCCCGACGACTTCTACGAAGCGCTCATCGAGGCGCATCAAGGGCTTTCCACCGAGGAAAGCCATGCCTTCAATGCGCGCCTCGTGCTCGTGCTGGCCAACCACGTAGGCTCGCTGGCCGTGCTGCGCGAAGCCTTCGAGGCGGCGCGTGCCGGCTAGGCTGCACGCATCCCGACCTCCTCATTGCGACTTTCGAAAGAGAAGCCCATGACCCCAGCAACCCCAGCCTCCGAACGGCGCTACCAGAGCGGCTTCGGCAACGAATACGCCTCCGAGGCGGTGCCCGGCGCCCTGCCCCAGGGCCGCAACAACCCGCAGCGCGGGCCCTTCGACCTGTACACCGAGCTGATCTCCGGCACAGCCTTCACCGCGCCGCGCCACGAGAACCGCCGCACCTGGCTGTACCGTCGCCAGCCCTCGGTGGTCTCGGGCCGCTACCAGCCCTACGCGCAGGCGCACTGGACGACCGGCGCCGACCGTGAGATCTCCCTGCCGCCCGAGCCCCTGCGCTGGCATCCGCAGCCGCTGGACGGCGCGGCCGACATCGACTTCGTCGACGGCATGCGCACCATCGCGGCCAACGGCGATGCCGAGTCGCAGGTCGGCATCGGCTCGCTGATGTATCTCGCGGGCCGCTCGATGGAGCGCCGCGCCTTCGTCAACGCCGACGGCGAGATGTTGCTGGTGCCGCAGCAGGGCCGCCTCGTCATCACGACCGAACTGGGCGTGCTCGACGTGAAGCCTGGCGAAATCGCGGTGCTGCCGCGCGGCATGGCCTTCAAGGTGGCGTTGCCCGATGGCCTCTCTCGCGGCTACGTGTGCGAGAACTACGGCGCGCACTTCCGCCTGCCCGAGCTCGGCCCGATCGGCTCGAACGGCCTGGCCAACGCGCGCGACTTCCAGGCGCCCGTGGCGGCTTTCGAATCGGAAGAAGGCGCCTACGAAATCGTCAAGAAATTCGGCGGCCGCTTCTGGCAGGCGCCGATGAAGCAGTCGCCCTTCAACGTGGTCGCCTGGCACGGCAACCTGTCGCCGGTGAAGTACGACACGGCGCACTTCATGGTGATCGGCTCGATCAGCTTCGACCATCCCGATCCGTCGATCTTCACCGTGCTGACCTCGCCCAGCGACACGCCCGGCACTGCCAACTGCGACTTCGTGATCTTCCCGCCGCGCTGGATGGTGATGGAAAACACATTCCGCCCGCCATGGTTCCACCGCAACCTGATGAGCGAGTTCATGGGCCTGGTGCTGGGCGAATACGACGCCAAGCCGGGCGGCTTCAAGCCCGGCGGCGCGAGCCTGCACAACTGCATGGTGCCGCACGGCCCCGACGAGGAAGCCTTCGACAAGGCCACGCACGCCGACCTGAAACCGCACAAGCTGGACAACACGCTGGCCTTCATGTTCGAGAGCCGCTACCGCTTCATTCCGACGAACTTCGCGCTGAAGAGCCCTGCGCTGGACACCGACTACGCGGACTGCTGGGCAGGACTGAAGGACCAGTTCAAGGCATGAAGAACTCATTCCCCCTCACCCGCCGGGCGGCGGCCGTGGCGCTGCTGGCGGCGCCCTTCCTCGTGCACATCGCACAGGCCGCCGACTTTCCGTCCAAGCCCATCCGCTTCATCGTGCCCTACACGCCCGGCGGCACCACCGACCTGGTGGCGCGCACCGTAGGCCAGAAGGTGTCGGAGAAGCTGGGCCAGCCGGTGCTGATCGACAACCGCGGCGGCGCGGGCGGCAACATCGGCATGGACGCCGTGGCCAAGGCCGCGCCCGACGGCTACACCATCGGCTTCGGCGCCATCTCGACCAACGCGCTGAACCCGCACATCTACAAATCGATGGCCTTCGACCCACGCAAGGATTTCACGGCCATCAGCCTGCTGGGCACCTCGACCATCGTGCTCGAAGTGCCGGCGGCCTCGGCCATCAAGACCGTGCCCGACCTCGTTGCCGCCGCGAAGAAGAACCCCGGCCTGCCCTACGCCACCGCGGGCGCCGGCACCTCGATGAACCTGGCCGGCGTGATGTTCGCGCAGATGACCGACACCGAGCTCGTGCACGTCGCCTACAAGGGCAGCGGCCCGGCCATCACCGACATGCTGGGCAACAACATCGGCGTGATGTTTGACAACCTGCCGGCGTCGCTGCCGCACATACAGGCGGGCAAGCTGCGCGCGCTGGCAGTGGCGGGCCCCACGCGCTCGCCTTCGCTGCCCGACGTGCCGACGATGGCCGAAGCCGGGCTCAAGGGCTACGCGCTGGAGCCATGGTTCGGCGTGTACGGCCCGGCGAAGCTGCCGGCGCCGATCGTCAAGGCGCTGAACGAGGCCTTCGTCGAAGCGCTTGCCATGCCTGACGTGAAGGCCAAGCTGGCGCAGGCCGGCTTCTCGCCGCGCGGCTCGACTCCGCAGGAGCTGACCACGCTGACCGAGACCGAATACAAGCGCCTGGGCGATGTGGCCAAGAAGGCCGGCATGACCGCAGACTGAACCGATTCACAGAAAGACATCCATGACCGCACTGAACGCCACCCATGACCCGAAGCTGCGCAGCTGGGTCGCCTCGGCCAATGAAGCCGGCACCGACTTCCCGATCCAGAACCTGCCCCTCGGCCGCTTCCGCACGGCCGGCAGCAGCGAGGCTTTCCGCATCGGCGTCGCCATCGGCGACCAGGTACTCGACCTGCGCGCAGCGGGCCTCGTCGACACCGACGACATGAACGTGCTGATGAACGCCAGCATCAAGGACCGCCAGGCCCTGCGCGCCGCGATCTCCGCTGGCCTCGCCGAAGGCAGCGACAGGCAGGCCGCGTGGTCGAAGGCGCTGCTGGCGCAGGCCAAGGCCGAGATGACGGTGCCCTGCCGCATCGGCGACTACACCGACTTCTACACGGGCATCCATCACGCGACCACCGTCGGCAAGCTGTTCCGCCCCGACCAGCCGCTGCTGCCCAACTACAAGTGGGTGCCCATCGGGTATCACGGCCGCGCCTCGTCCATCGTCGTGAGCGGCCAGAGCTTCAAGCGCCCGCAGGGCCAGACCAAGGCGCCCGACGCCGCATCGCCGAGCTTCGGCCCCTCGAAGCGGCTCGACTACGAGCTGGAGCTGGGCTTCCTGGTAGGCCGCGGCAACGCGCAGGGCGAACCCATTGCCATCGGCGAGGCCGAAGACCACCTGTTCGGCGTGACGCTGCTCAACGACTGGTCGGCGCGCGACGTGCAAGCCTGGGAGTACCAGCCGCTCGGCCCCTTCCTCTCGAAGAATTTCGCGAGCTCGCTGTCGCCGTGGATCGTGACGATGGAGGCGCTGGCGCCGTTCCGTGCGAAGTTCGAGCGGCCCGCGGAAGACCCGCAGCCGCTGCCGTACCTCGACTCGGCATCGAACCGCGAGAGCGGCGCGCTCGACATCACGCTCGAAGTGCTGCTGCAGACCGCGAAGATGCGCGCCGAGGGCGTTGCACCGGCGCTGCTCACGCGCGGCAACACCACCGAGGCCGCCTATTGGACGGCCGCGCAGCTCATCGCTCATCACACGGTGAACGGCTGCAACCTGCAGCCGGGCGACCTGCTGGGCTCGGGCACGCTGTCGGGCCCGAAGCCCGACGAGGCCGGCTCGATGATGGAACTGACGCTGGGCGGCAAGCAGCCGATCACGCTGCCGAATGGCGAGAAGCGCACGTTCCTGGAAGACGGGGACACGCTGATCATTCGCGGTTACTGCGAGCGCGCGGGCGCCGTGCGCATCGGCCTCGGCGAAGTCAGCGGAACGGTGGTCTGAAGGGGTATCAGGGCGCGGTGGTGGGCGTCGCCACGGGCGCCGGCCACGCCACTTCACTTGCCACGCGCGGCTTGCCGATCGGCGCGGTCGCCTTGCCGGTCTTGATGGCCGCCAGGTCGGCCTCGCTCGGGTACTGGTTCGCGAGCCAGTAGTCGAACACCCGGCGCGCGATGGGGGCTGCGGCGCCTGCGCCCCAGCCGGCGTTTTCCACGATCACGGCCACGGCGATCTTCGGGTCGTTCACGGGCGCGAAGGCCATGAAGAGGGCGTGGTCGCGCTGGTGTTCTTCGAGGGCGCGCGCGTTGTACTTGGTGTTCTGCGCCTGCGTTACCGCCTGCGCCGTGCCCGTCTTGCCGGCTGCCTGGTAGGCTGCGCCCGCAAACACGCCGCGCGCCGTGCCGGCAGTGACCACGCTGGTCAGGCCGTCGCGGACCACCGCGACGTTGGCGGCCGAGAAGCCGAGGTTTTCCGCCGGCGGCTGTGGCAGCGGCACCACCTGCCCGCTGACGGTGTTGCGCGTGGCCAGCACGAGGTGCGGCTTGTGCTTGAGGCCACCGTCGGCCACGATGGCCGTGGCCTGCGCCAGCTGCAGCATCGTGAAGGCGTTGTAGCCCTGCCCGATGCCCAGCGAGATGGTCTCGCCCGCGTACCACTTCTTTTGCTCGGGACGCTTGTAGGTGTTGCGCTTCCACTCGGTGCTGGGCAGCACGCCGCGCACCTCGCCACCCAGGTCGATGCCGGTGATCTGGCCGAAGCCCAATGGCTTCATGAAGTCGTGGATCAGGTCCACGCCCATCTCGTTGGCCAGCGAGTAGTAGTAGATGTTGCTCGACAGCTGGATCGAGCGGCGCATGTCGACGCCGCCCAGGTTGCCTTCGGGGCTGCCGAAGCGGTGGCCGCCGAAGTTGAAATAGCCGGGGTCGTTCACCACCACGTTGGGTCCGCGCTTGCCGGTTTGCAAGGCCGCCATTGCCATGAAGGGCTTGTAGGTGGAGCCGGGCGGGTAGGTGCCGCGCAGGGCGCGGTTCAGGAGCGGCTTGTCGAGGGACTCGGTCAGCGCCGCCCAGCTCTCGTTGTCGATGCCTTCGACGAACAGGTTGGGGTCGAAGGTGGGCTTGCTCACGAAGGCCAGCACCTCGCCGGTCTTCGGGTCGATGGCCACCAGCGCGCCGCGCCGGTCGCCGTACATGTCTTCCACCAGCTTCTGCAGCTTGATGTCGAGCGACAGCATCACGGTGTTGCCGGGCGTGGCCGGGTGGCTGGCCAGGCGACGCACGGCGCGGCCGCCCGCGGAGGTTTCCATCTGCTCGACGCCGGTCTGGCCGTGCAGCGTCTTCTCGTAGCTCTGCTCGATGCCGAGCTTGCCGATGTAGTCGGTGCCCTTGTAGTTGGCCTGGTCTTCTTCGTCCCAGTCTTCCATCGCGGTCTTCTCGCGCTGGTTGATGCGGCCGATGTAGCCGAGCACGTGCGAGGCCAACTCGCCCTGCGGGTAGTTGCGGAACAGGCGCGCCTTGATTTCCACGCCCGGGAAGCGGTAGCGCTGGGCCGCGAAGCGCGCCACCTCTTCGTCGCTCAGGCGGGTGCGGATCGGAATGGAGTCGAAGCTGCGCGAGTCTTCGCGCAGGCGCTTGAAGCGGCGGCGGTCGCGCGGCGAGACTTCGAGCACCTGGGTCAGGCTGTCGATGGTTTCCTCGACGTCGTTCACCTTCGAGGGCGTGATCTCCAGCGTGTAGGCCGAATAGTTCGAGGCCAGCACGATGCCGTTGCGGTCGAGGATCAGGCCCCGGTTGGGCACCACCGGCACCACGGCCGTGCGATTGCTCTCGGCCTGCTCGGCCAGGTCTTCGTGGCGCGTGACCTGCAGGTACACCAGCCGCGCGCACAGCAGGCTGAACGCGAAGAGCACCGCCAGGCCAATGACGATCACGCGGCGCTTGAAGCGCGCGAGGTCGGCGGCGACGTTGCGGATTTCGGTCATGGCGGTGGGAGCTTAGGCGCGTGCAGTCGCTTTTGGCAAATGCGGCAGGCAGGGCTTAGAGGGGGCGGTTCTCGTCCGGTTCCGGGGTGCGGCGCTGGGGCGCGAGCAACAACGCCGTGACCAGCGGCCACAGCGCAGCCTCGATGGCGGGCGAGATCAGCACAGACCACCCCGGGAACACGCCGCCGCCGATCATCCGCGTGACGACCTCGATCAGCTGCGACAGCGCAAAGAGCGGCAGCACCTGCAGCGCCTGCGACAGCACCGGATACCAGAGCAGGCGCCGGTGGATGGTGATCGCGAAGAAGCCCAGCGTGGTGTAGGACAGCGCATGCTGGCCCAGCATCGACGACTGGTGCACGTCCATGCACAAGCCGAACACGAAGGCCGCGCCGATGCCCACGCGCGCGGGCTGATGCACGCCCCAGAACACGATTACCAGCGCCAGGAGGTCGGGCATCCAGACCGCGCGGCCGATGGGGATCATGTTGATCAGCAGCGCCACCACGAGGCTGCTCCACATGAAGAGCGGGCTGACGGGCAGCAGGAGCTGCTGCTGGCCTGGACGCTTGATCATGGGCGTGCTCCCGCAGGCTTCTTTTCGTTCTTGCCCGCGCCGGGCTTGCCTTCAGGCCGCTTGCGCTGGGTGGCGGCGGGCGCGGCAGGCGGCGGCGCGGCCGGCGTGCCGGTGGGCTCGAGCACCAGCACATAGCGCGCAGCCGTCACATGGGCCAGCGGCACGCAGTAGATGCGGGCGAAGGCCGAGTCGGCGCGCCGCTCGATGCGCTCGATCTTCGCCACCGGCAGGCCGGCGGGGTAGATGCCGTCGACGCCGCTGGTGGAGAGCAGGTCGCCCTCCTGCAGATCGGCATTGGCGGCCATGAAGCGCAGCTCCAGCCCGCCGCCGTGGGCCGAGGCGTCGCCGAAGGCCACGCTGCGCACGCCGGTGCGGGTGTTCTGCACGGGAATGGAAAGATCGCGGTCGATCACCAGCGTGACCTCGCTCGTGAAGGGCAGCACCTGCGTGACCTGGCCGAGCACGCCGCGCGCGTCGATCACCGGCGAGCCGGGCGCCACGCCCTGGGTCAGGCCCTGGTCGATGACGATCTTGCGGGTGTAGGGGTCGGCCGCGTCGTAGAGCACCTCGGCCGCGCGGCCCGGCGTGGCCGTGGTCTGGCGCAGTTCGAGCAGCTCGCGCAGGCGGGCATTGTCCTGCAGCAGCGTGTCGGCCTGGGCGGCGCGTTCGGCCTGCATCATCAGCGCCTTGCGGGCGTCTTCCTCGTTGCGCTGCGCGGTCTTCAGGTCTTCGAGGTAGCGCCCGCCCCCCAGCACGGCCTGCACCGGCTTCAGCGCCACCCATTGCACCGGGTAGAGCACCGCGCCGATGGCCGCGCGGATCGGCTGCACGATGTGAAAGCGCGCATCGGCCACCATGAGGAACAGGGACAGCGCGCCGAAGAAGATCAGCTTGCTGAGCGCCGACTGCCCCTGGTTGAACAGGGGTGGCGCTGTGCGATCGAGCGTGCCCAGAGGCATGAATTCAGACCCGGCGGTGGTGCGGAATCAAATAACAAAAAGCCGGCCTGCGCAAGCAGAGGCCGGCCGATGATGGCTTTCGCCTTTTACTCGCTCGTGAAGATGCTGCCGAGACGGTCCATGCGCTCGAGCGCAATGCCGCAGCCGCGCACCACGCAGGTCAGCGGATCTTCGGCCACCAGCACCGGCAGGCCGGTTTCCTCGGCCAGCAGGCGGTCGAGGTCGCGCAGCAGCGCGCCGCCGCCGGTCAGCATCATGCCGCGCTCGGCGATGTCGGCGCCCAGCTCGGGCGGCGTCTGTTCCAGCGCGTTCTTCACGGCCGAGACGATGTTGTTGAGCGGATCGGTCAGGGCTTCCAGCACTTCGTTGCTGCTGATGGTGAAGCTGCGCGGCACGCCTTCGGAAAGGTTGCGGCCCTTGACTTCCATTTCCTTGACTTCGGAGCCCGGGAAGGCCGAGCCGATGTTCTTCTTGATGACTTCGGCCGTCGGCTCGCCGATCAGCATGCCGTAGTTGCGGCGGATGTAGTTGATGATGGCTTCGTCGAAGCGGTCGCCGCCGACGCGCACCGAGCCCTTGTAGACCATGCCGCCCAGGCTGATGACGCCCACTTCGGTGGTACCGCCGCCGATGTCCACCACCATCGAGCCCGAGGCTTCGCTGACGGGCAGGCCCGCGCCGATGGCCGCGGCCATGGGTTCTTCGATGAGGTAGACGGAGGTGGCGCCGGCTGCTTCGGCCGCGTCCTTGATGGCGCGGCGCTCGACCTGGGTGGAGCCGCAGGGCACGCAGATGATGATGCGCGGGCTCGGCGTGAGCAGCGTGCGCGGGTGGACCATCTTGATGAACTGCTTGATCATCTGCTCGGTGATCACGAAGTCGGCAATGACGCCGTCCTTCATCGGGCGGATCGCCTCGATGTTGCCGGGCACCTTGCCCAGCATGGCCTTGGCCTCGCGGCCGACGGCCTGGATCACCTTCTTGCCGTGGGGGCCACCTTCGTGGCGAATGGCGACAACCGAGGGTTCGTCCAGCACGATGCCCTTGTTACGGGCAAATATCAGGGTGTTGGCAGTGCCGAGGTCGATCGCAAGGTCGGTGGAAAAGTACCGACGGAAAGCTCCAAACATGTGCGGAATTCCTCTGAGTACGGCCTGCGCATCGGCAGGTCGTCACTCTATTTTTTGGGTCGTTTGACGGGGTGAATTGATCGTTTTTGGCGCAAAAGCCGGCGCGTTCGCGGGGGTTGCGGCAAAGGCGGGATAATACCCGAATCCCCTCTGATTCCTGTATTAGCACCCGCTTCGGCGTGCGATTACCTTCGCTTTTTTGGGCCGTTCCGACCTATGTCACTCTCCGCTTCCGATATCGAGCGCATTGCCTCTCTGGCGAGGCTGCAGCTTGCCTCCGATGAAAGCGAGCGCATGCTCAGCCAGATCAACGGCTTTTTCGATTTAGTCGAACGTATGCGTTCCGTGGACACCACGGGCGTCGAACCGCTGGCCCATCCGGTGGCCGCGCTCGAAGACATCACGCTGCGCCTGCGCGACGACGTGGTGAGCGAACCCAATAACCGCGAAGCCAACCAGAAGAGCGCCCCGGCCGTCGAAGCCGGCCTGTTTCTCGTGCCGAAGGTGATCGAATAATGAGCAGCGGTGAATTGCACCAGATGAGCGTGGTCGCGCTGGCCAAGGCGCTGGCCGAGCGCAAGGTCTCGGCCGTCGAGGCCTCGCAGGTTTTTCTCGGCCGCATGAAGGCGCACGAGTCGCTCGGCACCTTCGTCGACGTCAATGAAGAAGTCACGCTGGCCCAGGCCCGCGCCGCCGACGCATTGATTGCCACCGGCAACGCACCGGCGCTGGCCGGCGTGCCGATCGCGCACAAGGACATCTTCGTCACCGCCGATTTCGCCACCACCGCCGGCTCGAAGATGCTCGCGGGCTACCGCTCGCCCTTCGACGCCACTGTGGTCAGGCGCCTGGCCGAAGCCGGGGCGGTCACGCTCGGCAAGCTGAGCTGCGACGAGTTCGCCATGGGCTCCGCCAACGAGAACATCGCCGTGCCCGCCGTGGGCCACGACAAGGCCGTGCCCGTGCAGAACCCCTGGAACCGCGAGCGCATTCCGGGCGGCTCATCCGGCGCCAGCGCGGCTGCAGTCGCGGCACGCCTGGCTCCCGCAGCCACCGGCACCGACACCGGCGGCTCGATCCGCCAGCCCGCGTCGTTCTGCGGCGTGACCGGCATCAAGCCCACCTACGGCCGCGCCTCGCGCTACGGCATGGTGGCCTTTGCGTCGAGCCTCGACCAGGCCGGCCCGATGGCCCACTCGGCCGAAGACTGCGCGCTGCTGCTGTCGGCCTTCTGCGGCCCTGACCTCGATCGCGATTCGACCTCGCTCGACAAGCCCGCCGAGAACTTCGGCCGCTCGCTGAACGATTCGCTCGAAGGCCTGCGCATCGGCGTGCCGAAGGAGTTCTTCGGCGAAGGCGTGGCGCCCGGCGTGCGCGCGGCCATCGACGCGGCGCTCGCGCAGTACGAAAAGCTCGGCGCCAAGCGCGTCGAGGTGACGCTGCCGCGCACCGAGCTGTCGATTCCCGTGTACTACATCATTGCCGCGGCCGAGGCCTCGAGCAACCTGAGCCGCTTCGACGGCGTGAAGTTCGGCCACCGCGCGAAGCAGTACAAGGACCTGTCCGACATGTACGAGAAGACGCGCGCCGAAGGCTTCGGCGATGAAGTCAAGCGCCGCATCATGATCGGCACCTACGTGCTCTCGCACGGCTACTACGACGCCTACTACCTGCAGGCGCAGAAGGTGCGCCGCATGATCGCCGACGACTTCCAGCAGGCCTTCAAGCAGTGCGACGTGATCGCCGGCCCCGCTGCGCCCACCACCGCATGGAAGCTCGGCGAACACGGCGACGACCCCGTGGCCGACTACCTCGCCGACATCTTCACGCTGCCCGCCTCTCTGGCCGGCCTGCCCGGCATGAGCGTGCCCGCGGGCTTCGACGGCGGCATGCCCGTGGGCCTGCAGCTGATCGGCAACTACTTCGGCGAAGCCAAGCTGCTGAACGCAGCGCACCGCTTCCAGCAGGCCACCGACTGGCATGCACGCACGCCGGAGGGCTTTTGAGATGAGCGAGACCGTGAACACATTCGAAGCACAACAACAGGGCCGCCCGACCGGTCCGCTGGTGCGCGGCTATGAAGTCATCATCGGCTTCGAGACGCACGCGCAGCTGTCGACCGCGAGCAAGATCTTCAGCCGCGCTTCCACCGCCTTCGGCGCCGAGCCCAACACGCAGGCCTGTGCGGTCGACCTGGCACTGCCCGGCACGCTGCCCGTGATGAACAAGGGCGCCGTCGAACGCGCCATCAAGCTCGGCCTTGCGCTGGGCTCGCACATCGCGCCGCGCAGCGTGTTCGCGCGCAAGAACTACTTCTACCCCGACCTGCCCAAGGGCTACCAGATCAGCCAGTTCGAGATCCCGGTCGTCCAGGGCGGCTCGGTTTCGTTCTTCCTCGGCGAAGAACAGAAGACCGTGCGCCTCGTGCGCGCCCACCTCGAGGAAGACGCGGGCAAGTCGCTGCACGAGGACTTCATCGGCCAGAGCGGCATCGACCTGAACCGCGCAGGCACGCCACTGCTGGAGATCGTGACCGAGCCCGACATGCGCTCCACTGCCGAGGCCGTGGCCTACGCGAAGGAGCTGCACAAGATCGTCACGTGGATCGGCATCTGCGACGGCAACATGCAGGAAGGCAGCTTCCGCTGCGACGCCAACGTGTCGGTGCGCAAGCCCGGCGACAAGCTCGGCACGCGCCGCGAGATCAAGAACCTGAACAGCTTCAAGTTCATGCAGCAGGCGATCGACTACGAGATCCGCTGGCAGATCGAAGAGATCGAGGACGGCCGCGAGATCGAGCAGGCCACCGTGCTGTTCGACCCCGACACAGGCGAGACGCGCGCGATGCGTGCCAAGGAAGACTCGGCCGACTACCGCTACTTTCCCGACCCCGACCTGCCCCCGCTGGTCATCGCCGCCGACTGGATCGAGCGCGTGAAGGCCACCATGCCCGAATTGCCGCGCGCGATGGCCGAGCGCTACGTGCGCGACCACGGCCTGTCGGAATACGACGCGGCGCAGCTCACGCAGAGCGCGGCGCTCGCCGCCTACTTCGACGAAGCCGTGAACGCGGGCGCCACGCCCAAGCTCGCCAGCAACTGGATCACCGGCGAAATGGCGCGCCGCCTGAACGCCGCCGAGATCGGCATCGAGGCCGCACCAGTGAAGGCACAGCAGCTGGCCCAGCTGGTGAAGCGTATTGCCGACGGCACGCTGCCGAACAACGCCGCGCGCCAGGTGTTCGAAGCCCTGTGGACCGGCGAAGGCAGCGATGTCGACGCGATCATCGAGGCGAAAGACCTGAAGCCGATGAACGACACCGGCGCGCTCGACAAGATCCTCGACGAAGTGATCGCCAAGAACGCGAAGAACGTCGAGGAATACCGCGGTGGCAAGGAGAAGGCGCTCAACGCCCTCGTGGGTCAGGTCATGAAGGCCAGCGGTGGCAAGGCCAATCCGGCGCAGGTCACCGAGCTGCTGAAAGCCAAGCTGGGCTGATGGCAAGAAACCGGGGCCTTGGTGCAAGGTCCCGGCAGGTTCATCAGCGGGGGTTGCCGCCGTTCTGCGGCGACCAGAGCGTCTTCAGACGCGTGCGCTCTTCGTCGAAGCGCGCATTCACCCGCTTCTTCTCTTCTTCCTGCTCCGCAATGAAGCGGTTCTGCACCGCCACGCTCTGCGTGTTGTCTTCGAGCTTGCGGCGCACAGCGCCCGGCGCCTTGGTGGTGTCCTGCTTGTAGAACTCCATCTCCTCGTCGATCTTCTTGCGGTCTTCGCTCAGCTCGGCAATGCGCTTGCGCGCCGCCTGGGTCACCGCATCGATCTGCGCCAGCGCCTCGCTGCGCTCGCGGTCGTGCGTGGCGAGGTTCGGGTAGCGCACCAGCAGCGCACGTTCGCGGCGCCGCTCGTCGGTCAGGCGCGCGGTCTGGATGGCGGCTTCGCGGGCGCGGTCTTCGCGCTCCTGCAGCTCGCGCGCGGTGTAGGTGGGCTCGACTTTGCGGCGCACCGAGCCGCTCGGGTTCAACTCGCGCTGCTCGCGGTCGGTGCACTCGGCAATCGGCCGGTCGGCCGTCAGCGTGCGGCCGCGGGCATCGGTGCAGGTATAGATGCCGGGGGAGGCGCCTTCCACTTTCTGCGGTTGCGCTTGCAAGGCGCCGCAGAACGAAGAAACCGCCAGGAAGAAAGAAGCCGACGCCAGCAGGCGGATCGGCTTGCCGTGATCGTCGCGTGCGTCGTGCATGGGTGCCCTTGCCTCAGCTGGTGGCGCCGTAGCGCGTGCGGTAGGCCAGCACGCGCTCGCGGTGCGCGCCCAGGTCGGCAGCGGCGTTGCCCGAGAGGTAGCTCAGCAGGTCGTCCAGCGTGGCGATGGCAATCACCGAAAGGCCGAGCTGGTTGCGCACGTACTGCACGGCGCTGTGGTTTACGTCGACACCGTTCTCGGTGGCCTTTTCCTGCCGGTCGAGCGCGATGGCCACTGCATGCGGCGTGGCGCCCGCTGCCTGGATCGCCGCGATCGACTCGCGCACCGCGGTACCGGCCGACATCACGTCGTCGACGATCAGCACACGGCCCTTGAGCGGCGCGCCCACCAGGTTGCCGCCTTCGCCGTGCGCCTTGGCTTCCTTGCGGTTGTAGGCAAAGGGGTAGTTGCGCCCGCGCCGGGCCAGCTCGGCGGCTACCGTGGCGCCCAGTGGAATGCCCTTGTAGGCGGGGCCGAAGATCATGTCGAATTCGAGCCCGCTTTCGATCAGCCGGTCTGCATAGAATCCGGCGAGCCGGGCGATCTTGCCGCCGTCGTCGAAGAGCCCCGAATTGAAGAAATAGGGGCTCATTCGACCGGCCTTGGTCTTGAATTCGCCAAAGCGCAGCACGCCGGCATCCAACGCAAACTGGACGAAGTCCTGTGCGACCGCGCTGCTTTTCTCACCATCTACAGCCATCGGGAATTCCTTGTGTTCAAACTGACCAGTCTCAATCTCAATGGCCTGCGTTCGGCCGCTACCAAAGGCGTGGCCGACTGGGTGGCCGAACTTGCGCCGGATTGTATTTGCATGCAGGAGATCCGCGTCCAGGCCAGCGACATCGAAGGCCGGTTCGAGGAAATGGCCGGCCTCAAGGGCCATTTCCACTTCGCCGAGAAAAAAGGCTACGCCGGCACCGCCATCTACACCAAGCACAAGCCAAGCCAGGTCGTGGTGGGCTGGGGCGACGCCGAGTTCGACGCCGAGGGCCGCTACCTCGAACTGCGCTTCGACACGCCCAAGCGCAAGTTCTCGGTCATCAGCTGCTACTTCCCGAGCGGCAGCTCGGGCGAGGAGCGGCAGGAGGCCAAGTTCCGCTTCCTCAAAGGCTTCTTCCCGCACCTGGTGGCACTGAAGAAGGAGCGCGAGTTCGTGCTGTGCGGCGACATCAACATCGCCCACAAGGAGATCGACCTGAAGAACTGGCGCGGCAACCAGAAGAACAGCGGCTTCCTGCCCGAAGAACGCGCCTGGATGACGAAGCTGCTCGACGCCGGTGCCGAGGGCGCCGGCCTGGTCGACGTGTACCGCATGCTCAAGCCCGACACCACCGGCGATGCCTACACCTGGTGGAGCAACCGCGGCCAGGCCTATGCGAACAACGTGGGGTGGCGGCTCGACTACCACCTGGCCACGCCGAAGACCGCGGCCCTGGCGCGTACCGAGCAGATCTACAAGACCGTGAAGTTCTCGGACCACGCGCCGATCACGGTGGACTACGACTTCAAGCTGTAAGGCGCGGCCTAGCCGCAGCAGCCACCCATCCGCCCGCGCCGATAGAACGGCCCGAGGTCCTCGGCCAGCGCCTTGACGGTCCCGCGCCACGACAGGGCGCCAGCAGCATCCGCCGCCAGTGCGCCGCGCATGCGTGCCAGCAGTTCGGCGCGCAGCGCGGGCTCGTCGATGCCCTGCACGCGGCCCGCATCGACCACCACGCGCCCGCCTACCAGCACCTTGGCGATGTGGCTGCCGTTGCCGCGCGCCAACAGCAGGTCGAGCGGATCCGTCTCGGCGAAGAGCGCGTCGTCGTCGAGCGCACCCCAGTCCAGCAACACCAAGTCGGCCGCGGCGCCGGGCACGATGCTGCCGCCGCCAGCCAGCCCGCCGCGCACGCTGCGCGGACCGTTGCGCGCGGCAAAGGCCCAGAGCTGGTCGCGCGTCATCGTGGTGTCGTAGCCCCAGCCGCGGTGCAGCGAGTACGCCAGCCGCATCTCGCGCAGCGCGTCGTCGTCTTCGTCGAAGGCCATGCCGTCCAGGCCCATGGCCACGCGGCATCCGTGCCGCAGCATCTCGGGCACCGGCGCAATGCCCGACTTGAGCCCCAGGTTGGAGCTGGTGTTGACCGCGATCGTCGCGCCGCGCTCGGCAATCAGCGCCAGTTCCTCGGGCCGCGCCCAGGCGCAGTGCGCGAGCGTGAGGCGCGGGCCCAGCAGCCCGATGTCGTCGAGAAAACGGACGATGCCGCCGGGGTGGTTGGCATCGGCCCAGTCGCGCTGATAGCGCGTTTCGAGCAGGTGCATGTGAACGGGCCGGCCCGTGTCGGCCGATGCCTGCGCAATTGCCTCGAGCAGCGGCGTGCTGCACCACTGCACCGCCGTCGGGCCGTACTGGACGGTCGCGTGGCCGCCATGGCCGTCCTCTTCCACCATGCGCGCGACCTCGTCGACCAGCGCAAGCTGCTGCGCGGGCGCCACCGGCTTCACCGCCAGCCGTTCGGCCACTGCATGGCGGATGCCGGGGCGCAGCGCCGCCAGAACGCTCGCGTCGTCGCAGTAGGCAATGCCGTGGCGGTCGCGCATGGCAATGGCGAAGCCGATGCGCACGCCGACGTCGCGCGCCGCGCGCGCCACCGCCCTAGCCTCGTCGACATAGGCCATGCCGCCCTGCACGCGCGTGTAGTGGACCATCAGGTTCGCCACGCCATGCCGCACCGAACGCGCGAACGAGGTCGCGGCGCAAAGGTACGGGTCCATGCCCGGCACCACGCCCAGGAACGGCAGCCAGCCTTCGAGCGGCTGGTCGAAGGCGCCCAGCGTGGCGCTGCGGAAGGTGCGCGCATGATCGTGCGCGTTGGTCAGCGCCGGCAGCGCGAGCAGGCGCGGCGTGCCCGTGCCGGCGACGGCCTCTTCCGCCAGCGGCGCGATCGACCGGATGCAGCCGCCCTCCAGCTCGATGCGCACATCCGACTGCGCAGGCTGCGCGCCGGGATCGGCCAGCAGCCAGGCGCAGTCGAGCGGGCCTTCGTGCATGCGAGCGGACATGGCGTTTCCTTCGTAGTCGGGTGGGCGTTCAGGGCGCAGCGATCTTGCGCTCCGCCAGCGGCGGCAGGAAGCGCCGGTCGAAGACCTCGCCTGCGGTCGGTGCATTCGCAAGTTCGAACGCTTCCTTCACCTGCCCGATGGCACGCGTCATGCGCGCGTCGTTCACGTCACCGATACCGCCGGTGCCAACCTCGGGCGTCAGCATCACGGTGCGAAGCGTGTAGAGCAGGCGCCGCTTCTCCAGCGCCTGGTTGAGCAGCGGCTCGCGCTTCATCAGCGCGGCAATGGCCGCGTCGGGGTCGGCCACGGTGTCGCGCACCGCCTTGTTGACGGCACGCACCAGCCCGGCCACGGCCTGCGGCTTGTCCCTGAGCAACTGGCGGGACACCAGCACGCCGTTGCCGTACAGGTCGACGCCGTGGTCTCCGTAGTGGAACCAGCGGATGTCCTTGTCCGGGTCCACGCCCTGCGCCACCAGGTTCATGTAGCTGGTCACCGAGAACACGGCCGAGCCCTCGACGTGGTCCTTCAGCAGCATCTGCTCCTGCAGGTTGGGCGCCATGCTGGTCCACTTGACCTTGCCCGCGTCCACGCCGTTGCGGGCCGCCATCAGCGGGAACATGCGTTGCGCGGCGCCGCCGGCCGGCGAGCCCAGCGTGCGGCCCTCAAGGTCCTTGAGGGTCCTGATGGGGCTGCCCGCCTTCACGATGAGCGCGAACGGCGCGCGGTTGTAGACCATGTAGACCATCACGGGCGCGGCACCGGGCTTGGCGGCCGCGTTCTGGATGACCGCATTCACGTCGCCGAAGCCCGCGTCGTAGGCCCCGGCCATCACCTTGGTCACGGCCGCCGCCGAGCCGTCGCCCTGGTCGATCGTCACCGCGAGCTTTTCCGCGGCGAAGTAGCCCCGGTCTTCGGCGAGGTAGTACCAGGCATGGATGCCCTGCAACTTCCAGTCGAGGACGAACTTGATGGGTGTGAGCTGCTGGGCGCGTGCTTCGCGCACCGGAAGCGCCGCGAGCGATGCGCCCAACGCGGCGGACACCGCGACGACCGCTGCGCGGCGGGATACTGGAAAGAACATGCGAGGCTCCCGTGGGTTGAATCAGATGGCTTCGAAGAGAACGTCCTGCGCGCCTTCCCACAGCACTCTGGTGCCGAGCGTGCGCAACTGCTCCCGCCCTTCGACGATGGTGAGGAAGTGGTTGCCCGCAAGCGTGCCCATCTTGCTGGCGAAGCTGCAGGCGCCGTAGGCCAGGATGATCTCGGTCTCGCTGTAGCCGCCGGGGTAGAACAGGATGTCGCCCACCGACGGATGGCTGGTGTGGTTCTCGAAGCCCACGCCCAGCTGGAAGTCGCCCAGCGGCACCCAGCAGCCTTCGCCGCTCCAGCGCACGTGAATGAGCTTCTGCCGGTAAGGCAGCAGCCGGCGAAAGGCCGCGACGGTGAGCGGCGCGTCGGGGTGCGTCTGCGCCACGAAGCGCAGGCCGCCGGCGGTGATACGGACGAGATCGCTCATGTCGTTCATGCCATCGCCATGTCGGTCTTGCGCTGGGCCCAGCCCGTCATGCGCCGCTCGACCAGCGACGAGACGGCATACAGCGCCACCCCCATCGCAGCAAGCAGGAAGAGCCCGGCGAACACCATCGGCACATCGAAGTTGCCGCTGGCGATCATCATCACCGTGCCGATGCCCTGGTTGGACGCGACCGTCTCGCTCAGCACGGTGCCCACGAAGGCCAACGTGATCGCGATCTTGAGCGAGGCGAACAGGTAGGGCAGCGCACGCGGCAGGCCCACGTTCCAGAGAATGTCACGCTTCCTCGCGCCGAGCACGCGCAGCACGTCCTCCAGCTCGGGCTCGGTGCTCGCGAGGCCGGTGGCCACGTTGACCACCACCGGAAAGATGCTGATCACCATCGAGGTCAGGATCGCCGGCACCGTGCCCGCGCCGAACCACACCACGAACAGCGGCACCACCGCCACCTTCGGAATGCTGGAGAACCCCACCAGCAGCGGATAGGTCACGTCGTAGGCCAGCTTCGAAGAGCCGATCATCACGCCGATGACGATGCCCGCTCCCACGCCCAGCACGAAGCCGGCGAGCGTGGTGTAGAGCGTCTGCACGGTGTGCGGCCACAGCAGCGGCATCTTCTGGATCAACACCGCCGCGATCTGGCTCGGGCGCGGCAGGATCAGGTCGGACACGCCGAAGGCCAGGCACACCACCTCCCAGAGCACGAAGAAGCCGACGAGCGCGCCCGCGGAAAGCAGGCGCTGCCGTGCGAGCGGCGCGATCATGCGGCCACCTCTTCGAGCACATTCCCAGGCGGCACCGGCATCGGTACTGGCACCGCATCGCTTTCGCGGCGCGCCTGCGCGATGCGCATGCGCAGCTGCTGCACCAGCGCCGCGAACTCGGGCGCATAGCTGCTCTCCAGCGTGCGCGGCCGCGCGAAGCCCACGTCGCGCGTTTCGAGAATGCGCCCCGGCCGCGCGCTCATCACGCAGATGCGGTTGGCCAGGTAGGCCGACTCGCGCAGGTCGTGCGTCACCAGCAGCACGGTCGGGCGCTTGGCGATCCACAGCGTCTGCATGATGTCCCACAGCTCCTCGCGCGTGAACTGGTCGAGTGCGCCGAAGGGCTCGTCGAGCAGCAGCAGTTCGGGCTCGTGCACGAGCGCACGGCACAGCGAGGCGCGCTGCAGCATGCCGCCCGACAGCTGCCACGGCCGCTTGTCGCCGAAGCCCTTGAGCCCCACCTGCGCCAGCAGCGCATCGGCGCGCTCGGCGTATTCGCCGCGCTTCTTGCTGCGGTAGTGCTGCCGGAAGGGCTCGACGATCTTGAGCGGGATCATCACGTTCTCGCGGATCGTGAGCCACGGCAGCATGGTCGGGTTCTGGAAGGCGAGGCCGATGCGAAGGCGCGGCGCCGCCGACGCATGCGCACCCGCCGGGGCCAGCGTGCCGGCCGCGCCCACCTCGCGCCCGCCGGCAATCACCGCGCCCGCACTCGGCCTCAGCAGGCCGGCCACCAGCTTCAGGATGGTTGACTTGCCGCAGCCGCTCGGGCCCACCAGGGCAACGAAGTCGCCCTTCTCGATGTCCAGCGTCGTATGGTCCAGCGCGATGGTGCCGCCGCCATAGCGCAGCATCACGTCGGACAGTTGGATGAATGCGTTGCCCATGAGGTCCTTCAGGAAAATGTGGAGTCCGTGTCGTCCACCCGCAGGATCGCGGCCACCGGGCCGCCGCCCGCGGGCCCCTGGTGCTCGGCGCCGCCCGACACGTACAGCGCCGTATGGCCGGCCACCGAGGCCAGCACACCGCCCACCACGGCACGCGCATGGCGCGTCGAGTGAATGTCGGAGTCGTTGAGCATGGTGTGGCGCGTGTCGCGCACGCGGCCGTCGGGGCTGGCCTCGGCCTTCGCGAGCAGGTTCACGAGCCGCGCCGACAAAGCCTGCGCATCGCGCTCCGGGTCGAGCCCGAAGGCATCGCGCAGCAAGGCGCGCACGCTCGCGGCGTCGATCGCATCGCGCATCACCGCATGGGCGATGCGGAACGCCGACGCGCTGCCTTGCGCCTCGCCGAGCACGATGACGACGTTGTCTTCCAGCTCGATGCCGGCCGAGGCCGATGCGCGCGCGGAGAACAGCCGCCAATCGCTCATCACGCTGGCATCGCAGACCTCTTCGCGCGCGACTTCGCCAAGCGCGACCGCCACACCGAGCGCCGATGCGCCGCGCGAATAGCCCATCGACTCATAGCTGTCGTGGGTCACGGGTGCGGCGCCGCGTGCCAGCGCGGCGGAGACCTTGGCCGCGGTAAGCAACGGGCACTTGACCTGCACGAAGTGCACGTCGTCCGCGCTCTCGATGCCCGCATCGCGCATGGCCTCGGCCACGGCTTCGGCCGTGGCGTCGACCTGTGCGGTGCGGCCCAATTCCTCCGACAGGAAGGCGCGCGTGTGCGCGACGCCGACCACGAGGCGCTTGCCCAGGCCAGCCGGCGCTTCGGCCACCCAGCGCCGCGTGAACACCGTGAAGTGCGGCGACAGCACGCCCTCGGTGCCGCCCGACATCACCAGCGCCACGCGGGCATGCACCGCGTCGGGCGTGCAACCCAGCGCGGGCGCCAGCAGATGGCACCAGGCACTGGATGCGTACTCGCGCGTGAAGTCGTTGACGCAGCCGTTGCCTTCGGTCTTTCCCATCACGGCCACGATGTCGGCCGCGACGATCTCGCCCGCATCGATCAGCGCCCTGGCGCCGCTCAGGTCGCCCGGCCCGCTGCACGGAATGCGCCATACCTGCACCTGCTGCACGCGGTCCGCGTTCATGCGGCGCTCCAATCCACCGCACCCACCGGCACGGCCGTCGCAGGCACGCCGGCCGGCGTCTGCAGGATCGCGCTGCTGTAGTGCTCGGTGTTGCGCGGCTTCGGAGTGGGCATCTTCTGCACACCCTTCACCGTGCGCCCCCAGCCGACCGCATCGCTCACCAGCTTGCCTTCGCGCATCACGAAGCGCCCGCGCAGCAGCGTGTGCAGCGGATAGCCCTTCACCGCGCGGCCGTTCCACGGCGATATCTTGCTGATGCTCTGCAGCCGGTTCTGCGACAGCGTGCCGGCGCGCTGCATGTCGACGATCGCGATGTCGGCGTGCGCACCCGGCGCGATCACGCCCTTGGTGCCATACAGGCCCCAGGCCCTGGCCGGGTTCACCGCGCTCCAGCGCACGTAGTCCATCAGCGTGGCGCGCTCGCGGTTCACCTCGGTCAGCATCAGCGGCATCTGCGTCTCCACGCCCGGAAAGCCGCAGTCGCAGTCCCAGATGCTCTCGCGGGTCTTCTCTTCGGGGGTGTGCGGCGCGTGGTCGGTCGCGATCATGTCGAGCGTGCCGTCGAGCAGCGCGTCCCACAACGGCTGGTTGTGGCGCGCCTCGCGGATCGGCGGGTTGAGCCGCATCACGCCGCCGAGCTTCAGCATGTGGCTGGTGTTCAGCAGCAGGTACTGCGGGCAGGTCTCGGCCGTCACGTCGACGCCGCGGCGCTTGGCTTCGCGCAGCAGGAAGAGCGAATCGGCCGCGCTGTGGTGCGCGATGTGCACGCGCGCGCCGGTCCACTCGGCCAAGGTGAGCACGCGGCCAATGGCTTCGATCTCGGCCACCGCCGGGCGCGCGGCCAGGTGCGCCATCGCATCGATGCGGCCGGCGGCCTGCATCTGCTTCTGGCGGCGCTGCAGGATTGACGAGTTCTCCGCATGCACCACGGTGCGGATACCCAACGGGGCGAGCTTCTCGAAGCCCTCGAGCAACGCACCATCGGTGGGCGCGGGCAGGTTGCCGAAGGTGTTGCCGACAAAGGCCTTGAAGCTGGTGACGCCGGCGTCGAGCAGCTCCTCGAGCCGCTCGACCGTATCGTCGCCCAACAGGCCGTGGATGCCGAAGTCGCAATACGACGACTCGGCTGCCTTCTGCTTCAGGCGCAGGGCCTCGACGGTGCCCGTCGCCGGATTGGTGTTGGGCATCTCAAACACGGTGGTCACGCCGCCCATCGCGGCGGCGGCCGAGCCGGTCTTCCAGGTTTCCTTGTTCGGGTAGCCCGGGTCGCGGAAATGCACGTGGCTGTCGATGGCGCCCGGCAGCAGGAACAGCCCGTCGGCGCGCATCTCCTCGCGCGCCGGCGGCATGGTGTCGTCATGGCCGACGGCCACGATGTGCTCGCCTGCGATGGCCACGCTGGCTTCGATGATCTGGTCTGCGGACACGACGCGCGCGCCGCGAATGACGAGGTCGACTTCTTTCATGCCGGTCTCCTCAGAGCATGGCCCAGCCGCCGTCGACGGGCAGGTCGACGCCGGTGATCTGTCGGGACACATCGCTCGCCATGAAGAGGCAGGCGTTGGCAACGTCGGCATCGGTGGAGACGCGGCGCAGCGCATAGTCGGCCGCGTGCCGCGTCATCGCTTCTTCCAGCGTGATGCCGAGCTTGTCGGCCATGTTGGCGCACACCTTCTCGCGAAAGCGCGGCCCGTCGACCATGCCGGGCGCCACGCAATTCACGTTGATGCCGTACGGGCCGGCCTCCAGCGCAAAGCTCTTGGTGATGCCGCGCAGGCCCCACTTCGAGGCCGAGTAGGCCATGCGGCCGGCGCGTCCGCGCATGCCGAAGGTGCCGCCGACGTTCACCACCTTGCCGCTCCTGCGCTCGATCATCGAGGGCAGCACGGCGCGCATGGTATTGAAGCAGCCGGTCATGTTGAGCTGCACGATCTCGTCGAATTCCTCGCTCGTGGTTTCCCAGCCGGTCTTGCCGATCGGGCCCGAGCCGCCGGCCACGTTGACCAGCACGTCGATGCGGCCGAAGGCCTCCAGCGCATGCGCGGCCAGTGCCTCGGTCTGCGCGCCCACGGTCAGGTCGCAGGGCACGACGACCGCATCGACGCCGAGCGCGCGCGCCTCTTCGGCCACAGGCTCGATGGCGCCGATGTCGCGCCCGGCCAGCACCAGCTTCGCGCCTTCCCGGGCAAAGGCCAGCGTCACGGCGCGCCCCATGCCCTTGGCCGGGCCGGTGATGAGCGCCACCTTGTCTCTCAGTTGCAGTTCCATGTCGTTTCTCGCTTTCAGTTCAAAGTCTTGGAGGGGCGCTCGGCGCGCGCGGGCAGGAAGCTGCGGTCGAACACTTCGGCGGGCGCCGGTGTGCGCGGCAGCTGGTTGGCGTCCACCACGATGTCGATGGATTTCTTCAATCGCGCGTCGTCCACGTCGCCCAGGCCGATGCGGGCCACCTCCGGGTGGCTCATGTCGTTGCGCAGCGTGGCGAGCAGCTTTTCCTTCTCGACCTCGCGCTTGAGCAGCGGCTCGCGCTTCATGACGTAGTCGATGCCCATGTCCGGGTCGGCAATGACTTCCTTCACCGCGCGGTTCAGCGCCTTCACGAAGCCTTGCACCGCCTTGGGGTTGTCCCGGGCGAAGACGCGCGAGAAGAACACGGCGTTCGAATACAGGTCCATGCCGTGGTCGCCGTAGCGGATGAAGCGCAGGTCCTTCGCCGGATCGAGCCCCATCGCCTTCGCGCTGAAGCTCACGGTGGTGACGTAGCCGAAGGCGGCGTCGATCTGCCCGCGCGTGAGCATCTGCTCGCGCAGGTTGGGCGCCATGTTGGTGATGCTTACCTTCGACGCATCGACCTTCGCGATCCTGGCGAAAGCCGGGAACAGCTTCAGCGCGCCGTCGTTGGCGGGGCCGCCGATGGTCTTGCCTTCGAGGTCCTTGGGCGTCTTGATGGGGCTGCCCTCCTTCACCACCAGCGTGAAGGGCGGCGTGTTGTAGAGCATGTAGACCGCCACCGGCGCATCGGCCGGGCGTTTCGATGCCAGGTCGACCAGTGCGTTGAGATCGCCGAAGCCGGCCTGGTAGGCGCCCGCCGCCACCTTCGGGATCGAGGCCGCGGAGCCCTCGCCCTGGTCGATCTCGACATCGAGGCCCTCGGCCTTGAAGTAGCCCTTGTCCTGGGCGACGAAGAACCAGGCCTGCGGGCCTTCGTACTTCCAGTTGAGCACGAGCTTGACGGGCACCTGCGCGGCGGCGGAAACGGCCGCCAGGGCCAGGCCGGCGGCAGCGCCCAGCGAAGCGAGCGAACGCACGAGGCGCGAGTTGGCGAAGAAGGACAGCGGCATGCGGAGGACTCCTAGCGTTTCTTGGAGAGTGAGGAAAGCGAAGCGAGCAGCGACTCGGCGGTTGCAACGAAACCGTGCAGCTGCTGCACGATGAAATGAATGCCGCGCGTCACGTAGGCCGGCGACGGGGTGCCGCACGCGTCCTTCAGCAACACGCAGTCGTAGCCGAGGAAGTTCGCGTCCTGCAGCGTCGAGAACACGCAGCGGTCGGTGTTGATGCCCGCGAACAGCAGCGTCGCGATGCCCTGCTGGCGCAGGACGCTGTCGAGCTCGTTGTCCCAGAAGCCGCTGAGGCGGTGCTTGTGCACCGTGATGTCGCCGGGCGCTACAGCCAGCTCGTCGATCACCTGCGCACCCCACTCGCCCTGCACGAGCGACGGGCCGTGGTCGATGGGCGAATGCTCCGCATAGCCCACGCCGTCTGCGCTGCGCTTGCCCTTGAATTGCACCGTGGGCGACAGGTTGAGGCGGTCCGCGCGAATACCCCAGTTGAGCCACACCACGCCGCCGCCAGCCGCGCGCCATGCCGGCAGGAGCCGCGCGATGGTCGGAATGGGCTTGCGCGCCGCGCGAATGCCGATGCCCTTCTGCGCGAACCAGCCCTCGGGATGGCAGAAGTCGTTCTGCATGTCGACCACGACGAGCGCGCTGCGCGCCAGGTCGAACTCGATCGGCTGCGGCTCGGCGGGCATCTGCACGGGCCGTGGCCGCTTCGGGGAGCGCACGAGGCTGACCCGGCCGCCGGCGAGTGTCCAGGCGTTGTGGGGCGCCGGACCGAAACGGACGGGCGGTTGCGCCGCATTGGTGCGCGAGGGTGCAGATCGGCGTGTCATGCGAGATCGGCACGCAGTCGCCGTGCCAGAAGGTGCTCCGAATCCATACCGATTCACGTACTGCCCGTTGCCGTTGCGGCAACGGTAAAAGCGGCACTCCTGGCGCGCTTCGTGCAATCGCCACGGGCATGAACCACCTTCGCTTCCTGCGCTATGCAGACGAGGTCGCCCGGGCCGGCTCGATCCGCCAGGCGGCCGAGCGGCTCCATGTCGCGCCCTCCGCCGTCAACCGCCGCATCCAGGACCTGGAGGACGAACTGGGCACACCGCTCTTCGAGCGTTTGCCGCGCGGCATGCGCCTGACCGCCGCGGGCGAACTGTTCGTGCGCTACATCCGCGGCCGCTCTTCAGAGCTGGAGCGGGTGCGCTCCGAAATAGAAGACCTGCAGGGCCTGCGCCGGGGCGCCGTCCGGCTGGTGGCCAGCCAGGCGCTCGCGCCGCGCTTCCTGCCGGCGGCCGTGAATGACTTCGCTGCGGAGCACCCGCTGGTGGCTTTCGATGCGCGCATCGGCGACCACGTACAGGCCGCCGACGCGCTGCGCAGCTTCGAGAGCGACCTCGCGCTGGTGTTCAACCTGGCGCCGGAGTCCGACATCGAGCGCGTGTGCGCGGTCGAGCAGAAGCTCATGGCCATCATGCACAAGCGCCATCCGCTGGCGAAGTCCAAGACCCTGCGCCTGAGCGATTGCGCCGACTACCCTGTGGTGCTGCCGAACCGCGACACCGGCGGGCGCCAGATGCTGGAGCGCTTTCTCGCCCGCAGCTCCACGCGGATAAGGGCCATGGTGGAGAGCAACAGCTTCGAGTTCCTGCGCGGCTGCCTCTACGACGGGCGCTCGATCTCGTTCCAGATGGCCATCGGCGCCGCGGCCGAAGCCCCCGACATCGTGGCGCGGGACATCGAGGACCGCGGCTTTCCGCGTGGCGAACTGGTACTGGCCAGCCTGCGCGGCCGGCAGTTGCCGGTGATCGCCTATGCCTTCGCGGAGTTCCTGCGCAAGCGGCTCACCGGGGCGCCCTCGGACACCCGCTAGCGCGACAGCGCGGGCAGCGCCTTCTCCAGCGTGGCGACGAAGGCCTGCATGGCCTCGGTCTCGTGCGCGCCGCGCTTGGTGATGCGGAAGAAGTCGAGCCCCACCTTCGGCTTGGTCAGCACGTCGGTGCGCACGCGGTGCCGGCGGCAAGCGGCCAGCGCAAAGGTCGGCATCACGGCAGTGCCAAAGCCGGCCTCCACCATCGAGATCAGCGTGCCGAAGAAGTTGAACGCGGGCCGCTGCGCGTCGGCACGGCCGATGGTGGCCAGATGCTGGTCGATCACCTTCTGGATCGGGTTGCCGGGCGGCAGGCCGAGGAGTTCGGCGCTGCGCAACACGGACCATGGCGCGGTGCCGATGGCAGGCGGCTCTTCGCCATCACCATCGCAAGGCGCCACCCGCATCAGGTGAAAGCGCCCTACCGGCGTGCGCTCCAGCCCCGCCGCGGCCTTGAAGAAAAAGCCCAGGCCCACATCGGCATCGCCGGCCGCCACCATCGCCTCCACGTCGCGCAGGTCGGCGTCGAACAGGCGCAGGCTCACCTGCGGATGCGCGGCGCGGAAGGTGGTGAACACCCGCGGCAGCAGGTGCGAGGACACCAGCGGCGTGGCCGCAATGCGCAGCGTCTGGCGCGCGGCGTCGCCCTCGGCACCCAGCTCGGCCGCCACGTCGTCGAGGTCGGTCACCAGTCGTTCAACCACTGGCAGCAGGCGCCGCCCTGCCGGCGTGAGGCTCACCACGCGCGTGGTGCGGTCGAACAGCCGGCAGCCCAGCTGCCTTTCCATCTCGCGGATCAGGATGCTGAGCCCCGCCTGCGTGATGTGCGCCTGCTCGGCCGCGCGCGTGAAGTTGCCCATGCGCGCGACCTGCAGGAATGCGCGCATCTGGCGGGTCGAGAGGTTCATAAGGATTCATGATAAATCCATATCACATCTAAATTTCCCAAATGACCAGCTTGCGTTCCTAATGCGGCCCGAGACAAAACCGAACGCAACGACCGACCATCCATGAGCAACGAAGTCATCATCCTGGGCGCCGGCATCGGCGGCCTGACCCTGGCGCTGAGCCTGCACCAGGCCGGCATTCCCTGCCGCGTTTACGAGGCCGTGCCCGAGCTGAAGCCGCTGGGCGTGGGCATCAACCTGCTGCCGCATGCCGTGCGCGAGCTCACCGAACTCGGGCTGCTGGACGCCCTCGACAAGGTCGGCGTGCGCACGCAGGAGGCCGTGTTCTTCACCGAGCACGGCCAGTTGATCTTCCGCGAGGCCGCCGGCCAACACGCGGGCTACGACTGGCCCCAGTTCTCCATTCACCGCGGCGACCTGCAGACGGTGCTGTACGAAGAGACGCTGAAGCGCCTCGGCCCCGACAGCGTGGTGTGCAACCGCCGCTGCACGGGCGTGACACAGGACGCCGGGGGCGTCACCGCGCACTTTGCCGATGCGCCTTCGGTGCGCGGCGCAATCGCGGTCGGCTGCGACGGCATCCACTCGGCGCTGCGCAAGCAGCTGTACCCCGACGAAGGTGCACCGCGCTATTCGGGCGTGAACATGTGGCGCGGCACCGCGCGCTGGAAGCCCTTTCTCTCGGGCGGCAGCATGGTGCGCGCGGGCTGGCTCGCGGTCGGCAAGATGGTGATCTACCCGATCCGCAACGACATCGACGCCGACGGCAATCAGCTCGTGAACTGGGTCGCCGAGATCCACGCGCCACGGCCCGCCCTGCGCGACTGGAGCCGCGCGGGCCGGCTCGAAGACTTCCTGCCTGCGTTTGCCGACTGGCATTTCGACTGGCTCGACGTGCCCGCGCTGATCCTCGCGTCGGACACCATCCTCGAGTACCCGATGGTCGACCAGGACCCGCTGCCGCGCTGGACGCACGGCCGCCTCACGCTGCTGGGCGACGCGGCGCATCCCATGGTGCCGCGCGGCTCCAATGGCGCCGGGCAGGCGATCATCGATGCGCGCTTCCTGGCCGGTGCGCTGAAGGACCTGGGCGTAGGCACCGCCGCGCTGGAGGACTACGACCGCGTGCGCGTCAAGGCCACCACGAACGTGGTGCTGACCAACCGCAGCAACCCGCCCGACGCGATCCTGCGCGAAGTGTTCGAGCGCTCGGGCGGCAAGCGCTTCCGGAACATCGAGGACGTCGTGCCCGTCGCCGAGCTGCAGGCCATCTCGGACAACTACAAGCGCGTGGCCGGCTACGACCCTGTGGCGCTGAAGGCGCGCGCCTCCTACCTTTGAGCATCACTGAAAAGAACACGGAGACACGACCATGCGTTCGCTTATCAAAAAGACCCTTGCCGCCCTGCTCTTCGCAGCCGGCGCCACCGCCGCCTGCGCCTGGCCCGACCAGCCGATCACGCTGGTGGTGCCCTACACGCCCGGCACCGGCATCGACCTCGTGGCGCGCCAGCTCTCGGCCCGCCTGCCCGCCCTGCTGGGCCAGCCGGTGATCGTGGAGAACGTGGCCGGCGCCAGCGGCAACATCGGCAGCGAGCGCGTGGCTCGCGCCAAGCCCGACGGCTACACGCTGATGGTGCAGGTCAACACGCTGGTGATGAACCGCAGCCTGTATCGCTCGCTGAGCTACGACCCGGTGGCCGACTTCGCGCCGGTGTCGCTCACCTCGTGGGGCACGCTGCTCCTGGTGACGAACCCGAACGTGCAGAAGGCGACGACGGTGTCGCAGATGGTGAGCGCTGCCAAGGCGGCGCCCGGCAAGCTGACGTATGCAACGCCGGGCGTCGGCACGCCGCACCACCTGTCGATGGCGCTGTTCATGCAGGGCACGGGCACCGAGATGCTGCATGTGCCGTACAAGGGCACGGCCGGCGCGGTGACCGACCTGCTGGGCGGACGCATCGACTACATGTTCCTGCCGGTGCACGTGGCGCTGCAGCACATCCAGGTCGGCAAGCTCAAGGCCATTGCCACCGGCAGCGGCAAGCGCCTGCCACAGCTGCCCGACGTTCCCACGCTGTCCGAGGCTGGCGTGACCGCCGACAACGTCGACATGTGGTACGGCGTGCTCGCGCCCAAGGGCACGCCGCCTGACGTGGTGGCGCGACTCAACAAGGAGATCGCGGCAGTGCTGAAGCAGCCCGAGGTGGCGAAGTCGTTCGAGTCGCAGGGCATGGTGCCGGCCAGCTCGACGCCGGCCGAATTCGGCACGCTGATGAAGAAGGATGCGGACCGCTGGGCCGCAGTCGTCAAGCGCGGCAACATCACCGCTGACTGAGGCAGCAGCAGGCTCGTTCAGCGCGGCGCCGAGGCCTTCCCCGCGTGTCGCGCCAGATGCACCTGGTGCAGCGTGATCTTGCGCACCTCGGCCTGGCTGGTCTCGATGTGCGCGCGCAGCAGCATCGCGGCCTGGTCGCCGCGATTGGCTCGCACGGCCTTCAGGATCTTCGCGTGCTCGTCGTAGGTGGCGTCGATGCGCGGCTGCTTGGTGAAGTCGAGCCGGCGGATGATGCGGATGCGGTCGGTCACGTCGCCGTGCACGCGCGCCATCTCGGCGTTGCCGGCGGCCGCCACGAGCGAACAATGAAAGGCTTCGTCCCACTGCGCCACCTGCGCCATGTCGCTGCTGCGCTGCGCCGCGGGCACCAGCCAGATGCCGGCCAGCGTGTCGAGCAGGCCGCGATCGATGTGACGATCGGTCTCGCACAGCCGGTGTACGGCGGTGGTCTCCAGCACCATGCGCAGGTCGTAGAGCTGCTCGAACTGGTCGAAGTCGAAGGGCAGCACGCGCCAGCCGCTGCGGAACAGCACTTCGACGAAGCCTTCCTGCTGCAGCCGGAACAGCGCCTGCCGCACCGGCGTGCGCGACACGCCGAGCCGGTCGCTGATCTCGCTCTCGGTAAAGCGGTCGCCGGGCACGAGGATGAAGTCGGCCACGTCGCGCTTGAGCTGCGCGTAGACCTCGTCGGCCCGCGTGCGGAAAACGGCCGTATCGGTGGCAGTAACGGGAGATTCGGGGCGGGTTCGAACGGTAGACACGTGTGGAATGGTAGTCGCTGGCGTCGGCATCAAGAAGAAGGGCTGCTGTCCAACGCCTCGAGCAGTGCGGCGCTCGGCGCGGTCCAGCCGACGATGCCGCCCTGGGCGCGCACCATGTCGAGCGTGGCCGCCTTGAATGCCGGGAAATAGCTTTCGGTGCAGTCCTCGAGCAGCAGGCTGTCGTAGCCGCGGTCGTTGGCTTCGCGCATGCTGGTCTGCACGCAGACCTCGGTCGTGACGCCGCCGAACAGCAGGTGGGTGATGCCGCGCTGCTGCAGCAGTTCGTGCAGGCCGGTAGCATAGAACGCGCCTTTGCCGGGCTTGTCGATGACAATCTCGCCGTCGATGGGGGTGAGCGCTTCGATGATCTGGTTGCCAGGCTCGCCAGCCACGAGGATGCGGCCCATGGGGCCTTCGTCGCCAATGCGCAGCGTGGGATTGCCGCGGTTTCGCTTGGCCGGTGGGCAGTCGGAGAGGTCGGCGGCGTGCGCTTCCCTTGTGTGCACTACGAGGCCGCCGGCTTGTCTCCACGCCCGCAGTGCTTCTTTGGTTGCGGGGACGATGGCTTCGAGCAGCGAGACATCGTTGCCCAGCGTTTCGCCGAAGCCACCGGGCTCGATGAAGTCGCGCTGCATGTCGATGAGGACCAGCGCGGTCTTTGCTACGTCGAACTCGTAGGGGAATGGGTTGGCTTGTTCTATGCGCATGCTTTTGCTCGCTGGTTCCGATGCGTTCATGCCGCAGCCTTCAACGGCTCGTGATGCCCACCGCCCATGTGCGCTCCGATCACGTGTCTTTCCGCACCAGCCGCCGAAGTCTCGAACACGATCTGGCCTTCGCTCATCACGACGATGCGGTCCGCCAGTTCGAGCAGTTCGTCCAGGTCTTCGCTGATCAGCAGCACCGCCCCGCCCTTCTCGCGTACCTGCACGATGCGTGAGTGGATTTCGGCGACGGCCGCGAAGTCCAAGCCGAACACCGGGTTCGCGGCGATCAGCACGTTGATGTCGCCGGCCAGCTCCCGGGCCAGCACCGCGCGCTGTACGTTGCCGCCGGAGAGGCTGCGGATCGGCGCACCTTCGCCCTGCGTCTTCACGCCGTACTCCGCGATCCATTCGCGCGCCCTGCTGCGCCAATACGGAAAGCTCAGCACACCGCCACGCGACAAAGGCGGTTGATCAAAGTCTCGCAGCGCCATGTTTTCCGCGACGCTGAGGTCGCCGACACAGGCGTTGCGCAGCGGCTCTTCGGGAAGGCTGCGGACCTTGAGCTTGCGGTTCTCGGCGCGGTGCGCACCATAGGGCTGCCCCATTACCGTGACCTTGCCCGCAAGGCGCGGACGCTGACCGACGAGCGCCTCTACAAGTTCGCGCTGCCCGTTGCCAGAGACACCGGCCACGCCGAGGATTTCTCCTGCGCGCACGGACAGGCTCAGGTCGTGCAGAGCCAGCGTGCCGCGATCGCCTTGCGCCTTGAGTCTTTCGACCTTCAATGCAACCGGCGCATTGGCTGGCACGGGCTTCCTGGCGACAGGCGTCGATGTCGTTGCCTGCTCGCCGCCCATCATGGCCTGCGCCAGTTGCGCCGGACTGGTGTCAACCACGCGGCAGTGATGCACCGCCTTGCCTCGCCGCAGCACCGTCACGCTGTCGGCATACGCCATCACCTCGCGAAACTTGTGCGTGATGATGAGCACCGTGCACAGCCCGCTGCGCGCGAAATCGCGCACATGACCCAGCACCTCGTCGGCCTCCTGTGGCGTAAGCACCGAGGTGGGCTCATCCAGGATCAGCAGGCGCGGCTTCAGGTACAGCTGCTTGAGCAGTTCGAGCTTCTGCTTCTCGCCGGCCGCGAGCTCAGAAGGGCGCACGTCCAGGTCGAGGCTGAACGGCGTGGTCGCAAGAAAGTCTTTCAGCTCCGCGCGCTTCGTCTTCCAGTCGATCAGCGCCGGCGTCTTGCCGCCTGCGAGCAACAGGTTCTCCGCCACCGTCATGCCGGGCGCCAGCGTGAAATGCTGGTAGACCATACCGATGCCCAGCGCGCGCGCCACGATGGGGTTGGCGATGTCCTGCTCGCGCCCGTCGATCAGGATGCTGCCCTCCTCCGCGCGCTGGAAGCCCGCTACGCACTTCACCAGCGTGCTCTTGCCCGCGCCGTTCTCGCCAAGCAGCGCATGCACCGTGCCGGGCTCGACGCGCATCGTCACGCGGTCCATGGCGGTGAAGGCGCCGAAGCGTTTGGTGAGCTCGTAGGTGTCGAGCGCGAGTGCACCAGTGCCTGCAGGGAGGCCGCCGATGGCGCGGGGTGATGTGGCGCTCATGTTCGTTTGCCATCCCTTGAGTGCGTGTTAGGGCCGATCAACGACCGCTCTGAACGATCACGCCGATGGGGTGCCTTGCGCAGCGAAATAAAGGAGGAGGCCGCAGGCCGGGGGACATTCGCGGAGCAAGGTACCCCGTCGGCGTGATCGCACCCCGAACAAAGCAGCCTCATACAACCGCCAGCAAGGCCTGCGAGGTGGCATGCGCCCCGAACACGCCGCCCTGCATGGTGATCATCTTCAGCGCAGCAAGATGATTGCCGTAGTCCGTCGCAGCCGTGCAGTCCGACAACAACAGGCACTCGAACCCCCGGTCGTTCGCGTCGCGCATCGTGGTGTGCACGCAAACATCGGTCGTGATGCCCGCAAGGATGATGTTCTCGATGCCACGCGTACGCAGGATCAGTTCGAGGTCCGTCGCGTAGAACGACCCCTTGCCCGGCTTGTCGATCACGATCTCGCCCGGCAGCGGCGCCAGTTCCGGAATGATTTCCCAGCCCGGCTCGCCGCGCACCAGGATGCGCCCGCACGGCCCGTCGTCGCCGATGCCCACGCCATTCGCACCGATCTGCCGCGACCGCCATCGCTTGTTGGCCGGCAGATCGCCGAGGTCGGGCCGATGCCCTTCGCGCGTGTGGATGATGTGATAGCCCAGCGGCCGCAGCACCGCCAGCGTACGCGCGATCGGCTTGATCGGCGCCTGCACCAGCGACAGGTCGTAGCCCATCACGTCGACGTACCCGCCCTTGCCGCAGAAGTCGGTCTGCATGTCGATGACGATGAGCGCGGTGTTGTCGGGCCGCAGCGCGCCGTTGTAGGGCCAGGCATAGGGCTCGGCGGCCACGTGGCGTTCGGTGGTGTTGGCGATGGTGGTGGTCATGGTCGTCATCCTGCGTAGTTGCGCTGCGGCGGCGCAAAGCCGCAACTCGTGCCGTCGGTCACCTTCACCTCGGCGCTCCACGGCAGCCTGTAGGTGCCGGCGGCCATGTCGTGCATGTAGGTGTAGGGGCAGTCCTGTGCGCCGCCCTTCACCGCGACATACCCTCGGTGATAGAGCTGGTAGATGTTGTTCTCCACGCCCCAGCCGGTGCGGGCCTCGCGCACGAGGTCGGGGCGCAGCTCGGCTGTGATGATCTCGTCCACGCGGCCGCCGCCCTCGACCAGCACCGTGCCGTCGAAGTTGCAGAACATGCCCTCGCCCATCGAGTCGAAGCTGCCATCGCTGCCGCACAGGCACACGCTCGCGGTGTACGCGAGATTGCAGAAAGCGTTGGCCTGGTTGGTGATCTTCCACGCATGGCGGATGGGCGCGGTGTAGCCGGCCGTACGCAGGATGATGTCCGCGCCCTTGTATGCGGCCTCGCGCGCCATCTCGGGAAACATGCCGTCGTGGCAGATGATGAGCGACAGCTTGCTGCCGTTGGGTCCGTCGCACACCGGAATGCCCAGGTTGCCCGGCTCCCACGGCTCGACCGGAACCCATGGGTGCAGCTTGCGGTAGTAGAGCCTGATCTCGCCGTGGTCGTCGATGATCAGGCCACTGTTGTAGGGATTGCCGCCGGGGTTGGCTTCCATGATGGAGAAGCAGCCCCAGATGCGGTGTTCGATGCAGGCCTGTTTGAAGGCCGTCACCTCGGGGCCGTCGAGCGTGCACATGATCTCGGGGTTGGTGTCCATCGAGAGTCCGTGCAGCGCGTACTCCGGGAACACCACGAGGTCCATGGTCGACTGGTTGCGGCGGGCCTTGCCCACCAACTCGCAGATGCGCTGCGCCTGCGCGGCGAGGTCGGCCGGCGTCTTCACGCTCGGCAGCTGCAACTGCACCAGACCGACGACGACACCATGCGCCGATTTGTTGAGGCCTCCGAGACCGCTCATGACGTTCAACTCCTTGTCGACGAGAGTTCGCCGGGGCTGCCGACGGCCGCGCTACCCGGCTTGCAGGTGAACACCAGAATCACCAGCGTGAGCACATACGGCACGGTGTTGAAGAGGTGGTAGCCCCAGCCGATGCCGATGGATTGCAGAGCCGGGCCGATGGCGCCCGCGCCGCCGAAGAGCAGCGCCGCAC
Source organism: Variovorax sp. GW821-FHT09D05 (assembly GCF_059416325.1). NCBI lineage: Bacteria > Pseudomonadati > Pseudomonadota > Betaproteobacteria > Burkholderiales > Comamonadaceae > Variovorax > Variovorax sp. GW821-FHT09D05. Next base: position 63,306 of record NZ_JBWKOZ010000011.1, on the reverse strand, counting down.
CCACGCAGCGCAGCGGGCTCCAGCGCGCGAAGATCACGAGCGCCACCGCAATCAGGCCCTGGCCGCTGGAGATGCCTTCGTTCCAGCTGCCCGGGTAGAACAGCGTGAGCGACGCACCGCCGAGCCCGGCGATGAAGCCGCCCGCCGTGGTGGCCGCGATGCGCAGGCCCGAGACCGAGTAGCCGAGCGCGCGCGTGGCCTGCGCCGAGTCACCCGCCATGCGCACCAGCAGCCCGGCACGCGTGCGCGCGAAGCCCCACCACAGCAGCACTGCGAGCGCGACGCCGATGGGCACCAGCGCATTGAGCTGCAGCGCCGAGCGCACGACAGTGTTGTCGCTCCAGAAGCCCAGCGGGATCGCGGGAATCTGCGGCGCCTGCGGTTGAATGAGCGGCTTGCCCAGATAGAACGCGAGCCCCGTGCCGAGCAGCATCAGAGCGATGCCGGTCGCCACGTCGTTCACGCGGTCGAGCGAGCACAGCAGGCCGTGCAGCAGCGCGAGCGCCGCACCGGCCACCGCGCCGATCAGCACGCCGAGCCATGCGGAGTCGGTGAGGTAGGCACCGCCGAAGGCCGCCATGGCCGACAGCACCAACACACCTTCGAGCCCGAGGTTGATGCGCCCCGATTTCTCGGTGAGGCATTCGCCCAGGCTCACGAAAAGGAATGGAGCACCGACGCGCAGCGCGCCGCCGACGATGCCGGCAACCAGCGCGATCCATTGGTCGGCCGTCATGTGTAGCTCCTGGCTTCGGGCAGCATGCGGTCACCGAACTTCTTCCAGTTGACCGTGCGCAGGCCCTCGCTCGCGAGGATCAGCACAAAGGCGATACCCTGCAGCACCAGCACCGACGCATCGGGCAGGCCGAGTCGCCGCTGCAGCAGGCTGCCCGCCGCGCCGAAGCCGCCGAACAGGATCGCCACCGGCACGATGGCCACCGGGTTGTGCCGTGCGATGAAGGACACGAGGATGCCCGCGTAGCCGTACCCCGCGATCAACGAGGCATTGGCATTGGTGTGCACTGCCGCCACCTCGACCGCACCCGCCAGCCCCGCGCACGCGCCGCCGAGTCCGCAGGCCGAAAGAATGAGCCGCGTGGCCGGCAGCCCCACAAGCTGCGCGGTGCGCGGATTGCCACCCACCACGCGCACCGAGAAGCCCGAAGCCGTGGCGCGCAGCCACCAGCCGAGCCCCAGGCAGGCCACGACGCCGATCACCAGGCCCCAGTGCACGTCGGAACCACCGATGCCGCCTATCAGCATCCCGTCGTTCAATGCATAGGTCGAGGGCTTGTTCAGGCTCGCCGGGTCGCGCAGCGGCCCTTCGACCAGATGCTTGAAGATGCCGATGGCGATGTAGGCCAGCAGCAGGCTGCTGATGGTTTCGTTGATGCCGCGAAACTGCCGCAGCCAGCCCGCGAGAACGATCCACACCGCACCGGCGATGGCGCCTGCGATGCACACGATCACCGTGCCGATGACATTGCCGGGCAGCGGCACCGCATGCGCCAGCGCCGCGCAGGCCAGCCCACCCAACACCAGTGCGCCCTCGCCACCGATGATGACGAGCCCCGCGCGCGCGGGCAGCGCCACGCACAGCGCGGTGAGCATCAGCGGCGCAGCGCGCTGCAGCGTGTTCTGCCACGAGAACCAGTCGCCGAACGCGCCCTTGAACAACGTGGCCCAGACCTCCACCGGATCGACGCCCGCGAAGGCCACCAGCAGGCCGAACACCAGCAGTGCCGCCGCGATGGCGAACACCGGCAGTGCGAATTCCTTGAGCGCGTGGCGCATGGCGATGCTTGTTGCCGCGCGGCTCAGACCTGGCCGACGACGCCTTCGACGAGGTAGTTCATCTTCTCGAGCTCCAGGTCGGTCTGCTTGAGCACCTTGCCGGCCGGCACCACGACCGCACCCTTGTTGTCCTTGATGCCGTCCTTGAAGATGTCGAAAGTGCCCGCGATCATCTTCGCCTTGATGTCGTCGGCCTGCTTCTTCGCGGCGTCCGGCACCATGGGACCGTAGGCGGACATCTTCACGTAGCCCTCCTTCAAACCGCCGCGCAGGAAGTTGGGATGCGGCTTGCCGGTTTGCGCGGCTTCGATGGCGGTCTTGTAGGCAGTGAGCCAGTTCCACTCGGCGCCGGTGAGGTATGCATTGGGTGCCAGCTTGGCCTGGCTCGCGTGGTAGCCGCAGACCATCTTGCCGCGCTTGGCTGCCGTCTCGACCACCACCTTGGGGCCGTCGACGTGCATGGTGAACACGTCGCAGCCCTGGTCGGCCAGGCTGTTGGTGGCTTCGGCTTCTTTCACTGCCATCGACCAGTCGCCCGTGAAGATCACGCTGCAGGTGATGTTCGGCTTGACCGAGCGCGCGCCGAGCGTGAAGGCGTTGATGTTGCGCAGCACCTGCGGAATGGGCTTGGCGGCGACGAAGGCGATTTTGTTGCTCTTCGTCATGTGCGCGGCAATCACGCCGTTCAGGAACTGGCACTCGTCGATGTAGCCGAAGAAGCTGCCGACGTTCTTGGGGTGCTTGCCTTCGGTCCAGAGGCCGCCGCAGTGCGAGAAGCGCACGTCGGGGTTCTTGGGCGCGACCGCGAGGATGTGCGGATCGAAGTAGCCGAACGAAGTGGGAAACAGCAGCTTGGCGCCGTCCTGCGAAATCATGCCGGCCATGGTCTTCTGCACGGCGGCGGTCTCGGGTACGTTCTCTTCCTCCACCACCTTGATGCCGGGCAGCTTCTTGATCTCGGCGGCAGCCATGGCGTGCGCCTGGTTGTAGCCGTAGTCGTCGCGTGCGCCGACGTAGATCACGCCCACGGTGAGCGGCTTGGGCTTGGCCTGCGCGCTGGCAAGGGCGCTCCAGCTTCCGAGGCTGCCTGCCGCGCCAAGTGCGGCCAGGGTCTTGAGGGAATCGCGGCGATTGAATTGGCTGGTCATGACGTACTCCGGTCTTGGATTTGAGGTGGGTGCAAAGAATGTGCCCGCGGGTCAGCCGAGCAGGCTCACGTGGGCGGCGACTACGCGCCAGCCATCGGCCGTGCGCAACCAGGTCTGGCTCTGGCGGCCGGTTTGGCGGCTGCCTTCGCGGCGGAACTCGACGTTGGCGGTCGCGAAGTCGCGGCCGTAGGTGGTGATGACGGTGCGCAGCAGTTCGCGCGGCGGGCTCTGCTGGGGCAGCGATGCGCGGAATGCGCTGATGTCGGCGTGGCCGTAGTGGTTCTCGGAGAAGCCGTAGCGCAGCGTGTGCGGGCTGTTCCAGAAGAGCTCGTCGAGCACCGCGCGGTCGTTGCCGACCAGCGCCGCCTCGTAGCGCGCGAACACTGCGCTCACTTCAGCGAGCACATCGGGGATGTTGATCTCAGGAGTCACCGGCGAACCTCCCGCTGGAAGATGTCGAGGCTGAGCTTCTTCATGGCGACGAAGCTCTCGGTGCTCAGCGTCTCGACGGTGCGCGGGCGTGCGTCGCCATAGCGCAGGATCTCTGCAACCTTGGTGGGCCGCTTGGTCAGCAGCAGCACTTCGTCGGCGAGGTACACCGCCTCTTCGAGGTCGTGCGACACCAGCAGCATGGTGGTGCCGGTCTGCATGAACACCTCCTGCAGCTTCTCGCGGATGAAGAGGGTCATCTCGAAGTCGAGCGCCGAGAAGGGCTCGTCGAGAAACAGCACCTCGGGGTTGGGCGCGAGCGCACGCATGATCGACGCGGTCTGCTGCTGGCCGCCCGAGAGTTCGTACGGAAAGCGCTTCAGGTCGAACTTCACGTCGAAGGACGCCACCAGTTCTTCCATGCGCCGGTCGACCTCGGCCTTGCTGCGCCCTTCGAGCTTCAGCGGATAGGCGATGTTGTCGATGGTGCGCATCCACGGGAACATCGCCTCGCGATAGTTCTGGAACACGTAGCCGATCTTGGTGTCCTTGCGCTGCTTGCCGTCGAACAGGATCTCGCCCGAATCGATGGGAATGAGCCCCGCGATCATGTTGATGAGCGTGGACTTGCCGCAGCCGTTCGGCCCGAACACCGAGACGATGGCGTGCTTGGGAATGTCGAGGTCGAAGTTCTCGTACAGCGGCCAGCCCGCGAAATACTTGGTGAGGCCGCGGATGGTGATGTGCGTGCCTGCCGGGCCGGGCTTGAAGGCCGGCCTGGGCACGTCGGCATACACCGGGCCGTTGAGGACGATGTCTTGCGTGACTTTCATCTTCCGCTCCAGTGCACGATGCGGCGTTCGGCGATGAGGAAGAGGATGTTCAGCGCATAGCCCAGCGCACCCGCCGCAAGAATCGCCGCGTACATGCTCTTCACGTTGAGCACCTGCTGCGCATCGATGATGCGGTGACCGAGCCCCGTGTCGGAGCCGATGAACATCTCGGCCACGATGACGATCACCAGCGCCATCGACACCGCGGAGCGCAGGCCGACGAAGCTTGGCTGCAGGCTTTCCCAGATCAGCACGTCCTTGAAGACCTGCCAGCGCGAGGCGCCCATGACGCGCGCCGCCATCACGCGCTGCTTGCGTGCGTTGATGACGCCGTAGGCGCTGTTGAACACCACGATGAGCAGCGCGCCGAAGGCCGCGATGGCCACCTTGTTGACGTCGCTCACGCCGAAGATCAGCAGGAACAGCGGAATGAGCGCGGACGACGGCGTGGAGCGGAAGAAGTCGATCAGGAACTCCACGCTGCGGTACGCCTTCTCGTTGCTGCCGAGCAGCACGCCCAGCGGCACGCCGATGGCCGCCGCGATGACGAAGGCCTGCACGGTGCGCCACACGGTCATGACGAAGTCGGTGAGCAGCGGGCCGCCGGCCAGGCCGGTGATGAGCGCGGCGATGGTGTCGGCGGGCGTGGGCAGCAATATCGGCTTGATGAAGCCGAGCCGCACCACCAGGTCCCACACGATGAACAGCACCACCGGGCCTATGAAGGGCAGCATGCGGTCGCGCAGCGGCGGCTTGGGCGCGGCAGTGGCCGTGCTGGCCGGCGGGGTCCACGGCGCGGCCGTGGTCGAGCTTGCGTCGGCCATGGTCGTCAGGCCTTGTAGAGGAGCGTGTCCACCACGACCTTCTTCTCGAAGATGCCTTTGTCGGTGAACAGGTCGTAGAACTTCTGGAAGTACGCGACGTCGCTGGGCTTGAACTCGTTGTAGAGCATGTACGACGCGAGCGGCACTTCCGCCGTGAGCTTGCCTTCGATGGCGGTGTAGCCCTTCATGAACTGGCGTGCCTCGTCGGGCTTGGTGCGCACCAGCTCCACGCCGCGCGCGTAGGCGGCGATGTACTTCTTCGCAACCTCGGGGTTCTTCTTGATGAACTCGGTGGTAAGGCTGGCTGCCCCGCCGTGCCAGGGCGCCATCGGGTCGCCGAGGATGTACTTGGCGACCACGCCGGCCTCGATGACGCGCGTGGTGCCGTTCATGCGGCCGACGGTGCCGGTGGGCTCCAGCGTGTAGCAGGCGTCGACCTGGCCCGCGACCAGTGCGGCCACGTGCTGGCCGATGGGCAATTCGCTCACGGTCGCGCCCTTGGCGCCCGCGCGCTCCAGCATGGTCTTGCACAGCGTGACGTTCTGGATGCCGGGGCCCGAGGCGACCTTCTTGCCGGCCAGTTCGGCCGTGGTCTTGATGGAGCTGTCCTTGGCGACGATGAATTCGTCGAGCACGTATTTGGCGTTGCTCGGGTTGGTGCAGAAGATCTTGAAGAGGCCCGGCTGCGCGATCTCGCCGATGGCGAGGTTGGCCGAGCCGGTGCCGTTGGCGCTGCCGTCGCAGCGGCCCGCGAGCATGCCTTCCATCACCTGCTGCGCGCCGGCGAACTTGAGCGGCTCGACGTCGAGGCCGGCTTCCTTGAAGTAGCCCTTGTCGACCGCCGCGAAGAACGGCAGGCCGGCGGCCACGGGCCAGAAGCCGATGCGCAGCTTGGCGGCGCCCTGCGCACGCACGATGGCGGGCGCGGCCAGCACGGCCAGGCCCGCGGCGCCGGCCTGCAGCAGCTGTCGGCGACGCGATGCGGGAGGTTTGTCTTGGGTGCTCATCGGAACTCCTGGTCAGTTGGAACTCGGGGTGGCGCGGCTCGCGACGTATGCGCGCCAACCGCCATGGAGGGTCACGTCCTGCGCACCGGCCAGCGCGTGGCCCTCGCAGATGAAGCCTTTCACCCAGCTGCCGTCAGCCAGCTCGACGCTGCCGAGGCCCAGGGGCGGCGGAATGAGGGCGAGAAAGCTCCCGACCTGCGCCAGGGGCACAGCCCACACTTCGAGCGCGATGGCAGCGCCTTCATTGCCTTCGACCACACGCTGCAGGCCGGGCTTGGGCGGCACGGTGCCCGGCAGCGCATGCAGGCGGTAGGAGGACGAAGTGGTGGTGGCGCGCAGCAGCGTCGCCCCACGCTCGGTGAGCTGGCTGTTGAGCGGCATGCCCGAGAGATGCGCGCCGACCACGGCGATGGGCAGCGTGCCGGCGTCCGGCGCGGCGAGGCCAGGAATGGCACGCGGCTCGGGCAACGGCACGCCGGTCGCGCCTTGCGCGAGCCCGGTGGCGTGGTGGTAGCGCTGGCCCAGGTCGGCCAGCGCGAGGTCGCTGCCGCAGGGGCCGATCAGCGTGATGCCGAAGGGCAGGCCGTCCGCGCGCAGGCTGCTGGGCACGGAGAGCGCGGCGTAGTCGAGCAGGTTGACGAAGTTGGTGTACGCGCCGAGGTTGCGGTTGAGCACCACCGGGTCGGCGCGCATCTGCTCGCGGGTGTAGTGCGTGGGCGCAGTGGGCACGAGCAGCACGTCGATGTCGCGCCACATCGGCTCGACCTGCTGCGCAATGGCGCGCAACCGCGTCTGGGCCTCGAACACGTCGGCGGCGCTGTAGTTGCGGCCACTCGCAAGGATGCCGCGCACGGGCTCGATCACGTCGTCGCCGTGCGCATCGAAGAACTCGCGCACCGCGGCGTAGCGTTCGGCGACCAGTGCGCTTTCATAGAGCAGCGCGGCTGCCTCGGCGAGCGGGGCGTAGGAAATGGTGACTGGCGAGCCACCCATGGCCAGCAGGCGCGCGGTCGCGTCGTTGAACGCCCGTTCGGCGGCGGTGTCGCCGGAGAAGCTCAGCTTGTCAGGTACGCCGAAGCGAAAGTGCGCAGGCAGCGGCTTGCGGCTCAGGGTCAGGTCGCGCGAGTACGGGTCGCGCGCGTCGTGGCCGACTGCGGCGAGCAGCACGTCGACCGCGGTGGCGACGGTGCGCGCGAAGATCGAGACGCAGTCGGCGCTCTGCGCGGCGGGCACCACGCCGAAGGTGCTCAGCAGGCCGCGCGAAGGCTTGAGTCCGACGATGTTGTTGAGCCCGGCAGGCACGCGGCCCGAGCCGGCGGTGTCGGTGCCCAGCGCGAAGTCGACCTCGCCGGCTGCCACCACGTAGGCCGAGCCAGAGCTGGAGCCGCCCGAAACGTATCGCGCGTCGAAGGCGTTTGGCACTTCGCCGTACGGCGAACGCGTGCCGTTCAGGCCGCAGGCGAACTGGTCGAGGTTGGTCTTGCCAGCCAGGGATGCACCGGCTTCGAGCAGGCGCTGCACCACGGCTGCGTGGACCGTGGGGAGGCGGTCGAAGGCCGGGCAGGCGGCCGTGGTGGGCACGCCGGCGACGTCGATGTTGTCCTTGACCGCGAAGCTCAGTCCGGCGAGCGGCAGGGCAAAGCCCAGGGCCTTGCCAGCCGCTGCGTCCGCCACGGGGGCCGCGAATTTCGCGATCCAGGCAGCGGCGGGCGATCCGCTTTCTCCGTTTTCTTCATGCACCATCATTAGGCATCCAAACATGTGTACAAGTTGAGATGCAAGCGGCGTGCCAGCGGAAACGCTGTGTGGCGCGGATCTGAAACGTGTCGGGGATTGGCCCCCTCCCCCTCGGGGAGAGGGTTGGGGTGAGGGCAGGTGCAGACGATGAGGCGCGGCTCTTATCTAGAGGCCGCCGCCCTCTCCCCAAGGGGAAAGAGCGTCATGCAGGTCAGCTCTTCTTCGCGTCGCGGTAGAGCTGCTCGACCTTCGGCAGGTTCGCTTCAAGCTTCGTGATGCGATCCGGCCCACTCGGGTGCGTCGAGAGAAAGTTCAGGCTGCCCTGGTTCTTCGACGCCGCGGCCATCTTCTTCCACAGCGACACCGAAGCCTTCGGGTCATAGCCCGCGCGCGCCGCGAGTTCGAGCCCCACGAGATCGGCCTCGGTCTCGTCGCTGCGGCTGAACTTGAGCGTGAGGAGTTGCGTGCCGGCGCGCGCCGCCAGGTCGCCCACCTGGCCCCAGCCGAGCAGTTGCGCACCGATGGAGAGCGCCGCGCCCGTGCCCGCGCTCTTGGCCATGCGGGCGCGCGCATGCTCGCGCAGCGCGTGGGCCATTTCGTGGCCCATGACCATCGCGACCTCGTCGTCGGTGAGCTTGAGCTGTTCGAGGATGCCGGTGAAGAAGGCGATCTTGCCGCCGGGCATGCAGAAGGCGTTGATCTGCTTGCTGCCGATCAGGTTGACCTCCCATTTCCAGTCGCGGGCGCGCGAGTTCCACGGCGTGGCGAAAGGAATGAGGCGCTTGGCGATGGCGCGCAGGCGCTGCAGTTGCGGGTTGCTGTCGCCCGCGAGCGCATTCTTGGCGCGCGCCTGTTCGAGCAACTGGCCGTATTGCTGCACGCCGGCAGCCTCGATCCTGTCGGCCGGTACGAGGTTGCGCGCCACCGAGGCGTTGCCGACATCGACCTGCGCCAGCGCCGGCGCACCGAGGGCCGCGCCGGCGGCGGCCAGAAGAAAAGCCCGCCGGGGATTCCACCCAGAAGCGGCAGAAATGGCGGAAACAGGGCGATCGCAGCGTGTGCACATAGGAGGCGGATCATAGGAACAAATGAAGACAAAGGCCCTGGCCGATGTCCCCCGCCACTCATGGACAATCCGGGGTTCATGTCCGCCTCGCCCGCAGAAACCCCCACCACCCCCTCACCGCCCTGGCGCGACGCGCTGAAGGTCTACCTGGAACCCGCCACCCTGCGCATGCTGGCGCTGGGTTTCTCCGCCGGGCTCCCACTGCTGCTGGTGCTCGGCACGCTGAGTTTCCGACTGCGCGAAGCGGGCATCGACCGCACCACCATCGGCTACCTGAGCTGGGTCGGCCTGGCCTACGGCTTCAAGTGGGTCTGGGCGCCGCTGGTCGACCGGCTGCCGCTGCCGCCGCTGACCACGCTGCTCGGGCGCCGGCGCGGCTGGCTGCTGCTGGCGCAGTGCGTGGTGATCGCCGGGCTGATCGGCATGGCGTTGAACGACCCCCGGCTGGGCCTCACGCCGCTGATCTGGTGCGCTCTGCTGGTGGCCTTCGGCTCGGCCACCCAAGACATCGCCCTCGACGCCTTCCGCATCGAATCGGCCGAAACGCGCAAGCAGGCCGCGCTGGCGGCCGCCTACCAGACCGGCTACCGGCTCGCGATGATCTGGGCTGGCGCGGGCGTGCTGTGGGTCGCGGCCTGGGCCGAGGTGGCACCGGCGGCCGCGGTCACGGGCGCGGCGGCCTACCAGAACGGGGCGTGGAAGACGGCTTACCTGGTGATGGCAGCCTCGATGGCGGTGGGCGTGATCACGGTGCTGCTGTCGCCCGAACCAGTGCCGCGCGTGCTGCCCAAGGCGAAGAATGCCGCCGAATGGCTGCAGAGCGTGCTGGTAGAGCCCTTCGCCGACTTCATCCGCCGCTACAAATGGCAGGCGGTGCTGATCCTTTCGCTGATCGCCATCTACCGCATCAGCGACGTGGTGATGGGCATCATGGCCAACCCCTTCTACGTGGACATGGGCTTCACCAAGGACGAGGTGGCCTCGGTCAGCAAGATCTACGGCGTGATCATGACGCTGGTGGGTGCCTTCGTCGGCGGCGTGCTGTCGATGCGTTTGGGCGTGATGCGGGTGCTGATGCTCGGCGCGGTGCTGAGCGCGGCCAGCAACCTGCTGTTTGCCTGGCTGGCCTCGCGCGGGCACGACCTGACGGCGCTGATCGCCGTGGTCTCGGCCGACAACCTGGCCGGCGGCATCGCCTCGGCGGCCTTCATCGCCTACCTGTCGAGCCTCACGAACATCAGTTATTCGGCCACGCAGTACGCCCTGTTCAGCTCGCTGATGCTGCTGCTGCCGAAGTTCATCGCCGGGTATTCGGGCGTCTTCGTCGACGCCTACGGCTACAGCACCTTCTTCGTCGCCACCGCGCTCTTGGGCGTGCCGGTGCTGGTGCTGGTGGCGCTGGCCTCGCGGATGACGGCCATCACAAGGCCCGCCGACCGTCAATAGGGCCTGGGCCCTATAGGAAACAGCCGACGCTGCGCGCGCCGCGCAACTGGTAGGCTGTGCCGGTATACATTCGTTTCTTTCATTCTCCTTTCCCCCTCGCGCCCTCTTCCTGCGCGCCCATCGTCCGCGAGCCTGCCAGCAAGCCCCTACAAGATCGTGCCGTCCCGAATTTCTCCTCTCCAAATCAGCGCCTACACGGCGACCTCCGCCGTGGGTGTCGGCAAGGACGTGCTGGCCGCCGCGCTCGCGCAGTCGCGCAGCGGACTGCGCGCCAATGACTTCGGCGACGCCCCTCTGCCCACCTGGATCGGCCGCGTCGACGGGCTCGAGGAGATCCGCCTGCCCGAATCGCTCGCCCATTGGGACTGCCGCAACAACCGGCTCGCCTGGCTGGGCCTGCATGCCGACGGCTTCATCGAGGCCGTGGCCGCTGCGCGCGAGAAGTACGGGGCCTCACGCATCGCGCTGATCCTGGGCACCTCGACCGCCAGCATCGGCGAGACCGAGCTGGCCTACACCCAGCTCGACGAACAGGGCATGTTCCCACCCAACCAGCGCCGCGCCGCAGTGCACACGCCGCACTCGCTGGCCATGTTCACGCAGCAGGTGCTGGGCATCAGCGGCCCGAGCGAGACCATTTCCACAGCCTGCTCGTCGAGCGCCAAGGTGTTCGCCTCGGCCGAGCGGCTGATCCGACTGGGCCTGGCCGACGCGGCCGTGGTCGGTGGGGCCGACACGCTCTGCGGCAGCGTGCTGTTCGGCTTCAACTCGCTCGAACTGGTGTCGAGCGAGCCGTGCCGGCCCTTCGACGCCACCCGCAAGGGCATCAGCCTCGGCGAGGCCGCGGGCTTCGCGCTGGTCGAGCGCGTGCAGACCGGCGCCGACGCCGCGCCGCTGCACCTGCTGGGCTACGGCGAGGCCAGCGACGCGCACCACATGTCGACGCCGCACCCCGAGGGCCTGGGCGCCGAACGCGCGCTCGACGAGGCTCTGGCGCGCGCCGGCCTCGCCCCCGAGGCCATCGACTACATCAACATGCACGGCACCGCGAGCCAGAAGAACGACGAGGTCGAGGGCGCGCTGGTGGCGCGCCGCTTCCCGGCGCGCACGCACGCCAGCTCGACCAAAGGCTTCATGGGTCACACGCTGGGCGCGGCGGGCATCGTCGAGGCCGTCATCAGCCTGCTGGCCATCGAGCGCGGCGTGATGCCGGGCACCGTCAACACCCACACGCTGGACGAAGGCTTCGGCCCGCAGATCAGGCTCGAACCGGCGCGCGGCGAGGTGCGCTATGCGCTGACCAATTCATTCGGCTTCGGCGGCAACAACTGTTCGCTGGTGTTCGGCAAGGCGGCATGAGCGACATGAACCAAGCCCCCACGCCCCCGACCCTCTACATCGAAGGCCCCGCCTTCTGGACGCCCACGCTGCCCGGCTGGGAGGCCGCGCGCGCCGCTTTCCGCGGCGAAGGCACGCTGGCCGACCCGCCCGCCAAGCGCCCGTCGCCACAGGTGCTGGCCCCGGCCGAGCGCCGCCGCGCGCCCGATACCGTGGCGCTGGCGCTCGAAGTGGCGGCCGCCGCCCTGGCCGGCTCGGGCCGCAACGCTGCCGACGTGCCCTGCGTGTTCACCTCGGCGCACGGCGACCTGTCGATCAACGACTACATGTGCAGCACGCTCGCAGGCGACCCGAAGATGCTGTCGCCCACCAAGTTCCACAACTCGGTGCACAACGCGGCCGTGGGCTACTGGACCATCGGCACCGGCTGCATGGCGGCCAGCAACGCCGTGTCTGCCTACGAGCACAGCTTTGCCTCGGGCCTGCTCGAAGCTGCGGTGCAATGCGCCTGCGACCAGGAGCCGGTGCTGCTGGTGGGCTACGACGCGCCCACGGTGGGTGCGCTGACCTCCGTCACCGACAGCCGCGGCCTGCTGGCGCTGGCGCTGGTGATCGCCAGCGAACCGACCGAACGGACCGTGGCGGCACTGGAATGGTCGCTGGCCGGCAGCGAGCCCAACGACAACGCCACTCCGCCGCGCTCGGAGGCCGCGAAGTCACTCGCCGAAATCAACCCCATGGCGCAGGCGTTGCCGCTGTTCGAATCGCTGGCGCACATCGACAATGGCAACGGTTCGGCCCCCATCGACCTGCCGCTGTCTCCCACGCTGTCGCTGCGGCTGCAGCTGAGGCCGCACAGCCGGGGCTGAGTACCGTGCCCCCTGCCCCCGGCGCTATGCTTTTCGCAGCATCGCCGGTTGACAGGGATATTCGAGGTTTACCCAACTTTACGGAGCGTTCAAGCCTGCTTGCTCCCTGTGGACGACCATGAAGCGCATGAGCACCCCCCAACTCCTGATGATCGAAGACGACGCCCGCCTGGCGCAGATGGTGGGCGAATACCTGACGCAGTCGGGCTTCGCGTTCAACCATGCCGGCGACGGCGCCGCCGGGCTCGAGCAGCTGCAGCAGCACGCGCCCGACCTGGTGATCCTCGACCTGATGCTGCCCGACACCGACGGGCTCGAAGTCTGCCGCCGCATCCGCGCGCTGCCCGGCCCGCTGTCGAAGGTGTCGGTGCTGATGCTGACGGCCAAGGGCGACCCGATGGACCGCATCATCGGCCTCGAAATCGGCGCCGACGACTACCTGCCCAAGCCCTTCGAGCCGCGCGAGCTGCTGGCGCGCATCCGCGCCGTGCTGCGCCGCCGCAGCGAGAACGCCACCGAGGCAGAAGCCTCCACGGTGATGCGCTTCGGCACGCTGGAAATCGACCGCAATGCACGCACCGTGTCTGTGGCCGGAGCGCTGGCCGACCTGACCTCCTACCAGTTCGACCTGCTGGTGGCGATGGCCGAGCGCGCGGGCCGCGTGCTCACGCGCGACCAGATCATGGAGGCCGTGCGCGGCCGCGAACTCGAAGCCTTCGACCGTTCCATCGACGTGCACATGGGCCGCATCCGCGCGGCCATAGAAGTCGACGCGAAGAACCCCAAGCGCATCCTCACGGTGCGCGGCGTGGGCTACGTGTTCGCGAAACAGCAAGACTGAGCGGCTGCCGATGCTGCGCAGCCTCTACTCACGCCACCTCTACGTCCGCATCTGGCTCGCGGTGGTGGGCGGTGTCGTCATCCTCACGCTGATGGCCAACTGGATCGTGCGCGAAGCGGCGGAGGCCGAGCGCGAGCGCCTGGCGCCGGTGCCGCGCAACGTGGTCGTGCTGGACGCACAGGACAAGCCGATCGGCGCGGGCACCGCCCTGCGCGTACCGGGCCAGGGCCTGGAGTTCGACGTGACGCTTAGCGACGGCAAGGCCATCACGCTGCGCGTGGCGCCACGCGAGCGACCCACCGGCTCCGGCGGCTTCGCGCCGTGGCGCACGCCCTTCGGGCTGGGCTGGATGATCGCGTTGGTGGGCGTGGCGGTGGCATTGGGCGTGTACCCGATCGTGCGGCGCATCACGCAGCGGCTGGAATCGCTGCAGCGCGGCGTGCAGCGATGGGGCGAGGGCGATCTCTCGGTGCGGGTGACCGAAGAAGGGCAGGACGAAGTGGCTGATCTTTCAAAACGATTCAACGCGTCGGCAGAACGCATCGAGCAACTGGTGCGTTCGCACAAATCGCTGCTGGCCAACGCCTCGCACGAGCTGCGTTCGCCGCTCACACGCATCCGCATGGGCCTGGAGCTGATGGGCGAGCGCCCGAGCCCGGCCGCTCGCGAGGAAATTTCGCGCAACATCGGCGAGCTCGACCAGCTCATCGACGAAATCCTGCTGGCCAGCCGGCTCGACGCCAGCGAGGCAGACATGGGCACCATCGAGGCCGTGGACCTGACCGGCCTGGCGGCCGAAGAGTGCTCGCAGGTAAATGCCGAGCTCGACCTGGCCGAAGGCACCGACAACGCCACGCTCACCGTGCCGGGCGTGTCGCGCCTGCTGCGCCGCGCGATCCGCAACCTGCTGGAAAACGCCCGCCGATACGGCGCCGGCGAAATCGCGGTGGAGCTGGGCAGCGCCAACGGCTATGCCACCGTGCGCGTCAACGACCGCGGCCCCGGCGTGCCCACGGCCCTGCGCGAACGCATCTTCGAGCCCTTCTACCGCCTGCCGGGCGCCAGCGAGCGCAACGGCGGCGTGGGCCTGGGGCTGGCGCTGGTGAAGTCGATCGCCGAACGGCACGGCGGCACAGTGCGCTGCGAAGACCGCCCGGGCGGCGGCGCCAGCTTCGTGATCCGGTTGCCGGCCGTAGCGCGCGGGCACTGACCGCACCACCCTCGCCCGCACGGGGCCGTGGTCAGGTTGGCTCCCAGATGCCAACCTAAAATCCCGCCCCTATGCAGAGATCGCACATCGTTCGGCCCGCGGCCATGTTCTGGGGGCTGGTGGTGTTCATGCCGGTCGGCGTCACCTACCTTTCGGCCATCTTGCTGCTGCTCACCATGCTGGTGGCCGGCGGCTTGCGCGAGCGCTACGCGCGGCTGCGCGCCAACCCGCTGTGGTGGCCGGTGGTGGCCTACCTGGCCTGGACCTTCCTCGTGCTGGCCTTCGGGCGGCACTACCCCGAAACCGGCTCCAACCTGTTCCACGGGGTGCGCATCGGCCTCACGATATTGATGGCGATGGCACTCACGCGCGAAGAAGCGATATGGGCGCTGCGCGGCTTCCTGCTGGTCGCGGCGCTGAATATCCTGCTGATCGTGGCCTACTACGCCGTCGGCTTTCCGGTCTGGTCGCCGCTGCGCGCGGTGGTCATGGAGGTGGGCAACAAGTCGATCAGCAACGCCCTGCTGTTCAGCGTGGTGGCCTCCACCGCCGCCGTGTGGGGCATTGCGCAGATCGCCGCGCACAAGCCGCTGCGTGCCATTCCGGCCTTCGTGCTGCTGCTCGGGCTGGGCGTGGTGGTGGCGCTGCCGCTGACTTCGCGTACCTCGGTGCTCGCGTTGCTGCTGGTGATTCCGGTGGTGTGCATCCACCAGTGGCGCAACCATCTGAAGATGCTGGTGAGCGCACTGGTGCTGGGGGCCGTGGTGCTGGGTGCCGGGCTGTACCAGTTGCCGCAGCTCCAGCACAAGGTCGAGACCGGCGTGCAGGAAATCGAAGAGGCGCAGGCCGGCGCCATCTTCAAGGGCAGCTGGGTGATCCGCTACTACATGTACAAGGACACGGGTCTCATGATCGCCGACCGGCCGCTCACCGGCTGGGGCATCGGCGGCTGGACCGAGCAGTGGCACAAGCGCGGCCCGGCGCTGTTCGCCGACTCGAACATGCCGCACAACGACTTCCTGTGGGTCGGCGCGCAGGGCGGGCTGCCGGCCTTGCTGAGCCTGCTGGTCATCATGGTCGCCGCCGTCTGGCAGGCGTGGAAACGGCCCGACATGGCGGGCCGTTATGCGCTGGCAGCTACGTTGATCGCGCTGATCGCGTCGAGCGTGAATTCGGCCATGCGCGACGCGCAGATCGGCCTGGCACTGCTGTTCATCGCGATGGTCTACCTGCGGCTGGCGCAGGAGAAGCAAGACCCGGATCCGTGGCGCGACCTGCTGCCGTCGCGTTGGCGCAAGAAAGAAACCGCCCCCCAGGCTGCTGCCTGAACTGCAGTAAAGGGGCGGTTGCGGCTGCTCGGCTCAGTGCCGCGCCGACACCGTCTCGCCGGCCTTCAGCCGGTACACCGTGCCGCAATACGGGCACTTGGCCTCGCCGGTGCGCGCCACGTCGAGGTACACCTTCGGGTGGCTGCTCCAGAGCTTCATGTCGGCCTTGGGGCTGGGGCAGAACACGCCGCCCTGATGGTTGAGCTCCTTAGCCAGGAGTTCGACGACTGCATTGGTGGACATGGGTTCTCTCAGACTTTCGTGAGCCAGTGGGCGTACTTGGGGTTCTTGCCGTTCACGATGTCGAAGAAGGCAGACTGGATTTTCTCGGTGATCGGGCCACGGGCACCGCCGTCGCCGCGGTTGCCGATCTCGACGCGGTCGAGTTCGCGGATAGGCGTCACTTCAGCAGCGGTGCCGGTGAAGAAGGCCTCGTCGGCGATGTAGACCTCGTCGCGCGTGATGCGCTTTTGCACCAGTTCCAGGCCCAGGTCCTTGCACACGTGCAGGATGGTGTTGCGCGTGATGCCGTTGAGCGCGCCGGCCGAAAGGTCGGGCGTGTACACCACGCCGCCCTTGACCACGAAGATGTTCTCGCCCGCGCCTTCCGACACGAAGCCGCTCGCGTCGAGCAGCAGCGCCTCGTCGTAGCCGTCGTCCAGCGCTTCCATGTTGGCCAGGATCGAGTTGGTGTAGTTGCTCACCGTCTTGGCCTGCGTCATCGTGATGTTGACGTGGTGGCGGGTGTAGCTCGAGGTTTTCACGCGGATGCCGCGCTTCATGCCCTCTTCGCCCAGGTAGGCGCCCCAGGACCAGGCCGCGACCATGGCGTGGATCTTGTTGCCCTTGGGGCTCACGCCGAGCTTTTCGGAGCCGATCCAGATCAGCGGACGCAGGTAGCAGCTTTCGAGCTTGTTCTCGCGCACCACCTGTTTCTGGGCCTCGTTGAGCTGTTCGGGCGTGAACGGGATCTTCATGCGCAGGATCTTGGCGCTGTTGAACAGGCGCTCGGTGTGCTCTGCCAGGCGGAAGATCGACGTGCCGCCGTCCGCCGTCTTGTAGGCGCGCACGCCCTCGAAGGCGCCGCAACCGTAGTGCAGCGTGTGGCTCAGCACGTGGATCTTGGCGTCGCGCCAGTCCACGAGTTCGCCGTCCATCCAGATCTTGCCGTCACGGTCGTCCAGCGAGGGGGGGATCGAGCTCATTTCCTGATTCCTTTGTTTGGGAAGCGGTGTGGGGGTGGGGTGCGACGGGGGGAAGTCGCAAAAGCTTTCGATTTTACGGCCGGGGCCGGAACGGGGTGCCCGACAATGGCCGGTTGTGCAAACCAGTGGAAAAAGGGTTTCCGTGTCCGTATTCAAGAACGTCATCGTCTATCGCATCGAACCTGCCTGGTCCCAAACACTGGCCGAGGCGGAAGAAGGGCTCGGCAAGCAGCGCTTCGAGCCTTGCGGCCCCTCGCAGGAAAAGTCCGCCGGCTGGGTCGAGCCCCGCGGCGAAGCCAACGGCCCGTTGGTCGAATCCATCGACGGCCAGTGGCTGGTCGAATACATGATCGAGAGCAAGACCGTGCCCGGCTCCGTGGTGCGCCGCAAGCTCGACGAGCGCTGCGCGCAGATTGAAGCCACCACCGGCCGCAAGCCCGGCAAGAAGGAAAAGAAGGAGCTCAAGGAAGACATCACCCTGGAGCTGCTGCCCATGGCCTTCACGCGCAGTGCGCGCGTGGCGGTGTGGATCGACAAGGCCGAGAACCGCCTCGTGATCAACAGCGGCAACGCCGCACGCGCCGATGAAGTGGTCACCAGCCTCGTGAAGTCGCTCGACGGCTTTGCCGTGGCCCTCATCAACACGCAGATCGAGCCCGCAGCCGCCATGGCCAACTGGCTGCTGACGCAGGAGCCGCCGGCCGGCTTCACCATCGACCGCGAATGCGAGCTCAAGGCCTCCGACGACTCCAAGGCCGTGGTGCGCTACGCCAAGCACCCGCTGGACATCGACGAGGTGAAGCAGCACATCACCGACGGCAAGCGCCCGACGCGGCTCGCGCTGACGTGGGACGACCGCGTGTCCTTCGAGCTGACGCACGGCATGCTGATCCGCAAGATCACCTTCCTCGAAGGCACGGGCGACGGCGCCGCGGGCGGCAAGAAGGAAGACAACTTCGACGCAGACGTGGCGATTGCCACGGGCGAACTGGGCCAGCTGGTGCCGGCGCTGCTCGATGCTCTGGGCGGCGAGGCGGCGTTCTCGGCGGCATTGCCCGACGAAGCGCAGAAACCGGCTGTGGCAGCCGCACCCACGACGACCGTGCCTGCCGATGCGCCCGAGGAAGAAGACGCGCCGTTCTAAGGCCGCTATGGCTCAGGCGACCAGGTAGGTCTGCGCCAGCCGCACCCAGCATGCGGCTCCAAGCGGCAGCACCTGGTCGTTGAAGTCATACCCGGGGTTGTGCACCATGCAGCCCCCGAACTCGCCCTCCCCGTTGCCGAGCAGCAGATAGCAGCCCGGCAACGCATTGAGCATCCACGCGAAGTCCTCGCTGCCCGCGAAGCCCCGGGGCACTTTCGTGATGACGTTCTCCTCGCCCACCAGCTCGGTGCAGACCTTTGCCATCAGCTGCGTCTCGGCCGCGGTGTTGACCACCGGCGGCACCAGCTGGCGGTAGTCGATCTCGGCCTCCACGCCGTGCGCCTGCGCGGTGAGGCTCACGATCTCGCGGATGCGCTGCTCGACCAGCGCGCGCGTCTCGGGCAGTGCCGCGCGCACGTTCAGGCCCAGCGACACCGACTGCGGAATCACGTTGTGCGTGGCGCCGCCGCGAATGAAGCCGACCGACACCACCGCCGTGTCGTCAGGCGCCACGTTGCGCGCCACCACGGTCTGCAGCGCCGTCACCACCGCCGCAGCTGCCGCGACGGGATCGCGCGCGCGGTGCGGCATGGCACCGTGTCCACCCACGCCCTTGATCGTGACGTCGGCCACGTCGGACGACAGCGTGACCGGGCCTTCGACCGCCAGCACGGTGCCCACCGGCACGCCCGGCGCGTTGTGCAGCGCGTACACCGCATCGCAGGGGAAGCGCTCGAACAGGCCGTCCGCGATCATCGCGCGCGCGCCGCAGAGGTTTTCTTCATCGGGCTGGAAGATCAGGTTCAGCGTGCCGTCGAAGTTGCGCGTCGTCGCCAGCGCCTTGGCCGCGGCCAGCAGAATCGCCGTGTGGCCGTCGTGCCCGCAGGCATGCATGCGGCCGGGGTTGCGGCTGGCATACGGCAGGCCGGTGGCCTCGGTGATGGGCAGTGCGTCCATGTCGGCGCGGATGCCGAGGCGGCGCGTGCCGCTGCCGAGCTTGAGCTGCGCCACGATGCCGGTCTTGCCGATGCCGGTGTGCACCTCATAACCCCAGCTGCGTAGCAGGTTGGCAACGAGTTCGCTGGTGGCGCTCACCTCGAAGCCGAGCTCCGGGTTGGCGTGGATCTGGCGGCGGATGTCGACGAAAGCCTGTGTGTCGACGTCGGCCTGGGGGAGCAGGCGCGACAGGAGCTTCGTGGTCTGGGGGCTGAGTTCGCGGGTCATGTGAAAGGGTTCGCTCTCGGTGAAGTTCTTCGATCAATCGGCCTTGCGTTCACGCAGGCTCAGCAGCGCGCACAGGCTCAGCACGCCGCAGACCATCATGTAGAAGGCCGGCGACATCGGGTTGTCCGTCTTCGCGAGCAGCCAGGTGACGATGAACTGCGAGGAGCCGCCGAACACCGTCACGCCCACGCTGTAAATCACCGAGATGCCGCTGGCGCGCACGCCGGCAGGCAGCATCTCGAGCAGCATCAGGAACATCGGCGTGGTGCCGATGTTCACGCTCGCGGTCAGCAGCGCCGACAACGCCAGCACCAGCGGCACGCTCGGGTAATGGCTGATGATCCAGAACACCGGGTAGACGGCGACAACGCTGAACAGCAGCGAGCCGATCACCAGCGGCTTGCGGTTCGGCAGCCTGTCGGCCAGCCGCCCCGCCACCAGCGACACCACGAACAGCGTGATGCCCGTGACGCAGCCCGACAGCAGCGACAGCGACGGCGGCATGTGCAGCACGCGGATCATGTAGGTGGGCATGAAGAACACCACGAGGTACATCGTCGCCGTGCCCGCCGTGGTGGCGAGGATGCCCTTGAGCACCAGGCCGCCGTGGTTGCGCATCAGCCGCCCGATGGGGCTGGACTCGTGGCTTTCGGCAACGTGCGTTTCCTCCAGTTGCGAGCGGATGTACAGCCCCACCGGCGCGATCAGCAGGCCGAGCAGGAACGGCAGGCGCCAGCCCCAGCTTTCGAGCGACGCCTGCGGCAATGCGGCGTACAGCGCGGCGCCCGTGAGCGCGCCCAGCAGCGCAGACACGCCCTGGCTCGCGAGCTGCCAGCTCACGCGGAAGCCCCGTCCCTTGATGCCTCCGGCCTCCATCAGCATCGAGGTGGCCGCACCCACCTCGCCGCCCAGCGAGAAGCCCTGCAGCAGCCGGCCCGCGACGATCATCAGCGAGCCGAACACGCCGGCCGACGCATAGCTGGGCGCGAACGCGATGCACAGCGTGCCGAGCACCATGAGGCCGATGGTCAGCGTCATCGCGGCCTTGCGGCCCTTGCGGTCGGCGTAGTTGCCGATGATCACGCCGCCCAGCGGCCGCATCACGAAGCCGATGCCGAAGGTGGCCACGGCCAGCAGCAGCGAGCCGTACGGGCTGTCGGAGGGGAAGAACAGCTTGCCGATCAGCAGCGCGAAGAAGCTGTAGACGGTGAAGTCGTACATCTCCAGCGCATTGCCCAGCGAGCAGGCGGCGATCAGGCGGAACTGGCTCTGCCTTCCCTTGCCTTGCACGGCGGTAGCGGCGGCTGGTGAAGGGCCCCGGATCGGGCTTGCGGGCAATGCGGCTTCGCTCATCTAATGTCACTCCACGAACAGGTTGCGGGGGGCCGGATCGGCCTCTGGCGGCGGAGTATTCAGGCAAAGCGCTGCGGCAAAGAATCACATATTTTCATGCTGATAACCAAACGGCATCCCCGTCATAAACAGGCACCGGAAGCCATCGGGACAACCCTCAGGACGCCTTTTTTCGGGAGATCGGCACCACGATGAAGCTGCAACAGTTGCGCGTTCTGCTGGCGGTGGCACAGCACGGCAGCATCCATGAGGCGTCGCGCAGCCTGCACACCACGCAGCCCGCGCTGTCGAAGACCATTTCGGAACTGGAGCGCGAACTCGGCGTGACGCTGATGTCGCGTTCCACGCGCGGCGTGAGTCTCACCCCCTACGGCGTGGCGCTGGTCAAGCGCGCGAGCCTTGTCGAGCAGGAACTGCGGCATGCGCTCGAAGACATCGAAGCGATCCGCGGGCACGACGAGGCGCAGCTCAACATCGGCTTTACCGCGGTGGCATCGAGCGGGCCGCTGCCCGATGCGATGGCTTCGTTTCGCCAGCGCTTTCCCAATGTGGCGATGCGCGGCTTCGAGCTGCGGCCGCAGCAGATCTTCGAAGGCCTGCGCGAGGGGCGGCTCGACCTGGGATTGGTTTCCACCTGCAACGGGCCGGGCACCAGCGCCCTCCAGTGGGAGCCGCTTTTCTCAGTGGCGATGCATTTATCGGTACGTGCCGGCCATCCGCTGCGGCGCGTGCGCAAGCTGCAGCCGCTGCTCGACGCCGACTGGCTGGTGCTCGACCCCGTCGACGACGCCGGCAGCCCGCTGGTGAGCACGATGCGCCTGCACGGCCTGGAGATGCCCAGGCGCATGGTGCACAGCGCCTCGAACCTGCTGGGCCTGCAGTTGGCCACGCAGACCGACCTGATCAGCATGTGGTCGGATTTCGTCTTCCACGGCGCGGGGCCGCTGCGGCTGCAGCCCGGCCTGCTGGAAAGGCTGTCGATCACCGATGCGCTGCCGGACTTCGACGTGTTCCTGGTCTACCGCTCGGCCGACCTCATGACGCACGTGTGCACCGAATTCGTGAAGGAGGCGCGCCACCATGCGAAAGCGAATCCGCCTTGGCGGCAGCCAAGGCGCAAGGCGGGCGCGGGCTGATCAGGCCGCGGGGGTCTGCGTGCTGTCGCCTTCGGGCGCCGTTTCGGGCCGCGTCATCGTCCAGCTCTGCAGCTTGCCGCCGTTGAACACGGTATCGACATACGAGCCGCCGCTATCGGTCCAGCGGTAGTGCTCGGGCTGCTCGTCCTTGGGCGAGCGCAGCTCGCCGAGGGCGCGCGTCATCGCGATCACGTGCATCAGCGTCACGCCCGGCTTGAGCTTGGCATTGAGCATCACGGCGCTGGCCACATAGCCCACCGGCCGTTCGGCCGCGCGCTTGAGCACTTGCATCGCGCGGTTGAAGTGCAGCAGCAAGAACATCACGATCGCGCCGCCGGCCAGGGCAACACCGCCCCAACCGCCGCTGCGCCAGGCCAGCCCCAGGAGAAGGATGGCGCCCACGGGCACCAGAAGTTTCTTGAAATCCATGGCGCGCATTGTCGCCGCCCCGGGGCAGGCGCCGAAGTAGCGGCCCTGACTACCCCTGGGCGCGCTGGACGGTACTCACCCCGAAAAGCGCATGGCACGCGAGCGCCACGCGGCACATTTCGCTTCACGGGCACAGCAAGCCCGGGCCACCGAAAAGCGTATGACCATCCCGCGTTCCGTCACCTTCGTTCGTCTCACCCTCGTCGGCACGGCGATCAGCAGCATGGACGGCCGCGAACAGTTTCAGGGAGAGGCAACCCGGGTCGCAGGCTCGCAAGGCACCGGCATGGCGAACGCCACAGGCAGCCGCGGCGGCGACCCGGGATGCCAGTACACGATGAACCCGGCCACGTTGGGCAGCGGCCAATGCGTACCCAGCAGCGGACCGGCGTTCACGACACACATCGGGGGATAGGGAGGGTAGCCCGGCGCGTCACAGGCGCGCCGGGCATTTTTTCCGATGGTCAATCGAGGCGGCGGACCACGTCCATCGCCTCTTCGATGCGTTCGACGGCGTGGATCGTCAAACCTTCGATCTCTTTCGTGCCCTTGCGCGGCGCATTCGCCTTGGGCACCACGGCCACGCTGAAACCCAGCTTGGCCGCTTCGCGCAAACGCTCCTGCCCCCGCGGCGCGGGTCGCACCTCGCCGGCCAGCCCCACTTCGCCGAAAGCGATGAAGCCCTTGGGCAGCGGCTTGCCGCGCAGGCTCGACGTAATGGCGAGCATCACGGCCAGGTCGGCCGCAGGTTCGCTGATGCGCACGCCGCCCACCGCATTGACGAACACGTCCTGGTCCATGCAGGCCACACCCGCGTGGCGGTGCAGCACGGCCAGCAGCATGGCGAGGCGGTCGCGGTCCAGGCCCACCGACAGGCGACGCGGGCTGGGCCCGCCGTTGTCGACCAGCGCCTGGATCTCCACCAGCATCGGCCGCGTGCCTTCGAGCGTGACGAGCACCACGCTGCCGGGCACCGGCTCGGGGTGCTGGCTCAGGAAGATCGCGCTCGGATTGGTCACGCCCTTCAGGCCGCGCTCGGTCATGGCGAACACGCCGATCTCGTTGACCGCACCGAAGCGGTTCTTGATGGCGCGCACGAGGCGAAAGCTCGAATGCGTGTCGCCCTCGAAGTACAGCACCGTGTCGACCATGTGTTCGAGCACGCGCGGGCCCGCGAGAGCGCCCTCCTTCGTCACATGCCCCACCAGCACCACGGCCGTGCCGCTGGTCTTGGCAAAGCGCGTGAGGTGCGCCGCGCATTCACGCACCTGTGCCACCGAGCCCGGGGCCGAGGTGAGCTGGTCGGAATACACCGTCTGGATCGAGTCGATCACCGCGATGGCCGGGCGCGTGGCGTCGAGCGTGGCGATGATTTTCTCGAGCTGGATCTCGGCCAGCACCTGCACCTGCGAGTGATCGAGGCCGAGCCGCCTGGAGCGCAGCGCCACCTGCGAGCCGCTTTCCTCACCCGTCACGTACAGCGCGTTCTGCCCCGCCCGCTGCAACGCATCGACCGCCTGCAGCAGCAGCGTCGACTTGCCGATGCCCGGGTCGCCGCCGATCAGCGTGACGCCGCCCGAGACGATGCCGCCGCCCAGCACGCGATCGAGCTCGTCGATGCCGGTGGGCGTGCGCGCGATGTCGGTCGCCTCGATTTCGGAAAGGGTCGCGAGCTCCGACGCGCCCGCGAGTGACGCGAACTGCGTGCCGAAACGGTTGTTGGCTGGCCCGTTGCCCGCGCCCGCGACCTGCTCGATGAGTGTGTTCCAGGCGCCGCAGCTCGGGCATTTGCCGAGCCACTTGGGGCTGGTGCCGCCGCATTCGCTGCAGACGAAAGTTGTTTTGTCCTTGGCCATCCTTTGAGTTTAGGTGTCCGCACAAACCCTGATGGCCGCCGCCTTGAAAGATTCGGCCAATCATTTAACATGTTAAGTAATTTCGGAAGAGACAAGCCTTGAGCACGACATTCACGCACCGCAATTTGCCGCGCCTGCTGCTGCAGGCCCGCGAAGCCGTGATGGCCCACACCCGGCCCAGCCTGCGCGAGCACGCGCTGTCCGACCAGCAATGGCGCGTGCTGCGCGTGCTGGGCGAGCACGGTGCGGTCGACACCGGCCGGGTCGCGCGCGAAGCCTTCATCCTCGGCCCCAGCCTCACCGGCGTGCTCGCGCGCATGGAACGCGACAACCTCATCACCCGTGCCCGCGATCCGGCCGACCAGCGCCGCACCGTGGTCGAGGCCACGCCACACGGCATGAAGCTCGTGAAGCGGCTGTCGACCAGCATCGAGTCGCACTACGAGTGGATGGAGAAGTCGCTCGGCAAGGCCAAGCTCACGCAGCTCTACGGGCTGCTCGACGAACTGATCGCACTGGAGCAACCCTCGCCATGAGCCATTTCCTGCCCACAGGCACGGTGTACGGCACCTTGCTGAACTTCCGCGCCGAAGTGGACGCGCTCGCACCGCAGATGACGCAGGCGCCCTACAAGGCGCCGCCGAAAGCACCCGTGCTCTACGTGAAGACGGCCAACACCTGGAGCCCGCACGGCAGCGACATCGCCGTGCCGGCTGCGGTGCCCGAGGTGGAAATCGGCGCGAGCATCGGCATGGTGATCGGCGCCGAGGGCAACGTCGAAGGCTTCGTGCTGATGAACGACCTGTCGATACCGCATGCGAGCTTCTTCCGGCCGCCGGTGAAGTTCAAGTGCGTCGACGGCTTCCTGGGCATCGGCCCCGTGCTGCGCGACGCGCAAGAGATTGCCGACCCCGCGAGCTTCCGCGTCGAGGTGCGCATCAACGGCGATCTGAAGCAGTCCATCGACTTCTCGCAGCTCGTGCGGCCGGCGCAGCAGTTGCTCGCCGACGTCGGCGACTTCATGACGCTCGCTCACGGCGACGTGCTGATGCTCGGCTGCGGTCACGGCCGCCCGCTGGCCCGCGCCGGCGATCGCATCGACATCTCCGCGCCGGGGTTCGAGACATTGAGCAACACGCTGGTGAAGGAAGCTGCATGAAGCACGCACGCGTCATCTTCGAAGGCCGCGAGCACACCGGCACGAGCCACGAATTCAACGGCCAGCAAGACGCTGCCGTGCGCCTGGACGACGGCCGCATCGTGCCGCAGGACCAGCTCACCTGGCTGCCCCCGCTCGCGCCGACTGCACGCCCCCGCACCATCCTCGCGCTCGGCCTCAACTACGCCGACCACGCGAAGGAACTCGAATTCAAGGCCCCCGAAGAGCCGCTGGTGTTCGTCAAGGGCCAGAGCACGCTCATCGGCCACCGCCAGCACACGCACCGCCCGGCCGGCGTGAAGTTCATGCACTACGAATGTGAGCTCGCCATCGTCGTCGGCAAGACCGCGAAGAACGTGAAGCGCGACGACGCCTACGACTTCATCGGCGGCTACACGGTAGCCAACGACTACGCCATCCGCGACTACCTCGAGAACTGGTATCGCCCCAACCTGCGCGTTAAGAACCGCGACACCTGCACGCCACTGGGCCCGTGGTTCGTCGACGCCGCCGACGTGCCCGACCCCATGGCGCTCGCGCTGCGCACCACCGTCAACGGCACCGTCACGCAGCAAGGCAGCACGCGCGACATGATCTTCGACGCGCCCTTCCTCATCGAGTACTTCAGCCGCTTCATGACGCTGTCGCCGGGCGACCTGATCCTCACCGGCACGCCTGACGGCGTGGTCGATTGCCAGCCGGGCGACGTCGTCGTCACCGAGATCGAGCGCATCGGCGCGCTTCAGAACACCATCCAAGGAAAAGCATGAGAGTCGATCACCTGATCGCCGGCAAGAGCGTGGCCGGCACGGACTACTTCGAAACCGTCAACCCCGCCACGCAGGAAGTGCTGGCCGAGGTCGCCTCGGGCGGCGAAGCCGAAGTGAACGCGGCCGTGGCCGCCGCCAAGGAAGCCTTTCCGAAGTGGGCCGGCATGCCCGCGCCCGAGCGCGCGAAGCTGATCCGCAAGCTCGGCGACCTGATCGCCAAGCACGTGCCCGAGATCGCGCAGACCGAAACCAACGACTGTGGCCAGGTGATCGCGCAGACCGGCAAGCAGCTCATTCCACGCGCGGCCGACAACTTCTACTACTTCGCCGAGATGTGCACGCGCGTGGACGGCCACACCTACCCCACGCCCACGCACCTGAACTACACGCTGTTCCATCCGGTGGGCGTGTGCGCGCTCATCAGCCCGTGGAACGTGCCCTTCATGACGGCCACGTGGAAGGTCGCGCCCTGCCTGGCCTTCGGCAACACGGCCGTGCTGAAGATGAGCGAGCTCTCGCCGCTGACGGCCGCGCGCCTGGGCGAGTTGGCGCTCGAAGCCGGCATTCCGCCCGGCGTGCTGAACCTGGTGCACGGCTATGGCAAGGAAGCGGGCGAACCGCTGGTGGCGCACCCCGACGTGCGTGCCATTTCGTTCACCGGCTCCACCGCCACGGGCAACCGCATCGTGAAGAGCGCGGGCCTGAAGAAGTTCAGCATGGAGCTGGGCGGCAAGAGCCCCTTCGTGATCTTCGACGACGCCGACCTCGATCGCGCACTCGACGCGGCCGTGTTCATGATCTTCAGCAACAACGGCGAACGCTGCACGGCCGGCTCGCGCATCCTGGTGCAGCAGTCGATCTACGCCGACTTCGCGGCGAAGTTCGCCGAGCGCGCCAAGCGCATCACCGTGGGCGACCCGCTCGACGAGAAGACCATCGTCGGCCCGATGATCTCGCAGGCTCACCTGGCCAAGGTGCGCAGCTACATCGAGCTGGGTCCGAAGGAAGGCGCAACGCTGCTGTGCGGCGGCCTCGAAGCGCCGAGCAACTTGCCCGATCGCGTGAAGAAGGGCAACTACGTGGTGCCCACCGTATTCGCCGACGTCGACAATCGCATGAAGATCGCGCAGGACGAGATCTTCGGCCCTGTGGCCTGCCTGATTCCTTTCAAGGACGAGGCAGATGCGATCCGCCTGGCCAACGACATCCAGTACGGGCTGAGCAGCTACGTGTGGACCGAGAACATCGGCAAGGCGCACCGCGTGGCCGCCGCCGTGGAAGCCGGCATGTGCTTCGTCAACAGCCAGAACGTACGGGACCTGCGCCAGCCCTTCGGCGGCACCAAGGCCTCGGGCACGGGCCGCGAAGGCGGCACCTGGAGCTATGAAGTGTTCTGCGAGCCGAAGAACGTGGCGGTGTCGCTGGGCTCGCACCACATTCCGCACTGGGGCGTGGCGTGAACAATCAACGCCGCACGCTGCTGCAAGGCGCGGCCGCTCTCGCGGCCCTGCCCTTGCTGGCGCGTGCACAGGGCACATGGCCCAACAAGCCGATCCGCGTGATCGTGCCCTTCACGCCCGGCGGCACCACCGACTTCGTGGCGCGCCTCGTCGGCGTCGAGCTGTCGAAGACGCTGGGCCAACCCGTCATCGTCGACAACAAGCCCGGCGCGGGTACGGTGATCGGCGTCGACGCTGCGGCCAAGGCCGCGCCCGACGGCTACACCTTCGTCTGCGTGGCCAACAGCTTCACGGCCAACCAGACGCTGATCCGCAAGCTGCCCTACGACACGCAGAAAGACCTGCGTCCCGTCGCTCTCATGGGCATGTCGGAACACGTGCTCGCCACGCATCCGGCCAGCGACCTGAAGGCGCTCGCCGACTTGCGCAACGCAGCCAAGGCGAAGCCCGGCACGCTGAGCTTCGCCTCCTTCGGCAACGGCACCTCGGCCCATCTGTCGGGCGAGATGCTCAAGCTGCAGATGGGCCTGGACATCGTGCACGTGCCCTACAAGGGCCAGGGCCCAGCGCTGACCGACCTGCTCGGCGGACAGGTGACGATGATGTTCGGCAACTGGCCCGAGTTCCGCAGCCACATCCAGAACGGCAAGCTTGTCGCGCTAGGCATGGCGACGGCGCAGCGCTCGCAGTACGCACCGGCCATACCCACACTGGCGGAACAAGGTGTGCCCATCGAGTCCAATTCATGGAACGGCTTGCTGGCGCCCGCCGGCACGCCCGACGCCGTGGTGCAGCGCATGAACGCCGAGGTGAACCGCGCGCTGGCGGGGCCGGTGGTGACGGAGGCCTTCCACAAGGGAGGCATCGCGTCGCTGTCGGGCACACCGGAGCGCTTTGCGGCTTTCATACAGAGCGAGATTGCGAAGTACGGCGACGTGATCCGCAAGGCCAACATCCAGGTGGAGGGCTGAACGATGAGCCTCTATGCGATGCAGAAATTCCTGTTCGCGCTGAATCGCGAGCAGGAAGTGCAGCGGCGCTATGCCGAAGGTGGCGAGGCGCGCGCTACGCTGCTGGGCGCCTATGACTTCACCGATGAAGAGCGCGAGGCCATCGACGCCGGCGACATCGGCAAGCTCTACGTGCTCGGCTGCAATGGCCAGCTGCTGATGCACTTCGCGCCGCTGCTGGGCATCCCGTGGGCCGACTATCTCGAAGCAATGCGCGAAGGCGTGCGCAAGTACGGCCCCGTACGTGCCGGCATCTACGCCATGACGACAGGTACAGATGAAAAGGTGGCAGGCGTATGAGCCTCGTATTCGCAGGCGTGTGCAGCCACGCCCCCGGCATCACCGGCCGCGCGCATCTCGCCGACCCAGCGGTGAAGGACGAGTTCCACGCGCAGTTCCACCGCTTCGGCGAGGCGATGCGCGCGACGAAGCCCGACGCGGTGATCGTGATCGCCGCCGAGCACTTCGCGAACTTCTTCATGAACAACATGCCGGCCTATGCAATTGGCATGGCCGACAGCTACGAGGGCCCGATCGAAGACCCGAAGTGGCTGGGCATCGAGAAGCACAAGATCCCTGGCGATGCCGCGCTGTCGCAGCGCCTGATCCGCGAGGTGATGCAGACGGTGGACGTGGCCTACGCGGAAGAATGGAAGTTCGACCACGGCATCATGGTGCCGCTGAACTTCCTCACGCCGGAGTTCGACACCAAGGTCATCCCCGTCAACATCAACTGCCAGGGCCCGCCGCTCACGCCGCTGTACCGCGCCTGGGCTTTCGGCGAGGCGCTGCGCCGCGCCTGCGACAAGGCGCCCGAGCGCATCGCGCTGGTGGGAACGGGCGGCATCTCGCACTGGCCCGCCACGCCCGATTCGGGCAAGGTCAATGCCGCGTGGGACGCCGAGTTCATGAAGCGCTGGTGCGCCAACGACCGCGAGGGCCTGCTCTCGCAGGACGACTACGGCGACGAGGCCACCTACCGCGAAGCGGGCCAGGGCGGCTTCGAGATCCGCACCTTCATCAGCGTGGCCGCGGCAGCGCGCGGCAAGGGCGAGATTCTTCACATGAAGGCCATCCCGATCTTCGCGGTGACATGCACTGCCGCGACGATGTCGGTGGAATGAACGGAGAGCACCCATGCCCCATCTCGTGATCCTCTACACGCCCAACATCGAAACCGAGACCGACATGTCGGCGCTGTGCCGCACGCTGGCCGACACCATGCTGAAGCAGCGCGACGAGGCCGACAAGCCGGTGTTCCCCATCGGCGGCACGCGCGTGCTGGCCTACCCTGCCGCGCACTACGCGGTGGCCGACGGCAAGGCCGACTACGCCTTTGTCTACCTCAACATCCGCATGGCCGCGGGGCGCTCGGAGGCGGTGAAGAAGAAAGCCGGCGACGAACTTCTGGCCGACGTGCGCGCGCATTTCGCGCCGATCTTCGAGAAGCGCCACATCGGCATCACGCTGCAGATCGACGAAAGCCCGGGGCAGGTGTACGACGGCAAGCACAGCAACCTGCATCCCCTGTTCAACAAGACCTGAACGAAGCCAGCCCATGCTCTCCCAAGCCACCATCGCCCAACTGGCCGCCGAGCTGCACGAAAGCGAAAAGTCGCGCGTGCAGGTCGAGCACTTCTCCAAGCGCTTTCCAGAGATGACCATCGAGGACGGCTACGCCATCTCGCGCGAATGGGTGAAGAACAAGATCGCCGAAGGGCGCGTTGCGCGCGGCCACAAGATCGGCCTCACCTCGCGCGCCATGCAGCAGTCCAGCCAGATCGACGAGCCCGACTACGGCACGCTGCTCGACGACATGTTCTTCGAGCAGGGCGGCGACATTCCGTTCAAGCGCTTCATCGCGCCGCGCATCGAGGTGGAGCTGGCCTTCATCCTCGGCAAGAAGCTGCAGGGGCCGAACGTGACCATCTTCGACGTGCTGGCCGCCACCGACTACGTGGTGCCCGCCATCGAGATCATCGACGCGCGCATCGAGCAGTTCGACCGCCACACCAAGGCGCCGCGCAAGGTGTTCGACACCATCTCCGACAACGCGGCCAACGCCGGCATCGTGATGGGCGGCCGGCCAGTGAAGCCCGATGCAGTGGACCTGCGCTGGGTGAGCGCGCTGCTCTACAAGAACGGCGTGATCGAGGAATCGGGCGTGGCCGCGGCCGTGCTCAACCATCCGGCCACCGGCGTGGCTTGGCTCGCGAACAAGCTGGCGCCGTGGGAAGAATGCCTGGAGGCCGGCGAAGTGGTGCTGGCCGGCTCGTTCACGCGGCCCACCACTGCCGTGCCGGGCGACACCTTCCACGCCGACTACGGCCCGCTCGGCGCCATCTCGTTCCGCCTTGTCTGAAAGAAGAAAGACGCCATGCAAACACCCATCAATACCTTCAAGCAGGCCCTTCAAGCGGGCAAGCCCCAGATCGGCCTCTGGGTCGGACTGGCCGACGGCTACGTGGCCGAGATCCTCGCCGGCACCGGCTACGACTGGCTGCTGGTCGACGGCGAGCACGCGCCCAACGACGTGCGCTCGGTGCTCGCCCAACTGCAGGGCATCTCCAGCGCGTGGTCGGCGCAGGCTGAGTCGGAGCGCTCGCACCCCATCGTGCGCATTCCGGTCGGCGACACCACGCTGATCAAGCAGTACCTCGACATCGGCGCGCAGACGCTGCTGGTGCCGATGGTCGACACGGCCGAGCAGGCCGCGCGGCTGGTGCAGGGCATGCGCTACCCGCCCGAAGGCATCCGCGGCATGGGCAGCGCGCTGGCGCGTGCCTCGCGCTGGCAGGCCTACCCGAACTACCTGCACGAAGCCAACGCGCAGACCTGCCTGCTGGTGCAGGCCGAAACGGTGGAGGCGATGAAGAACCTCGACGCCATCGCGGCCACGGCGGGCGTGGACGGCGTGTTCATCGGGCCGGCCGACCTGTCGGCCTCGATGGGCTTCGTGGGCCAGCCCAACCACCCCGAGGTGCAGGCCGTGATCGCCGACGCCATCGCACGCATCCGCAAGGCCGGCAAGGCACCGGGCATCCTGTCGACCACCGAAGAGCAGGCGCGCAAATGGCTCGCGGCCGGCGCGCTGTTCGTGGCGGTGGGCGTGGACACCATCGTGCTGGCGGCGGCGGCAAAGCAGCTGCTCGCAAAGTACAAGGCCGCACCGGGCGTGGCCTCGCCCAACGGCTACTGATTTCCTTCACACCGGAGCACCCTTGATGCAACGCATGACTTTGGCGGCCATGGCCGCGACAGCCACCTTGTTCCTCGCCGCCTGTGCACCCATGGGCGCCGGCAAGCAAGGCCCCACCGCCCAGCAGGAAGCCAACCGCCAGACCGTGCTCGCCTTCTACGAGAAGGGCCTGAACCAGAAGGATGCCGATGCGGCCCTGCAATACGTGGGCAACCGCTACGTGCAGCACAACCCCACGGCGGCCGACGGCCCCGAGGGCTTTCGCAAGTTCATCGGGTTCCTGCGCGAGAAGTTCCCGAACTCGAAGAGCGAGATCAAGCGCAGCTTCGTCGACGGCGACTACGTGATCCTGCATGTGAACGCGGTACGCGAGCCCGGCACGCGCGGCAGCGCCATCGTCGACATCTTCAAGCTGGAGAACGGAAAGATCGTCGAGCACTGGGACGTGGTGCAGCCCGTGCCCGAGACCGCCGCGAACAAGAACGGCATGTTCTGACCCGTCCGTAATCCAGCCAGCAGCCAACGCCAGCCTGATGACCACGCCCACCGACCCCACCAAGCGCTTTCGCTCCGCCACCATTCGCGAGGGCACGATCCGCGCGACCACGCGCAGCTTTCTCCATGCGCTGGGCCAGGACGACGAGGACATCGCGCGCCCGCACATCGGCGTGTTCCATACGGGCGGCGAGATGAGCCCGTGCAACCTCAACCTGCGCGACCAGGCGCAGCATGCCAAGACCGGCATCTACGCGGGCGGCGGCACGCCGCACGAATGCCCCGTGGTGTCGATCAGCGACGGGCTGACGATGGCGCATTCGGGCATGCGCTTCTCGCTGATCTCGCGCGAGCTGATCGCCGACAGCGTGGAAGCCTCCACGCGCGGCCACCAGTGGGACGGCATCTTCGCCATCGGCGCGTGTGACAAGAACCTGCCGGGGCTGATGATGGGCATGGTCCGCTGCAACGTGCCGAGCGTGTTCGTGCACGGCGGCTCAGCGCTGCCGGGCCAGATGCCGGGGCCGGATGGCCGCGACCTGAACGTGGTCGACACCTACGAGACCATCGGCAAGGTGCTGGCCGGCACCGCCACGCCCGACGAACTCGACGCGATGAGCCGCGCCTGCCTGCCCACGGCGGGCGCCTGCGCGGGGCAGTTCACGGCCAACACGATGGGCATGGTGTCGGAAGCGCTGGGCCTGGCGCCCATCAGCTCCAGCATGGTGCCGGCCGTGTTCAGCGAACGCGCGCCACTGATGCGCCGCGCCGCAAAGACGCTGATGAAGGCGGTGATGGGCGACAGCCCGCTGCCGCGCGACATCGTCACGCGCAAGGCGCTGGAAAACGCCTGCGCCGTGGTGTCGGCCACGGGCGGCTCGACCAACGCGGCGCTGCATCTGCCGGCGATTGCGCACGAGGCGGGCATCAAGTTCCACCTCGACGACGTGGCCGAGGTTTTCGCTCGCACGCCGCTCATCGCCGATCTGCGTCCGGGCGGCCAGTACCTCGCGCGCGACGTGTTCTACATCGGCGGCGCGGGCGTCATCCTGCGCACGCTGCTGGAGCAGGGCTTCCTGCATGGCGACGCGCTCACCTTCACCGGCCGCACGATGGCCGAGGAACTGGCTGGTGCGCTGGCGCCCGACGGCCGCGTGGTGCGCGAGGCCGGCAACCCGATCACGCGCGACGGCGGACTGGCGGTGCTCAAGGGCAACCTCTGCCCCGACGGCGCGCTGCTCAAGACGGCGGGGCTCAAGGGCCTGGTGTTTCGCGGCCCGGCGCGCGTCTTCAATTCCGAGGAAGAGGCGCAGACCGCCGTGCAGAACCGGCTGTACGAGGCCGGCGACGTGATCGTGATCCGCAACGAAGGCCCCAGGGGCAGCCCCGGCATGCGCGAAATGCTGGGCATTACCGCCCTGCTCTACGGCCAGGGCATGGGCGACAAGGTGGCGCTGCTGACCGACGGGCGCTTCTCGGGCGCGACGCGCGGCCTGTGCATTGGCTACGCGGGGCCTGAAGCCGCAGACGGCGGCCCGATTGCGGCGCTGCGCGACGGCGACGTGATCGCTATCGACGCGCGGGCTGACGCACGCTCGATCACGGTCGAACTCACGGCTGAAGAAATCACGGCGCGGCTCGCCGGACGTGAGGTAAACGTGGGGGTCGCCCGAGGTGGCTTGCTGGAAAAATACGCGCTCACCGTGCGCCCTGCCCACCAGGGCGCCGTGACCCACTCGGGCGCGGTCACCTGGCTGCGCGACGAGTCTTGATCCTCCATAACCAACGTCCGGAGAGAGACACCATGAGCTTCACGCGCCGCCAGATCCTGCAGACCACCAGCGCCTCGGCCTTGATGGCCAGCCTTGGCCAGAACGTTTTCGCGCAAGCGATGAACATCGAGACCGCAACCATCGTCACCGGCTTCGCGGCCGGCGGCACGTCGGACACCACCTGCCGGCGCCTGGCGACGAGGCTCAGCCCGGACTACGCGAAGACCGTGGTGGTCGAGAACCGCACCGGCGCGGGCGGCCAGATTGCCGTGAGCTACGTGAAGAGCCGCCCGGCCGACGGCAGCACCATCCTGCAGACGCCGACCTCGATCCTCACGATCTACCCGCACATCTACAAGAAGCTGCCGTACGACCCGATGGTCGACATCACGCCGGTGAGCCTGGCCTGCATCTTCGACTTCGGCTTTGCCGTGGGCCCGGCCGTGCCGGCCAGCGTGAAGAGCGTGCCCGAGTTCCTGGCCTGGGCCAAGGCCAACCCGGCCGGTGCCAACTTCGGCTCGCCCGCTGCCGGCTCCACGCCGCACTTCATCGGTGCACTGCTGGGCCAGAAGGGCGGCGTCGAACTGAAGCACGCGGCGTATCGCGGCACGCAGCCGGCCATGCTCGACCTGCTGGGCAGCAACATCTCGGCCGTGTCGGGGCCCATCGGCGACATCACGCAGCATCTGCTGTCGGGCAAGGTGCGCATCCTGGGCGTGTCGGGCTCCAAGCGCAGCCGCTTCGCGCCAGACGTGCCGACCTTCGGCGAGCAGGGCATCAAGGACATGGCCCACAGCGAATGGTTCGCCTTCTTCCTGCCGGCCAAGGCCTCGCCCGAACTGGTGGCGAAGCTGAACACGGCCATGAAGAACGCGCTGGCGCAGAAGGACGTGATCGACGGCCTCGGCACCTTCGGACTGGAAGCGATGTCTTCCACGCCGGCCGAGCTGACCGAACTGCTCAAGAAAGACACCGCCAAGTGGGCGCCGATCGTCAAGGAAGTCGGCTTCACCGCGGAAGGTTGAAACACATGAAGGAACTGCCATGAACACACTCGCCACCACTGCGCCGTCGTCAACGTCGGCGCTGGTCCATCCCTCGATCCATCCCGACGAGCGCGCCGCGCGCGAAGAGCTCGCGGCCTGCTATCGCGTGTTCGCGATGCTGGGCTGGGTCGAGATGATCTACAACCACATCACGGTGCGGCTGCCCGACAGCGTGACGGGTGGCGAGAAGCAGTTCCTCATCAACCCCTTTGGCCTGCACTACAGCGAGGTCACGGCCAGCAATCTCGTAAAGATCGACTTGCAGGGCAAGGTGCTCGACGGCTCGACCTACCCGGTGAACCCGGCCGGCTTCACGGTGCACGCGGCCATTCACGACGGCCTGCCCGGCGCGCACTGCGTGATGCATACGCACACGACCGCAGGCGTGGCCGTGGCCTGCCTGCAGGGCGGCCTGCAGCAGACCAATTTCTATACCGCGCAACTGCACGGCATGGTGGCGTACCACGACTTCGAGGGCATCACGATCCATGCCGATGAAGGCCCGCGCCTGCTCAAGAGTATCGGCGACCGCAATGCGGTGATCCTGCGCAACCACGGCCTGCTGGCCTGGGGGCAGACGCTGCCGCAGACTTTTGCGATTTTGTGGACGCTGCAGCGTGCCTGCGAGATCCAGATGGCGACCTTCTCGATGGGCCCCGCCATTCCGGTGAGCGAGGAGATCGCGCAGCGCTGCACGCGCGACGCGCTGCAGTTCAGCCCCGAGCACGGCGCCGGGCAGGATGTGTTCAATGCACTCGTCCGCCAGGTGGACCGCATCGACCCTACGTACCGCAACTGAACCTGAAGCGACGGACCCCATGAAGATTTGTATTTACGGCGCCGGCGCGATCGGCGGATGGATCGGCGTCGGCCTCGCGCAAGCGGGCCAGCGCCTGAATGTGGTGGCACGCGGCGCCACGCTCGAGGCATTGCAGCGCGATGGCCTGTCGCTGATGCGCGGCAGCACGGGTGGAGAGGTGCGCACGCGCGTGCCCGTCAACGCCGTGGCCGACCCCGAGGCGCTCGGCGTGCAGGACCTGGTGGTCATCGCCGTGAAGGCGCCGGCCCTGGCCGCCGTTGCCGAACGCATCGGGCCGCTGATCGGCGCCGACACCATCGTGCTGGTCGCGATGAACGGCGTGCCGTGGTGGTTCCTCGAAGGCGGCTTCGGCGGCGAGATCACGGGCCACCGGCTCGCGGCGGTGGACCCCGACGGTGCCATTGCCAAGGCCATTCCGTCGCGCAACGTGATCGGCTGCGTGGTGCACGCGAGCTGCTCGCTCGACGGGCCGGGCGTGGTGCGGCATCACTTCGGCAACGGGCTGATCGTTGGCGAGCCTTCGGGCGAGGCCACGCCGCGCGTGCAGAAGCTGGTCGAGCTGCTGAAGAGCACGGGCATCGACACCACGCTGTCGCCGCAGATCCAGAAGGACGTGTGGTTCAAGCTGTGGGGCAACATGACGGTGAACCCGATCAGCGCGCTCACCGGCTGCACCACCGACCTGATCATGGGCGACGACTACGTGCGCGGCTTCATCTCGGCGGTGATGCTGGAGGCCAAGGAGATCGGGCGGCGCATCGGCATCGAGATCACGCAGAGCCCGGAAGACCGGCACGCCATCACCATGAAGCTCGGGGCGTTCAAGACCTCGATGCTGCAGGACGTGGAAGCCGGGCGTTCGGTGGAGCTCGATGCGCTTGTAACGGTGGTGCGCGAACTGGGCGAGCTGACGGCAGTGGCAACGCCCTTCACCGACGCGCTGCTGGGGCTGGCACGCCTGAGAACGCGGCAACTCGGGCTTTACTGAGCGCCGGCGCAGCGCACCGGGATCCAAGGTCAGGCGGCGCACAGGTTCGGTCCGCAGACTGCAAATGCAGCGTCTGCAGAACCCTGTACACCCTTTTTTCTTCTTGGGCTATCCTCTCGCCATTCGAATGCACGTAGCGATTTCTTACACACCAACAAGGCTATATGCGTGCTTGAGCGAAGGGGGAGACAGATAGATGCGCTTGATCTTCATCGAACTTCTGGTGGCCTTGGTGCTGCTGCCCATCAGCGGCCTGTTCTGGTGGTGGGCCTTCGGCATGGGCGGCCTGGCTGTGGCCGGCTTTCTGCTGGTTGGCGGCGGCGCTCTGTACCTTGTCTTGCGGGGCGTGCGCTCGGCCAAGAACCAGCTCGGCCACCCCGGCGACGACCGTGAGCAATAGGCTTTGAGCCTTTTCGCCTGACACATTCGCATTCAATTTGGCAGGGAATTGGTGCAATTTGTTTTTTCGATCTCACCTGCCACGGCGTCGGCACGGCCGGATCTGAACTCTTTTTTCTGATTTGCCCGGCCTCGCGATGAGCCAGGCACAGTTTCATTGATTGAAATCTGAAACATCCTTCGGCTCCCGAATGATGCAAATAAAAAACACTACAAAAGTGTCAATCAGGCTGTCGCAAATCGCATTTCCTCCGAATTGAATCGGCAATTAGCCTGAAATCATTCATCGATTTCCTGGGCAGATTTCGCACGGTCTTGGTGCTCCTGGCCCCGGCGGAGGGCAAGGAATTCGAAAGTAATTCAAAAATCCTACCGCCAGTTCACCTTGGGCAGCGGCCGACTAGGTACCCTCCCGCGTCATTGCTCGACGCTAAAACTGGACGAACTGAAGCTCATAGCCCACGATTTGTCGGCTACGTCCTACTCAGTTGACAATTGCTTACAAAGTAGAACGCAATGTCAAAAACCCTATGCGGGTGGCCTCTGTGGTTCGAGAGCCACGATTTCCCGTATCAATGGGGTAATTAATAAGTTGCATTTTCCATTTCGGCTGACGGCATCCTGACCAGCCGTTTGCCCCCTCGCTTCCCAATGAAAAAGGGTCTCCGGAAGGGGAAGCAAGGGATAACCCTGCCCCCGGCGTGGTCGCACCACGAATGGACACGCCTTTTGCGTCTACTCCACGAAATAGGGCTGCTGCGAAGGCAGCGACAATTTCTTTTTCATTGCTCTCCCGATAAATCTCCGGTCAAGCCGGAAAAGCGTCTTGGTAATAAAAAGAATTACCGGCGCAAATCGGGCTCGGGCTTTGCATATGAATCGCAGTTGTTGAAAAAACCAAGTTCGCAATGGAGTTCCATTTGACACGCTACCTGTACCTGATGGGGTGGAGTGCCGCCTTGGCCGGCGCGTTGATGCTTCAGGGCTGCGCACCGGGCTTTGGCTCCGTGGTGGCTTACGAGCCCGATCAGAGTCCGGCGCCATCTCTTGCTGCCGACGGCACGCCGCAGGAGGCGCTCGTCCCCATCTCGCCGAGCCTCATCCGCGCGATGGCCGAGGCGCAGCCGGCGGCGATTCCGCCCGACGTGAAGGCCCTGTTCGGCGAAGCCCCGGTCTACACGATCGGCCCGGGCGACGTCGTGGGCGTCATCGTCTACGACCACCCCGAGCTGCTGCCCAACGCCGGCGCCGTGATTTCCCAGCAGACGGACCCCACGGGCATCAGCGTGGCGCCGGGCTTCATCGTCGGGGCCAACGGGCAGATCAGTTTTCCGTACATCGGCCGGGTCCAGATGCAGGGCCTGACCGAGATCGAGGCGTCCGACGTGATCGCCAAGCGCATCGCGCGCTACATCAAGGACCCGCAGGTGACGGTGCGCATCCAGTCCTTCAGAAGCCGCCGTGCATTCGTGGAAGGCGAAGTGCGCACGCCGGGGCTGCAGCTCTTCACCGACGTTCCGATGACGCTGTCCGAAGCGCTCAACCGGGCCGGCGGCATCACGTCCAGCGGCGACCGTTCGTTCATCACGCTGACACGCGGCGACAAGACCACGCTCATCGACCTGCCCAAGCTGCAGGACCTGGGCAGCAACGCCAGCAAGATCCCGCTGCAGAACGGCGACGTGGTGCAGGTGCGCAACCGCGACGAGAGCAAGGTGTTCGTGATGGGCGAAGTCGCCAAGCCCTCGGCGCTGACCATGCACAACGGCAGGCTCACCCTCAACGAGGCGCTGGGCGAGGCCGGCAGCGCAAGCCTGGGCACGGCGAACACGGGGCAGATCTACGTCGTGCGCAACAACGCCAACAACACGAAGGGCTCGCCGTCGGTCTTCCACCTGAATGCGAAGAACCCCGCCGCGCTGGCGCTGGCCGAGCGCTTTCCGCTGCAGCCGCGCGACGTGGTCTACATCGACTCGGTGCCGCTGGCCACCTGGAGCCGGGTGGCCAGCCTGATCCTGCCGGCGACCCAGGCGCTCTACTACAGCGACCAGGTCTACATGAACCACCGATGAGATCCGTACTGACAGTCTGCATCGGCAACATCTGCCGAAGCCCGATGGCGGAAGGCCTGCTTGCCGCGGGATTGCCGCATCTGCGCGTGTTCTCCGCGGGCACCGGCGCGCTCGTCGGCAAGCCGGCCGACCCGATGGCGCAGGCGCTCATGCGAAAGCGCGGCATCGACATCTCGGACCACGTCGCGCAGCAGGTGAGCCAGATGCTGTGCCGGCAGGCCGACTTGATCCTGGTGATGGACCGGGAGCAGCGCCGCCATCTCGAATCGACCTACCCCTTCGTGCGCGGCAAGGTCTTCCGCATTGCCGAGTTCTCGGTCGCGCAGGACGTGCCCGACCCGTATGGAAAAGACGAGGCGGCGTTCGAGCACGCCCTGGCCCTGATCGATGCCGGCGTCCGGACATGGATCGACCGCATTCTGAAAATCACAAAACCCGAGCAGCAACCTACATGAACGCACCCCCGCAAGCCGCGCCGATGCCGATGCAAGCGCTGGAAGAGGACGGCGACGGCATCAACCTGGCCGAGTACCTGGACATCCTGATCGACCACCGCTGGCTCGTCGCGGCCATCGTTGCCGTGACCGTGCTCCTGGGCGCGGCCTATGCCTTCCTCGGCAAACCCCTTTACGAAGCCAACGTCGCGGTGCAGGTGGAAGATTCCGGCAACTCCGCAGGCAGCTTCCTGGGCGATGCCGCCTCCTCGCTGCTGAGCGTGAAGACGCCGGCCGCGGGCGAGATCGAAATCCTTCGCTCGCGCGCCATCCTCGGCAAGGCCGTGGAGAACACCAAGCTCTACATCAGCGCACGGCCGCGGTATGCCCCCATCGTGGGCAGCTGGCTTGCCCGCCGCGCCACCGAGCTGTCGGACCCCGGCTTCATGGGGCTTTCGGGCTACGTGACGGGCACCGAGAGCATCCTCGTTCCGAGGTTCGACGTTCCCGCTGATTTCGAGGAGAAGCCGTTCACGCTGACCCTCGGGGCCGACGGGCAGTACGAGCTGAGCAACCCCGACATCGACACGCCGATGAAGGGCTCCATCGGCACCTTGCTGGTAGCGAACGTTCCCGGCGTTCCGAACGGAAGCGTGAGCCTGCTGGTCAGCAGCATCAACGCGAAGCCGGGCGCGCAGTTCCAGCTCGTGCGGTCTTCAACGCAGCTCACGCTCCTGGCGCTGCAGGACAACCTGAAGGTCGTGGAAAAAGGCAAGCAGTCGGGCGTGCTCGATGTCAGCTGGAGAAGCGGCGACGCAGAAAAGCTGACGCAGCTGCTCAACGAAATCGGTCGCCTCTACGTTCGCCAGAACATGGAGCGCAAGGCAGCCGAGGCCGAGAAGACGCTGGGCTTCCTGGACGGCGCGCTGCCCCAGTTCAAGAAGCAGCTGGAGCAGTCCGAAGACATCTACAACCGCTACAGAAACCAGAACGGCACGGTCAGTCTCGACGACGAGGCAAAGAACGCGCTGACCCAGACCATCGACCTGCAGTCCAAGCTGCTCGAGGCCGAACAGAAGCGGCGCGAGCTCACGGCGCGCTTCACGAGCGAGCATCCCGCCGTCCAGACGCTGGACACCCAGGTCGCCGCATGGAAAAGCGCGCTCGCAACCGTCGATGCACGCATCCGCAAGATGCCGGAGCTGCAGCAGAACACCGTTCGCATGCAGCGCGACATCAAGGTGAACACCGACCTGTACGTATCGCTTCTCAACAGCTCGCTGCAGATGCGGCTGGCCAAGGAAGGCAAGGTGGGCAACGTGCGCCTGCTGGACGACGCCATCGTTCCGGAAGAACCGGTGTGGCCCAAGCGGCCCCTGGTCATCGCGCTGGCTGTGATCCTGGGGCTGGCTGCCGGCATCGGCGCCGCGATTGCAAGGAACTCGTTCTTCGGCGGCATCCGCAATCCGGGAGAGATCGAAAGCCACACCGGGCTCAACGTCTACAGCAGCATTCCGCTGAGCGCCGCCCAGCGCACGGTCGAGAGGAACATCGAGAACAAGGTCGTCGGCAAGCATGTCCTGGCGCACCTGTTCCCCGAAGACCCCGCGGTGGAAAGCCTGCGCAGCCTTCGCACCGCGCTGCAGTTCGCCATGCTGGAAGCGACCAACAACCGCCTTCTCATCTCCGGCGCGACGCCTGGCGTGGGCAAGACCTTCATCTCGGTCAACTTCGCGGCGATCACCGCGGCAACCGGCAAGAAGGTTCTGCTGATCGACGCGGACTTGCGCAAGGGCCGCGTGAATCAATTCCTTTCGATCCAGCGGTCTTCCGGCCTGTCCGAATTGATCGCCGGCACGCTCGACCTCGAGAAAGCGATTCGCCCGTCGGCCCTGCCGAATCTGGACATCATTACCACGGGTGTGCTTCCGCCCAATCCGGCCGAGCTGCTGACGAGCGATTCCTTTGCCCAGGTACTGGAAAAGTTATCTCCGCTATACGACCTCGTCATCATCGACACGGCCCCGGTTCTCGTTGCCGCAGATACCGCATCGGTCGCCCCGCTTGCGAGCACTTTGCTACTCGTTGCACGTGCCGAAAAAACCCAGCTCGGCGAATTGAATGAGAGCGTCAGAAGACTTGCGCATGCAGGTCGCACGGTAAATGGCGTAATTCTGAATGCTATTGATCTAACTCGCCGCCACGCTGGCAGCGGGAGTTACAAATATGGTGCTTACAAGCATTTACAATATACATACAATACCAACAGGGATTCCACCTAGACCGTGAAAATTGGAGTTAAATTCAAAATCATGAGCCGGGATTTCGCCCTGACTCATTGATTAAATACTCAATTAGTATTCGGAGTAATAAGGCACTACAAATGGCAATTAGTCCATTCGTATTGCCTTCATCGAGTCATTTGGCCGCGCAATAGTTTCTGCATTGCAGATCCTACGAGGCATTTGTGCGGGTCGTCTCGGCCAAAAAACCAAGGCCATAACAGAGGACATGCAGGCTTTTGCCTGCGTGAGGAAAGGTGCGTCAAAAATGAAATCATTTCGACGAGAAATCTTGTCGCGCTTCAAATCCGGGCGGAGAAATCCCATGGGAAATCTCCACCCTGAAGAATCGCTGGTACCGCAAGGCTGGAATATTTCGGACGCAAGCGGCGAAATGTCCCGAGGCGGCTCGCAAACCGGAATTCATCATCCGGCCGTACTGCGGATCGGGAAACGGTCGGTAGACATTGCCGCCGCGCTGTTCTTTTTTGCGGCATTCGGCTGGCTCTTCGTGCTGATCGGCCTCTTCGTGCTGATCAGCTCCGGATCTCCGGTCCTGTATTACCAGTCGCGCTACGGAAAAGATGGGCGAATATTCAGGTTCTACAAGTTCCGCTCGATGATCGCCAACTCGGCCCAGGTGCTCGAGGAGCATCTGAAAAGCAATCCGGAGGCACGCCGCCAATGGGATGAATACCAAAAGCTGGACGACGATCCACGGATCACGCGTTTCGGCAAATTCATCCGCAAGACCAGCCTGGACGAACTGCCGCAATTCTGGAACGTGCTGACGGGCGACATGAGCCTCATCGGCCCCCGCCCCTGCATGCTCGAGCAGAAGGAGCTCTACGGCCAGAACTGGTCGCACTACTGCGCTGTCCGCCCGGGGATCACGGGCCTGTGGCAGGTCAGCGGTCGCAATCAGCTGACCTACAACGCACGCGTTGCGTTGGACGTGAGGTATGTCGAGACCCTTTCCGTCGGGAAGGACGTGGACATCTTCTTCAGAACCATCTGGGTGGTTGCTGCCGGTCACGGGTCCCGATGAATTTCATCGGTCCCGGATGATCGGCTCCGGCCGGGCCGGCCGGACAGATTTTCCTTCGCTTTCGAAATGATTGGATTGGAATCCACATGCGGATGAGCCACGCCATTCCGGGACCGGCGGTGAGAAGAAGAAGCACGCGCCGCTTCAATCAATTCTCGATTGCCGGAATACTGATCGTGCTCGTGTACACGATCATCTACGCGTATTTCAGGGAAATGCTTCCCGAGAAATGGAGCGTGGACTCGGCAAAGATCATCGAGATCCTCAATTACGGCGGCACGGGCGACATGGACAACTCGTTCGCTGTCACCGCCGCGCTGTTCGCCATTATCGGGGTCGACAACCTGGACGTTTTCACCTGCGGCGTGAGCGTCATATTTTTGTTTTTCGCGACTCACAACGTTCGCAAGGCTGGTGACTTTTTCGCCAGGCTGCTGCTGATTGCGCCTTGCATCATGCTGAACATG
This sequence comes from Variovorax sp. GW821-FHT09D05, assembly GCF_059416325.1. Taxonomy (NCBI): domain Bacteria; kingdom Pseudomonadati; phylum Pseudomonadota; class Betaproteobacteria; order Burkholderiales; family Comamonadaceae; genus Variovorax; species Variovorax sp. GW821-FHT09D05. Next base: position 19,668 of record NZ_JBWKOZ010000011.1, on the reverse strand, counting down.
TTTGCGCCGTCCAAGGAGACGGTCGTGCTCATCATGACCATGTTCATCACCGTTTCGACCATCTATTTTCGAACGTCGAAAGTACTTACCGTCGGCGCCTTTCTTTTTCTTTACGCAATCTACGGGGTCTTCGTACGGCAATATTATTTGCTGATTGTCGGTGTGTTTTTCATGGTCTATTACCTGTGGCGGCGCCCTTTTAAATATCACATTCTGGCCGCCATCGTGGTCGTCGGAGCGATCATGGCGGCGCCTTCCAGCATTTTGCAGACGCTTCAATCGCCGCGAGATACCTCGAATGCCTACGCGGAACAGATCGGCAGCGACAACAGAACGGCCTTTACCAATATTGCGTCTCCCGCCACCGGCCCCGGATTCCTGGTCAATTACGTCTATGCCGCGACGGTGCTGATCACGCCGGTTCTTTATTTTCAGACTGCGAGCGACGCGTTCATGCAATTGATGATCGCAGCCATGCTGATCATTTTGTACAGGGCGCGGCGAAAGTCCAAACGCGACCCGGATCGATTCGAGCCGCGGTTTTTCGGCAGCCTTTTCATAGCGCACATTCTTGTGCAATTGATATTCGAACCAGATCTCGGCAGCTTCACCAGGCATTTGACCTCCGTAATGCTCTACCTCATTGCCATCAAAGTTTCCGAGAACAAAGCAGTCTCCAGATGAAAAAAATCCTGATTTGTGCGGTGCCGTACAGCGACAACCTGGGTGACGGGGTCATCGCGGCGTCGCTGGCTCACATCGCCGGCTTGAAATATCCGGAGGCGAAGGTGGAGTTCCTCGACATCGCTGGCCGCGTCGCGTTCGGCGAATCGAATCTGCGTGGCGGCGGCGCGTTCGAAATCTTCCAGAAGATGCCGTCCCTGCTGCGATCGGCAATCGTTTTCGCGTATTGCCTCAAGAACTACCTCCTGGGCTGGCGCAGGCAATGGAGCGTCGCGGTCAACGATGCGGATCTGGTCCTCATCGGCGGTGGCCAGCTGTTCTGCGACGTGGCGCTGAACTTTCCCGCCAAGCTGTTTCTGCTGAGCAGGTTGCTTCGCGGCAAGAAGGTCGCGGTGGTCTCGGTTGGCGTCACGGCCAAATGGTCGTTCTGGGGGAAATTTCTGGTCAAGAAATTCCTCAGGAACGCCGCCCCCGTTTTCTACGCGACGCGCGATGTGGACTCGGCGAACAACCTGCACGCGTTCTTCGACATCCCGCGCAGCGAGATCAAGGTCGTTCCCGACCCCGCGCTGGTTTGCGCGAGCGCCTTTTCGGAAGAGCTCTCCCCGGACAAGAAGTGGGACGTGGGAATCTGCGTCAGCAGCCTCGATGCGCTGGTGATGAATTCCGAATATGGCGACACGCGCACCAGCGGGTCCGCAGAATTCTTCTCGGGCCTGGCCGAAGCATTGCAGGCGGAAGGCGCGCGGGTGCTGTATTTCACGAACGGCGCGGCGGAGGACAACAAGATCCTTGCCGAGATTTCTTCTTCGCGGGCAGCCGCACCGGGCTTCTCGTTCGTCGTTCCGAAGCGCCCTGACGATCTTGTTGCGTTGATCAGCGCCTGCTCGTGCATTGCAGCGCACCGGCTGCACGCAAACATCGTCGCCTACAGCCTGAACATTCCCTCCATCGGGATGAATTGGGACAAGAAGGTCGAGTCCTTTTTCCAGCTGACGGACCGAACCCAGTATTTGTTCGGCCTGTCGCCGCGCCGGGAAGAGCTGAAGGCCTCCGTACTGAATCTGCTCAACGAAAAAAATGCCGACCGCAGAAGACTCGACGAATTGAAGACCGAAGTCATCGCCGGAACCCACGCATTGATCTGAGGAGCGAATCTCCATGAAAGTACTGCACGTTGCCGAAACGCTCAAGGGCGGGTTGGAAACCTATCTTCGGATCGTTTCGAATTTCCAGAAGAACTCTCCGGAAATCAGCCAGGTGAAGTTCATATTGCCCGGAACGGTCGATTGGCTGAACCCCGAGAGCGCACACGTGGTGCCCACCGCCCGCAGCCCCCTGTCCCTGGTTGGCTACGCCGCGCGCGTGAAGAAGATCATCGAGTCGGAGCGCCCTTCCGTGCTCCACCTGCACAGCTCGATTGCCGGGGGCATCGTCCGGGTCATGGCCATGCTCGGGCAGATACCCAGCGAAGTGAAGATCGTCTATTGCTCCCACGGCTGGGCATTCGATCAGGCTGCGTCCCGCTACAAGAAGTCGGCCTATCGCTGGATCGAGCGACTGCTTTCCTCGCGCAGCGACGCCATCATCTGCATCAGCCGCCATGAGGTCAGGATCGCGTCGAAATCCGGCATCAGGCGATGCACATGCATTCCCAACGGGATCGACTCCGTCAGCCCCAGGCTGCCGAGTCAATTGCTGCCTGATGAAGCCGAACGCAGCCAGCGAAAAGTCCTGTTCGTCGGCCGCCTGGACCGGCAAAAGGGAATCGACGTCCTGCTCGACTCGTACAACAGGGTGAAGCCGAATTTCAAGCTGATCGTCGTCGGCGAGGCCGTGCGGAATGACCTTTTTCTTCCCAAGTCCGATCGGGTCGAGTTCAAGGGCTGGCTGGAAAAAGACGAGCTGGACGCCGTCTACCAGGACTGCGACGCCATCATCGTTCCGTCGAGATGGGAAGGCTTCGGGCTCGTTGCTGTCGAAGCCATGGCGAGGAGCAAGGCGGTTTTTGCATCCGCTGTGGGCGGCCTCGTCGACATCGTTGAAGACGACAGGAGCGGCCGGCTCTTTTCCCTGGAGCAGATGGACCAGATGCTGCGGGAAATCGACGGCATCCCCAATGAAACCCTGCGGCAGATGGGACAGACCGGGCGAAAGATCTTCGAAGAGAAGTTCACTTCGCAGCGAATGAACACCGCCATCGTCGATCTGTACAAGGAGTCGGTCCTGCCATGAAGATTTCTGGATTCTTTGCCCGAGGCCTCGTCGGGCTGCTGGGCACCCTGCTGTTCATTGCAGCGTCGATCAGCACGGCCAATGCCCGAGGCATCGACGGCTTGACCTCGGAGTACCCGGTTGCGCTGAGCGTGCAGATCGATCCCGCGACCATCACGGACGACGACCTGCATGAAATACGTGCGGCCGGTTTCGAATTCGTGCGGTTCGGCGTGCGGCCTCCGCTGAAAAGCGTCAACCCCAATTTGATCGACTACCCGGGCCTGATCCAGCGCGTGCGCAAGGCCAGGCTCGAAGCCATCGTCACGTTGTTCGGCGGCCGCGAGATCTGGGGACACGAGCCCTCGGACCTGCGTGGTGGCAGCCGCAGCAAGGAAACCATGTTCGCGGACTTTGCGAGCGACTTCATGAAGGCGCACACCACAGATGTCGCCGTCTGGGAGATATGGAACGAGCCGGACAACAAGACCTTCCTGCAGCCCAACCTTCTTTCGAACTTCGGGACTGCCTCGTCGGAGCTGTGCAACAAGCTGGCGCAGCAAAAGATCCAGCCGAACATCGTCATCGGATACGGCTTCGCGAAGCTGCCCTTCGCCGGAGGCAAGGTTCCTTCGGAGCTGGAGGATGCCTTTGTCTCGGCCGCCAGGACCGACTGCCTGACGGACATCTCGATTCATCCATACCGCTCGGTTCCCGAAACGGCGCTGGCCGACTACCAGAAGCTGCGTGCGCAACTGGACCAGCGGCAACTGAAGAAGACCGGCATCGTCGCTTCGGAATGGGGCTACGCCTCGTACATGCCGGTTCGCGACCGCAACGCACAGGCTTCGCTGATCTTCAGGGAGTACCTGATCAATGCCGCCGCAGGCATCAAGCTCCTGAACCTCTACTCGTGGCGCGACAGGGGCCAGTCTTACTTTTCGAAGGAAGACAACTTCGGAATCAAGTCCAAAGCCGGGGAAAAGAAAGAGGCCTACTCCGCGCTGACCGAGTTTCTCAAGATCGCCAGGCACTCCCAGAAGGTGTCGTACCAGGATGCCAAGGGCATGAGCCAACTGGTGCTGCGTCGCGGCGAGTCTTTGCTGCACGTGGTCTGGACGCAGGGCCCCGAACAAACCGTGTCGGTCCCCGCAGGCAGCGGCAAGAAATGCACGCGCGTCGACTTCTTCCCCCAGATGCGTGAAGGCAGTTGCGGAAACCCGTCGGGCGGGAGCTTTTCTGTGAAGGCGACTGCCAATCCCGTTTTGCTGTCCATATCGGACTGAACGGGATGAAGCATCTGTCCGGACTCGGAAAACGTCTTGGTGGTCCGATCTACGCCGTTGCAGACCAATGCATATACAGCGCGAGCCAACTGCTGCTGAGCTTTGCGCTGGCCCGCGTGCTTTCGCCTTCGGATTTCGGCGTTGCCTCCGCATTCCTGGCGGTGAGCAGCTTTCAATACATCCTGCACATGGCCATGGTGCATGAGCCCTTGCTGATCAAGCGCTACTACGCGCATCGATCCGCGGCGTGGCTCTCATGGGCCCTGGTGGTTCTTTTTTCTCTTCTGGGGTACGCGGCCTGGCAGGTGGCGGCTTTTCCCGGGCAGCTGCACTGGGTGGGCGTGGCCCTGATCCTCGGCTACGAGATCTTCTGGATCTCGCGCAGCCTCCTGCTCACTGGGCGGCGGTACGGGATTCTGTGCGTTACCGGTGTGCTGGTCGGCGTGGGATATGTCGCCATCCTGAAAGCCGAAAAGCCCGCGACGTGGATGGAAGCCCTGCTGCTGATTTCCATCATCCAGGTCCCGTTTCTTTTTCTGGTGCTCAGGAATGCGGGGAACGTGATGCTTCCGCTCCCGGCAGCGAAGAATGCGCAAGGGCTGACGGTCGGCGAATCGATGGCTTATGGCTGGAAAGCCAGCCTCTCCCAGTTCATGAGCTGGATCATGACGGGAGGGGCCATCCTGCTGCTTGGGTCCTCGGCAGACTCCGAGCAGGGTGGCTTGCTCAAGATCTACATCACCTTCCTGCTGCCGATGCAGTACGTGCTGTCGGCGCTTGGCTACTACCTGCTTCCGCAATTGGCGGCGAACTGGAATTCCGAAGGAAGAAAAAAAGCCTTCCGCGATTTCATCAAGTTCGTGCTGCTCGGGTTCGTGATTGCCGAAGGAGTCGGCGTCTTGCTGGGCCTGCTGGGGCCCCGCCTCGTCGTTCTGGCATTCGGCCCGAACTACAAGGGAATGGATTTTTCCCCTTTCTTCTATGCGCCCGCGATCTTCGGGCTGACCATGTGCCTGCGGACGGGCTTCAGGGCGGCCGCACGGCCAGGTGCCCTCTTGCTGTGCTCGATCGTCGGCGCCGTGGTGTTCGCCATTCTGATGTTCGCGGCAGCGCCGCCCATCTCCTACATCCAGACCATCCGCGCCATGACATGGGGCTTCGCCTGCATGGCCGCTTTGATGATCGGCTGGTTGTTCTATTTCATGCGAGCGACAACGACAGGGGAGAGTGCCTGAAAACGGGCAAGCAGGCCTTGGAGATCTTTATGAGCAACCCTTTGCTTCGCAGCGTAAGCATCGACGAGCGCCTTCGGTTCCTGAGGGATGGCGTGGTGTGCCTGCGCAAGATCATCTCGCCCGAATGGATCCAGCTGGCCCAGGACGGCATCGAGCAGCAGCGCCGCGCTCCTTCGCCCTACGCGACCGTGGTGGATGCCGACCCGCTCTATCTGCTGATCGACCAGATGCCTTCGATGAAGAACGGCATGCTCCAGCGCGTGGTGTTCGAGTCAGGCGCCGGCGAGATCGCCAAGCAGCTGACCGTGACGAGACGGCTGCGCTGGATTTACGACCAGCTGTTCTACAAGGGCCGCGGCCCTGCCGCCGAGACGCCCTGGCACCAGGACACGTCCTATGGACTGGCGGACAGCCACCGCATCGTGCGCGTGTGGATGCCGGTCGACCACATGCCGCGCGAGACCGCCATCGAGGTGGTGCGCGGCTCGCACCTCTGGAAAACGCACTATGGGCTGAGCGGCAGCAAGATCGAGGTGCTGGACGATGAATTCGAACTGCCGGACATCGAAGCCAATCGCAGCGCCTTCGACATCGTGGGCTACGAGGTGGACCCGGGCGACGTGGTGGTCTTCAACTACCGGGCGCTGCACCATGCCGGCCCCGGCGTGAACTTCAACGAGAAGCGCAGGGCCTTTGCCATCCTCTACGCCGACGACGAGCTCAGGCTGAGGCACCGTCCGTCCTTGATGCCGGGGCCGTTGGACACCGCGGGCCTCGCTTGGCGCGACGGACAGAAGACGGGCGATTTTCCTGAGGTGTTTCGCGCCGTGTGAACTCAGTGCTTCTTCAGCAGAACGCGCACCGCCTCGGGCAAGGAGTTGACCTGCGGCATGAAGTGATCGAGCAGCGCGCCGAGGATCACCGCGCTCGCGACCGCGCCCAGCAGCGGCTTCCACGTGAGCCGCACGGCGGCCATGAGCCAGCCTTCGCGCGCCACGCGCACCGCGGCGCGCGCCGACACGTACGAGAAAGCGACTTCGATGGCCACGGCCAGAAGAGCGTCCCAGCTGAAGTACAGCAGCACGAGCGAGCCGGCGCCGAGCACGATGGCCACGCAGATCAGGAAGATGGCGACCACCGGCACGACGATGATCGCGCCTTCGTCCGCGGAACCGGCGACTTCGAGCGCACCGCTCGCCACGTCGGACAGGGCACCGCCATCGCCGCCGCCACCACCGCCATGGGCATCGCCGACGCTCACGTGGCTCTGGGAGCCGCCGCGTCCGCTGCCGAAGTCCAGGTCGGGCGCATCGGCATCGAAGTCCGTCCTGCGCCCCTCGACCAGCCGCCTGGCCCACCAGCGCAGCACCAGCAGATAGCCCAGGTACCCCACGCCCAACGTGAGGAAGTAGCGCACCGCCAGCGAATCGACATGCAGCAGGTGCATCTGCAGCGCCGACACGCCCCACATCAGCAACAGCGTGAAGGTGCCGATCAGGATGCCGTGCGTGCGCAGGCTGTAGTCACGATGCAGGTCGCGTTCGACCTGCGTTTCCCACAGGCGCACGGAGCGCCAGTCGGAAAGGATCTTCATTGACCTTCGACGGGAGCGAAGGGTACGCGCTGCGCCACGGCGCACATCAGTTCATAGCCGACGGTGCCCGCGGCTCGCGCGACGTCGTCAATGGGGAGCACGGCCCCCGTCTTGGCCGACTTGCCCCACAGCGTGACCTCGCTGCCGAACTTGGCGTCGGGCACGTTCGTGAGGTCGACGGTGATCATGTCCATGCTCACGCGGCCGACCATGCGGGTGCGCACGCCGTTCACCAGCACCGGCGTGCCGGTGTTGCAGTGGCGCGGATAGCCGTCGGCATAGCCGACTGCCGCCACGCCGATGGTGAGGGGGCCCTCGGCCGTGAAGTTGGAGCCGTAGCCGATGGTGTCGCCGGCCTTCAGCGTCTGCACCGAGATGAGCTGGGTCGACAGCGTCATGGTGGGCTGCAGTTGCCAGTGCGCCGAATCGTGTTCGGGAAAGTCGGGCGCGCTGCCGTACAGCAGGATGCCGGGGCGCACCCAGTCGCCACGCGTCTGGTCGGCGTGGCGCAGGGTGGCGGCGCTGTTGGCGATGGAGCGTTCGCCCGGCAGGTCGCGGGTGACACGCTCGAAGGTCTCGAACTGGTGGCCGATGCCGCGCGCGCCGTCGGCGTCGCTGAAGTGGGTCATGAGCGAGATCTCGTCGACCTGCGTGAGCGCATTGAGACGGGTCCAGGCGGAGCCGAAGCGCTCGGGCGTGAAGCCCAGACGGTTCATGCCCGAATTCATCTTCAGGAACACGCGCTGCGGCTTCAGGGTCTTGTGGGCGGCGAGCATGTCGATCTGCTCGTCGCAATGCACGGTGTGCCAGAGGTCCAGCCGCGAGCACAGCTCCAAGTCGCGGGCGTCGAACACGCCTTCCAGCAGCAGCACCGGGCCGCGCCAGCCAAGGGCGCGCACGCGCTCGGCTTCGGCCAGATCGAGCAGCGCGAAGCCGTCGGCGCCGCGCAATCCCTCATAGACCCGCTCGATGCCATGGCCATAGGCGTTGGCCTTGACGACGGCCCAGACGCGGGCTTCGAGGGCCGAGCGGCGCGCCCGGTCGAGGTTGTGACGCAGGGCGTCGGTGTGGACAGTGGCGAGTATGGGACGCGGCATGGGTGGTTCCGGGAGAGACTCGGGGACAATGCAGACCACGTTTTAGCATCTTCGGGAATGAGGTCGAACACCGTGGGGACGCCGGATTCCGTGTCGCACCCCCGTGCTATAACCGCCCATTCGCCCGCAACGCGACACTTTTTCACTACCGCCAGCAGACCCTCTGGCCAGCCAGCCCATCGATGAAGCGCGGTTTCTACACGATCATGTCGGCCCAGTTCTTTTCGTCGCTGGCCGACCAAGCGCTTTTCGTTGTTGCCGTCGATCTCATGCGAAGTTCGGGCGCGCCTGAATGGCAGCGCGCGGCACTGGTGCCGATCTTCGCGGTCTTCTATGTGGTGCTGGCGCCGCTGGTGGGTGCCTTTGCCGACGCCCTGCCCAAGGGCAAGGTGATGTTCATCAGCAATGCCATCAAGGTGGTGGGCTGCCTGATGATGCTGTTCGGCTCGCACCCGCTGCTGTCCTATTCGATCGTGGGGCTGGGCGCTGCGGCCTACTCGCCGGCCAAGTACGGCATCCTGACCGAGCTGCTGCCGGCGTCCCAGCTGGTCAAGGCCAACGGCTGGATCGAGGGGCTGACCATCGCGTCGATCCTGCTGGGCATCGTGCTGGGCGGCACGCTGGTGGGGCATTCCATCTCCAGCAAGCTGCTGGCCTTCGATCTCCCGTTCATCGACACCGGCATCGACACGCCGGCCGAGGCCGCAATCGCGGTGCTGATCTTCGTCTACGTGCTGGCGGCCTGGTTCAACACGCGCATTCCGCACACCGGCGTCGAGATGCGCCCGCTGCGCTCCAACCCCGAGCACGGCATGGCGCGCAACATCGCCGCGCTGCTGCCCGACTTCTGGCATTGCAACGCCCGCCTGTGGCGCGACCGCCTCGGCCAGATCTCGCTGGCCACCACCACGCTGTTCTGGGGCGCTGGCGGCAACCTCAAGTACATCGTGCTGGCCTGGGCTTCGCTGGCGCTGGGCTACAACACCACGCAGGCCTCGGCGCTGACGGGTGTGGTGACCATCGGCACGGCCGTGGGCGCCATCGTCGCCTCGATGCGCATGCGGCTGGACATGGCCACGCGCGTGATCCCCATGGGCATCGCGATGGGGCTGATGGTGATCTGCATGAACTTCATCAGCAACGTGTGGCTGGCGGTGCCGTTCCTGATTCTGCTGGGTGGCCTGGGCGGCTTCCTGGTGGTGCCGATGAATGCGCTGCTGCAGCACCGCGGCCACAACCTGATGGGCGCGGGCCGCTCCATCGCGGTGCAGAACTTCAACGAGCAGGCCTGCATTCTTCTGCTGGGCGGCTTCTACAGCGTGTGCACGGGGCTGGGCCTCTCGGCCTATGGCGCGATCAGCGCATTCGGCCTCGTCGTGGCGGGCTGCATGTGGCTCATCAAGCGCTGGCACGAGAACAACCTCAAGAAATATCCAGAAGAGGTCGAGCACCTGCTGGCCATCGCCCGTAGCGACAAGCATCACTGACATCGCGCGCCCGCGTTGGTGAAACGGCCGGCGCGCCCGGCGCTCCACCCTTTTCCAACGCCACCATGCCCGCGCTCGCCCTGATCTTCAACGCCTTCGTCTGGGGCGTTTCGTGGTTTCCCTTCCGCCAGATCGCAGGCCATGGCATGCATCCGCTGTGGGCCACCTGCCTCATCTACCTGGCCATCGCGACGGTGATGGGCCTCATGCGCCGGCACGCGTGGAAAGGCTTCGCGGCCTTTCCGATGCTGGCGGTGCTGGGCTTCGCGGCCGGCTTCACCAACGTGGGTTTCAACTGGGCCGTGACGCAGGGCGACGTGGTGCGCGTGGTGCTGCTGTTCTATCTGATGCCGCTGTGGAGCGTGCTGCTGGGCTGGCTGCTGCTGGGTGAGCGGCCGACCGGCGGCGCGCTCGCGCGCGTGGCGCTGGCGCTGACCGGCGTGGTGGTGGTGCTGAAGGCGCCGGGCGCCGACTGGCCGGTGCCGTCGAGCCTGCCCGACTGGCTGGGCGTGGCGGCGGGCTTCGGCTTTGCCGTTACCAACATCGCGCTGCGCCATCTGCGGCAGGCCCCGGGCGAGTCGCGCGCACTGGCAATGTTCTGCGGCTGCGCCATCGTGGCCGGCATCACGGCGCTGGGCGGCACCGCGCTCGGCGCGTTCGATTCGCCACTGCACGCCTCGCCGGGCTGGCTCGGCTGGGCGGTGCCGCTGGGCATAGCGTTCGTCTTCGCCAATGTGTGCCTGCAGTACGGCGCGGCCCGGCTCGCGGCCGCCGCAACCTCGGTGATCATGCTGTCGGAGGTGCTGTTCGCGAGCGTGTCATCGGTGGCGCTGGGTGCGGCCGAGATGAGCCCGCGCATCCTCGCCGGCGGCGCGCTGATCGTGCTGGGTGCCGTCTGGGCAGCGTTTGCACGAACGCCCGCGCGGCGCGATGATCGCGCCTCTTCTCCCATCTGAGGAACAACAGCATGACCAGCGTCTACGACTTCGAGGCCAACCAGATCGACGGCAAGCCGGTGAAGCTCTCCGCCTTCAAGGGCAAGGTGCTGCTGATCGTCAACACCGCCAGCAAATGCGGCTTCACGCCGCAGTTCGCGGGGCTGGAGGCGCTGCATGAGAAGTACGCCGACCAGGGGCTCACGGTGCTGGGCTTTCCTTCGAACCAGTTCGGCGCGCAAGACCCGGGCAGCAACGAGGAAATCGGCGCCTTCTGCACCAGGAACTATGGCGTGAGCTTCCCGATGATGGAGAAGATCGACGTGAACGGCAGCAACGCCGCGCCGCTCTACCAGTGGCTCACCAAGGAAAAGCCGGGCCTGCTGGGCAGCACGGCCATCAAGTGGAACTTCACCAAGTTCCTGATCGGGCGCGACGGCAGCGTGCTCAAGCGCTATGCGCCGCTGGACACGCCAGCCTCGCTCACGCGCGACGTCGAGGCCGCGCTGGCGGCGGGCTGAAGCCCCCTGCCCTGCCCTGGCCGCTCAGAACCTGAAGTCGGCCGTCTTCGAGCCCCCGCCCACCGTCACGCTCTGGGTCTTGGCGCCTTCACCTGGCATGGCCGCATCGATCACGTAGCGCCCGTTCGGCAGGTCGACCAGGCAGACCGGGCCGCTGGCGCGGAACGCCAGTGCGGCGGCGTTGTTGGCGTCACCGCCCTTGATCGTCACGTCGACATTGGCCAGGTAGGCGCCATCGGCACGCGCGAACAGCAATGCCAGCGGATGATCCTTCATGGCGGCGCGCATGGCCGTCGATTCGTCGGAGCCGATACCACCGCACACATAGCGCGCCGGGCCCGCGCCCTGCCAGGGCGGCATGGCGCCTTGCGCCTGCGCGGCCACCGCACCGGCCGCGCAGGTGCAGGCCAGCAGCACGCGCCGCAGCGTGGAAGGAATAAGGGATGCGACAACATGGGACATGGCACTGGCTCCTTGCAGATTCGGTGCAGCCATGATGCGCCGCGAACCGGCTTCGCGCGAGTCGGACCAACACCCTCCTGCTTGTGCGATCAGGCCTTGTCAGACAGCGCCGCATCCAGCAGTTCGACCCAGTGCCGCACCGGCGTGTCGCCGCTGCCGCTTTGCAGGTGCGTGATGCAGCCGACGTTGGCCGACGCGATGGTGGTGGGCTGCAGCTGCTTCAGGTGGCCGAGCTTGCGGTCGCGCAGCGGATAGGCCAGCTCGGGCTGCAGCACCGAGTAGGTGCCGGCCGAGCCGCAGCACAGGTGCGATTCGTTCATTGCCACGCGCACGTCGAAGCCGAGCGCGCGCAGGTGCGTCTCGACGCCGCCGCGCAGCTTCTGGCCGTGCTGCAGCGTGCACGGCGGGTGATAGGCCACCACGCCCGCAGGCGCCTTCACGCGGGCCTTGAGCGCGGGCACGAGATCGGGCAGCAGCTCGCTCAGGTCGCGCGTGAGCTCGCTGATGCGCGCGGCCTTCAGCGCGTAGGCCGCATCGTGCTGCAGGATGTGGCCGTACTCGCGCACGGTGACGCCGCAGCCCGATGCGTTCATGACGATGGCTTCGACTCCACCTTCGTCAGGACGGCGCTCCACCAAGGGCCACCACGCGTCGATGTTCGCGCGCATCTGCGCCTTGCCGCCGTCCTGGTCGTTCAGGTGGAACTTCACCGCGCCGCAGCAGCCGGCCGCCGGCGCAATCACCGCCTGGATGCCGGCCGCGTCGAGCACACGCGCGGTGGCGCTGTTGATGTTGGGCATCATCGACGGCTGCACGCAGCCCGCGAGCATCAGCACCTTGCGTGCATGCGTGGCAGTGGGCCATGCGCCGGCTTCCTGCTTCGCGGGCACCTTGGCTTTCAGCGCCTCGGGCAACAGGCCGCGCACCGACTGGCCGAGCTTCATCGCGGGGCCGAAGAGCGGCGACGACAGGCCCTCCTTCAGCAGCCAGCGCTGTGCCGACTCCATCGCGGGGCGCGGCACCTTCTGGTCGACGATCTTGCGGCCGATGTCGACGAGGTTGCCGTACTGCACGCCGCTCGGGCAGGTGCTTTCGCAGTTGCGGCAAGTGAGGCAGCGGTCGAGGTGCAGCTGCGTGCTGCGCGTGGGCTCCTTGCCCTCGAGCACCTGCTTGATGAGGTAGATGCGCCCGCGCGGACCGTCCAGCTCGTCACCTAGCAGCTGGTAGGTCGGGCAGGTGGCGGTGCAGAAGCCGCAGTGCACGCACTTGCGCAGGATGGCTTCGGCTTCGCGGCCTTCGTCGGTGCCGCGAAATTCGGGGGCGAGCTCGGTTTGCATGTCTGTCGGTTCTTGTTTTACGTGGGCGCGAGCAGGCGGCCGCGGTTGAAGATGCCGTGGGGGTCGAACTCGCGCATCAGCGCGCGCTGGATGCGTTCGATGGGCGCGCTCAGTGCATCAAAGCGCTGGACGCTTCCTTGTTGCGTGCCTAGGTCGGGCAGACGGAACAGCGTGGCATGACCACCCGCTGCGCGTGCGATCTCGCGGATGCGCGCGGCCTGTTCGGGCGCAGCCTTGTACCAGCGCTGGCCGCCGTGCCATTCGATCAGCGGCGCGGCGCCGTCGAGCGAGAGCATGGGCGCGGTCTGCGGCACCGACAGGCGCCACAGCGCATCCGTGCCTTCGTTCGTGGCGAACCACGGCAGTTGCTGGTCGCGCAGCGATTGCCAGTCGGCGGCGGCGCGCGCGTTGTCCTTGCGCTCGCCGCCGAGGTGCGTGCGTGCCGCTTCCACCGCGGCGACCGCCCCGCGCAAACGCAGATAGAGCGTGCCCTGCCCTTCGTATTCGAGCCAGCAACTCGCGTTGAGCGGCAGCGGCCGGCCGCCCCATTCGTTGAGCAGCCGCAGCGCATCGGTCTGGCTGCAGGCGAACTCGAGCGTGGCTTCGGCGGGCGCCACGGGCAGCACCTTGAGGCTCACCTCGGCGATCACGCCCAGCGTGCCGAGCGAGCCGGCCAGCACGCGCGAGACGTCGTAGCCCGCGACGTTCTTCATCACCTGGCCGCCGAAGGTCAGCACCTCGCCGCGGCCGTTGACGATCGTGGCGCCGAGCACGTAGTCGCGCACCGCGCCGACGCTGGCGCGCGCCGGGCCGCTGAGGCCTGCGGCGACCATGCCACCGACGGTGCCGTTGCTGCCGAAGCACGGCGGCTCGAACGGCAGGCACTGGCCCTTCTCCGCCAGCGCCGCTTCGAGCTCGGCGAGCGGCGTACCGGCGCGCGCGGTGACGACCAGCTCGCTGGGCTCATAACTGGTGATGCCGGCGAGCGCGCGCGTGTCGAGCAGCTCGCCTTGCGGCGTCTCCCCGTAGAAATCCTTGGTGCCGCCGCCGCGAATGCGCAGCGGCGTGGCGTCGGCAGTGGCGGCGCGGATGCGCTCGACGATCTGGTGGAGTGCGTTGTCCATCGTCATCAGAACCTTGGCAGATCCGGATGCTGCAGCTTGCCCCCACGCACGACCTGCTTGCCGTACTCGGCGCAGCGCTGCAGCGTGGGAATCACCTTGCCGGGGTTCAGCATGCCCTCGGGATCGAAGGCGCGCTTGACGCCGAACATCTGCTCGTTCTCCGCGGCGGTGAACTGCACGCACATGCTGTTGAGCTTTTCCACGCCCACGCCATGCTCGCCCGACACGGTGCCGCCCATCGCGACGCTGGTCTCCAGGATGTCGGCGCCGAACAGCTCGCAGCGGTGCAGCTCGTCGGGGTCGTTGGCGTCGAACAGCACCAGCGGATGCAGGTTGCCGTCACCCGCGTGGAACACGTTGCAGCAGCGCAGGTTGTATTTCTTCTCCATCTCCTGGATGGCCAGCAGGATGTCGGCCAGGCGCTTGCGCGGAATGGTCGAGTCGAGGCACATGTAGTCGGGGCTGATGCGGCCCGAGGCGGGAAACGCGTTCTTGCGACCGCTCCAGAACTTCATGCGCTCTTCTTCGTTGTTGCTCACCGCGATGGCGGTCGCGCCGCAGCCACGCAGCACGCCGGTCATGCGGCCGATTTCTTCTTCCACTTCCTCGGGCGTGCCATCGGATTCGCACAGCAGGATGGCGGCGGCATCGAGGTCGTAGCCGGCGCGCACGAAGTCTTCGACGGCGGCGGTCATGGGCTTGTCCATCATCTCCAGGCCCGCGGGAATGATGCCGGCCGCGATCACCGCGGCCACTGCGTCACCGGCTTTGCGCACGTCGTCGAAGCTGGCCATGATGCAGCGCGCGAGCTGCGGCTTGGGCACGAGCTTGACGGTGACTTCGGTGGTCACGGCCAGCATGCCTTCGCTGCCGATGACGAGCGCGAGCAGGTCGAGCCCCGGCGCGTCGAGCGCCTCGCCGCCGAATTCGATGGGCTCGCCTTCGGCGGTGAAGCCACGCACGCGCAGCACGTTGTGCAGCGTCAGGCCGTACTTCAGGCAGTGCACGCCGCCCGAGTTCTCGGCCACGTTGCCGCCGATGGTGCAGGCGATCTGGCTCGACGGATCGGGCGCGTAGTAGAGGTTGAAGGGCGCGGCCGCCTCGCTGATGGCGAGGTTGCGCACGCCGCACTGCACGATGGCCGTGCGGCTGACCGGGTCGATCTTCAGGATGCGGTTGAACTTGGCAAGCGACATGGTCACGCCCATGGTGTGCGGCATGGCGCCGCCCGAGAGCCCGGTGCCCGCGCCACGCGCCACCACGGGCACGCCGAGCTGATGGCAGGTCTTGAGCACGGCGGCCACCTGCGCCTCGGTTTCGGGCAGGGCCACCACGAGCGGGCGGGCGCGGTAGGCGGTGAGGCCGTCGCACTCGTAGGGGGTGGTGTCTTCTGCGTGCCAGATCAGGGCGTGGGCCGGCAGATGAGCCTGCAGCGCTCGCACCACCTGGGACTGGTGCTCTGTTTTCTGTAGCGAATCGTTTTGCGTGGGGGTGAGCGGCGCGTTCATGCGGCGACCTCTTTTCTTCTGCTCGCGGGATGTCTCGGTTCTACCCGCACTCTACGGACATTGCGGCAGGCCCGGGTTGATGGATTTTTGCCGGGCGCTTGAAAGAACTTCGCGGGTTCAGCGCAGGCTCTGTTCGAGCCAGTCGGCAAAGGCCGCGCATTCCCAGCGCTCGAGCGTGCCCGGCTGCCAGCAGATGTAGTGCCGGTGCGGCGACAGCACAGCCTGGTCGGACAGCGCCACCAGCCGACCCGATTCGAACCACGCCGCGCCCATCTTCTGCCGTACCAGCGCCACGCCAAAGCCGCTGGCCGCGGCGTCGTACACAAGCCCCAGGTCGTTGAACTGCGAGCCGATGTTCGGCTCGGGCTGGTCGAGCCCGCAGCTCGCGAACCAGGTGCCCCAGGGTTCGAGCGGGCTGCGGATCAGCCGTGCGCTGGCAATCTCCGCCGCAGTGCGAAAACCGGTGAAGGGGCCGAACTCGTTGAGATAGCTCGGGCTGCAGGCGGGCACGACCTGCTCCTCGAGCAGGAGCCGGTGCTCGCAGTCGGCGTACCCGCCGGGGCCGTAGCGCACTTCGAGGTCAGCCTGCTCGGCCGTGACGTCGAGCAGCGGGATCGACACCTGCAGCACCAGTTCGATGTCTGGATAGATGTTGCGGAACAGCTCCAGCCTCGGCATGAGGAATTGGCGGCTGAAGGTCGGCGTGACGGCGATGCGCAGGCGCGTGGCGCGTTGGGCTGCGTTGGCGCCGAGCGGCGTGGCCTGCAGCGCAGCAAGCCCCGTGCGCACGTTCGCGAGGTAGGCTGCACCGTCGGCCGTGAGGCTGAAGTCGCTGCGGCCGAAGAGCTTGAAGCCGATGTGCGATTCGAGCTGCCGGATGCGGTGGCTCACCGCACTGGGCGTGACGCACAACTCATCGGCTGCGCGGCCCGCGTGGCGCAGCCGGGCCACTGCCTCGAAGGTCAGCAGGCACTGGATGGGTGGGATGTGTTGCAGGGCCATGCGGTTCTTGTGCTTTTGTTCAGGGCGCGTGCGAATGACACCGGGTACTCTCCTGCGCGAATGTCCCCCGTCGGCGTGATCGCGCGCCCTGAACAAGCCACGTCACAACCCACCCTGGTCCTCGAAGAAGCTGACCGGCAACCCAGGCGTATCGACCCGCATGGAAATCACCGTGCCCGAGGCGGGAAGTCGCTCGATCTCGGCGACAGGCCGACCCTTGCGGCCGCTGGTGACGAACAACGTCTTCAGGTCGTCGCCGCCGAAGCAGGGCATGGTCGGGCATTGCACGGGGACGGGAACGGAAGCCACGATTTCGCCCGAAGGTGCAAAGCGCAGCAGCTGCGCGCCTTCGAACATGGCAACCCAGTAGTGGCCTTGCGCGTCGATGGTGGCGCCGTCGGGGCGGCCTTGGTAGCCCATCGGTGCTTCGGGCGTCCAGCCTTCTGGCTTGGCGTCGAACTGGTGGAACACGCGGGCGTGCGAGAGCGAGTTGCCCTCGGCGTCCCAGTCCCACGCGCACACCACGTGCGCGGCGGTGTCGGCCCAGTAGAGGGTGCGGGCATCGGGCGAGAAGGCGAGGCCGTTGGCGGTGGTGGACTCGTTGGCCATCTGCGTCAGCGTGGGCGAGACGCCGGTGTCGGGGCGTGCATCGAAGCAATAGAGCGCGGCATTGGCGCGGTCCTTGGCTTCGTTGAGCGAACCGCCCCAGAAGCGGCCCAGCGCGTCGCACTTGCCGTCGTTGAAGCGCATGGTGCGCACGTCGTGCTCCACGCGCGCCATCGCGACCAGTTCGCCGCCCCACTCGCGCGCGCGGTAGATGCCGTCGCGCAGCGCAATCACGAGGCCGCCACTGCGCGCGGGCGCCATGCAGCCGGGCTCGGTGGACAGCGGCCATCGCTCGACCCTGGCATTGGCGGAGCCGATGTCGCCGCGGGTGCGCAGCACGGCGCGGCCGGGAATGTCGAGCCAATAGAGCGAGCGCTCCTGGGGATGCCAGAACGGCGACTC
This sequence comes from Variovorax sp. GW821-FHT09D05, assembly GCF_059416325.1. NCBI lineage: Bacteria > Pseudomonadati > Pseudomonadota > Betaproteobacteria > Burkholderiales > Comamonadaceae > Variovorax > Variovorax sp. GW821-FHT09D05. The sequence goes on along the minus strand of NZ_JBWKOZ010000011.1, from coordinate 2,174 downwards.
GCCGAGTTCGCAGAGGCTGTCTTCGAGGGAGGTCCACATGGTGTCGCGATTGTGCCCCCGGCCATCGCGGCAAAGGGCAAAAAAAAGCCCGCTGGCGCCGGAGCGCTTGCGGGCTGAACATCCAAAGGAGACCTCGCTTGAAAAACTCGTTACGAAGAATTGTTCTTGTAAAAGGTGGTGGTGGTCGTTTCAGTGGCGGGGCTGCCCGAAGGCAACCCGGCCAGAGCAGATCAGCGGTTGTAAGCCGTTTCGCCGTGCGACGAGATGTCGAGGCCTTCGCGCTCTTCCTCTTCCGACACACGCAGGCCGAGGGTCAGGTCGGCGATCTTGTAGGCGATGAAGGCAACCACGCCGGACCACACGACGGTGAGCGCCACGCTCTTGATCTGGATCCAGACCTGTGCGCCCATCGCGAAGGTGTCGGGCGTTGCGCCGCCGGTGCCGCCGAGGCCCTTGGCCGCGAACACGCCGGTCAGGATGGCGCCCAGGATACCGCCCACGCCGTGCACGCCGAACACGTCGAACGCATCGTCGGCACCGAGCATGCGCTTCAGGCCGCCCACGCCCCACAGGCAGATCAGGCCGGCCAGCAGGCCCAGCACGATCGAACCCATCGGGCCGATGAAACCGGCGGCAGGCGTGACAGCCACGAGGCCGGCAACGGCACCGGACGCAGCGCCCAGCATCGAGGCCTTGCCCTTGTGCAGGCTTTCACCCAGGATCCACGACAGGGCTGCGGCAGCGGTGGCGAGCACCGTGTTGATGAAGGCCAGGCCGGCGACGGCGTTGGCAGCACCAGCCGAGCCGGCGTTGAAGCCGAACCAGCCGACCCACAGCAGCGAAGCGCCTACCATGGTGAGCGTGAGCGAGTGAGGCGTGAACGCTTCCTTGCCGTAGCCGACGCGCTTGCCGACCATGTAGGCGCCGACCAGGCCGGCCACACCGGCGTTGATGTGCACCACGGTGCCGCCAGCGAAGTCGAGTGCGCCGTCCTTGCCCAGCAGGCCGCCGCCCCACACGATGTGGGCAATTGGCACGTAGCTGAAGGTGAACCACAGCACCGAGAACAGCAGCACGGCCGAGAACTTGGCACGCTCTGCGAACGCGCCGACGATCAGCGCCACGGTGATGGCCGCGAAAGTGCCCTGGAAGGCGACGAACACGTATTCGGGAATCGTGGTCAGCGCGCCGAAGGTCTCCTGCGTGATGCCCTTCATGAAGATCTTGTCGAATCCTCCGAAGAAGTTACCGTCACCGGAGAAGGCCAGGCTGTAGCCGTAGATGGCCCACAGGATGCTGATCAGCGAGAAGATCACGAAGACCTGCATCAGCACCGACAGCATGTTCTTCGAGCGGCCCAGGCCACCGTAGAACAGCGCGAGGCCGGGAATGGTCATCAGGATCACGAGAAGCGTCGAAGTCAGCATCCAGGCGGTGTCGCCGGAGTCGATCTTCGGAGCGGGTGCGGCGGCGGGCGCCGCGGGAGCTGCGTCGGCGGCAGCGGCCGGAGCTGCTGCGGCTGCAGGCGCGGCAGCGGGGGCCGATGCCGACGCGGCCGGTGCTTCGGCCGTGGCCGCAGCGGGAGTTTGCGCGAAGCCGGCAGTACCGGCAGCCAACACGCTCAAGCCGAGCGCAAGAGAGACAAGCAGTTTTTTCATAATCGTTGTTCTTTCGGGCCTGGACTCGATCAGAGGGCTTCGCGGCCCGTTTCGCCGGTGCGGATGCGCACGACTTGTTCGAGGTTGTAGACAAAAATCTTGCCGTCGCCGATCTTGCCGGTGCGTGCCGCGCCTTCGACAGCCTCGATCACGCGATCGACCAGGTCGTCGGAGACGGCCGCTTCGATCTTGACCTTGGGCAGGAAGTCGACCACGTACTCCGCGCCGCGGTAGAGCTCGGTGTGCCCCTTCTGGCGACCGAAGCCCTTGACCTCAGTGACGGTAATCCCCTGCACGCCGATGGCCGACAGTGCTTCGCGCACCTCATCGAGCTTGAACGGTTTGATGATGGCTGTGACCAGCTTCATGAGTTTTCTCCTTCGGATGGAAATGGAATGGCGCGGCAGCTTGGGCCGCACCTCGTTGTTGTATGGATTACAGCGTCTTCGTCAGCGTGAGGATGAAGCGCGCCTTGTTCGGCGAGTAGGTCGTCTGGCCGAAGGTGCCGAAGCCGAG
>NZ_JBWKOZ010000010.1:0-355736 GCF_059416325.1 Variovorax sp. GW821-FHT09D05 | reverse complement strand
CTGGCTGCTCAGCGAGATCGACCCCGAGGACCACGACACCGCCTTCGGCCTGTGCGATCTCGGGATGGGCTTTCCGGAGCTGGGCTGCGTGAGCCTCGCGGAGCCTGCCCGGTTGCGCGGGATGCTGAACCTGCCGATAGAGCGGGCTCCGCATTTCTGTGCCGACAAGCGCATGAGCACTTACGCGAAGGGGGCCGCAGCGCGGGGCGCATCCAGGCCTGAGGTCCCGACCGGCGCACGCCAGGGTATGCACGCCTCGCATGGCTGGGCATGGGCGGTGCTTGCACATGCCCGGCTCTCGCGGCGGCTCTGTGTTGTGCAATGGCGGCGGCACGTCGGCTCGTGGCCGGTGCAGGGCGCTGCCATCTTGCTGACAAGCCAGCCCGCCGTTCGGGCGGCGCGTCTTGACATCAACTAAATTCGGTACTAAATTCAGACCCAAAGGCACTCGAAGATCGTCATGCCATCCATCTCCAACATCAAGTCCATCTCCTACCTGAAAAGCCACGCCGCTCAAATATCCGAAGACCTGGAGATGAACGGCGCGCCCTTCTTCATCACCCAGAATGGCGAAGCCAGCATGGTGATTGAAAGCGCCAAGCAGTTTCAGGAAAAAGAATCGCTGATCGCCGTCTTGAAAATCATCGCCTTGGGTGAGAAAGAGCGCATGCAGGGCAAAGGTATTTCCGTTGCCGAGTCCCGTGCGCAACTGGCCGCAGCTCGCCAGCGCCGCAAGTAATGGCCATCTTCATTCTTCCTGATGCCCAGGAGGACTTGCTCTCGCTTCAGGAGTACATGCTCGACAAGTGGAGCGAAGCCGACTGGCTCAAGGCCGAAGATGAGATTTTCGCGAAACTGGCGCTGGTCGAGACAGGTTTCTTGACTGGGGCACCCGTCCAGGAACTTGCATCCGTTGGCATCCTTGAATATCGGAACGCCTTTACCTCGCACCACAAGCTGGTCTACCGGCGTATTGGCGATGACACATTCGTCTATGTCGTTGCGGGACATCGGCAAGACTACCCGACACTCTTGATGAAGCGCCTTCTGAGGATTTGATCGGGTCGGATTCGACCCAGCTCCCCAGCGACACTCTTCCCATCCATTTTTGATACCCGCTCAGCGCACTGCTGCCGCCGACCGGGAACCGACTGTCAAGATTCAATCGACACCCGCATTCCTGCCGTCACGAGATCCTTGCCGGAGTGGCCTTGATTGAAAAGCGCGCTGCAAAGGCTTGGCCATCGAGCGGGTGTAAGCGTCCGCCAACTCATCTTGATTCCCGCCAGCGGGCCTAGGAGCATCGTGTTCACTACTCCACTTATTTCTTGGCGGACACGTGAACACTATCGAGACGGTGAAGGGAGATCGGCGCCGCAGGCGTCGTCATACCGATGAGTTCAAGGCGAACCTGGTCGCCGCCTGCTCTTGGCCCGGCGTGTCGATCGCCTCGGTGGCATTGGCCAACGGCATCAATGCGAACCTGTTGCGCCGATGGATCGAGCAAAGCGGTCAACGGTTGCCCAGCACCGACTCGATCGAGACGACTGTCGACATGCCGCAGGATCAAGCCAAGGCCGCCTTCGTGCCCGTGCAGCTCGACGCCACGCCCTCGCCGACAGCATCGGACATTCGCATCTAACTCAAGCGCGGTGCGAGCACAGTGGTCGTGAACTGGCCATCCAGTGCCGCCGCGGCGAGCGCTGCTTGGCTTCGCGAGATCTTGCGTTGATCCGCGTCGAGTCGATCTGGATGGCGGTGCAACCGCTGGACATGCGTGCCGGCACCGAGGCTGCTCCGGCCCGGGTCGTGTTGGTATTCGGTGCTGCACGTCCGCACCATGCCTACCTCTTTGCTAACCGGCGTGCCAACCGCATGAAGGTCCTCGTGCACGACGGCATTGGCGTGTGGTTGGCAGCAAGGCGGCTGAACAGCGGCAAGTTCGCCTGGCCCAAGAACATCGACGGAACGCTGACACTGAGCCGGCCGCAGCTCGATGCGCTGGTACTGGGACTGCCCTGGCAGTTCGTCGGCGAGGCCGGTGTGATCACCACGCTGTAGCGCGTCCATTGCGGCAGCGGATTAGCGCGCACTGAGCTGAAGGCTGATCCTGGCCGGCAGCGAAAGTCTGGCCTGCGGGCAGGAGACTATCCGCAGTCAAGACGGGATGGCTGCTCGCTTACGCTGCAACTGCGTGCTGCCTGAAATTGAACTCGATACCCACGTCGGTAAATCTGACGCAAGCGCCTAGTTCAAATTAGCTTGATACGTAAGCGCACGATGAAGTCATCTTGAGTGCCTGAGAGTCGGCAGGCATCGTGTCCGCGATGAATGATGTGGACACGATAGATGGTGTGGTTAAGCGGGCGACTCGTCGCAAGCACAGCGCGCAGTTCAAGGCGGAGGTCCTGGATGCATGCCGGCAACCCGATGCGTCTGCTGCGGCGATCGCTAGGCTGTACAACCTTGTTCCCTACATTCGTCAATCGCGGCCGCGCGTTCCCGTTCTCATGTGAGGTAGCACACAGAGCGTAAGACCAGGAAGTGCCACCATCGCTGCGTGGCAAAGATCCCCTCTACGATGAGCAAGCCGATTCAGCAAGCCTTGGCGGTTTGAGCAACTGCTATTGAAGCCGTCCTGCAAGACATCGACCGAATTGCAAAGGGTGGGCAGTCGAATCCTGCAGTGACGGGTGAATTGATGGCCGCAGTTGAAGCTGCTCGCCAGCGATGCGAGGAGGTGGATCTTTGTGATGCGCCCCTCATCAGCACCAAGCTCGGCCTCTGAGAAGCACACACAAGATGAGTTTTCCGGACGCATACACTTCCCGTGCGAGTGGGGGGTGAATTGCTCGGACGCCTGTGCCTGTGTGAGTGAAGCCAAGGGAATTTCTCTCGACAATGTTGAGAGTCCGTAGTCAGTCCGGTGGCCCATGGCGGCCTTGGCTCCAGCCAGTAGCTTCGATGGGCCGATGCAGCGCTCTGTCCGACATCGACCCTCCGGGCTCCCGCGTGTGCCGGATCCTGCACCTGCTTTCCTTTCGCGCACAGGTGCGCGAGAACGCCTGCGCGGTGCAGGCCCCGGGCACGGCTCGCTTCGCCTCGTGGCCGCCCGAAGAAGGAGAGCAGAAAAGGCGACAGTGGTGGTGCGTCGGCCGGCATGCTGGCTCCTTCATCGTGGCACACCTTTCTCACCGTCAACGCCTGCGGGCACCTCTGCGTGGCGCGCTGGCGGCCTGGGGGCCGTCTTCGAACCAGGTCTTGTCAGATCTCGTCCGGTACCCGCATCCACGCAGGAATGTCCTGCTGGCCATGCAATACACGCCACACATCGATGTGGGGGCCGCGCTCGACATAGAAGACCAGGTACGGATAGCGCGTCAAAGGCCAGAACCGCAGCCCCGGCAGGTTCAGTTCGTGCGCGTACCTTGGCGAGCCGGTGGACGGGTGGCGCGCAATGTGCGCGTAGGCCTTTTCCAATGCGTCGATGAAGCCCAGCGCGACACGCTCGGCATCTTCGCTCAGGTAGTGTTCAATGATCGCGTCCACGTCCTCGTGGGCTTGTGCGCGGGGGACGATCTCCCTGGCGGTCACTTGCGCGCGTTGGCCTGCGGCTTGCCGGCTGCACGAACCCGGTCGCGCAGCGTCCTGAAGTAAGCCGTGTCGGCCGGCTTTCCGGGCGCTGACGCCGCCCCCTCAAGCAGCAAGCCGCGAAGATGCAGACGCTCCTGATCCTTGCGGATCAACTCGCGCACGTACTCGCTGCTGGTCCCGAATGCGCGCTTTTCGACTTGTTCGTCCACGAAGGACTTGAGCGTGTCGGGCAGGGAAATGTTCATCGTGCTCATGGCGCGATGATAAATTCGATGGCAAATTTTGGCAAGAATAGCCTGGATTGAACCCGAGACGGCGCGAAAGGCCTCCCGCCTGTTCTGCAGGTCTCGGGCGCGCTCGCTTTGCCTCGTGCCGACCCGAAGGAGAGGGGGCAAGGGGGAGGTGCAGAAAGAAGAGGGAGGCGGTGGTGATGTGTGGGGCTGGCTTGCTGCTGGCTCCTTCATCGTGGCACGCCGTTCTCGCCGTCAAGGTCTGCGCGCGCCTGTGCGGCGCGCTGGCGGCCCGCGGGCCGTCTTCGAACCCTGACCGCTGCGCTGCGGCGTGTCCGCGACGGTGCCGGGCAATCCCGCCCGCAACCGTTCAAGGAGAACGCCATGGCTGCTTCCATCTTTACCTTCCTCAGCGACGCGCAGTTCGACCAGTTGCTGGCCAACGGCCTGGCTTCGCGGGCGCAGGCGGACTTCGATCCGCTGCCCGTGGTCAAGCTGTTCACGCCCGATGCGGGCGCCATCTGGCTGCTCAGCGAGATCGACCCCGAGGACCACGACACCGCCTTCGGCCTGTGCGATCTCGGGATGGGCTTTCCGGAGCTGGGCTGCGTGAGCCTTGCCGAGCTGGCCGGGCTGCGCGGCATGCTGGGGCTGCCGGTCGAGCAGGACCTGCATTTCCGCGCGGACAAGCGCTTGCGTGCCTATGCGAAGGAGGCCCGCAGCGCGGGACGCATCCAGGCCTGAGGGGGCCAGCCGCGGCAAGCCGGGCCGCCCAGTCGGTGTGAGGCTTGTCGCGGGTTTCGCGCGGCGCAATGCCGGTGGGCCTGGCGCCCCGGGGGCGTCGGTCTTCTTGCGGCGTGCGGCAAGTGCATGCCATGCAAGCGTTGCGAGAGGCATCCCGCGCCCGGATCATCGGGCCTCCCCCGTCGCAGACCTGCGGGCTTGCGGCATTCGACCCCACAGGGACTGCGGTGAGCTATGTGCCGTGCGTCCGTGTGCTTCATGCACTCAGCCGCTTTCTCTTGCCGTTGCCCATCATGAAATCTTCCGTCACCTTCACCGCCATGATTACCATGCTCTCCATGAGCATCTGCACTGCCGGTGCCCGGATCGGCTACCTGGGGCCGGCGGGCAGCTGGACACACCAGGCCTGCGTGGAGCTGTTCGGCGACGCGGACCTGGTCGCGCTCGACAGGCAGGCGCTCTTCGAGGCGCTGCAGGCGAAGACGGTCGACAGGGTCTGCGTGCCCGTCACGACCGCGGTGGTCGGGGCCACGCCATACCTGGACGACGTGCTCGCGCTCGAGGGCGTGCACGTGGTGGCCGAGTACCCGAAGGCGCTGGGCTACAGCCTGCTGGCCAGGCCTGGCACCCGCAGGCAGGACATCCGCACGGTCGTCGCGCATCCCGTGGCGCTGGAGGAGGTGAAGCCCTGGCTCGACCTGGAGATGCCCGGGGTCGAGCGCAAGCCGGCCGCCAGCGCGGGCGCCGCGGCGCAGCTGGTGGCGCAGGGGACGGCTTCGGACATGGCGGCCATGGGGCCGCCCAGCGCCGCGCGCATCCACGGGCTGGCGGCGATCGTTAACGGCATCGAGGAAGGGCCTCACAACACCACGCGCTGGTGGGTGCTGGGGCATGCGCTGCCCGCGCCGAGCGGCAACGACAAGACCAGCCTGCTGCTGACGGTCGACGAGACCGGCTTCCAGCGTTCGCTGCAGGCGCTGGCGGGTTCGGCCCGGGTGCTCGCTATCTACGAACGTCCGGGCAGGAAGTCGCTGGACGGACATCGGTATGTGATCGACGTCGAGGGCCATGCCTCGCAGCCGCAGATCGCCAGGCTGCTGGCGCGGCATGTGGAGTTCCGGCTGCTCGGTTCCTATCCCCGAAGATACTGAACACTGCCTGCGCGTCCGCGCTTCGCGGGGCTGAGCAAGTTGCAGGGCCTCAAGACGGACTGTGTCCGCCTGAGCCGGCATGCTCAGGCGAATCAGGATAGCTGGTCAGCGCGGCGACGTCGTCGGCGCGTGTGTGCGACACATCCACCATGACCACGAGATCCGGATGCCTGAAACAGGCGATCAGGTAGGGGTACCTGGACAGTTTCCAAGAACGCAGGCCGGCTCCCCAGTGCGGCTTCAAGACTTGCGTGACGGTCGGAATCTGTCTGCCGCCGCGGCCGCAACACACACGCCCATGCGCCGAGGCCTTCGGCAGGCGCCCCTGCACTCAGCGGTGCCGGGACAGGCACATGCCCTGAGCCTGATGTCCGTCGCCGGTCATGGCGGTGCTCGCAGGCGCGGCGGCACGCAGCTTCTCGAGTACCTGGCCGTAGTTCTCGTGAAGCGCAGGCCAGTCCGCGCCGGGCTGGAGGTGGCTGGGGTCCAGCCGGCGCAGTGCACCTCGGCGCCGGTCCTGGACTGGTGGCAGGCGAACATGGCCGCGCCGTGGTCCGGGCCCACGTTGCGCTCGTCCGGACAGCGGGCGCGGGAAGGGGGAGAGGATGAGGGGCAGGGGAGGGCTTGCCTGTGTTGGGTCAGGGTATCACGCGGTTCTCGCGTTCAAGGCCCTGCGCGCGCACCTGCTGTGCGTGCTCGGCGCGTGCCGCGCGCCTGCGGCGGCCCTGAGCGCTGCGCTGCCGCGTGAGCCGGGGGCGACGCAGGCAATCCTGCCTGTGTTTCTCTTCCAGGAGCTCATCATGACGCTGTCTTCTTCCCTTTCCGCTTCGTTCGTTTCTTCCTCTTCATCCTCCTCTCATGTCTTCGCCGCGAGGACGTCCCTGTCGCCGCAGGAGCTCGCGCGCAGCGCGCCGGCAGCGTTCGCGCAGCAGGCCGCGGCATGCACCGGGCCGAAGTACGTCTTCATCAGCACGCGCGAGATCGTCGCGGCGCTGGGAGAGGCGGGCTTCGAGCCGACGTTGGCGGTGCAGACGCGTTCGCGCGGCACTGGCGCGGATCGTGCAGATCGCGAGGGTCATGCGCTGCACATGCTGCGCTTCCAGCCGGTGGTGCAGGCCCTCTCGCTGGACGACGTGCTCGGCGAGATCGTGCTGATCAATTCGCACGACGGGCGCAGCGCCTACCAGCTGAGGGCGGGGCTCTTCCGACCGGTGTGCACCAACGGGATGCTCGCGGCGATCGGCGACTTCGGGCTGGTCCACGTGAGCCATCGCGGCAACGTGGTGGCTCAGGTGGTCGATGCGGCGCAGCGGATCGCGGGCGAGTTCGCCCGGGTGGGCGAGGCCGTGGAGGCGATGCGCGCCACCGTGCTGTCGGGCGCGCAGCAGCTGGACTTCGCGCGCGAGGCGCTGGCCCTGCGCTACCCGGACAAGGCCGAGCCGCCGGTGCAACCGGCGCAACTGCTCGAGCGCCGGCGCATGGCCGACGTCGGTGACGACGTCTGGCGCACGTTCAACGCGATCCAGGAGCACACGCTGCGCGGCGGCCTCGACGGCCGTACCGCCACGGGCCGTGCGATGCACACCCGAGGCATCCGGGCCATTCGCGAGACGGTGCGGCTGAACACGGGCCTGTGGGATCTCGCGCTCAAGCGCATCGCTGGCTGACGCGGCAGGGCCGGATTTCGTCTCCGGCCCTTTCGTTGCTTGCACGGCGCGACTGGCGCAGGTCCCGATTGCAGGGCCTGGGCCCGAACGCCGCAGAAAATCCGGATGCGGCAGCGTCACATCAGTATCAGCATTTCCTGCAGCGATTTCAGCGCTGCAGATCGGGTGAGAGGATCCTTGGTGCCCAGAAACTTCTCGGCTGCGGCCGATACGTCCGCATCGTCGTAGGGCGCTTCCCATCCAAATTCCCGCAGCCTTCTGTTCAGCTTGCAAGCGCCGATCGTGAAATGCCCCTTGCTGGACAGATCGAGGTAGTAGGCGCCGTTGACGACCTTGATGTGGCGTTCGTACTCGTCATAGTGAGGGTGGACGATCTTGAAGGCGTTGGACGAGCGCGGGTAGCGTTTGCGGCCCTCGCCGCCCACGACCGTGTCGGGCTCATTCCGAAGAACTTCCTGCTCTCTCTTGATCGCGTTGCAGTCGGCGCAGATGACGCAAAGATTTTTGGGCTCGAAGATGAAATGCCGATACTTCGATTTGGGTGCGATGTGTTCGACATGGCAATTCATGGCCGACTGAAGAGACACGGACTGCCTGCAGTACGCGCAGATTCCGACTTGCGCCCTGCGGTAGTGCGCCCTGATGTGGTGGCGCAGCGCCTCGAGTTCGTCCCTTGCCCAGTCCTCGTGCGTGAATGACTGGTCGGCGAGCTTGCTCGCGATGAGCTGCGTCATTTCTTCGGAATAGGCGACTGCTTGAGGAAGATCAGCCATAGGTCCGGGCCAGCTCTTCCAGGGCAGCGACGAGGTCTCGCAACGGATCGTCCGGGCGAAGCTCGGGGAAGGCTCTTCTGAGCGTCTCCAGGTCGGCGTGGCTGCGAGGGTCCAGCTCCTTCGACTTCGAGACCCTTGCGAAGACGTTCAGGGCGATGCGATTCAGGTATTCGTTCTTGTAGCCGGGCGCATTGAAGACCTCCGCGAGCTGAAAATCGATGGAACGATGCGCATAGCGTGCGGCCCGCCGCGCGACACCGTCTTCCATCGCCATCACATAGCAGTTCCCGTCCGGCAACTGGGCGACGATCTGCGGGGAATGCGTCGCGATGACGAAATGGCAGCCCCGGTAGCTGTTGAAAGTGCGGAAGAGAAGCTCGATGTACTTCTCCTGCCATTCCGGGTGCAGGCACACTTCCGGCTCATCGATGCAGATGAGTGCCCCGTCGGCAATCTGGCTGCCGATGCCAAGCAGGCTCATGACCACCGCCTGCTCACCCGAGCTGGCTTCGTGAAGCAGAAATGGCCCGAAACTCTTCTTGGACAAGACCACTTCCTTGTGCTTCAGCAAGCCCGAGTTCGCCAGAAGGATGACCTCGTCCGGGCTGCAGTCCCAGTCCGCTCTTACCTTGACACCGCGGGCACCGACGGTGATGTAGGCACGACCGCGCGGGAGCCGTGTGACCATGCGCGCGGCGATTCCGAGGACTTCAGAAAGTTGCTCGGGCTCCAGCCCAAGCAGCTGTCGCGGTGCGACAAGGTGACTGTCGTGAATCGGGAACGGTGAAGGGCGCTGAATGTACTCGTACAGGAATTCCTGAGGATGCTTCGCTGCAACAAGCTCCTCCAGGAATCGCGCCGACGGAGGAAGGAACGTCGCTTCCAGTTCCTCCTCGTAGCCGAGATACCTGAGCACCTTGCTGATGGCCGAAGCCTGCGCGCGACTTCGTGCGGCAGCACCGATGAGGGCCGAAACGATGCGCGACAGGTAGGCGACGCCGAGGTTCGTGCTGGGCAGGCCGCGCAGCCCGAGGTAGCTGTACCGGTCGGTGACATAGTCCCTGCGGAAGAGCGGAAACCTGTCGAAGGGGCTGGTCGAGACGCAGATGACTTTCGAGGGGCGATGCACGGTGTCGACGGTGCCGACGTAGTCCAGGTTCGAGCGCAGGCGCTCTTCCTTCGCGAAGGCGATCGGGTCCACGGAATCCCCGATCAGGTTGATCACCAGGGACCTCAACAGGCGGCTCTTTCCCGTGCCGTTTCTGCCGACGATCACCGTGAATGTGTTTCGGTCCGAGGACCCGTGGCCGTCCGGTTCGACGAACTCGAACGATCGGCCGTCAGTCGTATAGCTTTTCAGCATCGCAATCCCTCCGGGTCCGGAGAATACCGAAGCCGCGCGGGCCGCAATGCTCGGCGTCTCCCGGACATCGCAAGGAAAGACACCGGTGGTGCGCGGATCGGATCAATCGGCGCACCGGGGCGATCGCCGTCGAGGCGCCGGCCACCGGGCGGGCGCGGTCAGCGAGGTGACTTCGGGCTGGCGCCGAGGCTGTCGAGGAACGAGATCACGCAGTCCTCGGGCAGCTTGACGAGTTGCTCGCCCCCGCGGCCCGCCACCTTGACCACCAGCCCCTGGGAGCCGGTCGCCTTCCTCCGCGGCTCCCCGGTGAAACTCACGCCGACGGTTTCCCAGTAAGTGCACTCGTACCTGCAGGACGTGACGTCGGTGTCGATCCTGGTCACGGGATATCTGACGCCGCCTTCCGTGTAGGCCGAGTCGTAGTAGCGCCATCCGCCCTCGAATGACGCCAGCACGTAGAGCTGGATCACGTCGCGCTGGCCTGGTCACCTGAATGCCCGCAGGTGCGCGCTGTTGAACCGCTCCTGGCGACGTACGCGCCCTTGAATGTCGTGAGGCCCTTGAACGTGTCGTTCGTGACCTCGAGCTTGCGGGCCCAGCCCGCCTGCCGCTCGGCGGGCGTGCGACCCACGATATCCGGTCCTTGCACGCATGCGCCCAGAAAGACCGAGGACGCGCACACCACCGCGATGGCCGAGATTCTTCCAATACCCATCATCATCGCTCTCCAATTCCTCCAAAGATTCCTGATCGAGTGCTTCAGTCTAGCCACGTCCCTGCGGCGGCAACCGGCCTGTCGGACGCCTTGCGCCATCGGGCGTGCGCTTGGGCTCGACCCCGGTCCCTCCTCGCGCGGCGGAGGTGCCCGATCGTGTCGTTGCGGCATGCATGGGCGCATGTCTTCGCCGGAGCAAAGAGATGGCAGATCGAATGGCAGATAGCGGCCCAAGCGCCCCGGCGGCTTCTCGCCGCCGTCGGGCTGCTGCAGGTTCGCACCGCCGCGCTCATCCCCTCTCGGGGACGGCCCGCGGCCGCCTTGCGCATCCCTGGCGCGGGGGCTGGCGCCCCCTGAACATCCTCCTGATCGGACCTGCCTGCGGCAGGTGAGGGCGCTCGCCGCGCGGCGGTGGCGGTGCGCCCCGGTCCGTGGCAGGGGGCCGGCGTCTTCCCGCGTCCTTCGCCTTGTGCGGTGACTGTGCGGGCCCGGCGCCAGGGCACCGGCTTCGCCTGCAAGGGGGTCTTCATAACGCTTCGCGTGACGAATGCTTCCCCCTTGCTCCCCCGTCCCCGCCCCCGCCTGGCGTCACCGGGCGAAGAACTCAGGAAGACGGCGGCCGGCTCCGGATGCCCGGCCGATGCGATCCGCCACCCTTTTCCCGAAGGGCTCCGAATCTAGGAATCCGGCAGGGCTCTTCGTCCATTTCTTTCTTCAACGCATCCATGCTGCAAAGGAAACACGGAAATGACTGCTGCTACTGCTACCACTACCACCACGGCCACCACCGCGCGCCGCGCGAAGTCCCGCAAGCGCGGTGGCGCGCTTGCGCCGCAACCTGCTGCCGTTGCCAAGGCGCCCCAGGCCAGGCCGGCGGGGAAGGGAAACCGCAAGGCCGCGCAGGCCGCCGATGCGGTCGATGTCACAGGCCGCGATGTGCTCGTGCCGCTGGACCGGCTCGCGCTCGGCGAGGCCAACGTGCGCAAGGTGCCGTCGAGTCCCGAGGGCATCGCCGAGCTCGCAGCGCTGATCGAGTCGCAGGGCCTGCTGCAGCGCCTCGCGGTGACCGCGCTGGCCGATGGCCGCTTCGCCGTGGTCGCCGGTGGGCGGCGCCTGCGCGCAATGCAACTGCTGGCCGCCGATGGCCGCTGGCCGTCCTCGCAGCCGGTGGAGTGCAGGTGCTACGACGATGCGCGCGCGGCGGCGGTGTCGCTCGCCGAGAACTCCGGGCGCGAAGCCATGCACCCGGCCGACCAGATGGAGGCTTTCCGCCAACTGGTCGAGGACGGCCTGAGCGCGGCGCAGGTCGCCGCGCGCTTCGGCGTGAGCACGCTGACCGTCGAGCGGCGGCTGAAGCTCGCACGCCTCGCGCCCCGGTTTCTCGCGCTCTACCGGACCGGCGACATCGAGCCCGAGCAGTTGCAGGTATTGGCCCTCGTGGAGGACCACGCGGCGCAGGAAGCGCTCTGGGACGGTTTGCCGTCCTACGACCGCGATGCGTGGACACTGCGGCGCGTCATCACCGAGCAATCCTGCCCGGGCGACAGCCGGCTCGCGCGGTTCGTGGGCATCGAGGCCTACGAGGCCCGCGGCGGTGCCGTGCGGCGCGACCTCTTCGCGGATGCGGAAGACGCGGCCACCGTCTATCTGGACGATCCGGTGCTGCTGCAGACGCTCGCCATGGAGAAGCTCCAGAGCCTTGCCGAGGAGGTGAGGGCCGAGGGCTGGGGCTGGGTGGATTGCCTCACCGTCGGCGACAGCCTCGCGCTGCGCCGCTACGGACAGGAAACCCAGGTCCGGCGGGAGCCGACGCCCGAGGAGGCGCAGGCCATCGAGGCGATGGAGGCCGAACACGCGGCCCTCTCGCAAGCCTACGACCGGAACGAGGAGGCATCGCAGCAGGACGCGGACACCGATGGAGACGACGATGGCAATGTTGACGGCGACGGCAGCTCCTCTTCCAACGCGTACGAGGCTGAGGAGCAGCGGCTGGCCAGCGCGCTGGATGCGCTCGACGACAGGCTCGAGGTCGCGCGCACCGCGCTGCTTCAGTGGACACCCGCGCAGATGGCGCATACCGGCGTGCTGCTGCACATCGACCATGACGGGCAGGTGCTGGCACATCGCGGCCTCGTGCGGCCCGAGGACAGGAAGGCGGCGGGAGAGGGCGGCGGTGATGGATCGCCGGCGGCCGCATCGATCCATGCCGATCCCGATGCCCGCAGCAAGCGGTCCGATTTCAGCGAAGGACTGATGCGCGATCTGACCGCGCACCGCACTGCCGCCCTGCAGGCCGCGCTGATGCGCAACCCGCATGTGGCGCTCGCGACGCTGGTGCACCGCATGGCCGAGACCGTGTTCGACCGCTACGGATGGGGCAACGACGTGGTGAAGGTCCACGTCCGGGCGACCAGCGACCACGCGCTGGCCGAGCATGCAAGCGACTACGCGCGCTCGTCCGCCGGGGCATTGCTGGGACTGGCGGTCGCAGCATGGAGCGAGCGTATCCCCGACGATCCGCAGGCCGTGTTCGGCTGGCTGCTCGGTCAGGACGAGGGCACGCTGCTCGAACTGCTGGCTTATTGCACGGCGCGCAGCATCGACACTGTGAGCGGACGGGAGCGCGAGCGCGATCACAGCGATGCGATCGCCGAAGCGCTGGGCGTGGACATGGCCGACTGGTGGGCGCCGACTGCCGCGAACTATCTCGGGCGCGTGAGCAAGGCCAAGGCGCTGGAGGCCGTGAAGGAGGCGACCGGTACCGACGCCACGCAGGCCATGGCCGGGATGAAGAAGGCCGATGCGGCGGCGCACTGCGCCGTCAGGCTGGCAGGCTCACGCTGGCTGCCCGCGCCGCTGCGCGTGATCACGGCGGCGATGCCCCACGGGGAGACTGAGGCGTAGTCGTCCCGCTCGTCTTGCCAGTCCTTTGCTTTCCTTCTCTTCCCTCGATGTTCGGCATGCCGAACATCGAGGGCGCACGACCTCGGCGGCGCGCACCTATCCCCTGTCCCCCGGCCCGCAGCCCGGCCCTGGTGTCCGTCAGGCCCTTGCCGTCTCGTCCAGTTCCGCCAGCAGGTGCCGACGATTGGAATGCCCGCGCTCCAATCAGTGACAGTGGACTCCTTCTTCGAATCATCGAGCGTGCGTCGCGGTGGCCGCGGGCGCTCCATCCATTCCTTGCTTGCTCATGATCTTCTCCTCGCACTGTCCAGGACCTCCAGTCCAGGATGGGCGGGTACGGCCCGGCTGTGGGGAAGGGCGACGTCGTGCGCCGAAGTGATCTCCGAGGCTCACGAGGCCGAGAGCCGCCTTGCTGTAAACCGTGCGGTCGCGGCAAAGAGGCGGCGAAGACCATGTGTGCGCGTCGCAGGTGCGGCAGGCTTGGCGTGCGCGTGAGCCTCCGGGGGCAAAGTCCTTGTGCGGTGTTGAGGGCAGGATAGACTGCCGTCAGACATTGTTAACAGCCATGGCGTTGCGATGACCAAGACCTCTCTGTCGAGCGTGATTGGGACCCGGGTGCCGCCCGATACGAAGGCGCGGTTTGCCGCGCTGGCCGTGCGCCACGAACTGAGCGAGTCGGGGCTGCTCGCCAAGATGGTCAACGAAGTGCTGAAGACCAACAGCGCGGGGGCGCGTGATTCGACGGCCGACGGCGCCGCATCGGATCGCATCACGCTGCGGCTTCGCAACGGCGATCGAAGGTTGGCGGCAGAGCGGGCCCGTGCCCGTGAGATGAAGACCGGCAGCTACCTGGCTATGCTGGTCCACAACCACGTTCGGCGCTCGGCGGCGTTGCCTCCGAAAGAGCTGGACCAGCTCAAAGTGACCTGCGCAGAGCTGGCCGCGCTCGGGCGGCAGCTTCGCATGTTCGGCATGCCGAACACTTTGACGATGTCTCTGACCTCCGAATTGAGTGAGGTGATCGCACTGGCCCGGCGGGAAGTCGAAGTAGCGCGTGAAGCGACAGCTGCTGTCGTGCGCCAGAACCTCATCAGCTGGGAGACGGATGGGGAGTTGAGCCATGCCTAAGCAGATGATTCGCCTCGGTCGGAACAGCCGCGGGTCCATCGGTGCAATGCGCGACATGGCCTTGGACATCGTGAGCTACGGCCGGCGAGGGCCCGGTGGCACGCTGCGCTTCGGAGCCGACCAGATCGCGCAGATCCAGCGCACGGTGGGTCGCACGCCCGAGGTGATGGTGAAGGTCTCCGGCGGCGGGCGGGACGTGGGCGGGGTCGAAGCGCACCTGCGCTACATCGGCCGGCACGGCAAGCTGCCGGTGGAAACAGACGAGGGACTGATCCTGCAGGGCCGGGGCGCTGCCAGGGACATCGCGGTCGACTGGCAACTGGACCTTTGCAGAAGCCAGTACAAGCCCAAGCCGGCCGAGGGCCAGAAGGACACCCGGGCGAAGCTCGTGCACAACATCGTGCTGTCGATGCCGGCCGTTACCCCACCACAGAAGGTGCTGGCCGCGGCACGCGGGTTCGCGCGCGAGAACTTCGCGCTGCAGCATCGCTATGCCATGGTGCTGCACACCGACCAGTCGCACCCGCACGTGCACCTGGTGGTCAAGTGCGAGCATGAGTTCGAACCAGGCAGGCGCCTGTACATCCGCAAGGACACGCTGCGGCAATGGCGCGAGCAGTTCGCCGCGCTGATGCGCGAGCAGGGCGTGGCGGCCAATGCGACGCCACGGCAGGTGCGAGGGCAGACCCGCAAGCCGTACAAAGACGCGATCCATCATCGGCTCCGCGTGCTTCGGGCGTTCAGAAAATTGTCAACCGACGAGCGTGCGAAGCGTCGGCAGCCGAAGACATCAACCTTCATGCGTGCCAAGCTGGAGGGTGTGTTCGAGGTCCTGCGAAGGAGCAGGGGCGCATCCGATGCGGGCCAGGAGGCGATGCAGGGCACTCGGCAGGCAGTGATCTCAGACTGGCGCACAACGGCTGAGGCGTTGCGAAGACAGGGAGAAGATGGTCTGGTGGCTCAGGTGAATCGTTTCGTCGCACGCATGCCGGCCGTGCAGACTGATACGCGGCGACTGGCCGATCGCTGGAGAAAACAAGCCAGAGGCCGAGCGCTGGAGCGCACAAACACCAAAACACCAGGCCAGCCAGTCCGCTGAGCCGTCGCCCAGTCATCGCAAAATGAGGTCTTCCTGCGCTGCTGGCGATGGGCTATCTTGCGGGTTGACCAATTTCGCCTCCGGCGCGAAGGTCCGACGAGCGCTCAAGTTCCGGTACTGCACACATGACGGGGAGGTCTGACCGGCACCCGCCAACATCATCACCGCATGCGAGTGCGGTTGACGACTACGTGGAAACCGGAGTCAGTGTCCGCCTCCATCTGCGTGGTCGAAGCGGGGCCGGACGGGACTGAAAAACTTGCCTTCGTTGATCGCTGTTCTGGGGGAGCCATGGCCGAGCACTTTCCCATGCGGCCATTTGCAGGCAGATGCTGCTCATCGATGTCCAACATCTGTACTTCGACCTGGATTTCAGCCTTGGTGCGTTTGGCATTCAGCCGAACACCGAGACTGCGATCAACCACTTTGATACTTCGAGGCTGGTCACCATTGCATGTCACTTCAAGCTGGCCAACCGTCAGTACCCTTGCCGAAGCTGCACTTGACTCTTCGAGTCCCAGTGCGACTGGTCCAGAAAAGACCTGACCGTTCTTGTGAACGACGATCTCAATCCGGTCCATCGGTGCGGGTTGGGCTTGGGACGCCAGGCTGACCAAGCCGATTGCAAGAAAGGTGAGTGTTTGGGATACGAGAAGCCTCATGGATCTCTGATGAGTGCTGTTGGTTTCGTCCCGAACATGCGTCGTCTTGGGTTGTGAAAACTGTACGAGCGACCGCCGATTTGCGCTCGCTCAATCCACTTCATCGGCAATTCTGAGAGAAACTTTAATCGGCGAGGTGCTGGGTGGCCGACCCGGCGCATCAGCGAGGTGGCTCGCGCGACTGGTCAGCTACAGCATCATTGATATTCAGGGTCGGCGCTGCGGCAAGACATCCGTCCAGTCGCCGAGATGACACTGAAGGGCTGCCGAGAAGAAAAAAGTCGCGAGTATCTGTCGCTCCAGAGGCTTGGCTTTTCACGTCTGCCGGTGCACGAGAGCAATGAGCGAGAGGTGCGCCGGATAGAAGCTGTAGAAGATCCACCGGCTGCGCGGACATGGTGTCTCGACCTGGCTCGCTCCCCAGATCAGGGGCAGGGCGACCACCGCGGCGAAGTTGCCGTTGACGACGGCGAGCGAACCCGTCGCAAAGGCCCACAACAGCAGCCGAAGCATGCCGGGCCGGCGCAGGAATCCCCAAGCGGCTAGGCAAGAGAGCAATGCCGGCCACCAGAACTCTACCATCGCGCCACCGAAGAGAAAGGCGATCACAGCCGCACAGCAATGGACCCAACCGCCCCGTTCTAGTAGCCAGACGATCAGCGTTACCAGGAAGAGGGTGGCCAGAATGTTGAATGGCCACCAGCCGTTCAGGCGAACGAAGGCAGGTGTCGCCAGCAGTGCAAAGATCGCCAGTCGTTTCATGACGCGCAGGTGCACACCTGCTTCGAGCGCCCCGGGCCGTGTCAGATTGACCATCAGCACGAAGCCGAAAAGGGGCATCACCAGCCGTCCCAGTGCGTAGAGGGCAGGGCTCGTCTCGGGCAGCAGATACTTGTTGACGTGATCACCTGTCATGAGCAGCAGGCCTACCCATTTGAGTGCTTCCAGTGAGCCATTCGAGATCGACCACGCGCTCATCGACGTTCGGGGTTTCTGTTGGATTGGCTGGGACATCGCGGCGCGATTGCGTGGCTCCCCGTGCATCAGCGCACTGGAGGCCGTTCGGCGCCTTCGCCCCACGGACGCCACCATGCTGCGCTGCACTGGGCGAAGAGCGCTGGCGTGTTGCGCGCGATCAGCACGTTCTCGGCGTTGTGTACTGCAGCTGTGGGCGGGGAGTTGAAGCTGCCGGTCTCCGCCGTCAGGTCGTGCGCCGCGAAGACTCGGATGTTGCGGCGCTGGACATCTCGCATGGAAGTGGCCGCCGATCGGGTGGTGAACGAGTAGACCGAAGCCAAGAGCGTGGAGCGGACGGCTCGTATAAGGTTCAGCACCATCGGCAGGGCCTTCATGTGCGTGAATGCGGCCAAGCATGAAGTCGCCTGCGTGGCTGCGGATATGGGTGACGCCAGCAACGCGGACATGAGGTTTGTTGCCAGGGCAGCGAACTTCAGGCCTGGCTCCTTACGATGTCTAAATGCGTTCATGGATCAAGTCCTCACGGCCGCGACCCATGCGTTGGCGCACGTGCTTTGGCGTGGGGCTCGGGCGGTGATCTGGGAGGTAGATCGAGCGGCCTTGTTCCATAGTGGTGGCCAGCCGTTCGCGAATCGCCTGCACTAAGCGTTGCTGGGAGGCTTGATCGCCGGTCACTCGCCGGGCGTACTGCTCGGCCAGTTTGAGGCCGGCAGCCACAGTGACGAGGTCAGGGTCTTGGCCCGCGTTGGACTGAAGTTCTCCATTGCGTACGCGTATGGCACGGTGCTCCATCGCGCGGATGTGGCCGGGTGTTTCGGCGCTCCATCGGGCACGCTGCGCGATGATCTTCTTCTCGCCGATCAGCTCGCCGTCCACATTGCGGGCAGTCGTGCGGACATTGACCGGCCGGGTGCCATGCTGCGTGAGAACGACCTCGTCACCGATGCGCGGTTGCGAGGCCGACTCGGCAAGCGCGCGCTCGAGGTCCGCTCCCCAGATGGTGCGCTCGCCGGTTTCCGTGCGAACCGTCGCGTAGAAGGACATTCGCTGTGCGGGATCAAAAAGGTATGGTGCGGCGGCCGCCGCCACGAGCATGCCTCTGACAGGCGGTCTAGGACCGTCGTGCAGGGATCGATTGTCTTGCGATGCGTCGGGCGGACAACTATCGGAGTTGCGACAGGGTTCGGCGGGTACGGAACCTTCGCGCGCGATCGGCACGTCGCGGTTCGGTGATGCGGGCTCCTGACCGGATTCCATCTCGTGCGAGGGGCGCGACTTTTCACGCGCACGCTGTACTTGGAGGACTTCAGCCTGAGTCGGCTTGTAGCCCTGGGCCTGGATGCCGCGCAAGGCGGCTTCACGCCACATGCCCTGGCGAAAGGACCCGGTGCCTTTGAGCTCGATGACCCTCCAGCCGCGCATTTCCACGATGGCCACGACGCTGTGGAGTACCTCGCGGTTCTCGGTCCGCACACGGATGCGGCCGTCGTCGTCGATGAATGCGAGTGTGCGGTCCGGAAAGAAGTAGCGGTTGTCGACGCGCAGGTAGCGGCGCACGATGGCGTCGGGTACCCGATGGCGGCTGTGGCCCGCGGGAGGCGCGTCGCCTTGGATGGAGCCGGCAAAGTCCGGCGAAGCCGTGCCCGCGCCGCCAGTTGGAGAGTCATCGGAGGAATGGTCTGTAGACATTGCGGCTCCTTTCACTGTTCGTGCAGTCATGTCGGACGCAGGGGTCGGCCGAATCGGCTCGATGCGGCATCAATCCAGAATCTGCGACACGAATTCATCGGCTCGGCGCTTCACATCCTCGTCACTGAGCTTTTCGGTGGGGATCTCCACGTCATCGAAGTCGAACGAGAAGTCATCCAGTTTCAGGTTGCCATTCAGTACTTCGCTGGCGATGGTGCGAGCCTCTTTCATCGACGCAGATTCGCTGCCTTGTGGCGCGGCATTGGTGATGGGCCCTCGACTCGCGTCGGGCGCGTCCTCCTCGTCGTCCGTCGTCGTCCGAGCGGTCGGGATGACCCGACCAGACCTGTCCACGTCCAGCTTCGGAACCGGCGGTGGCGGTAGTTCGCGCTTGGCGAAGAACTTGTCGCGGAAGTAGAGGATGCGGTACGCAAGCACCGGGCGCAGGCCTTCGCGGAAGAGGATCATCCGCTCCGGGTCCAATTCCTTGACCTCCTGGGGAAGCAGCAGGCGGCGCGGTTGCTCGCTCACGCTCACGGTCGGTGTCTTGCCCGCGCCGCCCCACATCGGGCGGCTGACGTTCTTCTGCTGAACGGTATAGGTCCCTAGTTCGCGCGAGATGGCTTCGGCATCCTCGTACTCCTTGGGTGGAAACACGATGCGTGCAGCCAGCGTCTTGCGGATCGACTTGGCGCCCTCGACGCCGTACTTCTCGATCAACTGCGAGTTGGACTGGACAATGATCACCGTGCGCACGTTGTAGCCCGGCAGAAAGGCCGTGGAGTCGGCGATGACGGGGATGCGACCCAGGGCGGGGAATTCGTCGAGCATCAACAGAAGCTGGTGACGAAGCTGCGGGTTGTTTTCGGGCAGCTCGCGCGTCTGCAGGCCGATCGCCTGCTGGAAGAACAGGTTGAGCAGCGGCCGCAACCGCGCGATGTTGTCGGGGTTGATCTGCACATAGATCGAGATCGTGCGCTTGCGCAGGTCGCGCAGGTCGAAGTCATTGGCCGAGGTGGCTGCATCGATCATCGGGTTGAGCCACAGGTCCAGGCGGCTGGTGAAGGTCTTGCGGATGCTGGAAGCCGTGGTCGGTGCCAGGTCGATCACGTCGTAGAGGCTTTGCACCGCCTCCTGCGACAGTGGATAGCCGGCGCGCTCGCAGGCATCGATCACACGTTTCCAGTGCTTCTGGAAACCCT
Organism: Variovorax sp. GW821-FHT09D05; assembly: GCF_059416325.1. Taxonomy (NCBI): domain Bacteria; kingdom Pseudomonadati; phylum Pseudomonadota; class Betaproteobacteria; order Burkholderiales; family Comamonadaceae; genus Variovorax; species Variovorax sp. GW821-FHT09D05. The sequence continues at coordinate 335,837 of NZ_JBWKOZ010000010.1, read as the reverse complement.
CGGCATCGCTGGCCATGCCCTGGCGCAGCACTTCACCCAAGGTGCGCGTTGCGCCTTCGGTCTCGAAGAGGTACAGAGCGACGCCCAGGAACAGGGAGCGCGCCGACGAGGTCCAGAACGGATCGCCGACTTGCGGGTCGGGAAAGAGCATCGTACCGATGCGTTGCAGATCGTCGATGCAGCGGTAGGGCACCTCGGACACATAGCCCAGCGGGTTCCATCGCGCCGAACATTCGCGCTCGGACAGGGGGTCGAACAGATGCACCTCCTGCCCGTGGGCCGCGCGGAAGCCGGCCGTACGCATGAAGTTCTCGCCCTTGATGTCGCTGACGATCGCCGAGCCGGGCCAGTTCAGCAGGTTGGGAATGACGACGCCGACGCCTTTGCCGCTGCGCGGAGGTGCCTCGAGCTCGACGCCCTGCTGGCCCGGAAGCACCAGGTAACGGTGGCCGAGGCGGCCGAGGATGATGCCCTGCTCCTTCAGCAGGCCCGCCTTCGCGATTTCGCGCCGAAGGGCGAATCGCGCCGCGCCATGCAGCGGCGGGCGCCGCGGCAGCATGGCAAGACCCACCAGGCCCAGCATGAGGCCCTGGGAGCCGAGCAGCGCCGCGATGAGCGCACGGCGCACGTCCGGCTGCTTGCCGTAGGCCCCCCAGTACCGATGGAGGGTCAGCGGCGTGGCATTCTGCGGCGGCAGCTTCATGGCCATCAGGAAGGCGTAGCCGCCGACATACAGGCCGACCACCGCCGCCATCAGCAGCGCGGCCGCGATCCTGAAAGGACTAGGCAAGCCCTCGGTGCTTGGTGCCCGGGTCATACCAGATCTCCCGTACGATGCGCCGCTGCCGGCCATCGAGCCGGTCCCTCGCGCATTGCACGACGACGTCCACGCTCATCTGGGCCAGCTCCACGCCCTCGCGTGTGCTCATGCCCTGGCCTGCCTGGCTGCGCTTCATCAGCTGCGCCAGCGCCACGAAGGCCATCTCCGCGCTGTCCGCATGCACGCTGGTGATCGAGCCGGGGTGGCCGGTGTTCACGGACACGAGGTAGTCGTAGACCTCTTCGCCGGTGCGCAGCTCTGACACGAACACCCGGTCGGGGCGCTGCCGCTTGGCGCTGGCCAAGAGTTGGCCGGGCGTGACCTCGGCCTGTCCCTGGGCACCTTGCGAGTAGAAGAGTCTCACATGATTGGGCTGGTTGCGCAGCGACAGTTCCTTGACGTCCTCGATGGTGATCAGTCGGTCTTCGGAAGGCACTTCGAGGATCAGTGCCTTGCTGACCGTGGTCTTGCCGGAGCCGGTGGCGCCGGACAGAAGGATGTTCCTGCGCAACTGAACGGCACGCCGCAAGAAAGCCACGAATTGCCTGTGTGCGAGGAGGTCCTCCAGTTCCCGATCTTCCGGCGACGGGATCTTCGAACCGGGTTGCCGCGTCGGGGTCGCGGGCGCGCAGCGCGTCGGCTCGAAGATGCACAGGTCCTCCAGATCCTCGAGGGTCCAGAGGGTGCTCGACGGGCGCCGGATCGTGATCGAGACGGTCCGGTCCAGGGTCGCAGGCGGCAGCACGACTTGGATCCGTTCGCCGCCAGGCAGGGTCGCGGACAGGAGGGGCTCGCTGGCCGAGATGCGCTGGCGCGTGAAGTTGGCCACGAGCTTGGCGACGGACATGCACCAGTCGAAGCTGGCGAAGGGAAGCTCCTCGCGCGTCCAGCCGGACTGCCGTTCCACGAAGGCCGCACCGGGCTCGTTGATGCAGATCTCGGTGAGCGCGGGGTCGTCCAGCAGCCGGCCGAGCGGACCGAGAAAGAGAGCGAGTGATGAGGGCGGCTGCACCGGTGCACCGACAGGCGCAGGCTTTCCTTTCGCCTGTCCGCTGCCCGTTGTGGCACCAGGCTCGAGATCAAGGATTGACTGTGCCGGATCGAAGCGCATAGACGCTCCTGAAATCCACGTCGCGCGCGACCAGGATCTGGATCCGCTCGCCCTGGTTCTTGACGACAGTCGGTGGGATCGAGACGGTGCTGCGCAGCACCTCCGCGATGACGTCGCGGCTGCCCTGTGGAGCGAGCACCACGCCACCGCCACCGCCGACGCTTGTGCCGCTTTGCTGATGGGCAGCGATGGCCTGCATCGTTCCGTCGATCACCGAGATCAGGATCGCGGTGCCGAAGCGGTCCCAGAAATGGGTGTTGACGAAGCCCGGGAGACCGCTGCGTCCCAGCTCGTCGGTGCCTGGAGAGGCCAGCAAGGCCACGACGCCGGTGGGTGTGCGGGCTTCGTTCCACACGACGAAGACACGGCCCTGTCCCTGGCGCGGTGTTCCGCGCTGTTCGCCGACATACTTGGTCCCCCGTTCCAGCAGCACGACCTTGCCGTCGGCTCCGTAGACGTCGCTGGCGCCGATGCACGTGACCATGCCCCCGTAGGTGGAGTCGATGGCCGTTTCCAGGGTGCAATCGATGAATGCGCCCTTGGGTAGCAGCATGCGGCGTGTAGGCAGGACCTGGGCGGCAACCTCCGGCGTGGGGGTAGGCCGGAGGCCGGCGGCGAGGCCGCCACTGCTGCCGCTGAGAGTCGCTGAACCAGTATTGGGCGCCTGCAGCGCGCCGATCAGCTGCGCCATGCCTGGAACACCGTCCGGCAATGTTGCCGGATCCGCGAAGGCGTACGGCGTTGTGACACTCGCCGCCTGCGAAGACTGCGCCCGGCGAAGCACCGGCGCGCCCAGTTGCCGCTCCAGTGCGATCTGCTCGGGTGTTTTCTGTTGCGGCCCCGCGTTGGCGGTGTTCGCCGGCCCCGGCGGTGGCGGGTTGTCGGAGATGGACGTTGGGGCCGATGAGCCCGTTGGCGGGTTGATGCGGCCCAGCGGCGGCACCTTCATTTCGCCGCCGGCGCGTGCAGCGGCCGCCTTCCTCGCGGCTTCTTCGGCCTCCCGGGTCCTGGCGTACTGTGTGTTGTAGTACCAGAACAGGAACCCGGTGCCCAGCAGAATGATCGCCGCCAACGCCAGAGCGCCACTGATGCGTGACTGGATGGAGCGCTCACGATTGACCGAAGGGATGGTGCGCTCACCCTGGATTGTCGTGTCCCCAGTGGTTGCGCGGGAGGCGTCAGGCTTTGGTTCTGTGGTTCGTCGCACGGCCAGGACCTCTCCAGTGCCTGGATCGATCTGCGGCGCGTCGGCATCTTCCCGACGATCGGCCGGCGGGGGACGGCGGAACCGGTCCAGCCAGGTCATGGTCCGTCCCCCGTGGTGATGCGCTGCACACCCGGCACGCTGGTGCTGGACGGCACGTGTGAACCGCCGCCAGAAAAGGATTGGTTGACGACGCAGCCGACCAACTGGCCTCGGCGCAGCACAAGTCGGCGCGCCACACGGTGGACGACGACCTCGTCCTCTTCGACATTGAAGTTGAGCAGAGATTCCGAGCCGTCGTCGTTCTGGACGAACATGGCCGGAAATTCCGAGCGTGACTGGAAACGCAGCCGGGTTTGCACCCCGTCGTCGTAGGCGCTCACCGGCTTGAGCGACTCGCTGCCGCAGAACCAGTAGTCGGCGTTGCGTGGACGGCTGGCCGCCCACTCCTTCATGTGTGCTTCGGTCTGGCGACGATCCCGATCGGCTGCAGTTGCTCGTGCCTCGTCCTCCGGATAGGTGAAGCGTAGCGAATACACCATGCGCCTGGCGGCCATGCCCGCAGGCGCGGTGGCGGAAACGACGTAATCGAAGTGGTAGGCCCGCCGGTTGGTGAGGACGGTCAGGTTGGTCGAGGCGCGCGCCTCCCTGGGCTTGATGAAGAAATGGTTGCGCTCTGCACCAACATCGAAGGCACCGTTATCACCGGAGCCGAGGTTCAGGAACTCCTCGCCCTCGGCAAACTGCAGGTGGATCTGATAGCCGACGTAGCCATGCAATGAGACGACGTCGTCGGGGTTGTAGGCGACCACTCGTACCCGGGCGTCTATCTTGCCGATCGGGGGCACGGTTGCGGTGTGTGCGGACGGCGCAGCGAGCATCAGGCCCGCCGCCAACCCGATCAGGAGCGGAAATGTGCGATGCGTATCCTGGAGTCTCATCGCGCATCCTGTCTGCCGGGTGCAATGCCCATCGTGGCGACCTCGGGCTCGCGGCGGTACTCCATGACGCGAAAGCCCAGCGGATTGAGCGAGCGCATCTTGTCGTCCTTCGACGGCGGGACATAGGCGAACTCGATCGTGGACACCCAGTGGCTTGCCTGCTCTTCCCCGGTGCCGCCGGCGCGCGTAGAGCGGGTGAAGCGGACCTGGGCCAGCTTGTCCTTGCCGCTTTCCAGCTTGAGGAATGTGATCGAGCGCACCTGCGTGCGAATAGAGGTGCCGTCCTTGTAGACATTCAGAGGCGAAGTCGGGTTGTCGGCGGCCCACAGGGCGGCCCACTCCTGGTTGAGGCTGGGCGCATTCTGTGAGGCGACTAGTTCGTAGTCCGCCTCGGCTGTGCCATAGAAGTAGCGCTCGCGTGCGATCACGTAGTTCTGCAACAGGTTGCGCGTCACCACCTGCTCGATGTCGGCCGTGCCCTCGTAGGTGGGAACGATGTCGACGATCCCGCTGCTGCTGTCGACCCGGATGAGAACGGGAACGGGCTGCTTCAACGGCGTGAGACCGCTGACGGCGGCAACCGCGAGCACCGCGATGACGGCCGCTACCGCGGCGACGATCCAGGCGATCCTGGCCGATCGCTCCGCTCGACGCGCACGATCGAGTTCCCAGTTCTGGGCCTCGAGCAGATAGTTCTCAAGGGCGGCGTTCCGGGCCATTGCGCGTTCCTGGGCTGGGAGCTTCAGCCGAAGCGTTGATCGGCGTGAGCGGCCCTTCGCATTCCGGCGGCAGAGGTGGGCGAGTACCGCAGGCCGTCAGCAGCAAGGCGAGCACGTAGAGCGCAGTCGTGTATTGCATTCGCAGGATCTGTCGCTAGCGATTGCGCGATGGGCCTGGCATGACGTGCTCCCTGGGAAGCACGATGCCGCCGCGTCGCGATGTACCGATGCCGCTGATGGAGGCCATGCCCGCACCGACGCGGTTGCCCGCCAGGCGGCGGAACGAATCCCAACGTCCACCCGGCTCTCGCCGAAGGCCGTCGAGCATGCCGCGGCTGAACTCGTAGCTGGTTCGCTTGGTGCCTCCGAGCCCCCAGCGGAGCATTCCGCTGACAACGCCATAGGTGCTCAGCGCGACGCCGCTCGCAAGTCCTGCCGCGATTGGCATGACTTGACGCATTACCAAGAAAACGAGGGCCGAAGCAATGCAGACTCGCGCACTCGCGGCAATGGTGATTCCGGTACCTGCCGCCGCCGCATCGGCCGCGTACGCCTTGACAACGTTGAGGAGCAACGACGCAGCGAACATGGTCAGCACCCCAACGAGCGCGTAGTTGGCCAGTTGTGCAGTCCAGGATTCAAAAAAGCGCCTGGTTGCATCAAAGAACAGTAGGGCGATAAAGATCGGACCCAGGGCCAACAAGATTGCAATGGCCACCTTGGAAAGGCCGAGCATGTACGCTGTTACGACAACGGTCAGGCCAACCAACAGGTAGACCAGAAAGCCAGCGACGTAGAACGCAAAGTCGCTATCAAGCACGCTTCCTTTTTTGAGCAACTGTTCCGCAACCGTTGTTCCATCCAGCCAGACTTGATCAATCACGCTCACGACTGTCGGAGCCCCGACGATGGATGCCACCAATTGCTCAGGTGCTTGATAGAAGGTATCCGTGATGACTTGGTTGTAAGTCCACAGCCGAAGTCCGACTCCGAGGACGATTGCGATGGTGAAGATCCGCTTGACGCCCTCCCAGACGGGTTCTTGAATTCGTCCGGTGAGGCTGAGGTAGCCCCACACCATCACGTAGATGGTTGCGAGTGTTACGGCTGCGGGCTCAATCGCGGATGCAACCCGCGCCGAGTGCGTACCAACATAGTTGGCGAGTTGGCCGTTGAGCCACGAGAAGAATTGTGCGAAGAAGCCCATGATCGCAAGTGCTATCTGGCATTGCTTTGCGGGATGGGTGTCGGCTTCAGATCTCGCGTGCTGCCAATACCTTCGAGCTTCCGCCGGGTCAGTCCACCATCTGCGAATTGCGGCACTGGATCTGAAGGAAAGGGGGAGGCCTGTTCTGCGGTCTGGCGCCAGATGAGATAGTACGCACCACTGCCCGCCGCAGTGACAACGATGCTTGCGAACAGCGCCCAGGTTGTCTTTTTCATTTCAAATTCCGGGCGCTAGTAGTTGACGCTGGGAAGCGACCTCATGGAGCCGATGTCCGATATGGATTGCTCCCGGGCGCGTTGTTTGCGCATCAGCTCTTCGGATTGGGCAACTTGATAGAGACTCTGCAGCTTCGTCTGCTCATTGGTGAGCATGTTCTGCTCGGCCTGGATCCTGGCCTGCAGGTCCTGGATCGCTTTGGGGTCCTGTGCGGTGGCGATGCGGTTGATCAGTTGCTGCAGCGCCGAGAAGCGCTGGCTGGTGTTCTGGTAGGCGCTCTGGGTCATGCCGTTGAGCATGGCTGCCGACTGCCGGCCTTGCTCGACGATCTGGCGCAGTTCGGGGCTGAGTGCATCCATCTGCGTTCCGGAGAGGACGCTGTTGGCTCTCATGATCGACTGCACCTGGTCGGCCAGCCCGGCATAGTTGCCCGATGAGCCGTTGAGCGTGTCCATCAGATCGCCGTAGCTGGGAGGCAGGTAGTTGCGCGCGAGGTCCGAGGTCGACAGCAACTGCTCCATGCCTCGGGTGCCTGTCAGGGCGCTGTGGGTCTGGGCCAACTGGTCCTTCGATGCCTTCAGTTGGTCGTACTGCTTCTGCATCCCGGAGATCTGCTGCTGCCAGTACATGACCTGTTGCATCAGGTTGGCGATCGCCGTGACGTCGATCACCGGGATGCCGGCCTGTGCGCGCAGCGGTGCCAGGAAGGATGCCGCGGCGAGGATGGAGGCGAGAAGGTATCTATGCATGGAAGGCCTCCTGAGCCGAGGTTGAACGGGAACGGTGATGTGCTGCCAGGGCCGCGCGGAAAGGGGGCAGCCATTGATCGGGCCGTGGCCCATGCCTTTCCATGAGTTCGCGCATGAGCCGGACGTTGCCGGTGCGTCCCGAGATGACATGCAGGGCGTCGTCGAAACCGCGGAGATCGAGCTGCGCGACCACGCTCACGTGGTTCTGCTTGATGAGGAACTGGCGCGAGCCTGGTTCGAGCTCCTGCTTGATGAGCGCGAACTCCCGGTCCGTCAGGTTGAAGCCCTGGGTGTATTCGTCGTAATCCGCTTCCGGGTTGGGGAGCAGGATCTTCGTTGGCGTCTGCTCGATGATCGCCCGTGCGATGCTGGAATCGAGCACATGGCTTGCGCTCTGGGTGAAGGTGGCGATGTTGGCGTTCTTCTTTCGCCAGGCCTCCAGCCCGTTCTTGGCGAACTTCGTGAAGGCCGGGTCGCTCAGGAGCTTGGCGAACTCGTCCATCCAGCACACGAGTGGACGACCGTCCACCATGCGATTGACCAGATGGAGGAGGTACATGGTCAGCGGCGCCCGGACTACCTCGTTGTCCAGGAAGTCGGTCACATCGAAGCCGATCAGAGAGTGGCGGGTGAGCAGGGACGCCACGTCGTCCTGATCGTTGTCGAAGACCCAGGCGTAGCCCCCATGCTCCGAAGCGCACCATTTGCGAAGGCGCGCGTGCATCCCCTCCGGGTCCGTGATGTCGAGGAAGGCGACCAGTCGCGACAGGCGCCTGTACGGTGGATCGAGTTTCAGGGTGCCGCGCAGTGCCTGGTCGAGATCGTCTTCCTGACGGACGGTCAGGGTATCGTTCGGCGAGCGCATCACGAGGCGTCTGAGCCAGTGCCGCATGAATTCGATGTTGTCGGGGATCGCGTCGTCGAGCTGCAGGGGATTGCAGCCGGTCGGCGTTCCGTTCTTGAGGGAGAGGTACCGGCCGTCCAGCGCGCGCACCAGGATGTGCAGCCCTTCGTCCTTGTCGAAGATGACTTGGGTGGCGTCGAGGCGATTGCAGATCGCCACCATGCAAAAGCCCAACAGGGTGGTCTTTCCGGTACCGAGCGGCCCGACGCCGGTGATATGCCCCACGTCTCGCCGGCTGCCGCCATCCGGGCTGCGCGGGTCGCTCGCATGCAGCGAGAAGTAGTAGGGCGAGCCGGCGCGCGTCGTGAACATGGTCAGCGCGTTGCCCCAGTAGTTGCCTGTCGCCCGGCCGGTCGGGAAATTGTGAAACGGTGACATGGCCGCGAAGTTGCGACTGGTGATGGGGGCTTTTCTGTTGCGGTAGCCGAAATTCCCAGGCAGTTGCGCCCAGAACGCAGCCTCCAGCGCGAGATCCTCCCGGGCCACCACCATCCCGGTGTCGCCCAGCAGGTATCGGGCGCGCGCCACGTTGTCGTTGAGCTGCTTCAGGCGGGGCCGGCCCTCGGCCTCGCTGACACCGTCGTAGGTGTCGGCCAGCACGTGGAGGCTGAAGTGGTGGTCGCCCACCACGAACCGGTTGCTCATCAGGTCGTCCAGCGCGTCCTTGAGCTCTTCGGCCTGCGAGACCGCCAGGTCTCCCGCGGCCGCCATCCGGTGGTGCTGGCGACTCATCATGTCGGTGGCGGTGCCCTTGGCCAGGAAGGTGAAGCTCTGGGTGAGCACGAAGGGGAAGGGTGCAGTCAGCAAGGCGCTGAACATGCCCGGTGCCGTGGGCGTCGGATATTCCTTGATCCCCAGGAAGGCGCCGATCCGTGTCTGGGTCCCCGCGCGGTATTCCATGGCCTCGCTGCCGAAGAAGGGTCGAGTGGTGGCCAGGACCTCGTTCAGAGGCGAGCGTGGCAGGGGCATGCGCTGCCACTCCCCGTTGACCAGCAGGCCATGGAATTCCACAAGCGAGGAGAAGAGCACGTCCCTTCCCTCCGGCTGGTAGATGCCCAGCGCGGCCGGGTCGTAGCGCTCCAGGGCGGCAAGCAACTCCTGGCGCAGCTTGGTGCAGGCATCCAGGGAGTCGCGCAGCTCGACCTGCGCGCCTTCGGGATCCGTGCGCTTGAGCAGGTGCAGTGCGGCGTTGCCGATCCTGGTGGCCTGCGGACGAAAGACGAGCGACAGGTACAGCTCGTTGACCATCAGCCGCTCGCCGGCCATCTTCCGGCGATAGCGCTGCTCGACTTCCTCGGCGAAGCCGGGGACCGTTCGCCCGGCCAGGTAGCCGGTCTCGCGGCGCCGGATCACGTGGGTCCACAGGGCCAGGTTGGGCGAGGCGATGTTGCGCAACAGCACGTTGAGGCGCTCGTGCCAGCTGTTGATGTCCTCGTCGTCTGCGCTCTCGAAGCTCGCACCGCCCAGGCGCAGGGTCTGGACGTAGTCGCCTGCGCGCGTGCGGGCCACATGCTCGTCGACATGAGCCGCAAGCGGGATCATGGCTGCGGCGCCGACCTCGCGGCGCAGCGTCTTCTCGGAGCGGGAGAGCAGTTGCATGAAGCCGTCCGATCTCAGACCACCACCGCCGGCACCGCCCGCATGCGGCGACGCCCTCGCAGGCCGGGCATGTCCAGCGCCAGCGGGCTGTACGAGTTGGCGCGCCAGAACCGCTGGTTGCCGCCGAGCACGGCCGGCAGGCGCGTGCGGCCCCACAGCTGCAGAAGGTCGAAGAAGCGCGGCTCGTACAGGCACACCAGGTAGAGCACCCCGTGGACCGGTACGAAGGCCAGCAGCCAGGCGAGGTTCTTCGTCACGATGAACGACTCGGTCGTGACGACGATGTTGAACATCATGGCTGCGTAGGTGACACCCCAGACCATAGAGGGCCGCGTCATGCCTACGAACAGGGGGTCGGCAACGATGCCCTGGTTGCGGTTCATGACGTGCTCTTCTCAGACCCCGAACAGGCCCCGGATCCAGGACACGATCTGCGGCCCGCCGAAGACCAGTACGGTCCCGATCACCACGGCGACCATCCACCACCAGCTCAGGCGCCCGAACCAGGCCATGGCGCCGGAGACCATCACCGCGACCGCTGCCAGCGGCGTCAGGATGGCGACGAGTTGCTGCTGGGTGGCGTTCGCGCCGGTAGCGAACGGGCTTCCAGCCATGGCGACCTCAGGAAGGACCGCAGCAAGCACCGCGATGAGCAGTGGTGCAAGTCCTCTTGCTCTGTTGCGGACTTCATTCACGTTCCAGATGGGAGCTCTGGACGGTCGGGCTGTCTTGCCCGGATCGGGGTGCGGCGCGTGACGAGCGCCTCGAACGTCGAATGCATCGGCGTGCAGCCGGACCGATTCAACGCAAGGGCAACGAGATACTGGCACGGAGTCGCTGCGGACTTCCGTGAGAAGCAGTGGCAATGCGGCGCTGCGGATCGAGCATGCGGTCATGGCACTACTCCAGTGGGCGAGCGGGGAGTGCTGCGGACGCCTTGCTCTGGGGTGGACGCAAGAGGATGCGAGGCGGGCAGTCCGGTACGCCTGCCGCTGCCGTAGACATCCCACCAGGGCATCGGCGCCGTACCCTTGCTCGCGCTGGGGCTGCTCTCGGCCGGGCGGCCGGCAACGGGTCTGAGCGCAGCAGCCCTTCCAGTGCCGAGGGAGGTCGAGGCCATCTCTCGTTTGATGGCCGCGATATCGCGGAGCACGCGGGCGTGCTGCTCCTCGGCCTCGTTCGCCGCTTGCATGTCGGATGCGGCAATGCGCTCGGCCCTGCGACGCACGAGGCCTTCCATCTGCTCTTCGGATTTCTTCAACTCCTGGCGGAGGATCTCCATGCGTTCGTTGTCGCGAGCAGACTGCTCTGACGCAGCGACGGCGTGCGATGGGGCCGGCGAGGCTTGCAGGGGCGGGGCGCTCGCGTCGGCCATCACGCAGACGAAAACGAACAGACAAAGCAAGGCTGCTTGTCCGACCTCGCCGATCGCTTCGCCGCAGAGAACATCCTTTGCTTGCATAGGGTGCACTGTTCACCCATCGCCGTATGCGTGTCGACTGTCACTTATGACAGTGGAGCTGGAAAGACCCGAGGGGCTAAATCCTGACTTCGGGGGCCGGGAAGGCCTCTCGCTGTCTTTCCGCGAAACACACGCGCAGCGCAGCCTTTGGCGCGACGGCCGACGAGGCGCGAGGAGCAAGTCATGGACAACGTGGTCGTCTTTGGCAATCAGAAAGGCGGGGTTGGGAAGTCCACCCTGGCGGTGCTGTACGCATGCTGGCTGGCCGACATGCAGCGCCAGTCCGTGTGCGTGATCGACCTCGATACGCAGGCCAACAGTTCGAAGTCGTTGCGCCGGTTCGCGACAGACATCGACGCGTCCGCGCTCTTCGGCCAGACCGCGCCACCGATCCCGTTGCCGTGCAAGCAGGGCATTGCGCTCGTGGCGAGCAGCAGGAGCGTGGCCGACATTGAGCTCGCGAAGCCGGAAGTGGTGATTCCCGCATTCCGCAGAAGCGTGATGCGGCTGGCGCAGGATTTCGACACGATCGTGATCGATACGCCGCCGGCGCTGGGCTTGCGAATGAGCGCGGCGCTGATCGCTGCCACCGCCGTGGTCTGTCCGATCGAGCTGGAGGAGTACAGCATCGACGGTGTCACGGACATGCTCAAGACCGTCTTCGGTGTCAGACAGCGCTACAACCCGCAGTTGCGGCTGGCCGGCATCGTGCTGAACCGGTTCAATCCGCGGTCGTTGCGGCAGAAGGCCGCGATGCAGGAGCTGGCCAAGAACTTCCGGGAGTTCGTGATCCCGGCGCGGATCTCGATCCGTTCGGCGATTCCCGAAGCGCTGGCCGAAGGTGTTCCGGTGTGGAAACTGCCGAAGAGTGCCGCACGGGAGGCGAGTCTCGAGGTGATGCAGGTGTTCGAGCTGCTCCAGCAGCGCATCGCCGGTTCGGGCGAGACGGCGCGAATGGGTGAGGCGAGGGCATGAGAGAGCACGACGGCCTGGATCTGAGCGGGCTGTCGCAATTCAGGGCGGTCGACCTGCTGGGGGGTGATGCGGGCTGCCTTGCCCCGGGCATGCCCATGCAGGTGGCGCTGGATCGCATCGACTTCGATCCTGCCCAGCCGCGCCGGCGTATCCAGGGCACCGGCATCGAGGAACTTGCCGAATCGATCCGCCAGCATGGCGTGCTGGAGCCGGTATCCCTGCGATCCCATTCCGAGCAGCCGGACCGGTACATCGTCAACCGAGGCGAGCGCCGGGTGCGCGCGGCGCGTCGGGCCGGACTCGCCGCCATTGCAGCCTTTGTGGATGAACGGGTCGACCCGTTCGCGCAGGCCGTGGAGAACCTGCATCGCGAGGACATGTCGCCGCTCGATCTGGCCACGTTCATCGCCGAGCGGGAGAGGGAAGGGCACTCGCGCGCCGAGATCGCGCGCCGGTTGGGCAAGCCGCGCTCCTTCATCACGGAAGCTGCCAAGCTGAACGAAGCGCCTGAGGAATTGCGAAGAGCGGTGGATCAGGGACGGCTCGGCGGTGATATCCGGACGCTGTACCAACTGGTGGCGGTTGCGCGCGATCGGCCGCATGAAATTCAGGAACTGCTGGCGCGAGGTGGCCCGATCGGTCGTGCCCGTCCTGATGAAGCGCCGGGGTGTCTGCGACCTCGCGAGTCCGGCGGACCTCCGGAGACGGCAACGAGCGGCTGCAGGGTGGGCAGGGTGGCCAGCAGCGGGCGCACGGTGCTGGTGGTGGAGCATGGCGGGCGGCGCGGGGCATTGCGCATCAAGGCACAGGACAGCAATGTCGGCGAGGTCCGGTTCGGCGATGGGACGTGCGCCTTGCTGCCGCTGGCGGACTTGCGGCCGGTGTGCTGGGCCACGGAGGAATAGGGACGCATGCGTTCTGGGGGATCAGAACGTGCGCGCATGTGGTCAGCAAGTCATGTTGCCCGGCCTTACCGCCCGGAGTGCCAAGCTTCTCTTTTCGAGTCGAGTGGGAAGGTGCGAGCGATGGAGCTGCTCATTCATACTCGGCGTTCCCGCGGCAAGCATAAGGCTATGCCGGGTGCGTACAGCTCGCCACCATGTGGCGGCGTTTGTATTCGAGCGGTGTCATCTTCAGGCTGCGCAGAAAGACCCGGCGCATCACCTCCTGGGATCCGTAGCCGCATTGCGCGGCGACGGCCTTGAGAGGGCGTGTACTCGTTTCGATCAGGCGGCAGGCCATCTCGAGGCGAATCTGTTGCACACCGCGCCCCGGCGTGAGACCCGTCGTGCGCTTGTAGAAGCGCACGAAAGAGCGCGCCGACATGTGAACCTGTTGTGCCAGCATGGCGACACTGAGCTTCTCGCGCAGGTGTGCCGAGATCCACAGATGCAATGCGGCGATGCGCGCATCGAGCACGGGTTTCTCGATCGGGGCACCGCGATGGCGCTTCACGCCGTAGCGTCGGCTGCGCGGCTCTGGCAGACGTGAGGCGAGCGAGTCGGCAAACCATGGCCCCTTGTCCTGCTCGACCCACGACAGTGCCAAGTCCACGCCCTGATCCGGTTCGACGACCCGCCAGCCGCGTGTGGTCATGCGGACGGTGAACGGGTCAGATCTTTCCTTGCGCGCACGTGGCGGATTCGACGGCATCGGGCGCTCTGGTCGTCGTGCGCCGCGGATGCTCGGCACCAGCGGCAACAGGGTCCTGGTCCCCAGCAAGGCGCAGCGCCTCAGATGCCTTCGGCCGTTGGAGAGCCATTCACACAGGCGCTGGACGCTGGTCGGTCCGTTCCGGGGCGAAGCCGAGTCGGGCACTCCGGCAATGACGAGCGTGTTCGCGCGACCCGTGAGCTGGCGCGGCAGTGCGCTGGCGGGCAACGCAATACCGCTGGAGCTGGAGACGGGCCCACCCGCGATGGAGGCCAGTCGAATGGCATAAGCGGCGACATTGCTCCGCGTCCTGCGCAGGGCATTGGCGGCATTGAAGACCGCGATCATGCCGATCACGTCGGCGAGAAGGAACCCGGGAAGCAGCAGAAACCAGATCTTGTGCATCGTTTAGGGGCTACCGTATCCACATTGGGGATCAATCTGCACCCTCCCGAACCTGCGCAGTGCGTTGCCAGTGCTCGCCGGGCCGGAGCTCGCGCGATTGGCAGAAATGGTGGTCAATTTGCTTTCATGGATGGGCGTCGCGCTTCTAGACTGTCAAGCCCCGCCTCCATGACGTGCTGAACCGAGCGCCATGTGCACGGGACAGACTGGCGCGAGGGTCGGTTGGTTCCCGGGCTCAAGCCCTCGGACAGCCATGGTGCCCGCCAGGCTGCCGCAGAAGCGGCGTCGACTGCGCTTGCGACGAACGCGGGGGGGGCCGGCGCTCCAGAAAGAACACCCATGAACGATTGGACACAGGATGTTCTCGGCCGATTGACCGAGGCGAGCGAGCCATCCCAGGTGCTCGAGCAGATCAGCGTGGCAGCCAGACACCTCGGCTTCGAGCACTGCGCCTACGGGTTGCGCATCTTCGTGCCGTTCACCCGCCCCCGGACCTTGATGCTCAGCACCTACGACGAGCGCTGGAATCACCGGTATCTGGATGCGGGATACCTCCAGGTCGACCCCACCGTTGCCCATGGAGTGCGCAGTCGGACGCCGGTGGTCTGGAGCAACGAGGTTTTCCGGGACACGCCGCGCATGTGGGATGAAGCGCGCTCCTTCGGTCTGCGTGTCGGCTGGGCGCAATCGGTCTTCGAGGCCGACGCCCGCGTGGGCATGCTGTCGCTTGCCAGATCGAGTGAGCCGCTCACCGCGACAGAGATGCGCGCCAAGGATCCACTGCTCCAATGGCTGGTGAACACGGCTCACCAGGCGCTCGCCCATTGCCTCGGGGAGAGTCCACTGGCAGGCCTCGAGCCGCTGACGAGCCGGCAGGTTGAAGTGTTGCGCTGGACTGCCGACGGCAAGACGAGCGACGAGATCGCGCACATCCTCGGCATCTCGAAGCCGACCGTCAACTTCCACATCAGGAATGCGATCGCCAGATTGCGTGCCAACAACAAGAACTCGGCCGTGGCGCGCTCTTCGCGCCTCGGGGTTCTGAACTGACCCAATGGCTGCAGCCGGCATCGGGGCTGCGCATGTGTTCATCGGGTCTCATTGCCGCAGCGGTCCTGGCGCGGGCGCCAGCCTTTGTCCACGTCGATGTAGCAGGCAAACAGATACTGGCCCTCGATCAGCACCGGCGGTGCCGCCCGGTGCGCATGCACGCCTGCACGGCGCAGGATGCGCTCGACGCCCAGGGGCGAGGCGGAGATCAGTCGCTGCCCGCCCTCTTTCGCGACCGCCTGCATCGCAGCACCCAGCATGTCCAGCGCGAGCGACGATCCGCACAGGTCATCGCCGGGGCTGAGACGAACACCGTCGACGGCGGCGAACCGTGACAGCTCCCAGATCTGCGGCGAGCACGGTGCAGGAATGCTGCCGAGCAGTTGCGGAAAGACCGAGGCCAGCAGGTAAGGCCGGTGCGTCGGCAACAAGCGGCTGGTCCCCACGATCTCGCCCTCCGGATTGCGCGCGATCAGATAGATAGTGTCCTTCCGGTCGAACTCGTCGAGCTCGAACCGCCCGCGCGTTTGCAGCTTCCAGCCCAGCTTCTCGACGAAAACCTGGTGCCGGTAGCGCGCCATGTCGAACAGTACCCCTGCGGAGAATGAATCGACTGTTCCCGCGATGATCTCCATGACGTCACCTCTTGCTACATGAGGTCGCATTACAGCCTGATGACAGACGCGAGGGACACTGTCAGAGTTGATAGGGCGGGCGGCCGATGTGCAGCTTGTGCGCGGCAGTCAAGGCGACTCTGCCGTCGCTAGACAGATGCTCGTGCATGAGCCCGGCGCGATGAAGGGGCAGGGTACGCGTTTCATGGCCGGAGTTGGGCCGGCCTGCGCGCCCAGTGCATCTGCGCTGCTTCTATCGCGGTGCTTGCGATGGTGGCACGGACTCTTGCATCGCGTTCCACGGCAGCGCAGCGTAGAAGGCCTGGACTGTGGCGTAAGCCTCATCGAATGGGGGCAGCGCTCCCTCGATCTCGGGGGATAGTTCCTCGTATCCTTGTCTGGCCATTTCCCTGACTTTCGGATCGGCGAGAGAGTCGATGCCGGGTTCTATTTCTCTCGCTCTGCAGGATGCCTGGAGCAGGATGAGAAGAGAAGCGCGTTCTTGGTCGCTCAGGGGTTTGCTTTGAGTAACCAACAGGTGCAGGTCGTAGACATCCTGGCGTCGGTTGCGTCTGCGGATCGGCTGCTGGAGCAGAGAGCGCAATTTTTCTGCCATCAGGTTGAGGAAACTGTAGACCCGCAACTGGTCGCCATCACCGAGTTCGAGAATCTCCACGTCGTAGACTGCCTCGTTGTAGCTGTAGTCGATCTCTACGATTGTGGGAGCCTGTCTGTTCAGCAGCCTGTCCAACTCGTTGCGCTTGCTCCTGGGTGCATAACCAATGTTGAGGGCCAGTGTGGGAAATTGCGCGTCGGGACGGGCTGGACGGATTTCGGCGCGTTGGTGACGACACATCGTGTCATAGGAAAGAGCGTCATTGGCCACTTCAAGCTGTTGGTCGAGTTCGTCGATCAGCTCTTGCTCCATGCCCGCAGCATATTTTTCGCGCGTGGAAAAATCCACGTCCTTGGTGAACCGCCCGCTGTCGTAGCGAATGGCCATCAGCAGGCCACCCTTCATGATCATCTTGGAGCGCAGGGCAGTCGATGTACCAATCGCGGTCAGGATGATGTGCACCGCTTCCCTGAAATTGCGTTTGTCGGCGGGAGCCTGTGACACCCACTGCGGGAGATCGATTTCTTCAAGCATTTCCGTTGGAGTGGTCGTAGGAGGCCGCGAGGGCTAGCGATGGGACGTTGATGGACAACTGCCATCGTTCGGAATAGACGGGGGCGTATTCGTTTTCAGCGTCAAGTTTCCGGGAGCCGCCGCGTTGCGCAAACTTTTGCCACTCATCGATGACTGGCGAGTCGAGCCGACAGACCTCAGTGATCACGAAACCTGCCCGAACCTTGTCGATAGGCTGGCCATGCCTGTCTGTTTCGTCCACGATCAGTTTGAGATATCGCTTTGCTTCTTTCCGGTAGACATCGAGAACGTGCTGGATGCCTCCACAGAGCTTCGGCTCTCTCAGCATGTCCAGAAAGACGCGTCCGAGCGTCGCCACGCGTAGGGGTGATTCGGCGACATTCCTGAATGCACCAAACTGCGATCTTTCGTGAAACTCGATATTCGTATGCCCGATGTTGTTGATGTGAGGGCGGGTAAGCCGCGGCAGGCCGGAGCTCTTGTAGTCCTCGAGCCTGTCATCCAGGTCCCTTGCCATGCGAGCCTGTGCTTGCCTGCGCCAGGCTGTCACTGGTGGTGTTGTCATGTAGACAATCTTTGAGAAGCGATCGGTCAGGCCATGGTATTCCATGGCACTCAGATGGGAGACGTAAGCGAATGGATCCAGGCTGCACATGATCTCATCAGGCGTGGCCCTGGTGCTTCCGAACAGGAGGTAAGCGGTTTCCTGCGCCGATGTGGGGATGGGTGTGAGGAGGCGTACGCCCTTCAGAGCCGTCAGCACCTGCTCGTACATTGCTCTGGACTGTGCCGGCCGGGATGATCGAGGCAGGTGGGAGAAAACCAGCTTGCCGAGTTCATACGAAGAGACAGCCGGCTCCTTGATCAGTGCGAGGGCGTCCGCCACGGAGGAGACGAGATCCTGATGCACAGTGGATGTCATTGGCATTTGGGCAGCCTGAGTCGAAGGGATTGGGGAGAAAAGAGGGTGTCTGTGTTTGGTATATTGATCTCAAATATCTGTAAACTGCGTCCTGAGGACGCAGTTTACAGATATTTGATGGAATTTTCAACTGTGCCAAATACGATTCCGTGGTAAAGCTGAGATCTCAAAGAGATGGCTGTGAAGGCATGGCAAGTACAATGCGTCCTAAGGACGCATTGTACTTGCCATGCTGAACGAATGATCTCGAAGCCGGCTCGGTTCGATTGCATCTGTGCTCGGACTGGGAATGTTCAACGTGTGCATCAAGTCTTCATTCGCCGAGCCAGCCTATGACATCGCCGCACTCGAGACACCCTGGAGGGCGATCAACACATGCCGGTTGCGGGCGTCCCGCCGGCCTAGAGGTGGACTCCGCCGTGCAAGGTGATGGGTATTGGGTGCGACGCTGGAGGGTGCTTGTTCACGGGCGCCGCGCCGCCCAGATGTTGAAGGCACCCGCTGCGATGATCAGGACCACGCCGAGCGCGGCGTGGGGAGGCGGTATGTCGCCCCAGATCGCGTATCCCAGCAGCATGGCCCAGACGATGAGGCTGTAGCGAAAGGGCGTGACGACAGAGAGATCAACGCCGCGGCAGGCGGCGATGAGTGCGTAGTTGCCCAGCGCTGCGCAGCCCGCGGCGGCGGCCAGCGCGGTGAGTTCACGCTGCGAGAGCGGCGCCCAGTTCTCCACGAGCCCCAGCAACAGTCCGGCCAGGCACACGGCAAGCGTGGTTGCGACGGCGATGGTCGCCGACGGGATCGCGACGGGGATGTGCCGCGTCACCAGATCACGGGCGGCCAGTGAGGCAGCGCACAGTAGCGCACATGCATGTCCAGTCGCAGAGACATCGGCGCGTGCAGATGGCTGGATCACCAGCAAGACTCCAGCGAAGCCGGCCGCGATCGCGAGCAGACGGCTGCCGCGCCAGTGCTCCCAGCGTAGCGCCATCGCGGTGACGGCAATCATGAGCGGCGCGGTCATCATGAGCGTGCTGACCGTGGCCAGGGGCGCGAGCGACAGAGCAACCACGGAGGCAAGGGCGGTCGTGATCTCGAGTCCGCAACGCACCCCGATGAGGGGACGCAGCGCGGCGCGCCAGCCCACCTGAGCCCGCCAGGCGATAGCTAGGACGAGGGCACTGGCAAAGGCACCGCGCACGGCGAGGATCTGCCCGGGGGGCAGGCTCGGGGCCGTCAGCTTGACGAAGGTATCGTTGAGCACATAGCAGCCCATGGCCACCAGCATAAGGGCGATCCCTCGGCGATTGGCCTGCGCACTAGCCATCGCTGGAGGAGGGCGTTGCCGACGCTGGGTTCTGCGGGACCGTGGAGGCGGATGACTCCCGTGACGCGGGCCACGTGACGGCATCGGCCGCCGATTCCGTATTCGCCACCGTCCCCGGTCGCGGCCCAAGCGGCGCACCGCAATGCCTCAGCACATCCCACAGGGCTTGGGCCTTGAGCACGATCTCCTCGACTTCGGCATCCGGGTCGGACATGGCGACGATGGCGCCGCCAGCGCCGATGGAGATCCGGCCGTTGGCCGCCACCAGGGTACGGATCACGATGTTGAGCTGGGCTGCGCCGTCGAGCGAAAGATAGCCGATGCTGCCCGAGTAGATGCCGCGGGCGGCCCCTTCGAGTTCATCGAGGATCTTCATCGTGCGTACCTTGGGCGCGCCGGTCATGGAGCCCCCCGGGAAGGCAGCGCGCACGCAGTCCACGGCGCCGATGTCGGAGCGCAGCCGGCCTCGGATGGTGCTGACCAGCTGATGCACGGTGGCGTAGGTCTCCACCGCGAACAGGCTGGGCACATGGACGCTGTCGATCTCGCACACCCGGTTGAGGTCATTGCGCAGCAGGTCGACGATCATCAGGTTTTCCGCGCGCGTCTTCTCGTCGGCGACCATCGCGTCGGCGATCGCAAGGTCTTCTGCCGGCGTTGCACCGCGCGCCGCGGTGCCCTTGATGGGCTTGGACTCCACATCCCTGGTGCCAGAGATGTGCAGGAAGAGCTCGGGCGATGCGCACAGCACGGCATAGCCGCCCACGCGCAGGTAGGCCGAATAGGGTGCTGGGTTGTGCCTGCGCAGAACCCGGTATATCTCCAGCGGACTGATGCGTCCCTCGCCCACCAGTTGGTTCGTGAGGCAGACCTCGTAGGTCTCGCCTTGCAGAATCTCGTGCTGGCAGCGAAGGATGAGATCGCGGTAGGTGCCCAGGTCCACCCGCCATCCCAGTGAATGCAGATCACGGGCGGCGTCGCCGCTGGTGTCTGCTGCGAGCTTCTGCGCGCCATTCAGGCCTTCGCGCATGGCTTGCATCCAGCGGCGATTCTCATCACCCGGGACGGTCTCATCCAGACAGACGATCCAGACCTGCCGCTCGGCATGGTCGAAGGCGAGGAATCGGTCAGCGAGGATCCACATCGCGTCCGGGGTATCGGCGTCGTGCATGCGCGACCCGTCCAGTTCCCGCTTGAGCTCGTAGCCGAAATAGCCTACGAAGCCACTCGCGAAGTCGAAAGGGAGACTCGGGCCTGAGGGTGGCAGACCGGGAATGTGGTCGCGCAGGTAGTCGAAGATGCTTTCGTCGCGCACCTGGACGGTGTCGCCCCGGCGCACCAACAGCTCGCGCGGTGCCGTGCGATAGGTCAGCACTCGGGTCCGCGGCCCGCTCGCATCTCCCATGAAGGAAAAGCGTGCCCGCCCAGCCTCGGCGAGACTGCTGTCCAGCCAGAAGGCGCAGTCGCCGTGCGCGAAAGTGCGCACGAACACCGTCTCGGCATCGGCCTCGGTGTCGATGCACTCGGCATGCAGCGACAGCGCCCGCGGTCCTTCGAACCGCAGCGCGGGCCCGAGGTGATCACGGGCCTCGCGCTGCGGTGCCTGTGCGTGCCATGCCTCGGTCAGTTCCCTGAAATTGCGTAGCAGCCGTGCGCCGAATTCCGTGCAGATTGACTCCGGGTGGAACTGCACGCCCCACCAGGGGCGCGAGACGTGGCGCAACGCCATCAGCGTCCCGTCGGACGTCCAGGCAAGCGGCTCGAGGGATGAAGGAAGCTGAGTGACCGCCAGCGAGTGGTAGCGCACCGCTTCGAAGCGATCCGGAATGCCGGTGAAAAGGTCGCACTGCGTGTGCGAGATGCGGTCCAGACGCCCGTGCATCGGCCGCACCGCCAGGTCGACCCGCGCGCCGCAGTGGTGAGCGATCGCCTGGTGGCCCAGGCAGACGCCCAGCACGGGCTTGCGAGAGCGCTGCAGCGCGTCCGCCGAGATGCCCAGATCCTGGGGGCGCTGCGGACGTCCGGGGCCTGGCGAGATCACGATGTTGTCGAAGGGCAGGCGTTCGACCTCGTCCCAGCTCATCTCGTTGTTGCGCAGGACGATCGGCGGCTCGGCATTGCAGGCGGCCAGATACTGGTACAGGTTGTAGGTGAATGAGTCGTAGTTGTCGATCAGGAGGGTGCGCATGGGAGGCTCCTTGGCTCATGGCAGAGGTCTGCATCGTTGGGGAATCGGACCGACGGCGCCACTGCACGATGTGCTAGTTGCCTGCCTGCCTGCTTGCCTGGGCGGGCGGCATGCAGGGCACGTTGGGAGTGCCTGAGGCCGGGGTCGTGTGGGGCGCGTGGCATTCGCTCGGTGCCGTCGATCGTGATGCCCCGTGTGATCGGGATGGAGCAGGTAGGCGGTGAGAGGCTTGGTCGAGATGGGCGCGCCCGACAAGCCGAGCGGTGTTCAGGCGGTGTTTCGTCTCGCACTCTTCACCACGGATGTTCGCTCGCCCTGCCTCGGCAGGCCTGACGAGGCGAGCGAGGAGGCCGCCGAGAGCGGGGGACTCCTCAGACGACTTCCACCACGTCCGGCAACACCCGCTCGTAGCGCTTCATCTTCGCCGGCTCGATGCCCAGCCACCGTGCCACCTGCTCGGGCGATGTGCCTCGACGCAGTTGCCTGAGCGCAAAGGTGTGCCGCAGGCGGAATGAACCGCCCTCGCGCGAGTCCATGCCGGCTTCCTCGAGAACGCGTTTCGCGCACTCGTATTGGGACGGCTTTTGCCATTGCTTGCCGGTACGTGTGGAGGGAAACAGGTAAGTGCCAACGATGCCCGCTTCGGTTCGCACGGCCAGCCAGTGCTGCAGCAATTCCGCGGCCCAAGGTGCCATGGGGGTCTCCCTTGCCGGCGAATTGCCGTCCCCAGGCACATGAAGCTTCCAGGGCCGCTCGCGCACACGGCCGCCTTGCGCGACAGGCGAATCCAGCGTCAGCGCCCGCACATCCCCCGGCGTGAGCCCGGCCCCGAGTTGCAAGGCCACCGAGGCCCGATTGCGCACTTCCTGCCAAGTCAGCCCTGCGTGGGCGTTCCGCGGCACTCCGGGCCGCGGCCGAGCGGCCGAGAGAAAGGCAATGAGCTGCCTGGCTTCGCTCACCGGGAGGTATTCCGGCAGGGGATCGGCATGCGCGGCGTCGGCATAGCGGACCTCGGGGTTTGCCTGGATCCAGTCCGCGGCAGCCGTGTTGACCACGGCATCGGTCTGGGCTGCGTGATGGCGCAACACCCGATCGATCAGTCGCATCAGGCGCAACGCGTAGCGGGGCGTGAGCGACAGGTCCGAGGTCTTGCGGCCGAATCGCGCAGCCTGGAATGCCTGCAGATCGGTCAGCGCCAGCGAAGGCAAGGTCACCGCAGGCGACTGCCCCAGACACCATGTTGCGAAGGCCTCCCACATGTCTTTGTAGACCGATGCCGAGCCGTCCCGGCGCAGCAAGCCCGCACCGCGCTGATCGGCCAGCCAAGCCTCGAAAGCCTGCCCGAAGGCGGTCGCATGCGCTGCGGGAGGCAACTCATCGAAAAGAGGAAGGGACAATTCAGCGGCCATGACGCCAAAATATAAACATACTAACGGGATGCGAGAGCATCAGAGAGTTCTCGAGCTTGATGCATCTGTAGAACAGCATTACTTACCAGAAAAGGGCGTGATATGAATCGGCTTCCCGTTAGTTTCTTTTTGATGAACTCACCGCTCCCGATATGGCAGCGGCTGAGCCCCGATGTGATTCGATCGGGCCGCGTAGCGCTCAGAGTGAGCGCATGCAGGATGCTCCCGACAGGCACAGGCCATCACTCAGGCAGCACAGGCGCCGGACTTCTGATCATCAGCTTGACGGTGTAGGGCCCGACGCTGTTGAGCTTCGAGGCCCCGTAGACGAACTCACCCGTGTGCCTGAACCCGAAGCCCTTGAATACGCGGGTGTCGTTGCGATCCGGGTTGCTGCTCTGGAGCAGGTAGGAGAGCCCATGAATGTCGGCCAGCCGCTGGAACGGCCGCGACATTCGCGAGGCCACGCGTTTCTGCTCGTGCACCGGGTGGACACAGACCATGCCGCCGTAGATGCACCGCTCGGGGACGCCTTCGCGCACGCGCATCGCATGGGTCGCGCGCTGCAGGGCGGCCGAAGCGCTCTGGGCCGCCAGGGTCCGGCGCAAGCCATAGGCACGCAAGGCGGCAGGGGCGCCAACCGTCAGCTCGTGAAAGAGCCCCGGTCTCGACGGGATGGCGCTTGGCAGCGTCCTGAGCGCCGCACCGCGGACCGTGCGGGCGCCTTGCGGCTCTTCGCGCGCGGTCTCCAGCACCACCACGCCGCCCGTGCGCAACGCCGCCTGCAGAAGGTAGTGGATGACCCGGGCGATCTTCCGCTCGGCATCGACGAAGTCGCCCGCTCGGATGCGCTTGACGTCAGCGGGCCGCAGCCATGCGATCCAGGCCTTGTCGCGGTTTCTCACGAATGCCTGCGCCATCACCTGGGCTGCGTGCACCAGGTCTTCGGATGTGGCGGCGATGTGCACCCGGGGCGCATCCAGTTCTGCTTGACTGGCGGCGTTCTGCTGCTCGATCAGTTCCACCAAGCTCTGAAGAATGATGGCTTCGATGTTGAGCCGGATGCCGGACATGGCGCATCAGCCCATCTCGTGCTCGCCGACCGTCACCAGGTGGTCGACTGAGAACCCGTTGAACGCGCAGCGCACGCTCTCCGAATAGGCGCCCACATGCTGGAACTCGATCCAGTCGCCCTCCCGCAGGTGAACGGGCAGCGCATACGGAAACGCGAGTCTGTCGTTGCTGTCGCAGGTCGGACCGAAGACGACGAACTCGCTGCGGCCATCGGCCGCCACATCGATCGGCTCGCTGCCGCGCCATGCCCGCACGGGCAGCTGGAAGAACTGCTGCGCCGGCAGCAGTCCCCCGAAGATGCCGGCGCCGCAATAGAGCGCCTGGTCCTTGCGCAGGATGACCCGCGCGAAGAGCGACATGCAGTCGTACGCCAGCACTCGGCCCGGCTCGCACAACAGCTCCACGCGCTTCAGTGCCGAAGACGAGGCAACGAACTCGCCCAGCCGTTGGAGCAGCGAAGCCGGCGGCGACATCGGCATGTTGTCGTAGCGCGCCGGAAAGCCGCCGCCGATGTCCAGTGCGGCCACGGGGGCATTCGCCTGCTCGACCAGCCTGGCGGCCGTCTGCAGTGCGGCGAGGTAGGGCTCGACGCTGATCGTCTGCGAGCCCGGGTGGAACGCGATGCCCGATGACCACCGTGTCTGTGCCGCGATGCGCTGCAGAAGCCGAAGCGTGTCTGCGTGCGACGCGCCGAACTTGCTGTTCAGGTCGTACAGTGCATCCGACGCGCCCGAATGGAATCGCACATAGGTGCGCAGCGAAGGCTCCTGTGTCGGCAGAACCTCCAGCAGTTTCTCGAGTTCCGCGGCGCAATCGACCACGAAGTCGCGCAGCCCCAGTTCCCTCCAGGCGCGTTCGATGTCGCGGCGCGACTTGGCGGGATTCATGAACCAGCAGCGCGCGCCTGGCGCCTCGGCCTGTACGAGAAGAGCTTCGCCGATCGAGGCCACGTCGAAGCCCGCGACACCTGCAGCGCGCACGGTCGAGATCACCTGGGGCAATGGATTGGCCTTCACCGCATACAGCACGCTGCCCGGAAAGCCCTCGACGAAGGCCCTTGTCGCGTGGGCGAGGCGGGCGGGATTGAAGGTATAGAACGCGTCGAACTCTGTCGCGCGCACGGCGGCGTCGAACTGCATGGTGTGTCTGTCCCTCGTTGGTCGTGTGGATGTCGTTCAGCGCGCAAGAAGGCCAGCGCCGTGCAGGTAGGGCATCAGGCCCGCAATGCTCTGCAACTGCGCGTCGGGGGCTGCCGTGCCCGGTGTGCGCGGCGTCTGGCCCTTGCCGGTGTGCACCAGCACGCTCGCAAGGCCCGAGGCCCTGGCGCCTGCGATGTCGGTGAGCAGGTCGTCGCCCACCACCAGCGCTTCGCTGGCGCAGACACCCAGCGCATCGAGCGCGGCCTGGAAGAACACCGCGGAGGGCTTGCCGGTGACGACGGCCGTCTGCCCCGCCGCGGCCTCCAGCCCGAGGATGAAAGCGCCGGCATCCAGCCGGGGCGGCCCGGCACCGTCGAACCAGTAGAGATTGCGATGCGGCACCACCAGCTGTGCGCCGTCGCGCAGCATGCGGAAGACCCCGTTGAGCAGGTCGTAGTCGAAGCGCTCCGCCACATCGCCGATCACGACGAAGTCGGGCCTGGCGTCGTCGCGCCGGATGTTCTCGAAGAGGCTGTCCATGGCATCGGGCACCAACAGGTGGCAGGACGCATCGGGCTGCCTGCGGATGTAGGCGCTGCAGGCCATGGCTGCGGTCTGGATGTTGTCTTCGGCCACGTCGATGCCGCACGCCTGCAGTCCGGCGGCGATGTGATGCGGCAGCTTCGCGCTGATGTTGGTCAGCAGCCGCACCGCGAGACCTGCCTGCGCCGCCTCCTGCAGCGCCCAGTTCGCGCCAGCGATGGCTTCGTTCCGAAAGACCAGGGTGCCATCGATATCGATCAGCAGCGCCTTCAGTGCCATGCCTGCGCCTCGCGCGAGGGTGCGGCATGCGCGGGCCGGCCCAACTCGGCCATGAGGGCCGGTGCCAGTTGCATCAGCGTCAGCGGCGTCTGCCACGCCGGCACGCCGGGCTGCAGCGTCGGCTCCAGGAAGACGCCCTTGAGCCAGGGCGCGTCGGACCAGCAGGTGTGGTCGCCGCCTTTGCGGCTTTCCACGGCAAACGGCAGATGGGGCGACTTGAGCAGGCGGGCAGCGGTCGGCGGCTGCAGATACCAGGGGCTCGTCCATCCACCGCCCAGATCGACCACAGGTCCCTCGATCAGCCGGAAGGCGCCGAGGAGTTCGGTCGGAAGGGCCTCGCCCAGCGCATCGACGATGGCCTGTGTCGTCACGCCGGCTGCCGCCATGCGCGCAGGATTCAGGGCCAGCCAGCCGTTCTCGGCCGGGTGATAGAACGCGAATGAGCGCTCCGTGTCGATCTGCCCGGTGCCGGTCGCCGCGAGCCAGCCCCGCGCCGCGAAACAGCTGTTGGGCGCGAGGTCGTGGCTCAGCGGCTGCATGCCGTGGTCGGAATGCGCGATGAAACGGCAACCCGGTGCGAGCAGCGCCTGGCAGCCGTCGAACAGTTCGAAGAGCCAGTGCGCCAGCCGGGCGCGGATCGCGCCGGCCACTGCATGTGGCGGCGCGGTCGAGTCGTCTCCGAGATGGCGCAGCAGTTGGTGCGACACCAGGTCGATCACCGGGTAGTAGCCCACCGTCAGCTCCGCACCGCCCGCGCGCAGGCTCCACAGGATGTCGTCGAGAAAACTGCGGTGCATCACGTCGAGCAGGTCGAGCAGCAGCAGCTCGGCCGAGCCGTCGCCGCCCTGGTCGACATGCCGCCCCAGCGCCCCGCTCGCATGCAGTCTGGCCGGGTTGCCCACGCTGCAGGCGCGATGACGCAACGCCAGCCGGCGCAGCGCGGCGTCGCGGCCATGCACGAACACCGGCTGGAAGCCCAGGAAGCACAGCCGCGGCTGCCCCTCCACGCGGGTGGCGTGAACCGCGACCGCGCGGTTGGTGTCGCCGGCCAGCGCCGTCGGCAACGCCGGCGACAGCGCGACATGGCAGGTGCTGCCGAAAGGCACGCGCAGATCGCCGCCGGTCGGCACATCGTGAAGCACCATCGCGCTGTTGTCGGGCGACACCGTCAAGGTGCAATGCAGCTGAAGCGCCGGCACCGACAGCGCATCGCCCGGCGCCAGCACCGCGGGTGGGCTCACGGGACGCGCATAGACCTCGGTGTGCGACAGCAGCGCACCTGCCAGTCGCGACGGCTGCACGAAGGGCACGGCGCTGGTGCGGACGCGCCCGCCCGCGACAGCCCAGCGATCCCACACCATCGGCGTGGTGCGCGGCCAGCGGCCGAAGGCATCGGCGACGGCCAGCGGGTCGCCTGCTTCGGCGTCGGGAATCTCGTAGCCCGTGAGGCCGTGCGCGCTGGCGTCGAGCCCGCTCCAGATGCTGAACAGCGAAGGCGGCGTCTGGCAGTTGGGCGACAGCGGCTCCAGCGGCAGAGCGCAATCCACGCGCAGCGGCAGCATCGGTGCGAGCTGCTGCCACAGCGTGTGCGACAGGCCATCGACCAGCAGCCAGAACAGGCCCTTCGCGGGCGTCATGCCATAGCCTCGGCGCGCTCGCCCACGAGCAGCCGGCAAAGGCCGGCTACCTGAGCCTCCAATGCCCTGAGGCTGCCGTTGTTGGTGAGCACGTAGTCAGCTTCGATGCGCGCCATCTGCTGATCAAGCGGACTGTCCTTCACCACGCTGAGATCGTTCCGTTTGGCCAGTCGCTGCGCGCGCACCTCGGCGCGGGCGGCCACCTTGACCACCCGGAAGCCGGCCTCGCGCAGCGCGGGCCAGTCGATGCGGTCGTCGCGCAGGTCGTCGTTGATCACCACGTCGGCGCGCGAAACCGCCAGGCGTCGCAGGAAGCCGTCCGCCAGCGCCCGCGCATGGATGGTGCGCAGGTGCGCGGCCACGCTTTCCAGCAGCTTCTGGTCCTGCGTCTCCGGTGTGAGTGCGATGCCGGCCTCGGCATAGAACATCGCCTGGATGCGGTACAGCGGCTCGGCCAGCTTCACGACTTCGACCGTATGCCCGCGCGCGAGCAGCCAGTCGCGGATCAACTGCGCGGTCGTGCTCTTTCCGGAGCCGCTGGGTGCCACGAGGCACAGGCAGAGGGCCGGGCGCGGTGCGGCCGTTTGCGTGGAAGTGTGGTTCGGCATGTGCTGTGCTCCCCCTCGTGCGTTCAGGCCGCGGCCAGCGCCGCGCGGCCCGGCGTGCTGATCCAGGGCAGCGTGCCCAGCGCGGCGGCGACGGGCGCGGCCACGCGCCGCTCCATCGCGCGGTCGGCCGGCGGCATGCCGTGCCAGGTCGAGGTGATGAAGGTGTGCGGCCACTCGAAGATGCGCGGGTCGCGCAGCACATCGTCGATCTCCTCACCACGCAACTGCCGGGTGCGCAGCACCTCGTCCACCGCGACCTCGGGCAGCACGATGCGCTCGAGCCAGCCGCTGCCCATGGGGCTGCGGCCGACCGCGCTGGCGAAGGCCTCGGGCGTGAGCAGGATCTTGTCGAAGTCGGCGCGCGCCGGGTCACGCGCCGCGTCGGCCTGGTTGCCGAGCCGCTGGACCAATGCCGGGTGCTGCCGCAGCGAGCCCAGGCCGATGTGCGGGTAGTCGGGCCAGCCGCGCGCGCGCAGCCGGCCGTCCACCACGTCCAGCAGCAGCTTGTCGCCAGAGAAATAGCGGTGTCCCTGCCCGAGCACGAGGTCGAGCATGGTCGTGGTCTTGCCCGCGCCCTTGACGCCCGCGATGGCGATCACGCCGCCAGTCTTCTCGTCGAGCACCGCCGAGCTGTGCAGGATGGCCGTGCCTTTGGACTGCTCGACCAGCAGGCCGAAGTAGCGCACGAGTTCGATGAGGTGGATGAACGCCGTCGCCTCGTCGCCATAGAACGCGACCTCGCGCCGCGCGGTGCTGTAGCGGTAGCCCACGCGCGTGTCCGCGTCCCATGCGAGCTGCGTGCCGTCTTCCAACATGCCGCGCACCACCTTGAGCGTGAAGCCGATGGCGTAGGTTTCGCGGATCGTCATCGGTGCGGTGCAGCGCGCGCACCACGCGGGCAGGAAGTCGTCGGCGGCGTGCAGGTCGACCGCGAGGTCCGGCGCGCCGTCATCGGTGCCGGCCCAGAGGTAGGGCGAAAGAAAGGTCCGCAGGCGCATCGCGAGCGGTCTCGACGCTGCGCCCGCTCGCAAGCGCAGGCTGAACACAGTGTTGGTCAACAGGCTGTCCGTCATGGGCGAGGGCTCCCTTCGGCAA
Organism: Variovorax sp. GW821-FHT09D05; assembly: GCF_059416325.1. Lineage (NCBI taxonomy): Bacteria > Pseudomonadati > Pseudomonadota > Betaproteobacteria > Burkholderiales > Comamonadaceae > Variovorax > Variovorax sp. GW821-FHT09D05. The sequence goes on along the minus strand of NZ_JBWKOZ010000010.1, from coordinate 306,816 downwards.
TGCGTTCGTACAAATGGGCGATGCCTCCGGCGTCGGGCCAGGCATCGAGACCTTGCCGCCGGAGAAACTGCAGGACCTTGTCGCGCAGCGCGGCCTGCTGCTGCGCGACGAGCGCGGCGCTGCCGTCACCGCGCGTGCGCAGATAGCTGACGGCGCAATGGAAAACGGGCGTGGCGGCCTGCGCACAGGAAAAGCCCACGCTGAAGAGGTTGCCCGTCTCGAGGGACTCGCAGCCCGAGCTTGCCCGCGTGTGGCGCCAGCGCACGGCCGGCTGCAGCGGCAGGTCGAAGTGCTGCGCGAGGTCGACCTCGACGGCCGCGCCATAGGGCTGGTCGGGGTGGCGCTGTTCTGTCCATGGCGCGCCGCCGTCCGGCCGCAGCACTGCGCTGAATTCGGCCAGCGGCTCGAGCACCGTGGCGCGGCGCTTGCGGCTGAAGAGCGCCGCATTGGCCCATCCGCACCGGCCCTCGAGATGCGGCAGCACGCGGCACAGGACGTTGTCGTGGCTGCCGTGCTGCAGCTCGTCGCCGATCTGCGCGACGAAGTGCGAGGCAGTGTCGGCGTCGAGCGCGTCGAGCCAGGCATCGCCGAGCGCCAGCACGTCCAGCGGTGCCGTCGCATCGATGGCCACGTGCAGGTCCTCCGGGGCGGCGTGCACGGCGTAGTAGCACTCGTAGTTGCTGGTCTGCAGGTGGTTGGCCTGGAAGGCCTGCCACAGCTGCTCGTACAGTTGCGGCGGCGCGAAAGGCGACACCGGCACCGGTGGCGCGATGAAATGCGCCACGTGGCGGTCGGTGCGGTCGACCAGGTGCCTGATGTGCACCAGCCCATCGTCGATGTCCACATGGGCCAGCGGCACCCAGTCGGGGTCGATGTTGTGGCTCGGCATGGCGGCGGCCGCGTGAGGGGCGGGCTGCCATGTCGCGTCCACGCAATGGGCGACGAGCGCGTGCGCACCGCGGCAGTCCGCCTGCGCCGCACGCGTGCCGGAACGGGTGGCCACGCGCTGGACGCGCAGCCGCCGTGCCGCTTCGGGTGAGGGCTCGGCATGGCGCAGGCGCCAGTTGCCGAACACGATCATCGAGGTCGCATCGCTCATGCGGCCCTCCGCTCGGGCTCTGCCTGCGCCTGGCCGGCGTCCGCGATCTCGCGCACGAAGTCGAGCTTGGAGTACAGGTCCTGCTGGTGCGCCTGTCCCCAGCGCGCGAGCGACGCACCCACGAAACCCGAGATCGCATCGAAGTCCTGCTGCAGCCCGTGCAGCTCGCCGAAGCTGCGCGTGCGGCAGTACTCGACCTCGCATTGCGAGAACGAATGCGCATCGTCGAGCGTGCGGCACACGTCCATGTAGATGCCGAAGATGTTGCCGGTGGCCAGCGATTCGAACTGCGCATCGAAGCGCTTGCGCCGGTACGAGGGCAGCCTCCGCGTGGCCTCGGGCGTCAGCGTGCGCACATGCGCCTCGATGTCGTCCATGCCGAGCGCCAGGTTGCCCCACAGCGATTCGCGGCGCACCTCGCTGTTCTCGATGAACCACTTGCGCTTGACGGTCATGCGGCCGTCCGCTTGCGGGATGTAGGCGACGTAGCCGCTTTCGGCATTGGCGCCCAGCACCTCGAAGATGTGCTGCTCGTAGTCCCAGACCTGGATCTCGCGGTCGATCTCGGGCACGAAGTCGGGCAGGGCGCCATCGGCGATGGCGTCGTGGAACGCCATCAGCAGCCGCCAGGTGTCGGGAATGCCCATGAACGTGAACTTGCGCTCCATCTCCAGGTCGGGCCGCCACTTGGTGTACCAGCACTCGTCGCCCAGCGCGGGGCGCAGCGCTGCGAGCACGGGCGCATGACTTGCGAGCAGGCTGTCGAAGTGGCGCCAGGCCAGCGGCGCATCGGGCATCGCCTCGTCGCGGTAGCGCACGAACAGGCTGCCGAGCTCGCCCTGCTGCACGAAGTGATGGAAGGCGAGCGAGTCGCCCTCGCGGGTGGCGACGATGGCCGGCGCAAGGCGTGGCGAGAGACCGGCACCGGCTTCGAGCGCGGCCCCGAGCGCCGGATACCGTGCACAGAGCCAGGCGCAGAAGCCGCGGCTGGCCGCGCGCTGCGTCGCGCTGAAGCTGCGGTACTCGAAGGCCGGCGAATCCGGCGGTGCGGCGTCGCAGCGTCCATCGGCGAGCCAGACGGCCTGCAGCCGCAGATCGCCGCCGCGCACGTAGAAGCTGTTCGCGCCCTTGCGCAGACCGGTGCCGCTGCACACAAGGACAGCCACCAGCTGCCGCGGCGCGGCGTTCGCATGCACGAGGAAGTAGACGGATTCGCTCATGCCGTCTCCCGGCTGGCGCTCGCCGCGCGGGCCTCGATCGTCAGGCTCTCGCCTTCGAGGCCGCGCGCGTAGAGCGCGCGCGAGGCCACTGCGGGTACCTGGCTTTCCCGCAGCAGGATCGCGAGGTGGCACAGCATCGAGGCCTGCTCGAACACGAAGCCCGAGACGTACGGAATGAGCGCCGCCAGTGCGGCGTAGGGGCGCGGCGCCACGACGATCATCGATCCGCCGCCGACGCGCGCGCGCTCGGCCAAGCGAACGATGGCCGGCCCCAGGCTCTCCGCGCTCGGCATGTGGCTGATCGACACGGTCGCGGCGATGCTGATGTCTTCCAGATGCCTGTCGGCAGGCACCACCAGCGCCGCGCCGTGCGCAAAGCCGGGGGAAATGGTCCGTCGGCCATCTTCCTCGTGGCCGTCGTCGCCCTGCGCCGTGTGCAGGCTCTTGATCGGCGAGAAGTCGATCAGCCTCAGTTGCCCCGCGCCGATCACCCATTCGAGCTGGACCGGTCCGAAGCGCGCTACCGCCGCATGGGTGGCGCGGTGCAGTTGTTCGCGCTCACGCGCGCCGAACGGCGCGGCCGCAGCGGATTGCGCGCCGCTCACCTGCCGGTCGCTGCCGATGAAGAACGCCTGCGTCTGCGCCGATCCACGGTTGATCGCCAGCAGGCCGTCGGTGGAACATTCGCAGAGCACGCCGCCGTCCTCGGTGGGCTGGGTGATGAGCCCCCAGTCGCCGCGCACGTAGTCGCGGATCACGAAGGTCGACGCCTGCGCGCCCAGCACCTGCCGCAGGCGCGATGCCAGTTCGCCGGTGGGCAGAACCTGCTGCCGCAGGCCGTCGGAAAAGTCGAGCACCACGCTGTCCTCGCCGAAGCGCGCGCAGAGGGCCTGCATGCGCGAGGCATCCTCGAAGCCGCCTGCATTGCCGCGCACCAGCAGCGCCGTGCCCGAGGCCACGCCGTGCGCATGCGCCAGCAATGCCAGCGGCCGGCGCTTGGAGCGGAAGTAGTTCGCGAAACCCGGCAGCGGCCTGAAGGCGGCGATGTCTTCGTCGGCCGCGAGATAGAGATCGGTCCACTGCGCGTGAGCCGCGTCGTCCGCCGCATGCAGCGAGGTGATCGGCCGCCCCTGAAGCACCCATACGCGCTCGCCGTCGCAGGCCCATTCGACGTCAACGGCGGTGCCGAGCTGACCCTCGACCGTGCGCACGATGGCGGCCAGCTCGACCAGCATCTCCTGCGCGTCGCGCAACGGCGCATCGCCAACGAGGCCGGCCTCGCCCCAGCGCACCGACTGCGAGGCCGCGGCGCCCGAGACCAGCGCATCGCCCACGCCCTGCACGGCCTCGATCAGCATCTCCGGCCGGCCGTCGATGGGGTTGTGGCTGAAGGCCACGCCGGCCCATCGCGCGGCGACCATGCGCTGCACGATCACCGTCATGTCCAGCGGTGCGTCGAGCAGGCCGCAGCGCAGTCGCTCCACGGCCGCGCGGCGCGAGAACGCGGAGCGCCATACATCGAAGAGGGCCTCCTTCAGCGCCGCCATGCCCTCGACATGCAGCACGGATTCGAAGATGCCCGCAAAGCTGTGTGCGGCACCGTCCTCGATGCCGCCCGAAGAGCGCACCGCCAGGGCGTGCGCGGCCGACAGGCCGGCCGCTGCGAGATGCGCCGCAAGGAGAGCGTTCGCATCGTCCGTCCATTGCGGCACGGCCACGGCATCGAGCCGGTCGAGGTCGCGGTCCAGGAACGCGCCCGCGGTCAGGCGGATGCTCGCGAACACCTCCTGCGCCTCCTCGCGCATGGCGCCGTGGTTGGCCCAGAGCGCGGCCAGCTGTGCGTCGTCGAGCGCGAAGAGCGCGGGCACGGGCACCGCATGCGACAGCGCGACGAGCGTCCGGTACTTGGAAGACATGGCGTGCCGTTCCTTCCTATACGCCATCGAGCTCGGCGGCGCGGGCATCGACCACCTCGAGCGGATGCGCCTGCGGGGGCATCGCCATCGGCGAGGCCTTCTTCTCGTAGTCCATGAAGATGCGCGAGGCATAGGCCTCGGTCGCGCCCTGGTACTTGCCGTCGTAGAGGTCGATGTCGCCCTGCACGTCCCAGAACATCATCTGCCCGATGTCCATGCCGGCATAGACCCTGATGCGGTTGATGGCCAGCAGCTGGATGGTCCACTTGCCGACGAAGCCGATGTCGCCCAGCGAAGCCGAGAGGTTGATGAACATGCCCAGCCGCGCGATCGACGAGCGCGCCGCGTAGGTCGGCACGAACTTCGTGCTGCCCATGGTCTCCATGGTGGTCGCGAGGTACAGCCGCATCGGCTCCAGCACGAAGCCCTCGGGACCGATGTGGATGTCGTCGGTGGGCTTCTCCTCCTTGATGTCGATCACGCCCTCCTGGTACACCTTCATGTCGGCGGCCAGCCTGAAGTTGTAGCTGTTGGGATTGACGTTCTTCGAGAGAAACGGCGCGATGGTGATGTCGCCGCTGTGAACGCGTCGGGAGATTTCGGTGCCGGTAAGGATCATTTTTGGTCCATGATGATTCGCGAGGGAACAACACCTTCCGAACCCACGTAGCGGCCCTGATACTTCAGTTCTCCGCCGAGGTTGGTCCAGAAGCAAACCTTGCCGATGCGCGCGCCGGCATAGACGCGCAGCGGTTGAGTGACGACGATCTCCAGGGTCCAGCAGATCACCGCGCCCGTGTGGCCCAGCGGTGCGCTGGTCTGTATGAACATGCCGCACAGGGCCGTGGAGAGATTGGCGTAGAGCTCGCTGGCAAAGTGCACGCCGCCGATGCGCTCGGCCGTCTGGCCGAGGTAGAAGCGGTTGGGGTGCAGCACCAGCCCCTCTTCGGGGATGGTGTGGCGGATCACCTGCAGCCCCAGGTGCGGATCGATCTGGTCCGAGCTGTACTCGAGGATCTCCGCGCCCAGGCAGCAACCGTACGAGTTCTGCTCGATCTGGCGCTCGTCGAAGGGCTCGATGACGATCGAGCCGGCCTCGCGCATGCGGCGGATTTCACTTCCCGTGAGGACCATGCATGCCTTTCTCCGGCGCGGTGGCGTGCGCCGGTTCCGGCCGCGCGGCCGGATAGAGTTCACGGATCAGCGAGCGAGGGCCGATGAAGTAACCCTGCGTCGGGTTGGCGGCCGCGCACTGCGCATCGCCCGCCGCCAGCAGGCGAGACAGTTGCGGCAGGTTGTAGCTGGGCACGGCCGGACAGCTGTGGTGCTCCCAGTGGCGGTTGATGTGGCAGGGTGCCCAGAGAAAGCGCTCGATCCATCCGACCCGCAGGCTGCGCGCCGCGGTGGCGACCGGATTGCCGAGCCGCCCGCCGTGCTCCGCAATGCCGCGCACGCGCAGGATGGCGGGCATGAACAGCAGGATGGGCAGCAGCCAGTACAGGATGAATTCGCGCCACACGCCGAACCCGGCCACCAGCGCCGCCACCGCCGCGATGAAGGCCACCGCCAGGCCGCGGTCGAGACGGCTGCCTGGGGCCTTTTTCGAGAACAGGCCCAGCATGCCGAAGCTGTTGGCCGAGCGCAGGGCCGCGATGGTGGTGAGCCCCGAGGCATCGCGCAGCAGCAGCGCAAGGAAGCGGCCGCGCGTGGCGGGGATCACCGAGTCGGCGAGGTCGGGGTCGCCTTCGCCGTTCAGATAGCGGTGGTGCCTGAAATGATGCGCGCGGTAGCGCGCCACGCTGAGCGTCAGCGGAAAGGCGAGCAGCAGGTTGCCGACCGTGTCGTTGAACCAGCGCTTGCGCGCGAGCAGGCAATGGGCGGCGTCGTGCATCAGCACCAGCATCGCGTGCTGGCGCGTGGCGATGACCAGCATCGCCGCGACGGTCACCGGCCACTGCTTCAGGCGCTCCGCCACCGCGATGGCCAGCACGCACACCAGCCACTGCGTGAGGATCTGTGCGGCGCAGCGCCATGGCTTCAGGGTGGCGAGCGCCTGCAGCGTTTCCGGCCCGAAGGGCAGGCGCATCGACCGTCCGCCGAGGGTGGTGCCCATGCCTGCCGTCGTCATGCGGCCTGTTCCTGTGCGCAAGGCGTGGCGGCAGCCTGCGGGCGCACCGTGCGCGGGTGGCATGCGATCCAGTGATCGACCACGCCCGGCAGGAAGCCCAGCGGATCGGGCGAGGGTTCGCGCACGTGCAGCGGCGGCCGCACGCGGTCGCTGCTTGCATAGATGCCGTAGACGCGCAGCAGCCGTTCGAAATAGCGGAAGTCCGAGCGCGAGATGCCCGGCGGCTGCCACGCGGCCAGCGCGCGCTTGAGGAAACCCCATTGCCGGTCGCGCAGGATGGGCACCGGCGCAAGTTCGGGCAGCCCATGGCTGCGGCGTGCAAGCGCGATGCGTTCCTCGATGAGCCGCACCGCGGTTTCGTAGCGCACGCGGTGCGACCCGGCCGAGGCGACGCACTCGCACGGCGTGGCGTCGGCCGCGCACCGCAGCACCATCGCGTGCAGCTCGGCGACCACCCAGTCCACGGGAACGATGTCGAGCAGACCCTCCTTGTTGCCCACGAGGAAGGGCGGGTTGAAGGTGGCAAGGAACTTGATGAGCGGATAAAGCCCGTTGAAGCGCGCGATCTCGCCGGTGCGGCTGTCGCCGACCACCAGGCTGCAGCTGAAGGTCGAAATCGGCAGGCGTGCGCCGAAGCCTTCGCGCAGTTTGCGCTCGGCCATGGCCTTGCTCTCTTCGTAGCCGTTGCGGTAGTCCCAGTCGTGGGTCTGCGTGTAGGCGGTCGAAACGTAGACCATGTGCGGCTGTGTCGACGCCGCGAGCAGCAGGCGGGCGAAGTTCTGTGTGCCCTGCACGTTGAGCTGCTGCATCTCCTGGCAGCTCTTGTCCCACGACACGTCGGCGGCCAGGTGTACGCCAACGGCAGGTGTGTCGTCCGTAGCGAGCACGCGTATCGCGGCATCGATGGAGGCGTCGTCCGACAGGTCGGCCTGGATGAACTCGACACGCCGGCGCAGGGCGGGCGGCAGGCTTTCCTCGAGCGCCGCACGCGCCTTCGCAGAGCGCAGCACGCAGATCAGGCGCAGGTCGACATCGTGCGCAAGCAAGGCGGCGGCGAGCGGGATGCCGACGGTACCGCTCGCGCCGCTCAGCAGCACCTTCATGAGCCGACCAGCAGGCCGTCGGCGGCGGCCATGCGCGTGCGGATGCCCTCCAGCATCTGGCGGCTGTTGGCGCGGATGGCACGTTCGCCGATGGGGTGCAGCACCTCGGCCAGCGACGGGATTCCCAGGTCGAAGCTCACGTCGAGCTCCACGCTGAGGCTGCCGTCCCCCGCGATGAGCACGCGCCACTGCCCCCGCCACACCTCGAGGTCGCCGTCGGTCTGCTCGAACACGATGCGGTGGTCGTCGGTGAGCAGGTCGCGCTCGGTCCACGAGAGCTCGCTGCCGTTGAGCAGCACGCGCCAGTGGCTCACGATCTCGGTGGCAGTGCGGCGTTCGACGCGCACCTCGAGCACGTCCTGCATGAAGTCCGGATAGCGCTCGAAGTCGCACAGCGTGCGCCAGAGCAGTTCGCGGTCCATCGGACCCATGACAAGCGAGGAATTGACGTCAGGCATTGGCGAGAGGCTCCTTCGAGGGCGTGGTGTCGCGGGCGGGAAGTGCGGCAACGCTGGCGCAGAAGCGCTCGATGCCGTCCATCAGCGTGGCTTCGTCGATGACCGCCGGCGGATACACCCGCACGACGTTCGGTGCCGTGAGGCAGAAGGCGATCAGCAGCTTGCGCTTGGCCGCCTCGATGATCATCTGGCCGGCGTCGCTCATGTCCTTGAACTCGACGCCGATCATGAAACCCTCGCCACGGACCTCCGCCACCGCCGGGTGGTGGCCGACGCGCGCAGCGAGCAGTTCGCGGCAGCGGGTGCCGAGCGTGGCGGTGCGGGTCGTGAAAGACGCTTCGGTGACCACATCGAGCACCGCGTTGACCACAGCGCCGGCCATCGGGCTGCCCGCGAAGGACGACGCGTGCACCACCGGATCGCGCGCGGCGGCGCCGAACTGCGCGGTGTCAAATAGCGCCGCGGCCACGGGAAACATGCCGCCGCCGAGCACCTTGCCAAGCAGGCGGATGTCGGGTACGACCGGGCACACCAACTGGCCTGTGCGGCCGAGCCCGGTCTGGATCTCGTCGAGGATGAGCCGCACGCCGTGCGCGCGCGTCAGTTCGCGCAGCGCCTGCAGGAAGGCCGGGCTCACGGGACGGATGCCGCCTTCGCCCTGGACCGGCTCGATGATCGCTGCGGCATACGCGCCGCTGGCCAGCGCGGCCTCGACGGCCTGCAGGTCGCCGACGTCGACGAAGCTCGACTGCCCGTCGGTCAGCAGGCCCCCGTGCCGCTCGTAGCCATGGCTCACGCTCAGCGCACCGGGGGAACGCCCGTGGTAGGCGTGGCGGAACGCGAGGATGCGCCGGCGGCCGGTGGCGATGCGCGCGAGCTTGAGCGCGGCCTCCGTCGCCTCCGAACCGGTGTTGACGAAGATGATGTTGTCCAGCGGCTGGCCGCCCAGCGCGAGCAGGCGCTCGGCCGCGGTCACGATCGGTTCGTTGGCCAGGATCTTCGACGACAGCCCCATGCGCCCGGCCTGCGCCGTCAGCGCTTGCACCACCTGCGGATGGCAATGGCCCAGCAGGTGGACGCCGAACGAGCCGAAGTCGAGCCAGCGCGCGCCCATGCTGTCCTCGATCCAGGCGCCACTCGCGCTGCTCTCGGAGCTCGCAAGGCCAGCCATCTTGAGCATCAGCCCCTGCTGGCGGCCGAAGACGGTGCCGTAGCGGTCCGCGAAGGCGTTCTTGCGCCCGGTGGGCATGTCGTTGCTCATAGCGAAGTCATCAAGGGCGCGAGAAAACCTGCATCGCAGCCCACGCGCTCGCAGGCCTTGTTGGCCGAGCGCAGAAAGCGCAGCACATGGCCCTGGTTCTCGGGTTGCAGCGCATCGACGAGGTCGCTCGGAAACGCCGCGAGCAGGTCTTCGAGCACGCCGGTGAGCCGATCGACTTCCGCGCCGTCGGTGGGCGTGTCGATGCCGAGGAGGCGGGTGGCGGTGGGCCCGTCCATCGCCGCCACGTCGCTCAGCCCGTACGCCATGAGCAGCGGCAGCCGATGCATCTCCTGCGGCACGGCGGCACGGCCGAGCACCGCATCCACCTGCAGCAGCAACTCGGCGATCTTGATCTTGACCAGCGCCGCCGCATCCGGGATGTCGCGTGCGCCCGCCAGGTCCTCGATGTAGGCGCGCAACTCCGTCATGAGCAGCCAGGCGGCGCTGATGGTCGAGGTGACATGGTCGCCCGCGGCAAACCGGTAGCCCGCGTTGATGCGCGGGAACCAGCGGATGTCGCGTGCATCCGGAGACTGCGGCTCAATCGGCGAGGGCATGGACGTCTTCCTTTTCTTCCGCGCAGGAACTGGCGGCCATGAGCGAGAAGCTCAGCGTGCCGCTGCGTGCGCTGCGCAACAGCGAGGCTGCATGCGCGGCGGAGAGGGTGGCCAGGCTCGCGAGGTCTGCCGGTGCGGCCTGTGCCTCGGTCGTCGCAGCGAGCCGGGCGCGGCCGTCGTTGCCGATCAGGAAGGCCGAGCGCTTGTCGAGGGCGGCTTGCGTGCAGGGGGCGTCGGTGTGGGGCATGGCATTGGACAGCGACGGTGCGCCCATCAGGACGCCGAGCCGTCGGTCGACCTCGTCCAGCGCAGCGATTCCGCGCGCGCTGGCGGCGCACGAAGGTTCGCCAACCGACGACCACATCGCCGTGAGCCGCTCCTGCAGCCATGCATCGACCACGCGCATGTGCGGGCCCGCCGCTTCGCGCCAGCGCCGCAAGGTCCACTTCTTGTTCGACAGCACCCAGCCGCCGAGCGACAGCGCGGCCGCCATCGCAGACAGGCAGGCGTTGATCAGATAGCCGCGTGCCGCGTCGGGCTCGCCGGCGCGCTGTGCCAGCGCGGCGCAGACGCGGCTCTGGTGGAAGGCGTCGTACTCCTGCGCGGCTGCGACCGGAACCAATGCGCCCAGGTGCGCGAGATGGTACGCCTTGCCATCGGTGGCCACGGCGTAGACGATGCGCTCCAGGTATTTCTTGCGCACGGCGTGGCCGCTGTCCCAGCGCTGGTAGCCCGCCAGACGTTGCGGCAGGGCACACCGCGACAGCAGCGCGAGATCGGCGAAGGCGCGGTCCAGGTCGTCGGTGCCGATCGGCAGGATCTCGCAGTGCTGGCCGTCGCGGTGGATCTGCGTGGCCATCTGGCCCTTGCTCACGGCTTGCGGCGTCACGCAGATGAGGTCGATGTCGCTGGTGGCGGTGGCGATGCCGTGCACCGGCGAACTCGTGAGCAGCACCTGCGCGTCGTCGAAGCCTTGCTCGCGCGCCAGTGTCGCGAGCATGTCGAAGCCGATGCTCCGGCTGCGCAGGAACGCATCGGCATTGGCCGTGACGAAATCCGTATAGTTCACTGTCTGGATGCTCCGCGTGGTGTCGACGGTGTCGTTGCGCTCAGGCGAATCCGTAGGGACCCGCGAAGGTGCCGATGTGGCTCACGTGGCTGACCATGCCGTGCGCCTTGTCCCACAGGTGCAGCATGCAGCCGCGCGGTCCGATGTGGGACTGCGGCGGTGCGTCGGGGGCGAGCTGCAGGTCGATCTCCGTCGTGGTGCTGGGGCAGGAGCACACGACCGTTCCGGCCCAGCGGCGCAGCATCGTGCGGTGCACATGCCCGCACAGCACGAGCTCGATGTTGGGCGCGGCCCGCACCACGCCTTCCAACTGCTGCACCTCCATGTAGCGGTACATGTCCATGTAGGGAATGCCGCTCATGAAAGGCGGGTGATGGAGCATGAGCAACGTGGGCTTGGCTGTGTCCTGCGCCAGCACGCGCGCCAGCCAGGCGAGCCCTTGCGCATCGATGTGCCCGTAGTGCTTTCCTGCGGGGCACGAGTCGAGCCCGATGAAGCGCACCGGATGATCGTCGACACACCAGTGCAGGGGCCCGTCCGCAGGCAGGTAGGACTGGTCGCCAAACGCGGCGCGGAAGTTCTCGCGGTGATCGTGGTTGCCGGGAATCACGAGAAAGGGAATGCGCGAAGCCGAAAGCAGCTCGCGCACCATCGCGTATTCCTCGGGTCGGCCCTCGTCGACGAGGTCGCCGGTGATCAGCAGCAGGTCGGGGCGCTGGTCGAGTGCATGCAGGTGTGCGAGCGCTTCGCAGAACATGCGATTCGAATCCGCCACGCCTTGATACAGCGCGCCTTCAGGCCTGATGTGCGGGTCGGACAACTGCGCGATGAGCATGTGACTCCTCGATGAACTGGCTGTCATGGTGTTGTCATGCGCAGGGTGCAGCCATACGCCTGATGGCGTAGCGGCACAAAGTATTCATGCCGCACTCAACGCATTTGCTTTGACGTAAAAACGCGCGCTGACATCGGACCGTTCCGATCAAGGAGGGATGGAATCATGAGTTCGCCACGCCTCGCGCCTGCGGCCACGGTGATGACGCATCACCGTGCGGGCGACGTGTTCTATGCGACCCAGCAGCCGTTGCGGCCGCATCCGCAGACGCTGCTGGACCATCTCGACAGATGGGCATGCGATGCACCCGATCGCGTGTTCCTGGCGCAGCGTGAGGGTGAGGAATGGCGCACCTTGCGCTACGCCGCGGCGCGCGACAACGTGCATGCCATCGCGCGGATGCTGCTGCAAGGCGATGCGCCCATCGGCACCACGCTGCTTCTGATCGAGGGGAACTCGATCGCGCATGCGCTGCTGTCGCTCGCGGCAATGGCCATCGGCGTGATCGTGGTTCCGCTGTCGCCGGTGCACCTGCACAGCGCGCAGGGGCTTGCGCGCATCGAGGGCATTGCGCAGCGCGTGCGGCCCGGCTTTGCGTACGTGGCCGATGCAACGGTGCCCCGTCCGTCGCTCGGTGAAGTCGATGCGTGCAGGTGGCTCTCGCCGGGCATGCTTGCTGGTGCCGCGACACAGGCCGTTGCCAAGGAATCGCATGCGCGCCTGTGCGAACGCAGGGCACGGATCGGTGGCGACACGCTGGCGAAGTTTCTTCTCACCTCCGGCTCCACGGGGTTGCCCAAGATTGTGATCCACACGCAGCGCATGCTCTGCGCGCAACAGCAGCAGATGGCGCAGCTCTGGCAGTTTCTCGAAGACAGGCCACCCGTCTTGTGCGATTGGCTGCCGTGGAACCACACCTCGGGCGGCAACAACAGCTTCAACATGACGCTGCGCAACGGCGGCACGCTGTTCATCGACGAAGGCCGCCCGACGTTGAAAGACATCGGGCAAAGCGTGCGCAACCTGCGCGAGGTGTCGCCCACCTGGTACACGAACGTGCCGCTGGGCTATGCGGTGCTGCTGCCGTATCTCGAAGCCGATGCGTCTTTCGCCGACGCCTTCTTCCGCCGGCTCGACCTGCTGGTGTACGGCGGCGCGCCATTGGCCGCCGATCTCTGGCGGCGCATGGATGCGCTGTGCCGCCGCAGCACCGGGCACGCCGCGCGCTGGGCGAGCGGATGGGGGCTGACGGAGACGACCTCGACCTCGGCCGTCACGCATTTCGAGACGGCCGGCACCGGCGAGATCGGCGTGCCGCTGCCAGGCATGAGCTTCCGGCTGTCGCCGCGGCGAGGCCTCTATGCCGTGGCGGTGAAGGGACCCAACGTCACGCCGGGCTATCTCGGCGACGAGAAGCGAACGCGCGAGGCGTTTGACGACGAAGGCTTCTTCCACACCGGCGACCTGGTCTCCTTCGTCGACCCCGCCAACCCCGACGCGGGCCTGCGCTACGAAGGCCGTTCGAGCGACGAGTTCAAGCTCGGCAGCGGCATCTGGGTGGTGCCGGGGCGCATCAGGGCCGACCTGCTTTCGCACACCGGCCCGCTGGTGCAGGACGTCGTGGTGGCTGGACTCGGCAGGCTGCGGCTGGTCGCCTTTCTCTGGCTCAACGCCGAACTGGTGCGGCGGGATTTCGAGGGCCTGACCGATGACGATGCCCAGGGCATGGGCAGCGGGGCGCTGCTGCGTTTCCTCGAAGATGCCGTGGCTGCCTACAACGCGGTCCACACCGGCTCGAGCGAATCGATCGCGCGGGCCTGCGTGCTGCTAGAGCCGCCGAGCGCGGCCTTCGGCGAACTGACCGACAAGGGCACGATCAATCCACGCCGCTTTCTCTCGCGGCGCGCGGATCTTGTCGAGGCCCAGTACGTGCACGCGGCGCGGCAGCCGGGCGCCGTCGGACTCGCGGCAGGCGAGGCCCTGGCCCCGCTCCCCGTAGCTGCCGCATGCTGAAGCCCATTTCCACCATGCCGGGCGCCAAGGAGTTCATCGTGCTGGCCGCGGCCGTCATGTCGGTGAACGCAGTGGCGATCGATGCCTTGCTGCCGGCGCTGGCCGCCGTCGGCACCGCGGTGAATGCCGGTGAGGACAACCGCAGGCAGTGGCTGATCACTGCATACCTGATCGGCTTCGGTACGTCGCAGCTCGTCTACGGCACGCTGTCGGATCACTACGGCCGCAAGCCCTTGATGCTCGTGGGCCTCGCCATCTACGTGGCCTTTGCCGCGCTGAGCGTGCTGGCCGGAAGCTTCGGGACCGCCGTGGCCTTGCGTGTGTTGCAAGGATGCGGCGGCGGGGTGAGCGTGCTTGCGCTATCGATCATCCGCGACCGCCATTCGGGCGACGAGATGGTGCGCGTGATGTCTCTGGCCTTCATGCTCTTTCTCGGCATCCCGATCTTCGCGCCCTCGCTGGGGCACGCGATCCTGGTGCTGTCTTCGTGGCAATGGGTGTTCGCCGCGATCGCGCTCTTCGGCGCGCTGCTGCTGCCGTGGGTGGCGCTGCGCTTGCCCGAGACGCTGCCGCCTGAGCGGCGCATGCCGCTGTCGCCGCGGGCTGTGGCGCGGGCGATCGGCTACGTGCTGCGGCAGCGCGATTCGCTCGGCTACACGCTGGCGTCCACGGCGCTCGTGGGGGCGCTGTTCGGCATCGTCACATCGGGCCAGCAACTGTTCGCGAACGTGTTCCATGCGCCCGAGGCTTTTCCCGTGGTCTTCGGCACGGTCGCGACCTGCGTCGCGCTGGCCGCGCTGCTCAACGGACGCGTCGTGGGCCGCTTCGGCGCGCGGCGCACCTCGCACCTGGCGCTGATGGGCTACCTGCTGGTCGCATGCGTGCACGGCGCCGTGGCGTGGTCGGGGCTGGAGCGACCGTGGGTCTTCACGGCGCTGCAATCGGCGTTGATGTTCTGTTTCGGCCTGATGCTCGCGAACTTCGGCTCGCTCGCGATGGCGCGGCTCGCGCACATCGCGGGCACGGCCTCCGCGGTCCAGAGCCTGGTGATCAACGTGGCCGGCGCGCTGGTCGGCATCTTCATCGGGCAGCGCTTCGACGGTACGGCGGTGCCGATGACGCTGGGCTCGATCGCCTGCGGCTGCGCGGCACTGGCGATGGTGCTCATGGCCGAGCGCGGGCGCCTCTTCCAGCCGGTTGCGGCGCCGCTGCCGATGCGGGTGGCGGGATGAACGTTCCTTTCATGCCACCGACGTCCCGGGCCCTGCGGCCGCTCAACGTGGAGCCGGCGCTGCTGCAGGGCCTGCACGAACACATCGCTGCACTGAACGCGGCCGATGCCACGCTGCCTGGTCGCCCCGCCGTCGAGATTGCGCGCAACCGGGCGCAGGTGGCTTCGGCCGCGCGACTGATGGCGCAGGCTTTCGTGCACAACCAGGACAAGGGCTGGCTCGCATGGCTGCCGCCGTCGGAGGTCGCGCGCGTTCGCTCGGGCGACACCCGGCGGGCGCAGGAAAAGATCGCGCGCGTGATCGAGTACCTGTGCGCGGCCGCGGCCTTCGAGGGAGGGCTGGTGCTGCTCGAGTCCGCGGACGCGGCGGAGGAGTCGGATGCATCGGACGCGCGCGAAATCCGCGGTGCTTCGTTGTGGGGGCTTCCGCCGGCCGTGCCCGGCACCGAGCCGTGGTGGCACCTGGCGGCGTTCGGTGCGCCCGCCGCGCTGCGCAGTTACGGGCTGCTGCGCGCAGCGGCGGCCGCAGGGGCGGCGAACGCGTTGGTGCGGGCCTCGCAGCAGACGATGCACCGCCTTGGCTTGCCGGCTCGCTGCATCTACGCGCAGATGGGATGCGTCCGGCCGGCGCACCAGGGCCAACGCGTTTCGCGGCGCATGTTCGAGCCGTTTCGCCTGCTGGCGGACCGCTTCGACCTCGTGTACCGGCTGGAGAGCAGCAGCCCCGAGACGAACGACCAGCGCGTCTTCTCCAACTTCCGCTTCGAGAAGATCGGGGAACACCACTTCGGCACCTCGCGCTTCAACAGCGTCGGGCCCTACACGATCAATCTCATGGTCAGAAGGCCGGGGGCCGAGGCACCATGACCCTGATCTTTCATCCGGTCGATCCTTCCGACGAAGCTTTCCGCGCCCGCTGGAATGCGCGGGTGGCGGAGAACGAACTCTCGCTGGACTGCGAGTTCCTCCGGCTCCTGGCCGACACCGAGCCCGGGACCTCCTACCACTTCGTGCAGGCCATGGACCCGGCGGGGCAGGTGCGCGCACTGGCCTGCTATTCGGTTTCGGAGATGCGCGTGATGCGCTTCGTTCCGATGCGCGTGCTGGTGCTGGGCGGCACGGTCGCCGCGGGCAAGGCCTTCTGGTTCGACGCCGATGCCCTCGACTTCGCTTCGTTCCTGGCCGGCTTCGAGGCCTTCGTGAAGGCCCAGGTGCGTTGCGACATCCTCGTGCTCAAGGAGTTCTCGCCGGGCCGTGACGACGCGTCCATGCGCTCGATGACCGAGGCAGGCTTCATCGCGCAGATGTGCTACGACCGCAGCCGCCTTGCGCTGCCGCCGGACGGGCAGATGCAGAGCTTTCTCGATTCGCTGCCGTCCAAGAAGCGCAGGTACCTGCGCCAGGTCATGGCACAAGGCGAGACGGCCGCTCTCGAGGTCGCGGTGCACACGCGTTTCGACCATCTGGTCGAAGCGACCTATGCACTCTATCTCGCGGTGAACGCGCGGGCCAGCGAAGCGCGCACACCCGCATTGCCGCGCAGCTTCTTCGCGGCACTGGGGCAACTCGACGCCACACGGATGCTCACCGTCTCGCAAGGCACAAGGATGGTCGGATTCGGCCTGCTGATGCAGCGCGGCGCCAAGCTCAAGTGCATGGTGATCGGGCTCGACTACGAGGTGTCGAGGGAGCTTCAGCTCTGGTACCAGATCGTGGTTCGCGCGATCGAGCACGCCATGAACAGCGGCTGCACCAGCGTCGACCTGGGGTCGACCAACCACAGCATGAAGCGCAAGTTCGGCGCCGAGCACGAGGACATATGGATCGCCGTGCGCCACCGCAGCCGATGGGTCACGCGTCTGTTGGCTCCCCTGATCCGGCACACACTGGCTGCCATCTATCGGCCCTCGGGGAGGGGCCTGCCCACCGTCGACGATGCCAACTGAGCACACCGAGAGGATGCGCCATGTACCGCACGATCATCTATGCCATCCCGCTCTTTGCCGTGTTGATCGCCTGCGAATTTGCATGGGGCTGCATCCGGCGGCGCAACACCTACCGGCTCAACGACTTCATCAGCAACCTGAGCCACGGCCTGCTGAGCCAGGTGGTGGCCGTCTGCACGCCGTTCTTCCAGATCGGCTTCTACACGATGATCTTTCCGTTCACGTCGCATTGGTCGAACCAGGACTTCTGGAACAGTTGGGCCGGCCTGTTGTGCGCGGTGATCCTGTTCGACTTCTGCAACTACTGGGTGCACCGTGCCGGCCACGAGTGCGCCGTGTTCTGGGCCGCGCATGCCGTGCATCACCAGAGCCAGGATTTCAACTTGTCGATCGCCCTGCGGCAGGGCAGCGCCGTGGGATTGCTCGGATGGATCTTCTTTCTCCCGATGGCGCTCATCGGCGTGCCTCCGGAGCGGTTCGGCATCGCGGCGCTGGTGTTGGTGCTCTACGGGTACTGGGTGCACACCGAGCACATTGGCAAGCTCGGCTGGTTCGACCATGTGTTCTCCTCGCCGTCGAACCACCGCGTGCATCACGCCATCAACGCCGGGTACCTGGACCGCAACTACGGCGCCTTGCTGGTGGTGTGGGACAAGCTCTTCGGGACCTTTGCCGAGGAGCGAGAGCCGTGCGTCTACGGCACCCTCAAGCCACTCGACAGCTGGAACCCGCTGCATGCTCTCCTGGACACCTACATCTCCCTGGCTCGCACCGCATGGCACACACGAAGGTGGAGCGACAAGTTGCGCGTGTGGGTGAAGCCGCCGGGGTGGCAACCGGCCGATGTTGCACCGAGGTTCCTCGTACGGATTCAGGCGATTGAGACGGTCAAGCGCTATGACCCCGCACTCACGCCTGTCCAGCAATGGACGGCCATCGGCCAACTCGTGCTCTGGCTCGTGGCCATTCTTGTATTCCTGTGGCACGCGAAGGCCTCGTCGTTCGGGCTCAATGCGACGATGCTCGGCCTGACCATCGCGGGACTTTGGATCACTGGCGCGGTGCTGGAGTCTGCCGTTCGTGTCCGCTGGGCATGGTGCCTGCAGGCGATGTTGTTGGGCCTGATTGCTGCTTGTGTGGCAGGGCGGTGGTAGAGACGGACGGCACATCGACGAAGGCCTACGGATAGCCCCCCAAAAACACATGACCTCGACGCCCATGCCCATCCCTCGATGAGGGTGTCACCTTGCCGAAGCCCGCAAGTATTTCGGAGTTTCAGAAATACAGCACCCGGGAAGGCTTGAAGCGGCAGGATCCGACATCAAGCTCAAGTTGAGGGCATGCCTTCGAGCGCATCCACCGCTGCTTGCAGTCCACCCAGCACGCGCTCGGCCACCCGTGGCGAAAAATCCTTCGGCAATTGCGCCTTCACGTCGTTGATCGCAACGGGCGTGCGTTCAATCACCTGCTGGATGATGGCCTCGGCGTCGCGGGCATACCCCACCTGCTGGGCGGTGCTGTTGAAGTGCCGGCGCTGTATGGCAGTCATGGCGTAGTGCTTGTTCTTGCCAAGAAGCGCCATGGCCATCTTGACTTCACGTGGCGCCCATTGATTGGGTCCCTTGCCGAGGATAGGGTAGGCCGACATCACGTCATACATCCTCGTCAGCCGGTAGCCGCCGCCGGCAAGCAGATGGATGCTGAAGTTTTTCGCGTGTCCGTCCGGTGCGCGCAGCAGCCAGAACAACACTTGCGAGGTCATCAAGGTTCGCATGTCATCCGCCGCACTCACGGACTGCTGCAGCAGCGAAAAGAGCTTGGACAGGCCGGGGCCCCCCTCATTTTCGTACTTCACCAAGGGCGAGGTCCCGGTGGCCTGGCAGAAGTCCTCCTGCGGCAATCGCAGGAGGCGTCCGTTCGAAAGGCGCCTGTCGAAGCGTTCGACCACGAGGACACGTTGTTTGCCGAACGAAGCGATGGTCGCGTCTGCCGTGGGCAGCCCATAGGCGTGCAACAGCTTCAGACACAGCCACTCGTTGTCCACGGAGGTGGAGAAGTCGGCCTGGCGCCCGCCAATCAGACCCAGGGGAAGCTTGAAGATGTGGGTGGTGGGCGTGGTGCCCCGAGGCTTGTGCCAGGTGCCGTTCCACCACAGGTAGGCGTCCTTTTCCTGCGCGCCGGCCAGCGAAATGCGAAAGTCGTCGTCCGGGTCGACCGCGGCGTCGAGCTTGTCGGGGCTGACGACACTCAGCAGGTGCCGCTCGATGGACTGGTCGTCGACCGGCACTGCTTCCACTTGGTCGACAGCCCTTGGCGCCTCGGCCTCATCGAGCAGCTGAATGGCGCCCACGCAGTCGCGCCCGATGGCGCGCAGAAGGTCGAAGGCGTCTACCGAGCCCGTCTTGAAACGCGTCGCCACGCGCTTGCGAATGGCATTGCTGTCGGGCAGCAGGTTGTCGAAGTAGTGCGCGACGGCGGCGCCCTTGATGGGCTCGTTGTGTGGGTTGAATGGCAGGGACAGGGACAACGGACGGCCCAGGGCCGAGCGAACCCAGGCCTCGTCGTAGTGAAGCTCCATGTCGCCGCGCGCGGGGATCGTCCAGCGGCCGACGTGCTCGCCGTTGGACCAGAGGCCGAGGGACTGGCTGTGCGATCGACGACCCATCTCACCACTCCGTCGTGCGTGGCTTGGCTGCCGGCGCGCCACGCGCGCCCAGCTTCAGCTCCAGGCCAAGCGCCGAGCACCAGGTCAGCAGTTGCTTGATGCTCAACTCGTCGGGATGAAGCTCGAGGTAGGAAACCCGGTTCTGGCTGAGGTTCAATCTGGTGCCAATGGCAGCTTGGTTCAGCTTCAGTCGCTTGCGCGTGCTGCGCAGCAATTGCCCCAGTTGATCGCCGGATACCAGAGGTTGGGCAGGAAGTGCATCCATGACTTAGCTGTATTTATGCTATTTGTAATTTAGCACTAATGCGGCTAAATGTCAAATAGCTGAATTTAGGCTAAAATCCATCTGCCACGGCCGCAAGCTCACGAGCGATCCAGCCATCCGGGATTTTCCGCGGATGTTGTATCAACATGTTGCATGCATTCGGCACTCCTTAAAAACAAAGGAGGAGCCCGGCCATGAAACAAGCGCGACTCGCACGCTGGCTCGCAGGAATGGCCATCGCGACGGCGGCGATGAGCCACGCGTGTGCCCTGGAGGTGCTGGTGGCACAAGTGGCGCCCATTCGCGGGTTGGAAGCCAAGCAGGGCGCGGGCTACGCCGCCGGCATGCGTCTAGCGTCCGAGGCTGCGAACCGCCGGGGCGGCGTGAACGGCCACACCTTCGCACTGGCGACGTCGATGCTCAACAATCCAAGAAAGCTCGCCACGGTCATGCTCAGCATTGAGGGTGTGACATCACCATAGCAATCCTGCTCCAGCAGAAACGACATCAGGTGTTCATATCTCAGAACGATAAGAAACGCCCCCATCAAGAGGCCAATTGCCAACAATATCGAAATGACCGCAGACAGAACGGCGTGGGCAAGGTGGCTTGGCCAGCTCCCGGAAAACGGAAGGCACCAACAGGACACCCCCAGCCACCCGGTGGACCCCAGGATCAATAAAGGAGTGGTCAGGAGGTAAACGAAGTCTTGAGTGGGGCCGCACACGGGTCCGGGGATTGGGTGACGCTACCCAGCAGGAACAGATAACAGGCGAATAGCGCTGCGGCGCATAAGGGCTTAGTGAGCATGGCCAATACGACAGTGGTGCAATGATTGCAATTCGTGCGAGAACGAGAGATGTGCTGCATCAGCGCAGCGCAACTCTGCAAGAGTTGCAATCATCGATTTTTTAAAGCCGTCAACTGCCCGTGCCAAGCAACTCGATGCTCCAGAGCAGCAGGGCCTCGTAGTCGTTGGCTGATTGCGCGAGCGGCAGCTTCTTGAACAGGGCTACAAGGTATCGGTACGGCTCAATGCCGTTGGCCTTGGTGGTCTCGATGAGCGAATAAAGAATTGGCACTGGTGTTCGCGCCGCCCACGGTGTCAGCGAACAACCACGACCTTCTTCCGACGACGAAGGGCTGAATCGCGTTCTCCACAGGATTGGAGTCCCGTGGCCAAGCGCTGTTGTCTAGGAACCGAACGAGTTTGGGCCACTGCCCGTGCAGGTAGTGCAGTGCTTCGCCCCGCAGGCTCGATGGCGCGACGCTGCGCAGGTGCGTGAGCAGTTGCCGCTCGATCTCGCGCACAACGGCGGCGCTGTAGCGCGAACGCAGCCGCAGCCGCAGCCGCAGCCGCAGCCGGCGCGCAAGCATGCAATCCCTGGCTTCTACATGGCGAGCAGTCATTCACTCTATGCGCTCCACGTCGAAGCTCACGGCGCCGTCTGAGGCGCCCCCGCGGCAATCGACGGATGGGCGTCTAGCGATTTGGCATGCAGCAGCTTGAAAGTGCCACCTTGCGCCGCCGGGGACCCGGCTTAATGCCGCTGTTGCGAGGGTCTTGCCCGATGTCGCCGGCGAACCACCGAAAGATGTTGGCCCGATTTCTCCACCCGTCGCTGAATCGCACAAAGAGAAAGCCCCGCTCTGCGTTGCCGAGCGCGTCGACCGGTATGCCGGCAGCGCGCAAGGCCGTGATCTCGGCGTCGGTATTTATGCCGGATGGCAGTTTCAAAGTAATCGTCGCGCTGTGGATTGGGTGCCTAGGCATCGCTTCGCTTCCGTCAAACTTCCCGGAGGCGCAGTTGACCTGAAGAGAGCTTCTTCGGGGATCCCACATTTATAGGATGCGCAAGCGACAGCCTATTGGACGGCTCGCAATGACACCCCCCGCTCCAGCAGTTCTCTCAGAAAGGCCCAGGGAAAAATTCCCCTGTCATGCCCGTCGCTGAACACGAATTGAACGCCGTAGGCGCCGACCGGAAGGATGTTCGTCACGCTTGGTCCGGTAGCGGGGTGCACGTCTTCAACGCTATCGGCGCGAGGGATCGCGCGCAGCGCCTTGCAGTCCGCGCAGGGGCAGTTCGACCGCAGCAGCTGGTAACCGGCGACATGCAGCGCACCGTCCGCCCAGCGGAACTCCAGCGCAGCGCGTGCGCGGTGATCGACGATGGACTCAGGCGCCATGCGAGGCTGCCGGACGGGCGCCGATCTGGGCGATGGCCAGCCGCACGGACTTGCGCACTTCGGGATCGGGATCATGGGACGCCTGTTCGAGGCCGGGCAGCGCAGTGGCGTCGCCGATCTCGCCCAGCGCCAGCGCGGCCTCCTTGCGAAGATTGCTGATGCTGTGGCCCAGCGCGGCAAGCAGCGGCGCGACGCTTTCGGTGCTGCGCAGCCGGCCCAGGCTGCGCGCCGCGCGCAGGCGGACCTGCCAGTAGGGGTCGTCGAGCGCTGCCAGCAGCGCCGTCGCTGCCGCGGGCTGCTGCAGTTTGCCGAGCGCGGTGGCGGCTTCTTCACGCACTTGCCAGCTCGCGTCGCGCAGCGCGGTTTCCAGCGCGCTGCGCGCGGCAGCGTCGCCAGCCGCGAATGCCAATGCACCCACGGCCGCGCGGCGCACTTCGTCCACCCGATCGGAAACTGCGAGCGTGGCCAATGCGGGCAGCGCGGCCGCATGCTTCAGATAGCCGAGCACGCCGATGGCCTCACGGCGCAGGGCGACGGCGTCGGTGGCGTCATCGGCGGAGCGTGCCTCCTGAAGCACCGCCAGCGCGGGCTCGGCACTGGCCGGCACGCGCAGCTCGCGCAGCGCACGCAGCACGGCGGCGCGCACACGCGCTGGCCCAGCCCCCGCGTGCGGCAGCAGCCAGGCGGCCGAAGTCGGTTCCTTCAGTTCGGCCAGGCTGTGAGCGGCGGCCTCGCGCACCTGTGCGTCAGGGTCGTCGAGCGCCTGGGCCAGCCCTTCGACTGCTGCCTGGTTCTCCATGGTTTCGAGCGCCAGCGCGGCGGCGGCGCGCACGGCGGGCGCGTCGTCGCGCAGCGCAGCGACCAGCAGCGGCGTGTGCGTTTCATCGGCCAGGTCGCCCAGGTCCATCACGGCGATGCGGCGCACTTCGGCGTCGGGCGAGTCCAGCCGTGCAGCAATGGCCTGCAGTTCGGGGTCGTCGAGGATCGAGGGGTTCATTCTTTTTTCTAGATGGCGAAACGCAGTTGCGCAGCGGTGGGCGCGCCGAGCGGCGTGAGGCGGTCCAGCGGCGCGCTGGCTGCTGCATGCGGATGCAGCAACTGCAGGCAGTGCCGCTTGAGCGCTGTGAATTCGGAAGAAGTGACCAGCGACGGATCGCGCGGCCGGGCGAAGTCCAGCGCGAACTCGGCGACGATGCGGCCCGGCCTCGGCCCCATCACGAGCACACGGTCGCCGAGGAACAGTGCCTCGTCGATGTCGTGCGTGATAAAGACGATGGTGGTGCGCACGCGCGCCCAGGCGTCGAGCAGCTGGCGCTGCATCATGAGCCGGGTCTGCGCGTCGAGCGCGCCGAAGGGCTCGTCCATCAGCATCACGCGTGGATGGTTGATGAGCACCCGCGCAATTTCCGCACGCTGCTGCATGCCGCCCGAGAGTTGCGACGGATAGAAGCCGGCGAAGTCGTCCAGGCCGACGAGCCGCAGCATCTCGTGCGCCCGCGCATGGCGTTCGCGACGGCCGACGCCCTGCATCTTCAGACCGAAGGCGACATTGTCCAGCACCTTCTTCCAGGGAAAGAGCGTGTGGTGCTGAAAGACCAGCCCGCGGTCCGGATGCGGCCCGCGCACCGGTTCGCCGTCCACGTGGATGACACCGCCCGCGGGCGTCAGGTGGCCGGCCAGCGCACCCAGCAGCGTCGACTTGCCGCAGCCCGAGGGGCCGAGCAGGCAGACGAACTCGCCGGGCTCCACATGCAGCGTGATGTCCTGCACCGCATCGAAGGCCTGTGCGCCCTGGCCCAGGCGCACCCGCAGGCCGTCGATGGCGATGCGGCCGGTTTGCACGTCGGCCTTCACGCTCTTTTCTCCTGCACCGAGCGCCAGGGCATCAGCGTCTGGCCGATCCACCGCACCAGCGCGCTGCTGCCCATGCCCAGCACGCCGATGAAGAGCATGCCGACCACGATGTCGGCGTAGTTCTGGATCGTGTACGACATCCACGTGTAGTAGCCGATGCCGAACTGGCCGGAAATCATCTCGGCCGTGACCAGGCAGAACCACGCCGTGCCCATGCCGATGGCCAGGCCGGTGACCACGCTCGGCAGGGCGCCCGGCAGGATCACCTCGCGGAACACCGCGAGACGGCCGGCGCCCAGGCTGCGTGCCGAGGCGACGAGGCGCGCATCCACCGCCTCCACGCCGTGCACGGTATTGAGCAGCACCGGAAACAGCGCACCGACGAAGGTGATGAACACCATCGATGCTTCCGACGACGGAAACATCAGGATGGCCAGCGGAATCCACGCCACGGCGGGAATCGGCCGCAGCACTTCGAGCGGCGGCAGCAGCGTGTCTTCGGCCCAGCGCGCGCGACCGATCGCCAGGCCAAGCGCCACGCCCAGCACGGCGGCCAGCCCGAAGCCGATGAACACGCGGCGCAGGCTCGCCGACAGATGCTGCAGGACCAGCGGCGATTGCACCAGGGACCAGGCGGACTCGGCCACCTCACGCGGCGGCGGCACATTCTGGAAAGTGATGAAGCCCAGGTTCATGCGCTGGTGCGTGGCGAGGTGCCACGCGAGCACGCAGACGAGCAACGCGGCGATGCGCCAGGTCGCACGCGGCAGGCCGGCGCGCAGCCTGGCGATGGTGGAGCTGGCCATGGCGGGGGCAGGGCTCGAAAAGTCGCGGGGCGTCAGCCGGCCAGCGCGGCGCGCACACCGGCAAAGTCCGCGACCTTGCCGCCGTTCTTCGCGGCCCAGCCCTCGGCCTGCTCCTTGAGCAGGAAGGCGTCGACCTCGCCCCTGGCGCCGAGCACGAACCACGCGTCGGCGGCGAGCAGCTTGTTGCCGCTGTTGCGGTCCTGCGCGTAGACCACGCGCGCCTTCTTGCCGGCCTTCTCCAGCTTCTGCAGATCGCCGAAGGCGCCCTCGGGCGAGGCGTAGTGCCGCACCAGCGGCTCGCCGGCCACCCAGATCTGGGCCACGCGGCTCACGTCGGCGATCGGCTTGCCCGTGGAAGCGTCCTTCGCCACCAGCGGTGCGCGCGCGTAGTTCTTCAGCTGCCTGTCGTAGTCCAGGCCTGCTTCCTTGAAGGCTGCACGGATGTAGCCGTCCTGCACGAAGGCCTCGGCGTCGATGTCGTTGTCGGTGCGCTTGAGCAGGCGCAGAGTCTCCAGCGATGTCTTCACCGCCTGGCGGTACTCGGGCTTCCAGCTCAGGTCGCGCGTCTGCAGGCCGAGCGGGCCGTGGAACAGGTAGTTCACCTCCGCCTCGATGCCGGTGACCTTGGCGATCAGCTCGCTGTACTTCTCGGGTTCCGCGGCCACGAGGCGGTCGGCCTCCAGCGCTGCACGCAGGTAGGCGGTGACGACCTCGGGGTACTTCTTCGCATACTCCTCGTCGACCAGGCTGCCGTGGAAAGTGGGCGCGTTCGCCTGCGAGCCGTCGTAGATCTTGCGGGCGAAGCCGCGGTACGGAAAGAGTTCGGCGAAGGGCACGAAGTCCGCATGCGCCTCGACCTTGCCGGCCTGCAGCGCGGGGCCGGCCACCTCGGGCGCCTGGGTCGTGATGTTCACGTCCTTCAGCGGGTCCCAGCCTTGTGCCTGGATGGCGCGCAGCAGCATGCCGTGCGAGGTCGAGGCGAAGGGCACCGAAATGGTCTTGCCCTTGAGCTCGGCCAGCGACTGCACCTTCGAATCCTTGGGCACGACGATGCCGTTGCCGCTGCCCGTGGTGCTGCCGGAGAGCACGGTGATGAAGATGCTCTTGCGCCCCGCCTTCTGGAAGGCCGCGCCGTTGAAGCTGCCCGGAAAGTCGGCCATCGAGCCGAGGTCGAGCTTGCCCGCGACCATCTCGTTGGTCAGCGGCGCGCCGGAGGTGAAGTTCTTCCACTCGATCTGGTATTGCGCGTCCTTGTACTTGCCGGTGCGCGGCAGGTACTTCTCGAGCAGCTTGAGCTCGCGGATCAGCAGGCCGCCGGTGGCGCAGTTGATGGTGGTGTCCTGCGTGCCGATGGCGATGCGGATGGTCTCGGCCTGCGCGGCGGCAGGCAATGCCAGCAGCAGGCCGAAGGCGGCGCCCCACAGGGCCAGTCTTCTCGTGGTCTTCATCGTGATTGCTCCGGTTGATTCACTTGAAAGGAGGCGGCCGCGGCTCAGCGCAGCAGGTAGGGGATGTCGACGGTGACCGCGCCGGTGGGGCAGTCCTTCTCGCAAGGCATGCAGTACCAGCATTCGTCGAACTTCATGTAGGCCTTGCCCTTGCTGAGGTCGATGGCGAGCACGTCGAGCGGGCAGACGTCCACGCAGACGGTGCATCCCTTGTGGGCGATGCACTTGTCCTCGTCCACGCGCACGGGCACGCTGGTGGGGTTGAAGGCGAGGGGCATGTGGGGTTCTCTTTTTTTGCAGGGCAGGGGCGTCAGGCTGTGGCCGGCTCACGTACGGCGGCGGGCACCCGCAGGTGCTGGTAGGCCGACATCTCGTGGGCATCGAGCGGCACGATGTAGGGATCGACCGGGCGCTTGAAGCTCACCATCGCATCGCCCTTTTTTTGCAGCTGCGTGTGGCAGAACCAGTCGCGGTCGTTGCGCTCGGGAAAATCCACGCGGTGGTGGTAGAGGCCCCAGCGGCTTTCGGTGCGGTAGAGCGAGGCGCGCGCGGCCATCTCGGCGCAGTCGCGGATCGCGTGCACTTCCATCGCGCGCATCAGCTCGTGTGGGCCGGGGGCGGCGATCTGTTCGAGGTCTTCATGAATCTGCTCGAAGCGCGAGAGGCCGATTTCCATTTTGCGCGTGACCTTGGGCGGCTGCAGGTAGTCGTTGACCATGCGGCGCAGCTTGTATTCGACCTGCGCGGGCGGCAGGCCACCCTCGCGCAGAAGCGGGGCGCTGACGCGGGCGTGCTCGCGCGCCACCTGTTCCTCGTCGAGCGCGGGCAGTTCGGTTTCCGCGCAATGCCGCGCCGCGCTTTCACCGGCGAGGCGGCCGTAGACGAAGGCGCCGAGCATGTAGTTGTGCGGCACGCAGGCCAGGTCGCCCGCCGCATGCAGTCCCGGCACGGTCGTACGCGCGTGCTCGTCCACCCACACGCCCGAGGCCGAGTGGCCGCTGCACAGGCCGATCTCGGAGATGTGCATCTCGACCATCTGCTCGCGGTAGTCGGTGCCGCGCCCTGCGTGGAAGCGGCCGCGGCTCGGGCGCTCGTTGGTGTGCAGGATCTGCTCGATGGTGGCGATGGTTTCCTCGGCCAGGTGGCTCAGCTTGAGGAAGACCGGGCCGTTGCCGCCCTGGAGCTCGTTGTAGAACTCCATCATCATCTGGCCGCTCCAGTAGTCGCACTCGATGAAGCGCTCGCCCTTGTTGTTGGTGGTGTGGCCGCCGAAGGGGCCGGTCACGTAGGCGCACGCGGGGCCGTTGTAGTCCTTGATCAGCGGATTGATCTGGAAGCACTCGATGCCCGAGAGCTCGGCACCCGCGTGGTAGGCCATGCTGTAGCCGTCGCCTGCATTGGTCGGGTTCTCGTAGGTGCCGAAGAGGTAACCGGAGGCGGGCAGGCCGAGCCGGCCGGCAGCGCCGGTGGCCAGCACCACCGCCTTGGCGCGGATCACGTGAAACTCGGCCGTGCGGCAGTCGAAAGCCATGGCGCCCGCGATGCTGCCGTCGGCCGCGGTGAGCAGGCGCGTGACCACCAGGCGCTGCGACATCTCCACGCGCGTGCGCTTCAGGCGCCGGTACAGCACGTTCTTGATGTTGTGGCCCTCGGGCATCGGCAGCACGTAGGTGCCCATGTGGTGCACCTTGCGCATCGCGTAGTCGCCGGTCTCGTCCTTCTCGAACTTCACGCCCCAGCGGTCGAGCTCCTCGATCATTGAGTAGCTGTTGCGCGCATAGGCCATCACCGTCTTCTGGTTGACGATGCCGTCGTTGGCGGTGGTGATCTCTTTCACGTACTGCTCGGGCGTGGCGAAGCCCGGTACCACCGCGTTGTTAAGCCCGTCCATCCCCATCGAGATGGCACCGCTGCGCTTGACGTTGGCTTTCTCCAGCAGCAGGACTTCGAGCTTGGGGTTGGCTTCCTTGGCCTTGACGGCCGCCATCGGGCCGGCCGTGCCGCCGCCGATGACCAGCACGTCGACGGTGCGGGTGAGGATGTTCATGGGTTGGCCTTCGTCGTCGGGTTGCTGCGGGCGATGCGCAGACGGTGCTGGAACGCATCGCCGCGGAAGTAGAGGTCTTCGAAATCCAGTGGGGCACCGTCGGCGGTGTGGGTGAGGCGTTCCACGCGCAGCACGGCGGTGCCTTCAGGCACGCTCAATGCGCGCGCGAGCACCTCGTCGGCCAGCATCGCGTCGATCTGCAGGTCGGCGTGGCCGAGGGCGATGCCGTAGTCGTTTTCCAGGATCAGGAAGATGTCGCGCCCGGCCAGATCCGCCTGGCGCAGCCGCTCGCCGATGGCGTGGGGCAGGTAGGTCACCTCGTAGGACACCGGGGCGCGGTTGAGGTGGCGCACGCGCTTGATCTGCGCCACCGGCGTGCCCTCGGCCAGGCCGAGTTGCTGCGCCACGCGCGGCGAGGCGGGCACGGTCTTGTGGCTCGTGACCTGGTTGCGGATCTCGTAGCCCATGCGCACCATCGCCTCGGCAAAGCCTTCGAGCTGGCCGAGGTGCTGGAAGGCCTTGGGCTTGGCGACGAAGGTGCCCTTGCCGGGGATCTTGAAGATCAGGTTCTCGCGCTGCAGGTCGCTGAGCGCCTGGCGCACCGTGATGCGGCTGACCTTGAACAGCGCGACCATTTCGCTTTCGGAAGGTAGTTGCGCATGCGGCGCGTAGGTGCCGTCGAGGATGCGCTCGCGCAGCGTTTCGCGCACCTGGGTGTACAGCGGGACGGGGGAAAAGGCGATCGGCTCGAAAGCCTTGGCGGTGGACATGCGGCTGACCTGTTATGACCGGTTGAATGAGGCCGGATGCTAGTCAGCGATGCTTCTTTCTCTAAATAAGGAAAACGTGCTTTGATATGCGGGAAGTAGGGGCGCCTATGAGCGCAGTCGGAGCCAGCTCAGGTTTGCCATGGCAGCCCACGCATGCGCTCGCGCTTTTCTTCTTCGTCGAAGTGCGCGAGCGAGGGCTTGATGAGATCGCTGCGCGCCACGATGCCCACCAGCACGAGCGACTGCGCATCCTTCACCACCGGCAGCCGCTCGAGCCGGTGACGCGCGAGCCGCGTGGCAACGCTGCGGCAGTTCTCGCCCGGCAGCGCGAAGAACAGCGGAGCATCGGCACAGGCGTCGCCCACCGTGGCGATCGGGTCGCACGTGCCGTGCGCAGCCAGCATCGCGCGGTCGACCACGCCGATCACCGCGCCGTTGCGCAGCACCGGGAACGCGCGGTGCGCCTGCCCTTCGCCGAAATGCTCGAACAGCGCCTGCGTCACCGGCATGGCCGCGTCGATGCTGCGCACCTCGCGCGTCATCACTTCTTCCACCGAATGCCGCTCCAGCGGATCGATGCCGTATTCGCGGTAGATGTGATAGCCGCGGCGCGCGATCTTCTCGGTGAGGATCGAGCGGCGCATCGTCAGCACCGTGAAGCCATAGGCCACCGCCGAAGTGGTCAGCAGCGGCAGCAGCGCGTTGCTGTCGTGCGTGAGCCCGAAGGCGAAGATGGTGGCGGTGAGCGGTGCGCGCATCACGCCGCCCAGCGTGGCCGCCATGCAGACCAGCGGCCACAGCATCGGGTCGTTGCCGGGCAGGATATGCGACAGCACGGCGCCAAGGCCGGCGCCCATCATCAGGAGCGGCGCGAGCACGCCGCCCGAGGTGCCCGAGCCCAGCGAGATGACCCAGATGACCGCCTTCACCGCCAGCAGCGCGAGCACCACGCCGAGCGCGAGGTGGTTGTGTAGCAGGTCGCCGATCACGTCGTAGCCCACGCCCAGCGCGCGCGGCTGCAGGTAGCCGCCGATGCCGACCGCGAGGCCGCCGATGGCCGGCCACCACATCCAGTGCAGCGGCAGCTTGCCGAACCAGTCTTCCACCTTGTAGAGCGAGATCGAAAGCGACGCCGACAGCACTCCGCACAGCACGCCAGCGATCACGCACGACAGCATGGCGAGCGGGCCGGGCACGGCCGTCTGCAGCGGGAACAGTGGGCCCGGGTCCATCAGCAGCGGCCGCGCGAAGCCCGCGACCGCGCAGGCCACCGCCACCGGCAGCAGGCTGCGCGGACGCAGCTCGAACAGCAGCAGTTCGACGGCCAGCAGCACCGCGGCCACCGGCGTGCCGAACACGGCCGTCATGCCGGCCGTGGCACCCGCCACCAGCAGCGCCTTGCGCTCGGCCGCGGTGAGGTGAAAGTGCTGTGCGATCAGCGAGCCGATGGCGCCGCCGGTCATGATGATCGGCCCCTCGGCACCGAACGGGCCGCCGCTGCCGATGACGATGCCCGACGACAGCGGCTTGAGCAGCGCGACCTTCGGCGACATCTTGCTTTTACCGAACAGGATCGCCTCGATGGCTTCCGGAATGCCGTGGCCGCGGATCTTGTCGGACCCATAGCGCGCCACCAGCCCGACGATGAGCCCGCCGATCACCGGCACCACGATGACCCATGCGCCCAGCGTGTGCACGGCCGGCGAGCGTTCGGCCAGTGAGAAGGTCTGGAAGAAGAACAGGTTGGTGAAGAAGCGGATCAGGTCGAGCAGCACGCGGGCGGCCACGGTGCTGATGGCGCCGATGACGGCGGCCATGACGGTGATGCGCATGAGCCGGGTGTTGAGCGCGAAGTCGCCGCGCGGCGGATGCGAAGAAGCCTTGGCGGTCATAGTGCTTATGGAGCGTCTGGAAGATCGATTTGCGGCACGTCGAACACGCCCTTGAGCGAGCGCAGTTCCGCGCGGTGGAGTTCGGCCAGCCTCAGCAGCAGCTTCTCGCCCTTGGCGAGCAGGTGCACCTCGACCTGGCGGCGGTCGGTTTCGCTGGGCCGGCGCTGCACGAGCCCGAGCGCTTCGCAACGCGTGACGAGCGCGACCGCGCCATGCGGCTGCAGTTGCAGGCGCTCGGCAATCTCGCCCACCAAAGCCCAGTCGCGCCCGGGCACGCCCTTGATGTGCAGCAGCACCAGGTACTGCTGCGGCGTGAGGCCTTCGCCCTGCGCGGCGCGCTCCGAGAAGCGCTCGAAGCGGCGCATCTGGTAACGGAACTGGGAGAGCGCCTCGAAGTCTTTCTTGGCGAGCTTGCGGGGGGTGGAGGCCATGACGGAGGGGAATGCCGAAACTGCCGCGAATATATCACGTCATGATATATATGTCGCGTGACACACAGAGTGCAGGCCTGTTTCTACGCCTACCCATCACCCGTCGAATTCAGTCAAGTGCGCCAACTTCTTCTGGGCCTCCAGGGCAGAGAGCCTCGAGGTCAGAGCTTCGTGGACAAAGGCGTAAGCATCACTTCCCAAGGTGAGTCGCCGCGGCGCGGGGCTTTGTGATGTCGAGTCGATGATCGCCTGCGCAACTTTGCGCGGATCACCACGAAACATGGAGAGCCCCGCCGAAGCGACCATGCGCCGAAAGTCTCCGACAGCCGTCTTTTCGTACACATCCATCGTCTTGCCGAACGCGGCGCTAGAGGTCCCGAAGTTTGTGCGAGAGGCACCGGGCTCGACGAGCGTGACCTCGATTCCGAAGCTGGCGATTTCAGGAATCGTTCCTTCGTAGAAGCCCTCGATGCCCCACTTGGTTGCCGCGTAGACCCCCATCGTTGGATACGAGCCTTGGCCGACCATGGACGAAATCTGAACGATTCGACCTCCGCCTTGCCTGCGCAAGTGCGGAATCACGGCTCGGGCAATATGTATGGAGCCAAGCAAGTTGGTATCGACCTGCCGCTCGATTTGAGCGTCATCAACTTCTTCCGC
This sequence comes from Variovorax sp. GW821-FHT09D05, assembly GCF_059416325.1. Classification (NCBI taxonomy): domain Bacteria; kingdom Pseudomonadati; phylum Pseudomonadota; class Betaproteobacteria; order Burkholderiales; family Comamonadaceae; genus Variovorax; species Variovorax sp. GW821-FHT09D05. The sequence continues at coordinate 274,952 of NZ_JBWKOZ010000010.1, read as the reverse complement.
CGCGCCGAGCAACGCGTATCCCTCATTGCTGACAACGACGTCGATCCGCTTGAGGTCGGAAAACGCCTTCTCGACGACACGTCGAACGTCATCGGCGTGCACGACATCGAGGACCTCAACCCAGAGTCGGTCGCCGTGCGCTTTCTTCAGGTCGTCCAGAGCGCCTGCCTTGCGAACGGTGGCGGCGACCCGGTCACCTCGCTGCAGCAGAATCTCGGTGAGCTGGCGGCCGAAGCCGCTGCTGGTGCCAGTGATAAGCCATGTTCTTGACATGATGGTTTCCTTTCAGTGAGCCAGCGACTGCGGTTCGATTTCCAGTCGATTCGACAGTTCGGCTCGCGCAGTGGATGAGTTGCGCATATCCAGTCCAGCCAACTCCGTCCTGAGCGCGGCCAGTCTCTGCGTTCCATTCAATGCTTCCATCCGGCGTTGCGCCTGCAGCCAAAGGGGAAAGGCTTGATCAAGAAGTCGTTGCCCTGCCTGCGTGAGTTCCACCAGGCGCATGCGGCCATCGGTGGGCGCGGGGCCAATCTGAACTAAGCCGTCTCGCTCCAGCACGCAGGCCATCTTTCCCATGGCCGTGCGTTCCGTGTCGAGGCGCTCGGCAAGGGTATTCATGGACGCACTCTCGACCTCTTCGAGCAAAGCCAGAATCAGAAACTGCGATATCCGCAGCCCGCTCGGCTGCAGATGTGCGTCGTACAGCCTTGCCGCCTGCCGGGCGGCCTTCTTGATGGCAAAGCAACTGCAGTCCTCGACCCGTGCGGGCGCATCGGCGATGGGCATACCAGGCTCCTGGGTTCCGGGCCGGACTCGGCCCTTCAGACAAACGCGTCCCGGTTCTTCGCGATGAAGTCCGCAACGGACAGCGCCGGCTTGCCCGTTACCTGCTCGACGGCGTCGTTTGTCCCTGCGAACACCCCATTGCGATAGTCCTGAGCCACCTCGACCAGGTGTTGCACGAGGAACGGGTTGAACTTGTAGGTGTGCTGCATCTCATGCCGGAACTCTTCGATGGAGAGCGGGGCATATTCGATCTTCGCACCGAGGACGTCGCTCATGGCGGCGGCAATCTGGTCGTGATTCATCTCGACCGGACCATGAAGGGCGTAGGTCTTGCCCCCGTGTGCGGAAGGGTTGGCCAGGATGTGCGCAATGACGCGACCCTGGTCGTCGGTGCTGATGGGGGCGTGACGGCCGTCTGCGAACGGGAACTGAATACGCTTTTTCGCCCAGATCTCATGCGCGAAATGGGGATAGACGAGCCAGTCGGCGAAGAAGGTAGGGCGCAGGTGGGTCGTCGCCACGCCCGACCAGTCGAAGACACGTTCCGCAACCCAGTGGTCCTGCGCGGCATGGCTCTTCGAGTCCCGCCGGGCCGAAATCTGCGACATGTTGACGATGGCCGTGACACCCGCCTCCTTCGCAGCCTGCGCAAAATAGGCGCTCGCGTACACGATGCCCGGGCTGATGGGGTGCAGGAAGTAGGCCGAGCGAATCCCTTCCATCGCGGCGCGAATGGCATCGAGGTCTGTGAAATCACCCACGGCAATCTCGACGCCTCGGTCTCGCAGGGCCTGGGCGGCGTCGCCATCCGCACGCACATAGGCTCGCACACGCCTGTCCATCTTCAACAATGTGTCTATCGCTGCGCCGCCTGTACGGCCCGTTGCGCCACTCACGAGGATGTCTGCTTGGGTCATGATTTCATTCCTTTCAGTGACTGCGGGCATATGCTCGCAATCGACAAAGCTGTGCCCGTTCAGTGGAGGCACAAGGCCACTTTTTCTATTTGGGGTTCAGCTCTCGAACGGAGCGTGGTCGAGCAAGTCGCAAACGTCGGGGATCTCCAGGCCATGAACATGGCGGCGCCCGATGTCCGCCAGGCCGGTCCCGATCGCGGTATGCGGCTTCTTGCGCGCGATCTCTGCGAGAGCCTCTTGAAACGCTGTCTTGAAGCCCAGGCGTGGGTACAGGACAAGCGTGTCGTCGATGAGCCCAGGGGTGATTTCATCTATCCGAAGGCCCATGACATCCACGTGCGCACCCATGTGAACCAGCGCAACTTCCGACTCTCTGCGGTCGGCGATACCGGCGCTGGAGTGCAGGGCGATGGCATCCCAGACCAGTTGAGCCTTTGAGTCCGAATAACCCTCTGCAATCAGGAATCGGCTGGCGGCATCCGCGCCGTCGACCTCGAATCGGTTGTCTGCCGCGTACTCATCGGTGAGCCCCAGGTCGTGAAGAAGGGAGGCGAGGTAGACGGCTTCCCGGTCGTACTTCAGGCCGCGCTTCCTGCCAAGAAACTCGGAAAACCACCAGGTCCGGTGCAAGTGGTTCATCATCGTCTCGGAGTGCACGCGATGCACCAGCGAGACGGCCTTGCGGGCAAGCTGTGTGTCCGGAGTGGTGATGCCACCGACAGTGACGAGTGAGTTCATTTCGGATGCCTCGGATCTGGTTGACTTGGACTCAAGTCTAGAGATCTAGGTTTGGCGTAAAAGACATTGTTCAGATGATTTCTGCCAAGATGAAGGCCTGATTTTTCGAGGCTGGAGACTCCGATGAGTAAGCGAACGAAGCTTGATGGTCCCCGTATCGGACCCGCTCAAAAGCGGGTGGTCATCCTGGGCCTGGCACCGGTGGATGCTCTGGATGTCATAGGGCCGGCAGAGGTGTTTGCCCTGGCCAACAAGATGCACAAAGGAGAAACCGCGCCCTACGCGCTCGAGCTGGTGAGTGCGGGCGCGGACGTGTGCCTGGAGAGCGATACCGGCATCGGCCTCAGAGGACACCGGACGTTGGCCAACGAGCGCCGCGCGAGCAGGCCTATCGACACGCTCATCGTTGCTGCTGGCATGGGCTCGCTGGAGCACATGGACAGCACTGTGATCGATTGGCTGCGGGTGCGAGCCAAAACCGTGAGGCGGGTTTGCTCGATATGTGTGGGCGCGTTTGCGTTGGCAGAGGCCGGGCTGCTGGACGGCCGCCGAGCGACGACCCATTGGGCCATGGCGAATCGGCTTGCCGAGCGCTACCCCGCAGTGCAGGTCGACCCGAATCCGATCTGGGTGAAGGACGGAAACTTCTATACGTCCGCGGGAATCACAGCTGGAATCGACCTCGCCCTCGCATTGGTTGGAGAAGACCTGGGGAACTCTGCTGCGTTGGAGCTCGCAAAGGGCCTGGTCTTGTTTCTTCGAAGACCAGGAGGGCAGGCCCAGTTCAGCGTCTCACTCCAGGCTCAGAAAGGGATGAGCCCTGGCCTCGATGCCCTGCGTCTCTGGGTCAACGAACACCTGGGCACGGAGATCACGGTCGAGATGCTTGCCGACGTCGCAAACACCAGTGTCAGAACGTTGGTGCGGATGTTCCAGCGAGAGATGCAGACCACGCCCGCAAAGTATGTGGAGGAGGTCCGGCTCGAAGCAGTTTGCCGGGCTCTGGAGCTTGGAGGGCGATCGCTGGAGTCGATTGCGCGCCGACATGGCTATCAGAGCGTGGACGTCTTGAGGAGGGCGTTTGTTCGGCGTCTTGGGGTGACGCCCAAGGAGTACGCACAACGGTTCGCGATGGCTGCCACTGGACTTGACGGGATCGAAGTCGGTTAGGGCGATAGTGTCGGTGCTCAGGATGCACGCTCCGTGAATCCCGAGAGAGTCGGCGACCCACGCCGGAGCGAACTGTCCATGTTCCAACGACCGCTACGGCGATTGCGCAAATCCAGAGTTCCCGCTTCTGGAGACGGGGATTTTGGTCATGCTGAAGGTCATGCACGAAAGTCCACCGATGGCTGCGGATTCAGCCGGTTGATGCGACTGCTGAGTTGCGCCGATAGGCGCAGCAGCCTGGTGTGACAACGATCTCGTCGACTTCCTGCCTGGACAGGCCTGCGAGTCCGGCTCGCAGCGTGCGCAAAAATGTCTCGCGGTTCATGCTTGACCTCCGAGGAGTTGATCGACTGCGTCTACGAAGGCGCGCCAAACCAGGGTCAGAGATCGGCGGAACTCAACACGCTGTGCCTCGGTTCCGGAACCCGGAGCGGGCAACGATGCGACATTTCTACTTGGGCCAAACGCGACATTACTGATCAGCCGCTACATCTAAATTTGATGCAATTTATGTTATGTTAAATAACAAACGCGCAAGTACTTCTCGTATCTCATCATTGATGTCCACAGCCCAGAATTGATGTCCTGCCCTAGTGGACGCAACTCATGTGGGGGGCCGATTCCGCGTGACTTTTTACTCTTCAGCTGAGATCTCGTCCAGCGGAGTCGGCCGACAGAAAGTTGCACATCAAAAACGGGCTTCCGCGACACGAACTACGTACCAACTCAATTTGTCGATCGCGGGCGTGCGGTGACGCTCGCTCGGATTGAAAGAATCGCGAATGTGGTCGCAATGCATGTGGAGGCCTGCTTCTCGGCAGAGCGCGCACCACGAGGCCATTGCTGCCCTAGAACCCATACAGGCCGCCGAATGCGACCTGGTGGCGCGCTGGACTGGCCTATGCATTCTGGGGTTTCTGTGTGCTCGTGATGGACCTGAAGCGGCGCGGGATGCCGGAGCCGCTCACGCCCGCCATGGAGGTGTTGGGCTAGGCTTGCGCGCCGGCCACGCTGTTCAAGCAGGTGGCACACAGCCTCGATGGCGCGACGCTGCTCGGGCTTGAGAACAAGCGTCAGCTTGTCGATTTTGTTCGTCATGCTATTGGCTTCCATGGCACTCACCACGAGTTCACGAATCCAGGGCCGCGCTGTTGACGGCGAAGCTCCAGGCGAGACAGTAAGGGGCCCAGGTTCAGGGCAAGGCAGTTGGCCATGATGAGGCTACGCAGGAACGCTGAGCCAGACTTAACGCCAGATGCGCTTCTCCACTACGGGCCACCAGGGCACTAAGCAGAGTCCCGAGCCGTCGTCCAACACGATGAACTCGCCCCATCTCGCGCTGGAAGACCTCGTGCCCGTGGCTACGTCACAGGGTCTTCAGAGCCGCCCTGGCGTTCCTTGCCGATGGCGCGGAACGAAGGGGTGCCAGGTCATAGAAGAAGTACGGCCCCGAGTACGTCACAACGCCGTCGTCGGCCCTTTCGGCACTGCGTGGAACGATGACGACAGCTCGATAGAGTTGTTTCGGCACGGAAAAGAGCACGCGCCTTTGCATGCTCTGCCCCGCCGCAAGCGGATCGCCGAAAGCCGTCTGTCCTTCCTGTTTCGGATTGACCAGCTTCGTGAGCATTTCATGCGGCTCATACAGTGCACCGGAAGCATCGATCAATCTGAACACGGGTTGAAACCGCACGAAGAGCGGCTGGTCTGCCGTGTTCGTGATGTTCACCTGGAGCAGGACGAAGTCGCCCTTGTACTGCTTTGGCGAATCGCCATTGCTGCTGCTGTCCACGACCAGATTGGCGTACCTGGCTTCCTGAAATTCGAAGGCGACGTTGTCCCGCGTCACCCGCGTGCCCCACGCGAAATTTTTCCCGTCGCCCTCTGCCGCGATCGAAAAAACGGGTGCGATGGCCAGGGTGGCTGCGAACAGCAGCGCAGCCAAGCTTCGGTGGCCACCCAAGCAGCCTGCCAACCGGTGTTGCGGGTTTGCCATCAATACCACTCGTAGCGCAAACCCGAGCGCAGGTTCCATGTCCGCCGGATGCCCCTGGCGGCCAGGCTGGAAGCCTCGAAGTAGACGAAGCCTCGCCGCGGCAGGAATGCAAAGCGGCCGCCCAGTCCGACTTCGCCACCGGTGCCATTACGGCTTTCGGTATCGACGGGAAGACTGCCGCTGCCCTTGACCGCCGTGATCTCCAGGCCATCGCCGAAGTAGTTGATCGCCGAAAGCCTGAGATAGATGTCGCCGCTCAGCTCAAGGAATCGCACGGCCTTGCCCAGGAGCACGCCGGCCCTGACCGAGCCGCCATCGACGTTGTCCTGGCTGATGGTCACGCCATTGCTCGCCACATGCTTGTCGGCCGCCAGGCGGCTCGCAGTCAGCGCTAGTTGCGGCTCCACGAAAACGCCCTGGGGCAGAGCGAAGCGATGCCCGGCCTCGGCACTGACTTCGTATCCCTGCGTTCGATAGGTGCCGGTGACGCGCCTCGCGAGCGAGTCGGAAGAGGCGTACTTGTTTTCCAGCGAGGCGGTACGCGCGCCAATCTGCAGGTAGGTTCCGCCGTCGTTGACCCACAAGCCGTAGCCCGCGAGTTCGATGGCGGCAGCCTTCCCGTTTCCACGCTCATAGGTGGCGTTGGAATTGATGTAGCTGACGGAGCCGCCCGCATGGCCTTTCCAGCCGCCGAAGTCGCCCAGATTCCGGTCGACACCGACGGCAAGGGCGCCATAGCTCTGGCTGTATGACCTCGCGTAACCCGTCTTGGCGTCGAAGCCACCGCCGTCCACCTCGGCCCAGATGCCAGAGGTTTCGGAGGCCGTATCGCGACGAAGTGACTCGGTTCTGCGAGCGATGCCGTTGGCGCGCAAGGCCCACAGGCTGCGAAGGCTGTCGCCTGCATCAGCCGCGGTCTTCACCGTCTCCGAGGGCGTGATGCGCACCGGAACTGCGGATGAACTGCCTGTGCTCGCACTCGTGCTTGTCATCGCGCTCGTGCTCGTGGCGCCGCTTGTGCTGGTCGCCGCGTCGGTGCTGGCGTCTGCGGCCGCACCCACAATGGCCAAACCGGTCAGCACGACCTTGCTGCCGTCCGCGCTGAGCGCCACGCTGGGCGAATACGAGAAGCGCACGAGGTCGTTCTCGTAGCTCCATTGGCCCGTCGCGCCCCGAACGGCCTGCAGGCGTGCAGTGCCACCGGCTGCGGCACTGGCGTCGATCACGACGACAGGCGTGCTCGCCGGGATCACGGTGCCTGTTTTCATCGTCGCGGCATTGACCCAGCTGGTGTCATTGAGCGCGGGGTCGTACACAACGGCGACCACCTGCGTGCCGGTCGCGCTGAAACCCGTCACCCCGCTGCCGAATTGAATCCTGTCGGCCGCGCCGTTGCGGATGTCGCTGAGGATGCGAAAGGTGGCGCCCTCCCCCAGGCTGACCGTCGCCGCGTTCGTCGAGCTCTGGATACTGAGAACACGCAGCGAGTAAGCGGGGATGCTTCCAGCAAGGAAGCTTCCCCAGCTCGCGGCCATGTCGATCGCGCCGCCATTGGCGAGCGCCAGGGTGCCCGAACCGAAGTCGGCGGTCATGGTGCCTGTACCCGTGGGAATCCAGGAGGCGCCCTTGGAGAACGACAGGTGGGGCGAACCGGCCGAATAGACCGTGGCATCCGACGGGTCGGGGTCCACGAAACCACCGACCGATCCGCGCAAGTAGGAGTCCGAGGTGTCCAGGTTCAGGTTCAGTGCGCCGGTGTACTTCGTGCCGGCAGCGTTCGTCACGCTGCCTGTCACCAGGTCGCCTTGCAGTTTCACTGCCTGCCCGCCTGCGGCATTGACCGTGACCGTGGCATCGCGCCCGTCTGCCGCAACGTTCCAGATTGCATAGCCATTGCCCGTACCGGTGGGCGAAGTCGAAATGCTCAGGCCGCCGGCGGCAGTCACCGTTCCGCCGTCGTTGCGGATGCCATAGACATCGCAGCCGCTGCATGACGACGCGACCTGCAGCGCCACGTTGTCCGTTGCCGAGTTGAAATTCAGCGTGCTGGCGTTGTTGACGGCATAGGCCTCGGCCGCGGCTGACACGTTGACCGTGACCGCCTTGCCGAAGTTGATGGAGGACGTGCCCGGGTAGCTGTTGCCGATCCCCGTCGGATTGCCGAAGGGAATGTACCCGGTCGTACTGACGACGGCGATGTCCACGTTACCCGCGAAGCTCATTCGGGCCGTTCGGTGCGTATTGGCGATGCCGAACGCGGAACGTGTTCCGGTGGACGTGATGCTCACGTCCTGCCCAACGCTGAGCCGACCTTGGTTACGGATGCCGAAGACAGTCGAGCCATTCGCAATGGCCGTGATTTTCAGATCACCCGTAACACTCAGCTTGCTATTCTGGTTGTCGTTGTAGATGCCATGTACGTTGTCGCTGGGGTACTCGCCCGTCGATGCAATGGTCAAGTTGCCGTTGAAAGTGACGCTACTCCTGCCGCCCCCCGAGTTGTGGACCCCGTCGGTGTTCTCCCTCTTCGCGCTCACGACGATGGTGGTGTCTCCATTGAAGGTGACCGTGCTCTGGTAGACCCACACACCCTGCGAGTAACCCGGTGTGCTGGTGCGCACGGTTGTATCGCCGTTGAAGGTGACCGTGCTCTGGTATGCGCGCACGCCGATGGCGGCGCTGTTCGCGTTGTCGGACTGCGCATAGACCGAGGTATTGCCGTTGATTGTGAGAGTGCCGCCCTCGGCGTTGATGCCCATCGACACCCCCCAGCCCGAATCTGCTGTGCCTCTGGTCGAGGAGATGTTCAACTTGCCGCCAGCGGAATCAAGCACCACCGGCGATGAGCTGGAAGCCAAAGTCAATAGAACGCCATACACGTCGCCACTGGCTCCCCTGACGTCGATGCTGTCATCCGCCGCAAAGGTGTAGTGCAGCGTGCCCAGAGAGGGCGTGACGACATAGGCCGGTGAATAGTTGCCGGTTCCGCCCGCCTCGTCGTTGGTCTGCACGCCGGTAACGGTTCCTTCGTAGGTCGTGGCTGCAAGAGCAATGACCGGCTGCGTCATGACGGCCGTGAAGAAGGCCAAAACCAGAAGCGGCACCAGGGGCAAGCCGGGGAATTCACGGAGTGCATGCCTGTCATTTTTTGCAGCACCGACCGATATCCCGCTCGTTCGGGATTGACTTGATGAGAGGGGGAGCAAGTAATGTCCTCTGAAACGTGACCCGGCGCGAAAAACCGATACCCCGTTCTCGAGAGCAAAGCGCAAGATGTGCGTACCGATCCGGAGCGTGAGTAGTGTTACTTCTTAACGAAAAATGTTTTTTTATGCATCCAAATAGGGTCGATTTAGTCAGAGACTCTATTTTGAATGTCTTCTTTAAACAACATAGCAGGGCCCATCGGGTCGCTTCCGGACGATTCCGCCGTGGCCGCTGCGCGCCGGCAACCAACCTTGCCGACGAAGGCATTTCGGCCGCGACCCAACCGTCGCCGCATCGCCTCTGCGACCAACTCTCCCATGAATGCGGATCCCAGAAGAAGCTGGCTTCGGATCGAACATCCCCAAAAAATCGGACGAAGACGGAGCAATGTCGAGGTTCCCATCCATGGCGCCACGATCACCTTGAAGCTGCCATTTGACGTGGACGCCGACGCGGAGATCGCAGCCTTGCACGCTGCCGGCATCCCAGTCGACACGCTCGAGAATGCGGCGCGGCGGGGGTTTTCGTGCGACTCAGCAACGCCTGGAGGAACCGGGTCAACATCTTTCGATGGTTCCCCAGTGACATCGGACACGACCTCCGCAACTGCGACAGTAAACCTCCTCCTCGACAGCACAGGGTCGCGCTTTCAAATTGCAGACCCCAATCGCCTGATGCCTGCTCGTCCTAATACCCAAGAGGCTGAAATAGCGATCACCAAGAGATCAGGGTGTTCTCCGACCCCAAGATAGCCCTTCAGCGTCCCGACACCGTTCTGGGTATACGCAGTCTCGCCGATATGCCCGGTCCCCTGGCTTCGCGCTGCTGGCGCACAGGGAATGAGGGATCGGCAATGAAGACGAGAGAACAAAGCGGTGTGCGCGGCAGAGAGACAACTCGCTGCAATTTTTGCGAACGTGCGTCCTCTCGACCAGCACCCGAATTGGAATTCAGCCGCTCATTTTTCGAGGCAATCGCTTGCTGAGCTGCCAGCATGCGCGCCAAGCAGGCAACCCCCTGCAGCGACGACCGTTCCCATGTGTCGTCGCGCGTCCCATAAAGGCGGCCGTTTCGCCATGGGCCGAACCGGCTCGATTCGATCGGTCGTCAGCATGCAGCGTATCCGTGCCTCTCGACCGGATTCGACTCGAGCTCGGTATGGCCCGGTCGTGCTTGCACAAGGAGGACCTTCTCGTGGTCATCCACTCGAATTCGAGTCTCAGTGATCGTGCAGCCAACTGGCATCGGCCACGGCATAAATAGGAAGGGATTTCCATTATGGAAATAATTTCCATATATTTCCTATGATCACCCCGGGTCAGCCCCGCCGCGGCGGAACGGCCGGCCAGCATCGGCAGAGCGCTCGCACTCTGCGTCATCGATCAGAACGAGGAGACTCCCTTGGAACTTGTCAAATCATTGACTCTCAGGCTCGCCTTGGCGGCGGCCGTGACACTGGCCGTGACTGCATGCGGAGGAGGAAGTGGAGGTGGTGGAGGGATGCCGCTCATGGCCCTTCCTGTGTCGCCGGCGGCACCGAGCAACCCGACCGAGCCCGCGGGCGAGACACCGGTTCAGCCGACGGACCCGGTTGCCGAAGCCCCCGACGACAGCTTCGACCCCTACTACAACGTCTGCAGGGGAACGAATCCCAAGTGCTACAACGACTGGGGGGCCTTTGCTTCGACGCCGGACCGGGTGCTGGTCTATTCGCGCACTGCGGGGCCGCGTCATGCTGTGCTGGGCACACCGATGGCCGCCGGTTTGAACCCGGTGATGAATCCGGACAACGTGATGCAGGCAGGCCTGGTGCGCATGCTGTCGGCCGAAGGCATCACGGCCGACTGGACGGAGGACGTCGCGATCCTCAGCAGCCGCATCAACAACTACAAGGCGATCATCTTCGCGAGCTCGAACCGCGACACGCTGTGGAACGGCGCGGTCAGCACAAGCCAGGACGCCGCGCGCACCGCGCTGCGCAACTACATGCGCCGCGGTGGTGGCTTCGTCGGCCTGCACAACGCCTTCGGCGCGGAATACAACTGGCCCTACTACGAAGGCTTGCTGGGCAACGCGAACTTCTACAACCACGGGCCGAACCGCGCCGGCGATGTCGAGATCGTCTCGGACGACCCTTCGACGAAGGAGGTGCCCAAGCGCTTTTCCTTCCAGGACGAGTGGTACAACCTCATGCCCTTCCCCACGAAGGTGAAGTTCCTGGCCAAGGTCGACACCTCGACGCTGAAGCCGCTGACGGCGGCGCCGCATCCCGGCCATGCGGACTTCCATCCGGTCGCCTGGTGCCAGTACTACGACGGCGGCCGCGCATGGCTCACGACCCTCGGGCACAACACCCACTCGTTCACCGCGGACCTCTCGGGCGTGGGGGCCATCGAATTCCAGAAGCTCGTCGTCCAGGGCGTCAAGTCGGCCATGGGCCTGACGCCCTTCTGCACCGAATAGCGAGCCTGCGAGGTCGACTTCGCGCACCGCCCGCATTGCGCGCGCTGCCTCCTGCCTCGCGCACATCCGTCCCCAAAACTCACCGAGTAGAGACATCCATGAAACAAAGATCATTGGTCACGCTGCTGGTCTCCTGCGGCGTGCTCGCATCCCCCTTGTTGATCAGCGCTTGCGGCGGCTCCAGCGGCGGCGGTACGCCCGTGCTGCCGATCACGCCGGCTCCCGCGCCACCGCCGGCGTCGAGCGCGCCACCGCCTGCATCGCCACCGGCGGCCGCCGCGCCCGCAGCCGACCTCTTGGACTGCTGCACGGCCGGCGACAAGGACTTTCCCAAGGTGGGGGGTAATCTGGGTAACCAGAACTACTCCAGCCTGCGCAAGATCAACAAGGGCCTCGTCGGCAAGCTGGGTGGCGCCTGGGTCAACCAGATCGAAGGTGGCATGACCACCGGCACCAACCAAAGCACGACGGTGGCTGTCGACGCCGTCATCTACATCGAGTCCGCGCTGGGCAACGTGATTGCGGTGGATGGCAAGACCGGCCTCACAAAGTGGAAATGGACCACGCCTTATGGCGCCATCACCCGCCGTGGGGTGGCTGTCGCGAAGGACCTGGGCCTGGTGTTCACCGTCGCCACCGGCAACCGCCTGGTGGCGCTCAGGACGGACACCGGCGCCATCGCCTGGATCAAGCAGTACCCAAGCAGCACCACCGATCCCGAGTACCAGGGCGCGCTGCAGAAAGTAGCGCTCGTCTATCACGACAAGCGTCTCTACCTCGGAACCAACGACGGCAACCGCGGCGCTGCGTTCTCCGCCGATGCGTTGACGGGCAAGGTGCTGACCTCGTTCTGGGGTGTGCCGCGCGCCGGTGAGATCGGCTACGACACCTGGGGCGGTGCCGCTGAATCCGAACGCACCGGCGCGACACCATGGATCCATCCCGCGGTGGATCCGGAATTGGGCCTGGTCTACTGGACCTTCGGCAACGTGCGCGGCGGTTCGTCGCAGAACGGCTCCACGCGCCCAGGCCTGAATCTCTTCGCCAATTCGATCGTCGCACTCGACCTCAAGACCGGCGAGTACAAGTGGCACTTCCAGTCCGTGCACCACGACATCTGGGACATGGACAACGTGATGTCCCCCGTGCTCGCGGACGTGAAGATCGACGGGAAAGACCGCAAGGTCGTGATCTACGGCAGCAAGACGGGCATGTACTACATCCTCGATCGCAAGGATGGCAGCGCGCCGCTGGGCATCGACGAAGTGCCCATGAAGCAGGACGCCCGCCAGGCCAGTTGGCCCACCCAGCCCTTCCCGCGCCAGGGCGCCTGGACCGAGACCTGCATCGTGGACCAGCCGCTGGGCACGACGATCCCCGGCGACCCCAACCGCGCGGTCCCGAACTACGTGAAAGGCTGCCTCTACGACGCGCACTGGGACGTGCCGATCCTCTCCATCCCGGGACACGGCGGCGGCGCCAACTGGAACCACCAGTCCTTCAGCCAGCGCACAGGCCTGGTCTACACGGGCATGGGCTACGTGTCGGCGGCTCACTCGCTGACCGAGGCGAGCAACGGACTGCGCCCACCGGGCACCTACATGACCGGCGCGGTCGTAGCGGTCGATCCGAGCACCAACCTCGTGAAGTGGAAGAAGCAGATGCCGTATTCGCTGGCGCACGGCAACGGCATCTTGAGCACGGCCTCCGACCTGCTGTTCATCGGGCAGCCCGATGGCAACCTGCTGGCCCTGGATGCGCATGACGGCAGCGAGCTGTGGCGCTTCCAGACCGGTGCCGCGATCAGTGCCAGTCCGGTTTCCTACGAGATCGATGGCGAGCAGTACATCGCGGTGTTCTCGGGCGGCACGGGCATTCCGTACGGCGATTCGGCACCGCGCGGCGACCGCCTGTGGGCCTTCAAGGTCGGCGGCTCCGTCGCGCCCGCGCCCACACCGGTGCCGCCCGTCGTGCGCCGGCCGGTGTCGGGTTCGGCGGTGGAAGGTGCGGCATTGCCGACGCCGAACACCGTGTTCCTGGCGCGCGTGCAGACCGCCGCGAACGAGCCGGGCGCCACCGAATCGACGGCCGTGAATGCCATGACGCCGACCTTCATGCGCGTGCCGGCGAACACCACCGTGACCTTCACCAACCCGGGAACCAATGCGAACACGCACTGCGCCACGCAGTTCTTCGAAGGCAGGTTCGATTTCAGGCTGGCTCCGGGCCAGTCCGCGAACCATACCTTTGACACGCCGGGCGAATACTTCTACAACGACTGCCATAGCCCGCGCCCGACGGGCAAGATCGTCGTGTATTGATCCCGTCCCTCAACCCTCAACCACTGCGGCACACGGAGGTCGAGCCCATGGTCGCGGCCGCGGGCGGACATGCGCGACATCGGCGGTGCGCCAATCCGTTTCGTGCCAGGCGCCCGGCGATCGGGCGACCTGATCTTCCGCACAGACGCCAATGCACAAGCGCAGGGCCGACCGGACCCGCACGTGACAGCCGGTCCTTGGCCAATCATCCACTGGCTGCCGCTGGGCGGCGGACATGTCATGCAGGAGCATGGAGGCCCGGCGGGCCTGCCGGCGCTGGTGCTCCACGGCGGACCGGGCTCGGGCAGTTCACCCTTGTTGCGCCGCGGATTCGATCCGGCGCGCTACCGCATCATCTGTCCTGACCAGCGCGAGTCCGGACGCAGCACGCCGGCGAGCACGATCACGGCCAACACGCTCGCCGATTTGCTGGATGATCTGCGGCGCCTGCGCGATCACCTCCGGATCGCTCGGTGGCTGGTGGTGGGCCGCTCCTGGGGTGCCACGCTGGCCTTGGCGCATGCGCTGGGCCAGCCTGACGCCGTCGCGGGCCTGCTGCTCAGGAACGTGTTCCTTGCGCGTGCCTGCGACATCCACGATCTCTTCGCGCAGGCCGTGCGCCACGGGAACCCCGAATGGCGCCTCCTGTGGAACGAGGCTCGGCGGCGGCAGTGTCCGATCACGGCCGTGATCGCGGAGGTCTTCACGGATAGAACCCCGCAGCAGCAGTGCCGGATCGCAAGGCTATGGTCCGGGGGGAAAAACGCATGGCCACGGGACAGTCCGCACCGTCGCTCGACGACGCGACGCTGCAGCGGCTGGTGTCGCGCTACCGCGTGCAGAGTCACTGCCTGAAACACGGATGCTGGCTGCGCGGGCTCACGCTCCTTCAGCGCTGCGCCGCACTGCCCACGTCGCCCACGCTGATCGTGCATGGCACGCAGGACCTCCTGTGCCCGCCGCAGGGGGCCCAGGCTCTGACGCTTGCATTGCAGGGACGGGCCATCCTGCAGTGGGTGCTGGGCGCCGGCCACGACCCCACGCACCCGGCCCTCGCGGCAGCCATGCGGCATGGCGTAGCACGACTACGCGGATCAGCGCAGGCGCTGCCTGAGCGGGTCACCCATCAGGACCACCCGGCCGTCCTGGCGGTGCGCCCACAGGCGTTCGTTGCCGTTGCCATCGTCGGCAACGAAGAGCACCGAACTGCCCAGGCGGCGAAAGCCCTGCGGCATCGCATGGCGCGCGCCCGGCGCGATGTCCGCCACGGCGTGCGTGCCCGCCGGCGTGCCGTCGCTGGTCCAGGGTTCGACGCCGCTGGCGCTGCCGCCGTTGGCGGAGAACCAGAGGCGGGAACCGATGACCGAGAAGCGTGCGGGCGACCCGTTGTCCGCACCCGGTGCGATGTCCTTGACCCGCACGGTCCCTGCCGCCGTCCCGTCGCTGCGCCACAGTTCCGCGCCCGAGGCGCCGTCGGTCGCGGCGAAGTAGAGCCGCTCGCCCATGGTCGTGATCGGACTCGAGATGGCGCCGGACGGCCCCGGGCGGATGTCCTTCACCAGCGTCGTCCCGCCCTCGGTGCCATCGGTCTTCCAGAGCTCCAGGCCATGCACGCCGTCGTCGGCCGCGAAGTACAGGGCGCGACCAAGTGCGGTCAGGTGTATCGGTAGGGAGGGTTCGGCGCCTGGCCGGAGGTCCTTCACCATGCGCGTGCCGCGCGCGGTGCCGTCGCTCTTCCACAGCTCGATGCCGTGCACGCCGTCGTGGGCGGTGAAATAGAGATCATCACCTGCCGCCGTCAGGTTCTGGATGCCTGCGTCCTCGGGGCCGGGCCGGATGTCCTTCACCATGCGCGTGCTCTCGGGCGTGCCTTCGCTGACCCAGAGTTCGTGGCCGTGCTCGCGCGAGGTCGCGGTGAAGAACAGGCGGTCGCCCACCACCATGAGCTGGCGTGCCACCGCGCGCGGGCCGGTGTCGATTGAAGACACGCGCACCGTGGTTGGCGCGGTGCCCGATGTCTTCCACAACTGGAATCCCGAACGCCCGTCATTGGCCACGAAGTACAGCGCATCGCGAAACACCGTCAGCTCGCTCGGCAGCGCGCCTTCCTCGCCCGGCTGCAGGTCCACCACGAGGGAGGTTCCCGCGACGGTGCCGTCGGTGCGCCAGAGTTCGATGCCGTGCACGCCATCGGTGGCCGCGGTGTAGACATGGCCCCTGAACGCCGTCTGGCCGGCGGGGAAGGCGCCCCGGAAGCCCCGCCGGATGTCCTTCAGCATCGCGGTGCCGGCACGGGTGCCGTCCGTGACCCACAGCTCCTGACCGGTTTCGACGTGGAAGGCGCTGAAGATCAACTTCCCGCCCAGCGGGGTCAGGCCCGTGGGCGAGATGAAAGCCAGCGCCTGGCGCTGCTCGGGCAGCACCTCGCGCTCGGGATCCTGCGCGGCCGCCGGCAACTGCGTCAGGAGCGCGAGCACCCAGAGGCCGACGCGGCCACGCCACCGCGGGCCGGGAGAGCCGGACATCGCCACAGCCTCAGCCCCCGAACCATCGCGCGGGCGCGATGACCAGCTGCGGGAACGCGACCATCACGAACAGGATCGCGAACTCGGCAATCATGAAAGGCACCACGCCGCGCGTGACGTCGTCCATCGAGATCTTCCCGACGCCGGCCACCACGTTCAGCACCGTGCCCACCGGCGGCGTGACCAGACCGATCGAGTTGTTGATGATGAACAGCACCCCGAAGTACACCGGATCGATCCCCGCGGCCTTGACGATCGGCATCAGCACCGGCGTGAGGATCAGGATGGTCGGTGTCATGTCCATCGCCGTACCCACGACCATCACGAGCACCATGATCGCCGCCATCAGCAGGACCGGATTGCCCATGAAGGGCTGCAGCAGGCCGACGACCTTCGACGGCAGGTCGGCCACGGTGATGAGCCAGGCGCTCACCATGGCCGCGGCGATCAGGAACATCACGATGGCGCTCGTCTTGGCCGCGCTCACGAAGATGCCGTAGAGATCCTTCCACGTGATCTCCCGGTACACCACCGTCGACACGAAAAGCGCGTAGGCAGCGGCCACCACGGCCGCTTCGGTCGGCGTGAACACGCCCATGCGCAGGCCCACCAGGATGATCACGGGCAGCATGAGGGCCCACAGCGCCTTGCGGAAGGACGAAACGATCTCGGCTGAGGACTTGCGCGGCGGCGGAACGATCTTCTCGCGCCGCACGAGCCATGCCCAGGTGATCCACAGGGCACCGCCGATGAGCAGGCCGGGCACGATCGCCGCGAGGAACAGCTTGGAGATCGACACGTTGGCCGCCACGCCGAAGATCACGAGGCCGATGCTCGGGGGGATCACCGGGCCGATCACGCCGGTGGCCGCGATGAGACCGCCCGCGCGTGCCTTGTCGTGCCCCGCGCTCACCATCATCGGCAGCAGCAGCGCGGTCAGCGCGGCGGCGTCGGCCACGGCCGAGCCGGAGAGCGCCGAAAGCAGGCAGCCGGCCATGATGGTCACGTAGCCCAGGCCGCCCTTCACATGGCCGACCAACGCGAGCGCGAAGTCGACGATGCGCTTGGACAGGCCGCCGACGTTCATGATCTCGCCGGCGAGCATGAAGAAGGGGACGGCCAGCAGCGGGAAGCTGTCGGCGCCGCCGATCACGTTCTGCGCCAGGATCTGTGCGTCGAACAGGTCGAGGTGCCACATCAGTGCCACGCCGCTGGCGAGCAGCGAAAACGCGATGGGAATTCCCATCGCCATGGCCAGCAGCAGGGTGCCCACGAAAACGAGGATGGTCATCGACGTACTCCCTGCGCATCGTCCTTCGCGCCGAGGATCTGCTGGAGCTGCACGGCTTCCTCCGACTCCTGGACCATCACGAGCTCGCTCTCGGCGATGCGCCCGGTCAGCAGGCGCAGCAGGTCGAGCGCCAGGATCAGGCCGGCGAGCACCGAGAAGACCACGCCCGAGGCATAGACGATGGCCATCGATGCACCGGTGACGGGCGCGGTCACGTCCCAGTTGATGCGCGCCTGCGCGACGCTGCCCTGGAACAGCAGCCAGACGATGTAGAGCATGACCACATGCCCGACGGCCAGGCAGACCTTCTTGCCCAGGGGCGGCAGCTTCTGCACCACCATGTCCACGCCCAGATGCCCGTGCTCCTTCAGGGCGACCACGGCGCCCAGAAAGGTCATCCAGATGAAGAGCCAGCGAGACACCTCCTCGGATACCGTGATGCCCGAGTTGAAACCGTAGCGCAGCACGACGTTGCCGAAGACGAGCATGACCATCACCGCGAGCGCGGCCGCGATCAGCGCCTCGATGCCGCGGCAGCACCGGTCGATCCAGCGGCTCATGCGGCGGCCTGCGCTTCTGTTTGCCGATGCATGTCCACCAGTGCGCGCAGGGCGGCCAGGTACGACTGAGGGCCCAGCCCCTGGATCGTGCCCTTGACCGCCGGCGAGATGATCGAGTGGGCGCGCCATGTTTCACGCGCGGCGATGTTGGACATGTGCACCTCGATGGTCGGGAACGGCATGGCCTTGATCGCGTCGTGCAGCGGCACGCCGTGCTGCGTGAGTCCGGCGGGATTGACCAGCGCGCCCTGCGCGTCGTCGATGTGCGCATGCAGGAAGTCGATCAGGTCGCCTTCATGGTTCGACTGGAGGGTCTCCAGCGTCACGCCGAGTTCGCCGGCCAGCGCCTGCAGCCGGGCATTGATCTCGGCGAGCGTGGTCCTGCCGTAGATGTGGGGTTCGCGGCGCCCGAACAGGTTCAGATTGGGGCCGTGGAGGACGAGGATCTTCATGGAGGTGGCTTCTGGCGTGGTCGACACGGTCATTGTTTGCGGATGCGGGCGAGTTCGTCGTTGTAGAGCTTGACGGTGGCGGGGTCGTACTGCGCTGCGAACTTGTCGATCGCGGGCTTGGCGATCTCGCGCATGCGCACTTGCTCGGCCGCACTCACTTCGTTGAACTGGGCACCCTTGGCCTGCAGTTCACCGACGGCCTTCTGGGCCGCCGCTCGGCTGACCTGGCGCTGGTAGCCGCGCGCCTCGTCGGCGGCCTCGTGCATCATCTTCTGCTCGGCGGGGGACAGCGAGTCCCAGAATTTCTTGCTGACGAGCACGATGTTGGCGGCGTACACGTGATTCGTCGCGCTGACGAACTTCTGCACCTCGAAGAACTTGTTCGACAGGATCACCGAATACGGGTTCTCCTGGCCATCGACCGCCTTGGATTCGAGCGCGCCGTAGAGTTCAGCGAACGGCATCGGCACCGGGTTGGCCTTGAAGGCCTTGAAGGTCTCCAGGAACACGGGGTTGGGGATGACGCGGATCTTCAGGCCCTCGAGGTCCTCGGGCTTGCCGATGGGGCGCTTGCTGTTGGTGACGTTGCGAAACCCCAGGTCCCAGTAGCCGAGGGCCACGAGGCCTTTCTCGGGCAGCTTGGCGATGAGGGCCTGGCCCAGGGGGCCGTCGAGCAGCGCGTCGGCCTGGGCGAAGCTGCTGACGGAGAAGGGAAAGTCGACGAGGCCGAACTCCTTGACGATGCCCGCGAGCGACGTGGTGGCCGGCGCCGACATCTGCTGCACCCCGCCTTGCAGTGCGGACTGCTGCTGCATCTCGTTGCCGAGCTGGGAGGCCGGGAACTCCTGCACCTTCATCTTGCCGCTGCTCTTGGCCGCGAGCAGTTCGGCGAAGCGCTTCACGCCGAAGCTCACCGGATGGTCCGCATTGTTGAGATGGCCGAAGCGGATCACCCGTTCCTGCTGGGCCCAGGTCGGGGCGACAAGGCCGATGCACAGGCCGGCGGCGGCAAGCGTACGAAGAAGTTTCACTGAGGTCTCCAGAGGAAGGCAGAAAGGACTGATTGCGGCGATTTTGAGTTTTGCGGAAAATCTTTCCATTATGGAAATCCCTTCCCGCAATCTGATAGAGTGACAACGTCGCGGAAGACGAGCGGCCGCGGTTGAACCGGGAGACATGAAATGAGCGAGATGCTGGGACGCAGCTTCAAAGTGTTGGAATACCTGGCGGAACACCCGCAGGGCGTTGCACTGTCCACGGTGGCCAGTGAACTGAAGATCCCCCTGAGCGCATCGCACCGACTGCTGACGGAGCTGATTCGCTGTGGCTACGTGCGGCAGAACCTGGCCGACGGCCACTATGTGCTGACCATCAAGCTCGTCTCCGTGGGCCTGTCGTTCCTGAGCAATTCGGGCATCGTGGATGTGGCCCAGCCGCTGCTGGACCAGCTTGCCGCTGCCTCGGGCGAGCTGGTGCGCCTGGCGGTGGTCGACGGCGAAGACCTGACTTTCGTGGCCAAGGCGCAAGGGGCCACCCACGGGCTGCGCTACGACCCGGACATGGGCCTGTCGGTCATGCTGTCGTGCAGCGCCGCGGGACATGCCTGGCTCTCGACGATGAGCGAGGACGATGCGATGGCCCTGGTGGCCAAAAAGGGGCTGGGCAAGCCGGAGGACTTCGGCCCGAAGGCACCCACCACGCTCAAGGCGGTGATGGCCTACGTGAAGGCGGCTCGCCAACGTGGGTTCAGCATGATCAACGAGGTCTTTGCACCGGGAATGACCGCCATGGCCGCCCCCGTCTTCTCCGTCAACGGCGCGGTGATCGGCGTGGTCACGATCGCGGGGCCCGCGGTCAGGCTGACGCCGCAGCGGATGGAGGCACTGGGGCCGGCACTGCTCGGTGCGGCCGAGGAGGTCGCACGCGCCAGCGGCGGTTCGGCGCTGTTCAAAAAGAGAGCCTGACTTACATCACCAGGAGACAACTGCCATGAAGAAGAATCCGATTCGCAAGCTGTTGCTGGCCGCTGTGGCCGCCACGGCTGTCCTTGCCGCTCCAGGTGCGGTCGCACAGGTCAAGGAGCGCACGCTCAAGTTCGCGTTCCAGAACCAGGCCGGTCACCCCCAGGCACAAGGCGCGCAGAAGTTCGCCGATCTGGTCGCCGCCAAGTCAGGCGGCAAGATTGCCGTCAAGCTGTTCGCGGGTGGCGTGCTCGGCGGTGACCTGCAGACCGTGTCGGCGCTGCAGGGAGGAACGGTCGAGCTCACGGTGCTGAACGCGGGCATCCTCTCGGCGCAGGTGAAGGAGTTCGCGGCCTACGACTTTCCGTTCCTGTTCAACAGCGGCAAGGAGGCCGACGCGGTCACTGACGGTCCCTTCGGTCAGAAGCTGATGGCCAAGCTGGAGGACAAGGGCCTGCACGGGCTGGGATACTGGGACCTGGGTTTTCGCAATCTCACCAACAGCAAGCGCCCGATCGTGAAGGCGGACGACGTCGCGGGCCTGAAGATCCGCGTGATCCAGTCGCCGATCTACATCGACATGTTCGGCGCGCTGGGCGCCAATGCCACGCCGCTGCCGTTCCCGGAGCTGTATTCAGCTCTCGAGCAGAAGGCGGTGGATGGGCAGGAGAATCCGAACACCACCATCCTGTCGTCCAAGTTCGCCGAGGTGCAAAAGCACATCACCCAGACTCGGCACATCTACAACCCACAGGCGCTGCTGGTCAGCAAGAAGACATGGGATGGCATGAGCGCCGAGGAGAAGAAGATCCTCGCCGAAGCCTCGGCCGAGGCGACGGTGTTCCAGCGCCAGGTCTCACGCGGCGCTGCCGACAGCGCGCTCGATGCGCTGAAAAAAGCAGGCATGACCGTGTCGGAATTGCCGCCAGAGGAGATGTCCAAGCTGCGCGCCAAGGTCAAGCCGGTGATCGACAAGTACTCGGTATCTGTGGGCGAATCCACTGTCAAGGAGTTGATGATAGAAATTGAGAAGGTACGGAAATAGGCGACTGGAAGCCAAGGCTGAGCATCAGCGGTTCCCTCTCATGCATGCGACACTAGATTTGTTGGTCGCGTGCGAAGCGCATTCACCCGATCGCTGCAGCTTCATGAGCCGGCCTCATCGAGCAGTACCTCGACGAGCGAGCAACTCGATCTGCTGACCCCTGCATAGGCCGAGGACGCCACAAAAGGCGATGCGACCGCCGCGCCATCACCGCGGCTGCACGATCGCGGAATCTGCAACGTCACGGGCAATCAATCGAGGGCCACGTCCCATGGCCCCCCGAGGCCCATGCTAACGCCGACAAATGACCCACCGCGACATCAGGCGAAATGCCCGCCGAAGTCACCGGCAACACGCCCAGCAACTTTTGCCGGGTGCTGCCATACACCTCATGGCTGCTCACATGGCCAACGTGCCATTGCTGGTCACGTTGTGCAGACCTGCTCCTGACCTTCACGCCATCGCAAAGCCTCGATCACCAGAACCAACGCCGGTGGGATCTGCCTGCGATTTGCATAATACAGGTGGTAGCCAGGAAACGACGGCCACCATTCCTGCAACACCGGCACAAGCCGGCCTTCATCGATATGCGGCTGCATGATGTCGAGGGGCACGAAAGCGAAGCCCATCCCATCCAACGCGGCACGAAGCATTAGGAACGTGTTGTTGAACGTTGTCTGGCCGCTCACACGGACACTGATCGCCTTCCCTTCTCTCTCGAAGTCCCAGGCATACAGGCCGCCATTCGTAGCCAACCGAAGGTTGATGCAGCGATGGTCGATGAGATCGTGCGGGACGAGGGGCAGTGGCCTGCCTGTCAGGTAAGCGGGAGACGCTGCTACGGCCATGCGCAAATCCGGCGCAATGCGCACTGCGATCATATCTTTGTCCACTCGATCTCCCACACGCACGCCAGCATCGAACCGATGCGCCGCAATATCCGTGAGCGCATAGTCCACGCTGAACTCAACCCGAACATCGGGGTAGTCCTGCAGCAAGGGCTGTATTCGGGGCCACAGCACGGAGGTGATGGCGTGGTCGTGGGCCGTGATGCGCACCGTGCCAGCCGGCTTGTCACGCAGAGCGCTGAGCGAATCCAGCTCGAGTTCGATTTCATCGAGTCGAGGCGCAACTGCTTCCAACAGTCGTGCGCCAGCCTCTGTGACTGAAACGCTGCGGGTGGTGCGCGTCAGCAGCCGCACGCGCAGCCGGGCCTCCAAGGCCAGCATCGCATGGCTCAGCGCCGAGCGGGACAGGCCCAGTTGAGCGGCAGCACGGGTGAAACTGCGCTCGCGGGCGACGGCCACGAAGGCTTGAAGGTCGTTGAGATTCTCTTTTGCCATTGGTGACTTTTTTGCACCACCGTATATCGATAAAGCGATCTTCTCACCCAGTGACGAGGCATCTACAGTTTTCTGCAGATAACCGAGGCATATGAATGGGCGGTTTGGCGCTCTCGCTGCATTTCGCGCTGTGTCAGGGAGATTGGATGCACGCCCGCGCCCTCGCACCGGCGTCAGCGGATAGGGCTCTAGCGGCACCAAAGAAAAAAGTGACGATGTGTCCCAGAGTATCGAAAGGATCAAGATCATGGAACTCAAACGCGCTGGCTCGCAGCCTTCCACAATAGGGCCAGCCGAATGGTTCACTGGGACGGTGCGTATCGACCCGCTGAACAACCCGCCAGCGCCCGCGCGCGCCTCCTGCGCGAGCGTGACGTTCGAGCCGGGCGCGCGCACGGCTTGGCACACCCATCCGCTGGGACAAACGCTGATCGTCACCGCCGGCTGCGGATGGACGCAGTGCGAGGGCGAGCCCATCGTCGAGATCCGTGCCGGTGATGTCATCTGGTGTCCGCCCGGCCATCGGCACTGGCACGGCGCATCGCCGACCACAGCCATGACTCACGTCGCGATCCAAGAAGCACTGGATGGCAAGAACGTCGAGTGGATGGAACACGTGGGCGACGCGCAGTACCTCGCAGGTCCGCCTTGCGGCTGAGCCATTTGGGGATGCGGACAAAAACTTGGACTACCAGGAGGTAGGTCATGTATTCGTACGAAGACCGGATTCGAGCGGTGCATCAAGCTCGGCAAACGCGCCAGGGCGACCATTCGCCAATTGGGGTACCCGACCAAGAATGCGTTGAAGGGCTGGCACCGTGAGCACGAGCGGCGGCTCGACCTACCAAAGGGCTATGCGCGTTCGAAGCCTAAGTATTCTCAGAAGCACAAGGGGGAGCCGTCAGGCATTTCCTCGACCATGGAAGCTGCATCGCATTCTCGATCAAGGCATTGGGCTATCCGGCACCGGATTCGCTGCGTTCTTGGACTCACGAATTGCACCCCGAGTTGCACGCTCGAAGCCCTTCGATGCGACATCCGACGATTGCAGCTCGAAAAAGGCCTCTTGAAGAAGGCGAATGAAATCCCGAAAAAAGACCTGGACATCGACCGGCGACTCCTGACCAATCGGTAGAAGACGCTGCTGGTTGATGCCCTGAGTCAGACGACATACACCCTCGTGGAGCTGCTCGACGAAGTGGGTCTGGCACGCAGTTCCTACTTCTATCATCGAGCCCGGCTCGATGCTGCGGACAAGTACGCCGAGGTGCGTCGAACCCTCACCGACATCTTCGAGCGCAATCACCGTTGCTATGGCTACCGCCGGCTGCAGGCTTCGCTGACCAGGCAGCGCGTCAGCATCTCGGAGAAGGTCGTGCAGCGGCTGATGAAACAAGAGAGCTTGGTCGTTGCCAAACCGAAGCGGCGCAGGTACGGCTCATACTTGGGAGAGATCAGTCCGGCGCCAGACAACCTTCTCGGCCGAAACTTCCGGGCGCGCAGCGCCCATGAGAAGTGGCTCACTGACATCACGGAGTTCCAGACCCCGGCCGGCAAGGCGTATCTGTCTCCCATGATCGACTGCTTAGACGGCATGGTCGTCAGCTGGTCGCTCGGTACGCGCCCGGACGCTGAACTCGTCAACACGATGCTGGATGCGGCCATCGAGACGGTGGTCGATACCCAAAGACCGACCCATCGTTCACTCCGATCGTGGTGCCTACTATCGCCGGCCTGGATGGCTATCGCGCATCGCCGATGCGAAGCTGATTCGTTCGATGTCGCGCAAGGGGTACTCGCCTGATAACGCGGCGTGCGAAGGCTTCTTCGGCCGGTTAAAAACCAAGCTGTCTATCCTCGCAATCGACAGTCCACAACCATCGAACAGTTCATACAAGCCGTGGGCTCCTCCATCCGTTGATACAACGAACAGCGGATCCAGATCTCACTGGACTCTCTCAGCCCCATCGAATACCGAGAGAGTCTTGGACTTGCGGCATAAAACCAGTCCAAGTTTTTGTCCGCATCCCCACTACAGCATTTCGAGGAATCGCCAGAATCTCTCGGTATCGCAATAAGCAACATTGAAGCGGAACCAAGCGCTCGCCGCGTCAGAGATGCCGAAGTACGCGCCCGGGGCAAGCCAGATGCCTTGCCTCAGCGCGCGCGCCGTGACGTCCTTAGCCGACTGGGGATCGATCGGCAGACGCCCCCAGAGGAAAAGCCCCGCCTGCGGACGATGAAACAGCTCCACGCCGGCCGCGACGAGCTTGCGCTCGATCCGCGCATGCATGTCCGCCAACCGATGACGCAAGCGCTCCAGGTGCCGGCGGTAGGCGCTATCTATCAGTACCTGATGGACCGCCTTTTCCGTGACCGCGGAGGAAGTCAGGCCGGTGACCATCTTCAGACGCGTCAAAGTGTCCAGAGTCGCCGGGTCAGCCGCGACGAAGCCTACGCGCAGCAACGGCGAGATCGTCTTGGAGAAGCCCCCGACGTAGACGACCGGCCCAAGCCCCGCCATGGCGACCAGCATCGGTGCATCGGGCGGCGCCAGCCCCCGGCTCACATCGTTTTCGATGATACGCACCTGCGCGCGCTGGGCGATCTGGAGCACCTTGTAGGCCGTCGGCAAGGTGAACGACGAGCCCGTGGGATTGTGCAAGGCGGAGCTCACGAACAGCGCCTTCGGTTGGTGCCGCCGAACCACATCCTCGAGCGCTTCGGTATCCAGGCCATCCGGTGTGCGGGGCACGAACACCAGTCGCACGCCCGAGAGCCTCAATAGCTCGAGCAAGTTGCAGTAGCAAGGGTCCTCGACGGCAACGACGTCATCGGGCTTGAAGAGTGATCGAATGACCAGATCCAAGGCCTGACTGGCGCCTTGCGTGATCAGGATCGAATGGGCATTGGCAGGCAGGCCAAAGCGCGCCAGTTCGAAGGCGATGCGCGAGCGCAGGCTGGCGTCGCCCTGCGGCTGTCCGTATCCGCCGACCTGGCCCGCCATGGTGCGGCCCAGCGACCGCAGTGCCCGGCCGAATTCAATGCCGTCGAGCCAGCCGGGCGGAAGCCAGCCACAGCCGGCCTTGACGGATGTCGTCTGGTCGGAGAACACCACCGATGACAACCAATTGTCGTTCGGACTGGAAGGAGTCTCGGGGAACGGGGGCGCAGGCTGCGGGGTGATCTGGTTTATCACGGTGAATCCGGCACCGGGACGCGACGCGATCATTCCGAGTGACACCAGTCGCTGGTACGCCTGGACAACGGTGAACGTGCTGAGCTGGAGGCGCATCGCCAGTTGGCGCACGGACGGCAGCTTCTCGCCGGACAGTATCCGGTGCTGCCTGATCGCTTCGTCTACACCGTCCACGATCTGGGTCACCAGAGAAGTCGCGCGACCTTTGCGACGATCTATCGACAGCTTCAAGTCCATGAGCGCTCATCTCTCCCTGTTTCTCCGTCAACCATGGATTCGCAATCCGCAACGCGCAGGTTCAACGCTTCACCGGCGTCGGTGAGGATTCGCCAGCAATGCCCCACCCTGGCTGCGTGATCCTGTGGATCTCCGGCAACCCGGCGCGCACCCACGTCGATCTCTCGTCCAACGGCCCGTGATGCACTTCGAGCCCGGCTTCGGCGCACAAGACCAAGCCCGCCGCAATGTCCCAGGCCTGAACGCGATGCTGCAGGTGCCCGTCGAGGCGGCCGAGCGCGCTGAAGGCCAAGCCAAGCGTGGTGCAGCGGTAGGACTCCACCACCCACCCCGCCTCGCGCAGACGGCGCGTCGTGGCCAGCGCGTCCTCGAGGTCCAGGTCGGCGTCGCCGACCGAGGCCAGGTGCACATCTCCGAACGGCCGCTGTGGCTGCGCTGCAAGCCCGTTGACGAACAGCCCGAAGCCGGCCTCGGCACCGACGATCAGGTCCAGCGCCGGGAAGGCGATCACGCCGATGCTCGGCTTGCCGCCACGCACCAGCCCGAGCGACACGCCCCACAGCGGCAGGCCACGCAGGAAGTTGCTCGTGCCGTCGATCGGATCGATGAACCAGGTGGCATTCGCGCTGGGCCGCCCGCCGCCCTCTTCGCCGATCACCGCATCGCCAAAGAAATCCAGTGCGAGCCGCGCCCGGATCAACTGCTCCACCTTTTCGTCGGCCGCCGACACGAAGTCCTGAGGCCCCTTGGCGCGCATGCGCAGGTTGCCGCGGTCGTTGAACGCTTCGAGCGCGCATGCAGCCGCGTCGGACACGATGCGGTGTGCACGCGCCAGTCCGTCGGGCATCCCTGCGCGGACTTGGCCCGGGTCGCTCGCCGCGGTCATCACACCGCCCCCCTGCCCTGACGGTCTTTGCTGCGTGCCAGGTAAGCCACCAGGTCCGGCACGACATCGGTCTGGATCGCGCCCACGCCGACGTCGAGCAGGCGGCCCCAGACGGCATCGGCGTCCTGCAGCGCATGCGTGTCGTTGAAGTCCAGACTGTGCGAGCAATCGATGGTGTTGACCCACAGGCGCGCGCCCTGGCGCCTAAGTTCGTCGCGGCCGGCCTCAAGATCTGCAAGGTCGGCGAAGCCCACCTCGTACATCTGGCAGCCCAGCGGCTCGAGCCAGCGCAGGTCTTCGGCGAAACGGCCGGGGCGGGCCTGCATCATCGGCACGAAGGCGATGCGACCGAAGAAGGGGCTGGCCCGGACCTGGTCCACATGCGCCTGCTCGGTGATCGTGGCCTTGACGAACACCTGGTCGGCCATGCCCGCGGCAATGACGGCCTGCGCGACGTGGTCGGCCATCAGCGTGTCCTTGACGTCGATGTTGACCACCACGCGATCGCGCGCCGCTTCGAGCGCGCTCGCCAGCGTGGGCAGGCGCTCGTGCGTCGGCACGAGCGCGCTGCCGCCGTCGCGGGGTTTGAGACGAGCCCGGCGCACTTGGCCGAAATCGAGCGCGGCCACGGCGCCGCTGCCGGTCGTGGTGCGTTCCAGCGTCGGGTCGTGCAGCAGCACCAGCACGTCGTCGCGCGTGGCACGCACGTCGAGTTCGATGATGTCGGCGCCCTGCGCGATGGCGTCGTCGAGCGCGGAGATCGAGTTTTCGGGGAGCTCCCGCCAAGCCCCACGGTGCGCGGCCACGAGCACGCGGGGGTTCGAGGAGCCGATGAGTGCGGTGGTCGAGATGCAGGAGTCGTCGGTTGGCAAGAATGCGGAAACAGCCATTGCGGGTGATTGATGTTGAAAGAGAAGTGAACGAAAAGTGAGCGGCTCGCGGGCGCGCTTTCAGACCTTGCCCATGCCCGCGGCCATCAGGTCGTCGCGCAGGATGCGCCCCGACAGCACGAACACGACCAGCACCGGCAGCAGAAGAATCAGCGCCACCACCGCGGCCAGCGGGAATTGCAGCGAATACGGGTCGAGGTGGTGGTACAGCAGCACGGGCAGCGTCTGCACCGCCGGCGCGCCGACGAGGAAAGTCTTGTCGAACTCCTCGAAGCTGCCGACGAAGGACAGCAGCGCGCCGGCCAGCAGCCCCGGCGTGCACAGCGGCAGCGCCACGTGCCACACGGCGCGCAGCGGGCTCGCGCCGAGCGAGCGCGCGGCGTGGAGCAACTCGTCGGGCAGGGTCTCGAAGCTGGCCACGAGCAGCCGGATCATCAGCGGCAGCGTGCCCACCATCTGCACCAGCACCACGCCGGGCACGGTGTAGGTCAAGCCCCATCCGAGGAACACCTGCCCCACGCCCACGGCAACGACGATGCCCGGCACGATCACCGGCGCCAGCACGAACACCTCGACCGCGCGCCTGCAGCGCAGCGGAAACTTGGCCATCGCCCAGGCTGTGGGCAGTGCCACGATCGCGGTCAGCACGGTCACGAGCACGGCGATGACGGTGCTGGTGATCGCCGCGCCCAGTACGTCGCCATCGTCGAACACGGCCCGCCAGAGGGCGCCGGTGTAGCTGCTGGGCAGCAGGTCCGGTGCGGGCCAGCGCCCGGCCACACTCCACAGCACCAGCAGCAGCAAGGGCAGCCCCAAGGCCAATGCGAGGGCCGCGAACAGGCCCGCCGACACCCAGATCCGGTCTTCGGGCTCGAAGCGCCGACGCGCCGGGGAGATCAACGCCGCCTCACTCATGGTCGTCCTTTCGGGCGCTGCCGCCCAGCAGCCGGGCAGCCCGCGCACTCAACGCGTAGTAGCCCAGCAGCACCGCGACCGCGAAGGCGCTGAGCAACATGCCGATGGCGTAGACCAGCGGCAGATGGCCGCTGCCGAACTCCGCGTACATGTGCACGGCCAGCGGACGCGGAGAAGGCGGCCCCACCAGATCGGGGATGGCGAACGAGCCCATGGTGCCGATGAAAGTCAGCAGCACCGCGGCCGAGATGCCGGGCAGCGCCATCGGCAGCTCCACCCACAGCAGCGTGCGCCAGCGGCCTGCGCCCAGCGTGCGCGCGGCGTGGCTCACCTCCTGCGGGATGGCGGCGAAGGCGCCGGTGATCACCAGGGTCATGAACGGCAGCTGCTTCCAGACCGAGGTCAGGATGACGCCCACGCCCCAGGGGTCGCGCACCAGGCGAGGCAGCGCGAGGCCGAACGGCGCGGCCAGCCGGTCGAGGAAGCCGCCGCGTTCGGCCAGGGTCATGACGATCAGCGCGGCAATGATGCCCGGCACCGCCATCGGTATCTTGTACAGCCCGTTGAACCACGCGCGCCCGCGGAAGTGGCGGCGCAGCAGCAGCGCCAGGCCGATCGAGAGGACGAGCGTCACCAGCACCGGAGCGACGCCGTAGTAGATCGACACCAGGAGCCCGCTGCGCAAGGCCGGGCGAGTGAAGATCTGCGCATAGTGCTCGAGCGTGAAACCGGCCAGTCCTTGGTCGAGGCCCAGGCTGCCCGCCAGGCTCCACAGCAGCGGACCAGCGAACAGCGCGCCAAGAAAGACCACGCCGGGCAGCAGGCAGGCCCAGGCCAGCAGCCGGGCGCGCGTGTCCGCCGCGGATGCGTTCTTCATCATGGGCGAGTCCCGCGGTTCGAGTCCTCGTCCGCGGATTTCAAAGCGTGCAGGCGCTCTGCAGCAGTGACGCTCACGCGCTGCCCCACGGGCAGCAATGTCGCGCCATCGCCGGCCGTGACGGTGACGCGCAGGCTCAGATCCGCGATGCGCACCGTGTAGTTCAGCTGCGCTCCCGTGAAACTCGCGGCCGTGACCTCGCCGGCGCCTTCGGCATCGGGCACGACCCACAGGTCCTCGGGCCGCAGCGACACCAGCGCGGAATCGGCACCGTCGGCCAGGTCGTCGATGGCGGCGGACGCGCCCCAGGGCAGCATCACCCTGCAGTCCTTGCCGCGGCCCGTGACCGGCAGGCGCAGCAGGTGCGTGTGCCCAAGGAAGTGCGCCGTGAATGCGTCCACTGGCCGGCGGTACAGCGCGAGCGGGGTGCCGCTTTCGACGATGCGCCCGGCGTTCATCACCATGATGCGGTCCGACATCGCCATCGCCTCGGTCTGGTCGTGCGTGACGTACAGGCTGGTCGTGCCGACACGCCGGTGCAGCGCGACCAGCTCGTCGCGCAGGCTTTCGCGCAGCTTGGCGTCGAGGTTGGACAGGGGCTCGTCGAAGAGCAACAGCGCCGGCTGCATCACGATCGCGCGCGCCAGCGCCACGCGCTGCTGCTGCCCGCCCGAGAGCTGGCGCGGCATCCGGTCCAGCAGGCCGTCGAGCCTGCAGATGGCCACGGCGTGTTCAATGCGGCTGGCCTGCTCGGCCGGCGCGATCTTCTTCATACGCAGGCCGAAGCCCAGGTTCTTGCGCACGCTCATGTGCGGAAACAGCGCGTAGGTCTGGAACACCATGGCCACGTCACGGTGCTCGGGCGGCAAGGTGTCGATGCGCCGCCCGCCGAGCCGGATCTCGCCGCCGCTGGCGCTCGCAATGCCGGCCACGATGCGCAGCAGGGTCGTCTTGCCGCAGCCCGAAGGCCCCAGGAGCGTGACGAACTCGCCATGCGGCACTTCGAAGTCGGTGGGCGCCAGCGCCACGGTCGAACCGTAGGATTTGTGAACGCCGCTCAGTGTCAGGGAGGCCATCGTTTGCCGCTTCAGGAAATGGAGGATGGAACAGGAGATGGCGTGCTCAGCGCTTCGCGAGCACCTTGTCTTCGAATGCGCGGATCAGCCCGCGCGTCACCAGCCAGTTGGCCGGCACGGAGCGCGTGCGCATCTGCGCGGCGGGCACCAGATAGGGTGCCGTTGCGGCGCTCGCAACGGCCGCAGGGTCGACGTCGTTGCGCGGCGAACGCGAGGCGTGGTGCTCCAGCTTCCAGACCTGGAACTCGCGGTCGAACGCCATGTCGATGAACAGCAGCGCCGCAGCCGGATTCCTGGCATTGGCCGGCACGATCAGGCCGTCGCCGCTGGCGGCCATGCCGCTCTCGAGCAGCGTGAGCCTGAAGCTGGACGGCAGTTGCCTGTCGCGGACGAACGCCAGGGACAGGTCTTCCCACGTGGTGCCGATCCAGGCCTGCCGGTTGTTGAGCAGGTTCAGCGTGTCGGCGTTGCCGTTGGTCAGCTCCGCCACCTTGAGCAGTTGCGTGAGGTACGCCCACAGCGGGTCGAGGCAGCTTGCGGTCGCGGCCCATTGCACGGCCTCGTCCTCGGTCATGCGCGCGCTCGCGAGGGTCTTGCGGCATGCCGGATCGCTGGCGAAGTGCAGCGCGGCCGCATACAGGAACCCGCTGCCGGAGCCGCCCTTGGCGGGCGAGGTGATGGCGAACTTCCCGGGATTCTTCTGCGCCCACGCCAGCAGCGACTCGAATTTCGCGGGCACCTCGGCGGTGGGCAGCAGCGCGCTGTCGTAGCCCAGCGCGGTCTGGTTCAGATGCACCAGCGGCCATGCGCCGCCGGTGTCCACGCCGAAGATCGCGTGCTTGTACTCGGCAGGAACCGCCGAGAGATTGGGCATGACATTGGCCAGGTCCAGCTGTGCGATCACGCCGGCGGAACGCAGCACCTCGAAGCTGTCGGTGCTCCCGGCAAAGTACACATCCACCGGCGAAGGCGCACCGGCCTTGTGGACGGCCATCAGCTGCTGGTTGGCCTGCGCCTGGCGTACGTTGCGGTACTCGACCTTGATGCCGTAGCGCGCCTCGAAACGCGGGATCAAGCCGAGCTTCCACACCGGATCGAAATTGCCCGCGAAGTTGTAGAGCATGAGCTTGCCTTCGCGCCGGGCCACGGGTTCGAGCACCTTGTAGAAGTTGTCGCGCGTCAGCGCGGCCGCATCGAAGTCGGCGTACTTCAGCGGGGCCTGCGCGTGGGCACCGAGCAGCGCGAAGGCCTGCAGGGCGAGCAACACGGCGGTGCGGAGCATCGAAAACATGGACATGGATACAGACCCGGGTTGCCGGCTATTCGGCACGGAAATTGACGTCGAAGACCACGAGTGCCTCCTCTGCCCCTTCGGACTTGCAGGTGAAGCGGCGCACCGCAGCCTGCACTGCACGCTGGTATTCGCGCGGGCCCGACAGCAGGCTCACGTCGAGCACGGCGCCGCCGTGCACGCGGAACTGCACCTTGACCGTGGCGGCCAAGCCGACCCGCTCGAAGACACCGGCCAGGCCGCTTTGCAGCGCGGCCTGGTAACCCGGGCACACCACGCCCACGCTCGACGATGGTGACCGGGCCGGCGCGGGGGATGGCGCAGGGGACGGCACTGGTGGGGCCGGCGGCGATGGTGCCGGTGCAGGGGCAGGTTCAGGACTCTGCATCGCAACGACGGGAGGCGCCGGCGGCGGCACGGGAACAGGCGCGGGCGTTCGCACGACCTCGGGCCGCGGCGCACGGGCCGGCTGCGGCGTTGCCGTCTTGCGGGCCTCGACGATCTTCTCGACCTTCGGCGGCTTCACCTCCTGGACGATGACGGCTTCCAGCGGCTTCCTGGCGACAGCCTCCACCGCCTTGCGCGCCAGCCCGGTGACCAGCGCATAGCCGATCAGCAGGTGCAGCCCCACCATCACTGTCAGGCCTGCCGGGCCGAAGCGGTTCGCAGGCTTGAAGTCCTTCACGCGGCCGAGGCTCGCAACAGGCAGGGTCGCGCTCATGGAGCCAGCGCCTGTGAGCCGACGATGCCGATCCGGGTCAGGCCGGCGCGCTGCGCCGCGGCCAGCACGGCAGCGACCACCTCGTATTTCGCCTTGCGGTCTGGCCGCAGGTACACCGGCGGCTGATCGGGCTGTGCGACGAGCTGTTCCATGCGGCGCACGAGCTCGGCCCGGTCGGCCAGCGGCTCGCCGTTCCACGCCACCACGCCGGCGGCGCTCACGTCGACGTGCAGCACTTCGGGCCTGGGTTCACTGGGCGGTGCGCTGGCCGTGGGCATGTTCAGATTGACCGCGTGCAGCTGGACCGGGATGGTGATGATCAGCATGATCAACAGCACCAGCATCACGTCGATCAACGGCGTGGTGTTGATGTCCGCGACCGGCGCGTCTGCCGCAGCGGATTGGCGTGGGGGTTTCCTGATCTTGCGCATGGTTCAGTCGTTGGGCGGAGGTTCGGTGATGAAGCCCACCTTGGCAATGCCGGCGCTGCGACAGGCGTTGATGACCCGGCCCACAGGCTCGTAGTCGCTCGCGCCGTCGCCGCGGATCTGCACTTCGGGCTGCGGGTTCATCGCGGCCACCGCGCGCAGCCGCCCGGCCAGCGCCGCGTCGTCGGGCAGGCGGCTGTCGAGCCAGTAGATGTCGCCGCGGGCGTCCACCGAAATCACGACGTCCTCCGCCTTGCTCACGCGCACTTCGTTGCGCTCCTTGGGCAGATCCACCGGGACCGCGTGGTTGGCCACGGGAATGGTGATCAGGAAGATGATCAACAGCACCAGCATCACGTCCACCAGCGGCGTGGTGTTGATCGCCGAGACGACCTGGTCTTCGTCGCCATCGGCAGCGGGGATGTTCATGGCCATCGCGTTGCTCCGGTCTCAAAGACTCGTCATGCGGCCTGCCTCGGGGGCGATACGAGCTGCGTCGTGTACAGAAGCAGCGCCGTATGCAGTTCGCCGCCGAAGTCGCGCACCTCGTCCATCACGCCGACATTGCGGCGCAGCAGCCAGTTGTAGCCCAGGACCGCGGGCACCGCGACGGCCAGGCCGATGGCGGTCATGATCAGTGCCTCGCCCACCGGGCCGGCGACCTTGTCGATGCTGGCCTGCCCCGCCACACCGATGGCGGTGAGCGCATGGTAGATGCCCCAGACCGTGCCGAACAGCCCGATGAAGGGCGAGGTGGACCCCACCGTCGCGAGGAACGACATGCCGTTGCCCAGGCGCCGCTGCACGCGCTCGGTGGCGCGGTGGATGGAGAGCTCCACCCAATCGTAGAAGTCGACCTTGGCCTGTAGCCCCACATGCTTGCGGGTGGCATTCAGGCCTGCATCTGCAATGAAGCGAAAGGGGCTGCCGTCGGCCAGCTTTTCGACGCCCTCTTCGGTGCTGTGGGCGCTCCAGAATTCACGCCCTGCGTTGGCCGCCTGGCGCTTCATCTTGCCCTGCTCGAGCAGCTTGGTCACGATGAGGTACCAGGTGCCCATGCTCATGATCGCAAGGATCACGAGCACGGTCCGGGCCACCAGGTCGCCCTGGCTCCACAACGCATCGAAGCCGTAGGGGTTGCTGCCGCCGGTGGTGGTTGCGGTTGCAGCGAAGGCTTGCGAGCCAAGGCACATGCCGCATGCAGCGAGGGTGGCGAAGCGATACAGCGCGTGCCGCGTGCGCTCGGAAAGTCGGTGTTGTTTCATCATGAGTTGGAGCGAATGGATTGAGTGGGCGGGGTGCGGGCCATGAGCTGCGCCGTCAGAGTGCATAGGTCATGCCGAACCAGTACGACTTGCCGTTGTCGATCTCCTGGTTGAGCAGGGATTGCCCCGGACCCGTCACCCGGCGCAGCTTCGCACCGGTGAGGTTCTTCGCCTGCAGAGCGAAGGACAGCGCCTTGCTGTACTGGTAACGCACCTGCATGTCGACCGTCTTGATCGCGGCGTAGTAGATGTCCAGTGCAGAGTTCGTGGTCGACAGCGAAGTCAGGGTCTTGCCGGTGTAGTTGTAGGCGACCTGCCCGCTCCAGGCGCCGCTGCCCCACAACAGGGCCAGGTTGGCCATGCGCGTGGGCGAGTCCTGCATCTGGGGCATGGCGCGGCTGGTGCCGTTGCTCATGCGCACGCTTGCGGGCTTCTGGTCCATCAGCGTGAAGTTCGCGGCCCCGCCGAAGGCGTTGAAAGGCGCCGGCAGGAAGTCGAAGTGCACATCGGTCGCGCCGAGCTCCAGGCCATTGACCTTGGCCGTCCCGACGTTGGAGGCCTGCGTCAGGTTCTGCGTGTAGCTCGCACCGCCGATCATCAGGTTGTTGGTCGAGGTCAGGCGTGCGATCTCGTTGGAAATGTTCTTGTCGAACAGCGCCACCGACACCATCGAATCGAGCGAGGGGTGCCACTCGAGCGAAACGTCGAGGTTGCGGGACTTGCGCGGCTGCAGGTCCGGGTTGGCCTGGGTCGTGGTGATGATGTTGCCGGCGACGGAGCTGGAGTTCTGCCCCAGGTCGGAGTAGATCGGGCGCGCCAGCGAACGGCCCAGGCCGGTGCGCAGGCGCAGGTCGGGATGGATGTCCCAGCTCAGGTTCACCGAAGGCAGCACGTCGGTGCGACTGGACGATTGCGACGTCTGGCCGTAGGTGGTGGACTGGTTCAGCGGCGTGGGCATCCAGGTGTCGATGCGCGTGGCGGCATGCTCGACGCGGGCCCCTGCGGTCGCGGTGAAGTTCTCCAGCTGGTAGGCCGCCATGCCGTAGGCGGCGCTGATGCGCTCGGAAACATCGAAGTCCTGCGACGTGCTGCGCGCCACCTGATCAGGGGACAGCGTGTAGCGGCCCGGATTGGCATTGAAGTAGGCCTGGGCAAGCGCCGGATCCACCAGCAGCAGCGAGCGCCCGTTGCTGTTGTAGGGAACCACCATCGCGCTGCTGGCGCCGACCTGCGCCAGCGTGATCGGCCGGCCGGTGGCGGGGTTGAAACGCTGCTCGTCGAAGTTGTAGTTCTTCGTCAGGTCCCGCAGCTGGAAGCCGGTCTTGAAGCCCCAGCCCTGCGCGCCGTCCTCCAGGTTGTGGCTGAGGTTGACCTTGAGCGTGTGCTGGTGCGTGGTCGACTGCTCGACCTGCGAGGTGTTTTCCGTCAGGTTGTAGCGGCTCGTGTCGTAGAGGGCGCTGCCGTTCCTGGGCGTGAAGACCGGCACGGAGCCGGGCACCAGCGTGTAGTCGTAGCCCAGCGCCGTGCTGTTGCCGGTCGCGAAGGTGTGCAGCTTGGAGTCCTGCCGGTAGCTGCCGCTCGCCTCGTTGTACGTCACGTCGATCAGGCCGCGGTCCCAGGGCTGGTACTCGGCCCCGGCCTCGACATAGCGCAGTTGGCGGTTTTGGTCGAACTTGGCGTAGTCGGTCTGCGACTGGCCGCTTGCGGCGCTACCGGTCAGGCCGTTGACCGTCACGGGCGAGGAGGCGGTGGCGGTGTTCTGCAGCCACTGCGCGCGACGGTCTTCGTCGTTCAGGTGCTGGAACCAGCCACCCGTCAGGTGCGCGCGGAAGTTGCTGTGGTTGTCGTATTCGAGCTTGCCGAACAGGCTCTTGCGCTCGCGGATGTTGTCGTAGGTCAGCCAGCGCAGGCGGTCGGGGAATGCAATGGCGTTGCTGACGTCGGCGGTGGCAGGGTTGAGCTTGGCGGCGTTGGTCTGCGCGCCGCCCTTGGGGTAGAAGCTGTAGCTGTCGATCGCGGTGTTCAGCGACGACGAGACCCGCCGGAAATAGCTGCCCGACAGCAGCGCACCGAATTCGTTGTGCTCGCCGAAGGTGGTACTCATCGTGCCTTCGAGTTGTCCGGAAGGCGATGATCTGTCGAGGCGCCGGTGATTGGTCCAGTCCGACAGATCGGTGCGCAGCGAAAAGTGCTGCCCGGGATTGTCGAATGCGCTGCGCGTGCGCAGGTTCGTCAGGCCGCCGATGGCGTTGCCTTCCATCTCCGGCGTGAAGGTCTTGTAGACCGACACCTGGCTGGCCAGCGACGCGGGAATGACGTCCAGCGAAACGACGCGGCGCGTGGTTTCCGTCGCGGGCAGTGCGATGCCGTCGATCGTGACGCTGTTGTAGTCGGGGTTAAAGCCGCGCAGGGTCATGAACTGCGCCTCGCCGCGGCCGTTGTTGACGATCATCGACACACCGGGCACGCGCTGCAGCGCCTCGCCCAGACCAAAATCGGGGATCGAACCGATCTCGTCGGAGGACACGCCGTCCGACACGACACGCTCGGCGCGCTTCTCTGCGATCGCCTTCTTCGCCGACAGGGCGCGGCCCGTGATGACCACGGGCGCCAGTTCCGTGGCCGGCGCGGAGGGCTCGGCGGACGACGCTGGCGAAGGGCCAGGCTGCGCCTGCGCCCACGCCCGGGTCACGGACAGTGGCAGGACGCCCAGGACGAAAGGGACGCTCAGCAGTACGACCCGGCTGAACAATGCTTGCATGACGGCTCCAGATGAATGAGTGGTTCGTGGCAAGGGCGTGCATCCCCCTGACAACGACTTCGACTGTATTTATTCACTGTGACTGAATTATTAAATTCATCGCAGTATCCCTAGGAAATCAAAGAGACGACGGACTTTTCTTATTTATGTCACCTTTCATGTATATAAACTTGATGCATGGAAGATGACTTGCACCGCCCGGGCACGGCCACGCCGCCCCGGACCTTCTGGCGTACGCCTGCCGACCCCGTGGTCGCCAGCCCCAACGAGCGGGAACTGCTCGATCTGGTCCGTCGCCAAGGACGGATGTCCCGGGCGGACCTCACCCGTGCCACCGGCCTGGCGGCGCAGTCGGTGATGCGGCTGGTCGACGAGTTGCGCGACCGCGGTTTGCTTCACCTGGGCGAGACCTTGCCGCGCGAAGGCCGGGGCAAGCCGAGCCAGGCGGTCGAGCTGGTGCCCGGCCATGCCTGCACGATCGGCTTTTCGATCACCACGGACAGCGTCAGCTCGGCCATCGTCGACTTCGCGGGCAATGTGCTCGGACAGAGGCACGTGCAGACGCCGAACCTCGATCGCAGCAAGCTGGTCGCGGTGCTGCGCCAGCACACGCAGACGCTGCTGCACACGCACAAGGTTTCGCCCAATCGGCTGTTCGGCCTGGGTGTGGGCATCACCGGCTTCTTCGTGGGCGAAGGCCGCCGGGTGAACTCCCCCTCCCCGCTGGACGATCTCGCGCTGGTCGACCTAGACGAGTTGCTCGCGCGGGAGCTGGGACACCCCGTGTGGCTGGACAACGACGGCACCGTGGCCGCCGTCGGAGAGAGCATGCTGGGTGTGGGGCGCTGGGCGCGCAGCTTCGTCTACCTGTACTTCAGCCTGGGCCTGGGAGGCGGCCTGATTGTCAATGGCCGGTGCGTGCGCGGCGCCCACGGCAACGCAGGCGAAGTCGCCGGCATGCTGTCGATACCGGGAATCGAGGCACCCACACTGGAGTTGCTGCGCGAAATGCTGGCCTCGGACGGCCTGGCCTTCGCGGACATCGGCGCGATGCTCGCGCAGTTCAACCCTCATTGGCCGGCCTGCGATCGATGGCTGGAGCGTGCGCGTCCTGCGATGTCGCTGATCGTCTCGGCCACCGTCGCGTTGCTCGACCCCGACGCCATCGTCTACGGCGGGCGGCTGCCGCGGGCGCTGGCCGAACGCCTGATCGCCGGCTCGACCATCGACAACAAGCCCCGGCGCGGGCGCAAGCGGCCCGAGCCGCGCCTCGTGCCAGCCGAAGCGCCCAGCGATGCCACGGCCATCGGTGCGGCCGCGCTGCCGTTCAAGGAGCACTTCTTCCTGTGATGGTGCGATTGGAGTGCATGAGCATCTTTCTCCCTTAATAATTCAGTCACAGTGATTAAATAGACTGGCGGCGGTTCGGTGTCTGGGCGACGTGCCTCACCGCTCTCGCACTCATTCGAAGGATCACTGTCATGTCTCCATTGCCGGTCCGCCTTGCAGGCAAAGTTCGCGCCACGCTGTTTCTCGCTTCGGCGCTGCTGTTCGGCGCAAGCTCGCACGGTGCTGCGCTTCTGGCCTGCGGCAGCGATGCGGTTCGCAAGTACGAAGTCGACGGTGATCGTTCGACAGTGACATGGTCGTGGTCGCCTCGAACCGACGGCAACATGCCTGAGGCCTACAAGTCGGGGCTGTTCGACAAGATCGATGAATGCAAGCCTGTCCTGGGCGCCAGCGCGGTCCTGGTCACGGCCTCGACGGGCGGCGTTGCGCTGGTCGACCTGCGGACCGGCCATGCCACGTTCTGGGCGCAGGTGGCCATGGCGCATTCCGCCGAGATGCTGCCGGGCCATCGCATCGCTGTAGCCGCATCCCTGGCACCGCAGGGCAACCGCATCGAGATCTATGACGCGAGCTTGCCGGGCCGCATGCTCCATGCCACCGAGCTGTACTCGGGCCATGGCGTCGTGTGGGATGAGCGCCGATCCCTGCTGTATGCGCTGGGCCACGAGGCCGTCAGAGCGTACAAGCTGACGGACTGGGACTCTCCGGCGCCGCGGCTGGCATTGGTGGCGTCCTGGCCGCTGCCAGGCAAGGCGGACGGACACGACCTCGCCCGGCTTCCGGGTGGCCACGAGCTGGTCCTGAGCACCGACGACGGCGTCTGGCAGTTCGACCCCGATACCGGCGTCTACGAGGCCTATGCGCCGCTGGCCGGCCTGCGCAACATCAAGGCCGTCAGCGTCGAAGCCCGCACGGGCCGCATCGCCTTCCAGCAGCACGAGGAGCGCTGGTGGTCCCATCACATCCGGCTGCTCGCGCCCGAAGGTGCCATCGCCGTGCCGGACATCCGGCTCTACAAGGTGCGCTGGCTCCCCGACCACCAAGCGCCTTGACGGCACCGGCCTCGCAGAAAGTTCTCTGCCCCGCTCGATTTAATAATTCAGTCACAGTGAATTATTAGGATGGGCCAGGGCCCTACTCCAACACCTTCAATCCCTCCCTCCACCATGCAACACCTCAGCCTTCGAAAACTGAACCCGGCGAAAACCATCGGGCCCGCGCTGCTGGCAGCCATCTGTGCTGCACCTCAATTCGCCTTTGCGTCTTGCGGCAATACGACGACCAAGATGCGGGAAATTCTCGGCACCAGCTACACCACCGACACGCTGGTGCTCGCCCACCGCGGGCTCTGGGGAAAGTACGCCGGCATCCCCTCCCTGCCTGAGAACTCCAGAGGATCGCTGTCTCAAGCCGATCTCAAGTGCATGGATGGCGTCGAATTGGACGTCAAAGTGACGAAGGATGGGGTGCCCATCCTGATGCACGACTTCAATCTCGGCAGAACAACGAACGTGTATGCCGTCATGGGGGGATCCAAGTACAACCCCATGACCAATCAGGGACGAAACCCCGCGGTGAGCACCGTTGCCTGGAACACGGTCCAGCAACTCGAGTTGCTGACGCCCGATCGAAGCGTCGCCACCGGCTATCACCCGCCGCGCCTCGACCAACTCTTCGATTACTGGAAGAGCCAGGGCATGACCGTCCCGATGGTCTTCGACACCAAGACGGCCGATGCCGTCAGAGCGGTCCACACGATCGCACTGCAAAAGTTCGGCCGCCCTGACGACGTGGTTGCCGTCAAGGTGAACGCAACACTGTTCCCTACGCCGTCGGCATTCATTGGCAATGCCAAGTACATCACGGCGATCCCCGTGTTCACCACGAACATGCTGTCCAAGATCGATGTATCGAGCAGCAGGGCCGCCTGGCAGGGATACGTCAACACCCTGGAGATCAACGTGAAGCAGGATGGTGGCCTGCTCCAGGGGCAGATGGATACAGCCAGGAGGGCCGGTAAACGCGTGGGCGTATTCCATGCAATCCCAGACGGTCCTGTGTCCGGACAGTTCTACCAGAACACGGGGCAATGCTGCTACCGGCTTTCGGATCTCTTCTTCTCGTACTCGGGCGGGAAGGACACAGCCGATCACCGCGGGGACCAGGGCTACCTCCTCTATCAGGGCTTTGGACTCATCACCACCGACGACCCTGTGGGCGTGAACCGCTTTCTGGGGGATCACGGCAAGCGGGTCTCGCACATCCATTGAACGGCCCTGGGTCCACGCCCCTTCGGAGACTGCCTTATGGCAAGTATTGAACTCAGGCAGTGTCTGTTCGCCGCGCTGGTACTGGCCGCGGCAAGCTTCGGCCTTCATTCGAGGACCTGCGCCGCGGAGCCCGCGATGGAACGCACAGACAGCGCAGCCATCGCCGAATCCGAAATCAGGAGCCAGTTCGAGGCACAACCTTGGGCATACGACGAGTACCGCCTGAGCCACATCTTCATCGCCGCGCAAACCATGGGCTCGAAGACAAGACCCAAGACACCGCGGTCCGAATCCCAGGCACTCACGCTGGCCCGGATGCTCAAGCGCAAGCTCGACGCGGGAGCGGACTTCGCGAATCTGGCGCGCACCACTTCCGACGACGCCGCGACCGCGCCTCTGGGCGGCGCACTGTCGTCAATCTTCGGCCTCTATCTCGCCGATGAATTCGTCGTCGCAGTTCGCACGCTGGCTGTTGGCGAGGTTTCCAAGCCGACCCGGGGGCCGCACGGATACCACCTCATCAAGCTGGAAGAGAAACACGCCGCCACGCTCGAAACGGCCCGAGTGCTGGTCGAGCTTCACATGCGAGGCGAGGCTCTGCCTCGTTCTCCGGCGGATTAAATCGAGCATCATGCGCCGTCGTGCAACGAAATTGAAGGCAGCGGTCCTCGCTATGGCCGGTGTGTCGGCAGCTATCGCCGTGCTCATCGCTTGCCAGGACACGCCGCAGCAGCCGGGCGTCAGTGAGCAAAGCGTGCCCGTCGATTCAGCGGCTAAACGCTATGTAGACGAAGTGAGTCGACGATCATTGGCGGCTGCAACGACCATGCCGATTCAACCGCCATCGAGTCCGGCAACCGCCGATGTCCAACGAAGCTACGAAGCTGCCGTGCTGTACGCCAATTGCGAGCAACAGACGAAAGAAACTGCGCCAGATGCAACTTCCCCCGACGAGGT
Organism: Variovorax sp. GW821-FHT09D05; assembly: GCF_059416325.1. Taxonomy (NCBI): domain Bacteria; kingdom Pseudomonadati; phylum Pseudomonadota; class Betaproteobacteria; order Burkholderiales; family Comamonadaceae; genus Variovorax; species Variovorax sp. GW821-FHT09D05. Next base: position 233,054 of record NZ_JBWKOZ010000010.1, on the reverse strand, counting down.
CTACGACATTGACCCGAGCGGCGCACTGGCGGCGCATTTGATGCAAGAGGCCCATGCGAGGAGCGCCGAATGCCAGAAGGTCGGCCCCAGCGAATATCGCCAGGTCGATCAGCTCTTGCGAACTGCTGCGTCGAATGGCAGCCTGGATGCACAGGAGCTCCTGCTGCGCAGACGCGGGCAGGCCCTGGTAAATGGCGCACTCCGGGATCGCGCGCCAGATGAAGCGCCGGAATTCGCTCCCGTCGACGAGAACGAAGCCAAGGCCATCATCTCGGAACTGGAAGCGCTGGCGCTCAAGGGGCACCGGGAATCCATGACCACGCTTGACCAGTTGCTGTCCTCGCCGTTGCCGCGCTTGTCCGACCCGGTGCAGGCGGCGGCATGGCGACTGGTGTCATACCAAACACCCGGTGGCGAATTTCCGTCCGACGAGCAGTTGGCTGGCGGTGTCGAAGTTCTCGACGACATGGACGAGACCACCAGGCAAAGCGTGCTGGCGGTGGCGAAGCCACTCTTCGAACGCTGTTGCGCGCGATAGCGCCGTCAGGTTGCGGATCGCGGATTTCGGCGCTCGATCCATCCTCATTTTTCATCGAGTTCTGACTCGCCGAAGTGTCTTTTGGCCGTTGTTGATCAGGCAGGTTGTGCACCGCGCGCGAATCAGGGCCTCATGGAAAACTGGGGGCGCTTCGAGGTGGAAATCAGCAGCCGCTCTGCAAATACTGCGCGAACCGAACCTCATGAGGGCTCATGGCTGCCTTGGCGTACCAATCAAGCGGATAACAAAGCGCCAGAAACAAGAAAACCTTGGTACTGTTGAAATCAACGGCTTGGCGACCTGGCAGCTGCCGCGAAATCGACAAATCCGCTCTCGACCGTATCAGCCTCATTTGCCTTCGGCACGGGGGCAAGCAGAGACGATGACAGAGGTCGTGCGGATTGAGCGGCGCCGACGCCAGCGCAAACGGCCTCGCGCAGCACCTCTTGCGCGTTGCCGTTGACATCCCTCTGACACGCGCATTCTTGTCTCCGCACCCTTTGAGTCCCGACCGGGCCACCTAGCGGCATCGAACGACATCACACGCGCACTACCCCCAAGAAAAGTACAAGGGCCATCGCGCTCCAAAACATCAAAACAGCTGAAAAGTGCTGGGCGCGCTCTTGCGCCGCCTTGAGTGCCTTGGTCCCATCGCAAATCAAATCACATTACCAATACAGTTGCTCGTTTGATCTCCATACAGTTATCAAAAAATAATCGAGCTGTAAATGGAGCCACCCGACCAAGCACCGTAGCATTCGCGAGCGTCATTTCTACGCCTCTCTGTTATTTTGGCGTTGCAGTTACTTATTTCTTAATTCTCCATAGAAATCAAAATGAAGTCCTTTAAAAAAGCAATTGTGGTATCGACAATCGCGGCTCTGCCCTTGGTATCGCAGGCGATGACTCAGCAACAATGGCAGAACGTGGTGTATGGCGCCGCTGCTGCGGGGGCATGGGGTTCATGGGGAGCGCTCAACACGTTGATCGGCCATTTCGTCAATAACCCGGGTCGCGTGAGTGCGGCCGATTGGGGAAATATTGTCAGCACGCTTTGCGGTTCGGCAACCTCGGGCGCCTTGGTGTCCTGGAGTCCAGCGACCACCCCCATCAGCAAGACCAACATTGCGTTGGCAGTGGTTAGAGCCGGCAGTGTTATCGGGGCGTCAACCACCTGCCGATGGATCACAGCACCGATCGCGAGCAAGATCATCGGCACACACAACGACGCCGACAGCCGCGCAAATGGACTCCCGTCGAGCAGAAAAAGCGCGCTCAACGGGGACGTGAGTGCCTTCGAGTCTCAGAAGACGAACCTTACGTCTGCGCTCCAGGACATCAAGGACGCGAACGCCACACTGATCGCCGCCCAAAACAACTACAACGCGCACAACTGTTCGCACTTGCACGACCAACGGTGCCAATTGGATCAGCAGACGCTGATTTCAGCGAAGCGCGACATGGACAATTCCCAGACATATGCAAGGCAGATGGCATGGGACATCGCCCAGACGCTCGTGAAGATGGGCGCCCTGGAAGGGGAGCCATTGAACAGAGTCCCAACAGCGCGCCCTGTGCAGCATCCCTGACAGGAGTCCATCCCGGACCACCACAAGACAAATGGGGCATCGCAGACAGAGTCGAAGCAATTAGCTTCGGCCTGTCGTCACCAAAAATGACAAAGATCTACACACTCGACAACACCGCGAATCGAAGATCAAAAATCTTTCTGAACAAGAAGCGGGCTTTGCCATTCAAGGCGACCTTGGCGCTCACCGCGTTGCTGCTGGTCTCGGCAGGTGTTATTGCTCTCACAACGAGAGTCGACAGCGGTGGTGTCGCCACATCAAACGGCAACAGCACGCAAGCGTCAGTTGCACGGCCTTCGGTGGCCTATCGGCCCGTTTCAATCGGGCAAGAATCTGTTACTGCATCTGCATCGACGACGAGTCCCGCGACCGTCGCCTTGGCTCACACCGAGCCCGATCCGCAGTATTTCAGAGCCTCGTCGGCCGACGATCTGTACGCCAAAGTTTCGATTGCCATGCGGTGTTCTGATGGGGACTCGACATGGATCGACAGTGAAATTTGCCAGGGTATTCCTCCCAAGAATGCGCGCGAATTGAAGCAGTTGCTATCCGATGCAGCCAATGCCGGAGCTCCCGCCGCACAACGGTTTCTCGCTCAAGATGAAGCCGATCACAGCTCAGAAGCACTCGACGACGCAGCAGCAATCGACCCGGCGCTTCGCGCTCAAGGCGTCGAGCGCTTGCAAGCCTCAGTGGAAAAACTTCAGGAACTGGCTCTCCAGACTGGCGATGCTCATCAGTTGACACAACTGTCTGCGGTCTACTCACGCAACATCGAGAACCTCGCGGATGGCGCAAAGTTAGGTGCTGCATGGGCCATGGTCGCAGGATTGAGAACCGGGCAAAAGGCCTCGGAACTGGAAAGCCTCTTGGAGGCGTTCACCGATGACGAGGCGACACAGGTCAGAAAAATGGTCCATCAGTTGTCAATGCGTTTGCCGCCGGCCCCGCCCGAGCGCGAGGTTGCACCATGAGCGCGACGGTACCCTGTACCCCAAGGGGACAGGAATAGCGATTGCGGTGTGAGAGCCGAAACGCGTCATGTCCCCCACCCACCTAAGTGGGCTTGGATAATAGTGTGGTCGTCGGCGATTTTGGGCGACACAAGGTGTGCGCCTTCAAATTCAAGCCGATCATCAGATATTTCTATTGGTTTGAAAAAGCGGAAGTACATCCGCTCATCTTTCAATGATGCAAATCGCCTCATGGAGAGAGAATGAGCTCATTGCACGCTCAACTTCTCCACAACCATGTCGACAAACGCCGTCACCGCTGGCGAAGGCTGCTGACGACTGGGATAGACGACGCTCATGCCGCAGCCGGCCTGCTTGTACTGCGGGAGCACCTGCACCAGCCGGCCAGCGGCAATATCGGACGCCGTCAGGAAGGACGGCAGTGCGGCAATACCGAAGCCGGCGCACGCTGCCCTGCGCAGCGCTCCCTGCGCGTTGCTATTGAAGCGCCCTCTCACACGCACTTCTTTCTCTGCACCGCCCAGGTGCTGCAGACGCCAAGTGGCGTAGCCGCTGGCGTCGGGCCGCACCACGCACTCGTGCTTGCTCAAGTCTTCCAGCGTGGTGGGTGTGCCATGCGTCGCCAGATAGGCGGGGCTGGCGGTCAAATCAAGAGCACCATAGTTCGCGAGGATTCTTCGGGCGACATAGCAGCAGTCCTGCGAGGGCTCGCCCCAAAATGCGACGTCGATGCGGTCCGCAACGAGATTGACCGGCGGATCATCGCTGAACACGAAGTCGAGCCGCACCAGAGGATGCTCGGTCAGGAACGTCTCGACCCATTTCATCTGCAAGAAATCAAAGAAGCTAGTCGGCGCGGCCACTCGCACAGTGCCGCTCGGCCCAGCACTGCCTGCCACATACAGTTGGCTCGCTTCGATGAGTTCCTCGACCGCCGGACAGCAGCGCTCGTGAAAGGATTCGCCGGCACTGGTCAACGTGAGCTTGCGGGTCGAGCGATGCATCAGCCGCGTGCCCAACCGCGCCTCGAGCTGCTGGACGCGCCGGCTCACCGTAGCCGACGGCATCCTCAGTTGCCGCGCCGCCGCGACGAAACTGCCGCTGCGCGCCACCTGCACAAACATCGCGACTTCGTTCAAATCAAGCATTGGAGTTCTTTTCGCCACCGGCCGAGTGCTGTCAGCGCCATGACGGCAACGCCGACGAATCGGCGCCGATACGTCGCCAGCCAGCGCTCCTCCAAGATGCTCGCTTGACCCTGTGGGTTGTTGATTTCCGTATCCCTTTATCCCTTTGACCCCGCTTTTCATCGAACGCTGCCCGCGTAGCTTCAAGCCCTTGCCCGATGCACATGTGCGTGGCCCGCGCAAATGCGTCGAGGCTCCATGGCAGGCTGAGGTACTTCCGAGTGGAAATCAACACACCAGAATCCGCACGAAGCAGCCTAGTCGAGGCTCGCATGTCGCGTTGCCTTATTAACCAACCACCAAGTTCTAACCACCAAGTCGGGTGGCCAGATCCTCACGAACCCAAGCGGGCTCCTCTGCCAGAGGCATATTGTTTTTGTCGCGCACGGCATCCAGCGAGCCGGTCCGATCGGACTCCAGAGGAGCAAACAGCGCGTCGAAGTCATGGGTCGCCTCCCCCCGCTCCGCGACAAGCTCGAAGGTCTTCTGGCCGGCAGCGGCAGACGAAAGACTACGTACCAACACTTCGGCGATCTGCTGCCGCGCAACCACACCGTCGCTGGGATCGCTGGCCCAGCGGGTATCACCCTGCAGCAGCACCAAGCGGTGCTGGTCGGCCGCGTTGTAGTCGAACCAGCCGGGACGCACAATCGTGTACGGACATCCGCTGGCACGTACCAGTCGCTCCGAGCGCCGCTTCCAGTCATGGCCTTCGAGAGGACCTAGGCGCGCGTCGACGCGTTTGGTCACACCAATGGCCGTCATGAGTGCAATACGTGGCTTGCGATCGCCCAACGCCGCCAATACGTTGCGGACGCCGCCATAGTCGATGTCCTTGGCACTACTGCCATCGCCGCCAGAGCCCAGCGTAAACACGATGGCATCGACGCCGTCGAGTACGCCATGCAGAGCATTCGGTCGTGTGACATCACCCATGAACAATTCCGCTTGCGGCGGGAGCATCTGGCGTGCCTTGGCGCTATCGCGCACCAAAGCACGTACGCGATATCCCTCTCGAAGCGCCTCGGCAACGACCAACCGACCGATGTTTCCGGTAGCGCCCACGACAAGAAGTGTGGTGGCAAGGGAAGCAATCACATTCTGTTCCTCTGAAGATTCAGCCTGGTCACCCGCCGCTCGCCCGGTAAAGCGTTCACGCAAAGTGAATGACAGCGAGCAATCGTACGGACACAGTCCGCTTTGAGTAAGCCCACCGGTCCGCATGCACTTGTGAGCTGGACTTATGAATCAAACCTCTCGATCGAACGGTGCATGCCGCTTTTTCGCGCAGGAACACGAACTTGATGACGGAGCGCGCACCGAGCTGTCTCCAGGGTTGGATTCGATCGCGCCACAATGGCTGCGCGAACTCCATCCCAAGCCCCTGGGTGAGCAGGTGCTCAGCTAAAGAAAGAGCGGGACTTGTCACAGGATCGAAGACACGGAACTCGTTGCCTGCGATTACCCTCGACGTAGCGCCGCGATGACAACAGTCAATGCGCGCGGGCATTGCCGCCGACTCGGATAGCAGAAGGGATGTCCCGGATAGATTCACACCAGTCGTCGAGTACGCGGATCGGCCGCCCTGCAGCGATGGGCGAACTGCTATTGAGCATCCACTGGCCGCTGACACGGAGCTTGACTTCCTGTCCATCTTTGGCAACGTCCCATAGCAATTGCGGAGTTGTGCATCTTCTTGGCTTATTGCGTCATGAAATGGATGCACCGCGGAGAGCTCAAACGGACTTGGCCGAATTGGAACTGGAGCACGCCTACATCGCCCATACATCGGCTCGGACGGCGGCATTGCGCAGGCTTCGGACATCAATGTGTCCACTCCCACGAAGCGTACAGAACACCGACACTCCCAACGCTTGATGATTCTCGGAATATCACGGCTCGTCCGCATCAGCGGCGACATGCTTGTGACTGGCGAGAAGACCGGCGCGGCGCGGTTCATCGAGACGTTCGAACAGATGTGGCGACCGAGGGAATGTGGCTCGAGGAGATCACTGCGAATCCGATCCCATCGGACAGGCATGGTGCGTTTGCTCCCTCACAGCCCATGTGTCGCTGCCGGCAATCGATCTTCCGATCTGCATCGCCACCTATCTTTGCGTCTTCTCGATCTCCGCCATAAGCTCCTCGACGGTGGCCCCCACCGAGGCTGAGTACTTATCGACAACAGGCTCCACTTCTTCGCGACGCTTCGTCATTTCGTCAGAGGGCAGTTCAGAAACGATCATGCCCGCCCTCTTCAGCGCATCAAGCGCGCTGTCGGCGACGCCGCGCGAGGCCTAGCGCTGGAAGGCGGTCGATTCGGCCGAGGCCTCGATGAGGATTTTCTTTCTTCCGCGCTCATGCCGTCCCTCCGGTGCCCGCGATCGGTGTTCCGCCCACCTGCGCGAAACACGTTGCCAATGAGTAATTTCCGGGCCCGCCACATGCGTGACGAAGGCCTTCGAAGGCACGTACGCCGTGCACATCGGCCAGTTCACGCGCCTGACTGCCGGCGCCTCGCGGTGGCCCCGCAGGCAAGGCAGATGGCAACATTTGCACATGCCGCAATCCAGACGCCAAGGGTCAAGGCGGATTGTGCGACCAGTGATCGGAGCGTTGTGCAGCAGCGTTGCGGGCAGCGAGCCGCCCCCGAGCACAAGAAAAGTTCGGTTGGTGAGGCACACCTGCGCCCGCATTGACGAGGGAGGAGACTCGAGCCCCCATCTCAACTACTCACGGTCGGACTGGCTCTGGCAGGTACTGCGCATCGCTGACCTTCTCCAGCCAGTCAACGGCTTTGCCGTCTAACAACTCCGTGATGGCCATGTGTGTCATGGCCGTTGTCGGGGCTGCACCGTGCCAATGCTTCTGACCGGCCGGGATCCAGACCACGTCACCGGGCCGGATCTCCTGCACCGGATCACCCCAGCGCTGAACGCGACCCACACCCGCCGTCACGACCAGGGTCTGGCCGACTGGGTGGGTATGCCAGGCCGTTCGTGCGCCGGGCTCAAAGGTTACGTACGAGCCGGTTGCATGGGTCGTTCCATTAGGCCTAGGAAACAGCGGGTCGACCCTGACGGTTCCCGTGAAATACTCAACGGGACCCTTGGCAGACGCTTGGGACCCGTTGCGGGAGATCTGCAGACTTTTGTCGCTCTGCGCAAACGCTGAAGCGGCCATCGAGAGAGAAATCGCGGTCATGGCGAGAGATTTCAAGATCGTTCCTTCTATCGGTTCTCGGGCGCCCGCAGCGACGACATGTCGATGACAAAGCGATACTTCACATCGCTCTTGAGCATTCGCTCGAAGGATGCGTTGATTTGCTCCATTCGAATCACTTCGATGTCCGAGGTGATGCCGTGCTGGCCGCAGAAGTCCAGCATCTCCTGCGTCTCGGGCAGGCCACCGATCAACGAGCCGGCGACCGCCTTTCGATTCATCACCATCGGTGCGCTGTTGAGCACCGGCTCCAGCGGGCCCAGATAGCCCACGAGCACCAGCGTCCCGCTGACGGCCAGCGTGCTCAGGTAAGGATTGACGTCATGCACATAGGGCACGGTATCGACAATCAGGTCGAACGTGTTTTGTGCAGCGGCCATCTGTACAGCATCGGTCGACAACACAATGTGGTCAGCGCCGAGACGGCGCGCATCGTCTTCCTTGCCTGCCGATCGCGTGAACAGCGTGACCTCCGCACCCATCGCCTTTGCCAGCTTCAACGCCATGTGTCCAAGGCCACCCAGACCGACGACGGCGACCTTGCTGTCGGGGCCAACTTTCCAATGGCGCAGCGGCGACCAGGTCGTGATGCCAGCGCACAGCAAAGGCGCCGCACCGGCGAGATCGAGGCCGTCAGGCACCTTCACGACGAACTTCTCCGAAACCACGATACGCTCCGAGTAGCCACCAAAAGTCGGCATGCCATCGCGGGGATCGACGTCGTTGTACGTCAGCGTATTGCCGTTTTCGCAGTACTGCTCGAGTCCGCGCGCGCAGGCCTTGCAGTGCTGGCAGGAATCGACCATGCAGCCGACTCCGACGGCATCGCCAACCCTGAAGCGGGTCACCTCGGCGCCGACCTGCGTGACGCGGCCGACGATCTCATGGCCCGGCACCATCGGGTAGTTGGCGCCGCCCCAGTCGTTGCGGGCGTTATGGATATCCGAATGGCATACGCCGCAATACAGAATATCGATCACCACGTCCGTGGCACGTGGCTCGCGCCGATCGAACTGAAAGAGACGCAGAGGGGACTCCGGGGAATGCGCGGCATAGCCGCGAAGCTTCATCGCCATGATCGGCTTTCCTTCTTGCTTGGCATTGATTCGAGAAAGGGCTGGCTGGGAATTCAGACATTGAGGGACGGCATATGTCCCAGCAGCTTGTCGAGCGTGACCGGGTAGTCGCGCACGCGCACGCCCGTCGCGTTGTAGATCGCATTCGCCACCGCCGCGCCGACGCCGCAGATGCCGAGTTCGCCGACGCCCTTGGCCTTCATCGGCGAGGACATGGGATCGGTCTCTTCCAGGAAGACTACCTCCTGGTGCGGGATGTCAGCATGCACCGGCACTTCGTAGCCGGCCAGGTCATGGTTGACGAAAAAGCCCAGGCGCTTGTCCACCGCAAGCTCTTCCATCAGCGCCGCGCCGACGCCCATCGTCATGCCGCCGATGACCTGATTGCGTGCCGACTTCGGGTTGAGAATGCGCCCCGCCGCACACACGGCCAGCATGCGCCGCACGCGCACCTCGGCGGTGTACGCATCCACGGCCACCTCGACGAAATGTGCGCCGAAGGTGGACTGCTGATATTGCTTGGCGAGGTCACCGAACTCGATGGCGTCCTCGACGAGGATGCCGCCCTCACCTGCCACCGAGGCGAGCGACAGGTTGCGTCCGCCGGCGCGCACCATACCTTCCGCGAAGGTCGCAGTGGCCGTATCGAGCCCCGCGCGCTGCGCCACGGCCTCGCGCAGCTTCATGCAGGCAGCGTACACGCCCGCAGTCGAGCTGTTCGCACCCCACTGTCCACCGGAGCCTGCGGACACCGGAAAGGACGAGTCACCGAGCCGCACGACCACCTTGTCGATGGGCACGCCCATCATCTCCGCCGCGGTCTGGGCGATGATGGTGTAGCTGCCCGTGCCAATGTCGGTCATGTCGGTTTCCACGCTCACCACGCCGCGCCCATCGAGCCGCACGCGGGCGCCCGATTTCATGACCTGGTTGTTGCGGAAGGCGGACGCCAGGCCCGTGCCGATCCACCAGCGGCCCTCGCGCCGTTGCGCGGGTTTCGCGCTGCGCTGCGCCCATTCGAAACGCTGCGCACCCGTGCGCAGGCATTCGACGAGGCGGCGCTGGGAGAAGCGGCGGTTCGGATTCGCGGGATCCACTTGCGTGTCGTTGAGCACGCGAAGCTCCACCGGGTCCATGCCGAGCTTCTCGGCCAGTTCGTCGATGGCGATCTCGAGCGCCATCAGGCCCGGCGCCTCGCCCGGTGCGCGCATCGCATTGCCTTCGGGGAGATCGAGCGACGCCAGCCGGGTGCCCGTCAAGCGGTTCTCCCCGGCATAGAGCAGTTGGGTCTGCTGCACCGCGTTTTCCGGCTTGCCGCCGACCAGATTGCCGGACCAGCTCTCGTGTCCGATGGCCACGATCTTCCCCTGCCGCGTGGCGCCGATGCGGATGCGCTGGATGGTCGCCGGCCGGTGGGTGGTGTTGTTGGCCACCAGCGGCCGCTGCAGCGCCACCTTCACGGGACGCCGCACCATGCGGGCGCCGACGGCGGCCAGCACGATATCGGCACGCAGAAAAAGCTTCCCGCCGAAGCCGCCACCGATGAACGGCGAGACGAGGCGGATGTCGTCCTTGGCAATGCCCAGCGTCGTTGCCAGGTCGGACCGGCTCCAGTCGATCATCTGATTCGACGTCCAGACCGTAAGCTTGTCTGCGCGCCATGCGGCAGTCGTGGCCATCGGCTCCATCATGGCGTGCGAGTGGTCGGGCGTTGTGTAAGTCTCGTCGAGCTTCACCTCGGCCTTGCCGAACGCGTCGGCGAAATCGCCGACGGTCCTGTTGTTGTCGGTGGTGCGCTTGTCCGTCGATGCCTTCGCGCTGACGAGATCGAAGTCGCCTTCCGCACGGGCGTACTCGACGCGCAGCAACTGCGCGGCGGCGCGCGCCTGCTCGAAAGTCTCGGCGATGACCATCGCGATCGCCTGATGGTAGTGATCGACGTTTGGCCCCCCCAGCAATCTGGCGATATTCCAGGTGCCCTTGCCCAGCTTGCCGGCGTTCTCGGCGGTGACGATGGTGATCACGCCGGGCGCTGCCTTGGCCTGGCTCTGGTCGATGGATGCGATGCGACCCTTGGCGATGGCCGAGCCGACGATGTAGCCGTACGCCGCGTCAGGCGCGACGTCATGGCGCTCGTAGGCGTAGGGCGCCGTGCCCGTGGTCTTGAGCTTGCCGTCGATGCGGTCCAGCGGCTGGCCAATCACCTTGAGCTGGTCGATCGGGTTCGTGGTGGCGGGTGTGTCGAATTTCATCGCTCAGCTCCTCGCATCTGTCAGCACCGCATCAAGGGTGCGTTCGACCAGCGTCACCTTGAAGGCGTTCTGTTCGGTCGGTTTGGCGTCGGCAAGCAGCACGGCAGTGGCGGCCGCTGCACCGCGGGGCAACTCGCGCTCTGCCGCTTCGACGCGCCACGGTCTGTGCGCCACGCCGCCGAGTGCGATGCGCCCAGTGCCGTCGCGCTGCACGATCGCAGCGACCGACACCAGCGCGAACGCATAAGAGGCGCGATCGCGAACCTTGTGATAAATGTGCCTGCCGCCCACAGGCGCCGGCAGCCGGACCGCGGTGATCAGTTCCCCGGGGGCGAGCGCAGTCTCTACATGCGGCGTGGCGCCGGGCAGTTTGTGGAAGTCGGCAATCGGGATCGTGCGGCGCGAGCCGTCGGCGCGCATCGCCTCCACACCCGCATCGAGCACGCGCATCGCGACGGCCATGTCGCTCGGCTGGGTCGCAATGCACGCGTCGCTCGCGCCGATCACCGCATGCTGCCGGCTGAACCCATCGATCGCCGAACAGCCGCTTCCGGGCTGACGTTTGTTGCATGCCTGGTTGGTGTCGTAGAAGTACGGGCAGCGCGTTCTCTGCAGCAGGTTGCCCGCGGTGGTCGCCTTGTTGCGCAACTGCGCCGATGCGCCCGCAAGCAAGGCGCGCGACAGCACGCCATAGTCGCGCCGCACGCGCTGGTTCGCGGCGAGGTCGGTGTTGCGCACCAGCGCGCCGATGCGCAGGCCGCCGTCGGGCATGCTCTCGACCTTGTCGAAGCCCAGGCCGTTGACGTCGATCAGGTGGCCGGGCGTTTCGATCTCCAGCTTCATCAGGTCGAGCAGATTGGTGCCGCCGGCAATAAATCTTGCGCCTGATGTGCGTGCAGCCGCCGCGACAGCCTGAGCGGGCGACGTGGCTCGCTCATAGGTAAAGGCTCTCATGCTTTCACCTCCGCCACTTCGGAGATCGCCTCGACGATGTTGCTGTAGGCACCGCAGCGACAGATGTTGCCGCTCATGCGTTCGCGAAACTCGACGGTCGTGAGCCGCGGCTTCGCCGTCAGATCGGCGCTGACGTGACTCGGGATGTCCTGGGCGATCTCGCCCAGCATGCCCACGGCCGAACAGATCTGTCCCGGCGTGCAGTAGCCGCACTGGTACCCGTCATGCTTGACGAAGGCCGCCTGCATCGGATGCAGATTGCCGGGTGTGCCGAGGCCTTCGATCGTGATCACCTTCGCGCCTTCGTGCATCACGGCGAGCGTGAGGCAGGAGTTGATCCGTCGGCCATCGAGCATCACGGTGCATGCGCCGCACTGACCGTGGTCGCAGCCCTTCTTGGTGCCGCTGAGGTGCAGATGCTCTCGCAACGCATCGAGCAAGGTCGTGCGGGTGTCCAGCGTGAGGCGGTGTGTCTTGCCGTTGACGCTCAGTGTCACAGGCATGGACGTCGTAGCACTGGAGCCAACTGCCTGAGCCGCGGGCGCCGTGACCAGTGCCGGCACCGCCGCAGAAGCCGCGCCGGCCTGCAGCAGGCCGCGGCGGGAGATCGTGATCTTGTCAGGGAATGCCATGATGTACGCCGCTCCTTCATCATGTGGCCGGTCGACTGGAGCTGCCGACCCTCTCGCGACTTTAGGTTCGTACTCTTGCTTCGAATAGTCCATACCTCCTTGAAAGACTGACAAGCTGTGCTTGCTGGTCCTTAGCACGGCCGATGTTCTTTGACTTCAACTCAGATCCCAGAGCTTTCGAATCACCTTGTTGGCCACCGAGTCCTCCAAGAACTCGGAGCTTCCGGAGTCGGAACTGACGGGCAAGTTGCGCACGACGCAGGCAGCCAGAAAGAAGCAGAAGCAGGTGCCGAAATGCTCAATGCGCGCGAGCGTGTGTTGGCCCAGCAGATTCGACAACGGTGATCTGTCCGGATCTCCCCTGAGGTTCCGATCGCCCTTGACTGCAAGACTGAACGTGATCAGATGCGATGCAGGCCGTCGGCTGCCGCCCGTATAAAACGCCCACTCGACTTCACAAACCAGCCGCAGTCCGATGCTGATGCCGCGGTACCGCGGTTCATAGGAGCGCCGGGAGGCCGAGCGCCATCCGTCGCCGGTGCCGTGCCAACTGCCGCCGCGCACCACGCGTTCGCTTCCGGAGGCCGGGCCTTGTGTGGATCGACGGCCGGGTTGCTGGCGTAGTAGCGAGGATCGTACCGATCCTGCACCCACTCCCAGACGTTGCCGTGAATGTCGTGAAGACCCCAAGGATTGGCGGGCTTCTGCCCGACGGGATGCGTGCCGCCTGTGTCAAAGCTCTCACCGTGCCACGCGTAGCGACCCAATTGGCTGGCTTGGTCCTCAAACGGGTAGGCGGTCACGGTCCCGCCCGGGCGGCATATTCCCATTCCGCCTCGGTCGGCAAACGATAGCGGGCGCCGCCTTCCTTCTCGTTGAGGCGTTGGACGTATTCCAGTGCATCGTTCCATGAGACGGTGGCTGGGTGCATTGGCTTCGTGATTCGCGCCGCCATGCCGGGAAGGTCGCAATAGGGGTTGGAGCGCGGCTGCGTGTACGGGTTGCTGCCCATCACGAAGACCTATTGCACCTGCGTAACTTCGAAACGGCCCATGTGGCCATGTAGAAGGGCTTGGTGATGGTCACGCGATGCACGGGCTTTTCGCTGCTGTGCGCCTCGGGAGCGCCATCCCTCGAGCCCATCAGGAAGCTGCCAGCAGGGATGCGCACGAACTCCACCATGTCGATCGAATTCGTCTGGATCGCCCTCGACCAAGCCGAGCTTGCCAATGAAGCGGGCTGTGCTTGTACGACCTGCACGGCGCCCATCAAGACCGCCCCGACAGTGGTACCTCTGTAAGCAAGGCGAGCAATACGGCTTCAGCGCCTCCCCGTGTTGAGCAGTCCGGCACGGGACATGCCAGATTCGCTGCAATCCTGCAGTGCAAGTTCCACGGTCACTTGCACGGGGCCGGGCGTCGCGAAAGCACCAGCACCAGCACCAGCACCAGCACCAGCACCGATTTTGCCGAGCACATGCACGCCGCCCGTGACATCCTGACGCGCATCGTCATGGAAGATCGCGATGTCCGCCGCAGGCGCCCAATAGACGATGTCACCCGCCTCGAAACTCCGGGTTCGAATCCCTTCATCGCACGAAAGGGCCTTGGGCAGAGCGCCGAATTTCTCCCTCTTGAGGAAATCGAACATGGTGATCGTCAACGGAAGCAGCGAGACGAACTCGCGCGTGGTTTCGCTGTCGATCAAAACAGCTGGGATCACCTTGTCGTGAATTTTGAAATTGATCTTCATGGTCGAGCGTTCACCAACTTTAGGGCGCCCTTTCGCAATGCACTAGTCCATGCGGACTTGAAGCACTGCAAAGTCGAGGTTGATAATCGGCCGAAGGAAAAGCTTCAATGCCCATCAACGAACTACGTTCCATTGCCACCTTTGTGAAGACCGCAGAACTAGGCAGCCTGAGGCAGGCGGCGGCTTCGCAAGGGATGACGCCGCAAGCAGCCAGTCAGGCACTCGCCCAGTTGGAGAAACACCTGGATGTGCGGCTGTTCCACCGGACCACGCGCAGCATGTCGCTCACCGACGAGGGGCGACAGTTTCTCGAAGCTGCACAGCCCCCGTTGCTCGGGCTGCAACGGGCGCTTCAGATGGCCCGTGAAGCCAAGGAGGGCATTGAAGGGCCGTTGCGCATCGTGGGGCCGAACTCTGTTTTTTCACCAGTGCTCTGGCCCCTTCTCGACCAGTTTTGTCGACGCTACCCGGAGGTTCAGCCCGATGTACAACTGGACGACCGCATTGGGAACTGGGTGGAAGATCGGGTCGATGTCGGCTTTCGTGTAGGAGCATCTCCCGCCGACGGTGTCATTGCGCGCAGGCTGTTTTCTCTGCAGCTCATCATTTGCGCTTCACCTGACTACCTCAGCCGCCATGGAGCTCCGGACAGCCTCGACGCCCTGACCAAGCATCGCTGCAGCGCCTTCCGGAATTCGGGCACGGGACGCGTACTGCCCTGGTTCGTAAAAACCAGCGACGGCTCGATGAGCGAGCATCACGTCGTCCCGGCGATGACTGTCAACGACGAAGCGCTGGAGACAGAAGCGGTACTGGCCGGGCATGTGATCGGGCTACTGACCAGTGTGGCCGCCGCTTCGCACATCCGGGCAGGGCGCCTGGTACCGTTGCTCGTCAAGCACGTGGCCGACAAATCCAGCGTCTTTGTGTACTACGGCAGCCGCTCCGCTCAACCAGCACGCGTACGCGCCTTCATCGATGTGACCGTCGAACTGCTGGCCGACAATCCTTCCTTCGTCTTGACGCCCAAGGAACTGGCGACCGCAGAAGCCAACGGCAGAAAGATGGCGAGTCCCTGACCGGCAAGTCATCTCCGCAATGCTCCCGGCCTTTGGCTGCCCAAGGGCCCACCGCGACGTGGCCACCCCGGAGTGCGATCAGGTCATCGAATCCCACAAAGGCCGGGGCTTCAAAGCCCGTGCGGCAACAGGATCTGGCGCACGACGCCGCCACCCTGCAGCAGGTCGAAGCCTTCATTCAGCCGCTCGAAGCCGATGTGTTCGCTGCGCAGCTTGTCCACCGGCAGCCGCCCGCCCAGATACATGTCGACGTACCTGGGAATGTCTTCCTGCGGGACGCCGCCGCCCATGAACGAGCCACGCAGCACCCGTTCCTCGCAGACCCAGGCCAGATGAGGGATGGAGAAGGCGGCGGAACTCTTGCCTACGCCCACGCCGATCACCTCGCCGCCGCGCACCCCGATGGCCTGTGCCATGTCCAGAGCGTTCAGGTTGCCCGAGATCTCGAACGCATGATCCACGCCGCCGTCCGTCAGATCGAGCACCTTCTGCACCGCGTCAGGGTCGCGCGCATCCACGCAATCGGTTGCGCCCACCGCACGTGCGAGGTCGAACTTGCCGGGCAGTACATCGATGCCGATGATCTGCGACGCGCCGGCCTCTCGCGCCGCCATGACGGCCGTGAGGCCGACGCCGCCCAGACCGATGATGGCCACACGGGCCCCGGGCTTCACCTGGGCGCTGTTGAACACCGCGCCGGCCCCGGTCACCACTGCGCAGCCGAACAGCGCAGCGACGTCCAATGGCACCTCCTTGTTGATCTTGACCAGCGATTGCGGCGCCACGACCGCATATTGCGCATAGACCGAGATACCGCTGTAGTGGTTGAGCCGGCCACCATCAGCCAGGCGAAGCCGGCGCGAGCCGGTGGCCAAAATGCCCTCCGATCGCGCGCCGCTGACCGCCTGGCACAGACCAGGCCTGCCTGCCAGGCAGGTGCGGCACTGGCCACAGCCAGCCACGCCAGCCATGGCCACATGGTCGCCGGGTGCCAGGCCCTTCACTCCGCGACCGACCTCGCGCACGATGCCAGCGCCCTCATGCCCGCCGACGATGGGCAGTGGCCGCTTGCGCAGGCCTTCAACTACCGACAGGTCGGAATGGCAGATGCCCGCGCCGCGCACTTCGACCAGCACCTCGCCATCGCCAGGCCCGTCAAGTTCGACCTCCTCGATCCGGAATGGTCGGCTCTGGATGTAGGGCGCGGGCAGGCCCTGTTCGTACATGACGGCTGCGGTCATCTTCAACATGCTGTGTCTCCTGAGACGGGAAGGTTGGCTGGATCCCCGATCCGGCCGTCAATTGCGACGGTAGAGGGTGCGGGAAAAGTCTAGCGATCGGTGCCAAGAGGCGTCCAAGGCGATTTTTGGGAACCCGCGTGCGGGTTTCATGAACGGGGCGAGGCAAACGCAGAATCACGACGCTTCGGCCCGCATCTCGGCAAAGGTCTCCTTCGCCGCGATGACCGCCTCGCGAACCAGCGGTGCGCCGACATAGCCCAGCAGGTGCAGCAAGGCTTCGACCAGTTCGTCCTCGCTCCAGCCGTGGTTTCGCGCGAAGCGCAGATGCACCTTCAGCTCCGTCGTGCGGCCCGTAGCAGCATCGGAAATCAGTGTCACCAGTGTGCGGGTCTTCAGGTCCAGGCCTGGCCGCGCCCATAGTGTGCCGAACAGCATCTCCTGCGTGAGCTCTGCGAACTTCTCCATGATGGGATCGGCGTAGAGATCCTGGTCAAGCTTGTCGGCATAGGCGTCTCCTACGAGCTTCCTGCGCATGGCACGGCCCTTGACGCGCAGCGGGCTGTATGGCTTGTTCATTCTGCGGACACCTTGTGTTTGACGACGATGGGGCGCCACTTGTCGACCTCGGCGCGCACGAGCTTTTCGAATTCCTCAGGCGTCGACGTCGCGGCCGTCATGCCCAGTGCCGCCAGCTTGGCAACGACGGCCGGCTCGCGCAGGATCTCGTTCACGGTCTTGTTCATCTCGACAACGATCTCCCGAGGCAAGCCCTTGGGGCCTTGGATGCCGGTCCACGGCTGAGACGAGAATTGATAGCCCTGCTCGATCAGTGTGGGCACATTCGGCAGCGACGGATCGCGCTTGTCGCCAAACACGGCCAGCACCTTGAGCTGGCCCGCTCGAATCTGCACCATGAAGTTGCCGATCAGCGCCATGCCCGCATCCAGGTGCCCGCCCAACAGGTCCTGCAGCACCTGCGGCGGCCCCCTGTACGGCACGATGTTGAACTCCACATCGGCCAGATCCTGCAGTGCGAGCTGGGTCATGTGCGAGTAGGTGCCGCTCCCCGGACTGCCCATGCGCACCTGGCCCGGATGGGCTTTCGCATAGACAACGAAATCTTTGAAGCTGTCCACCTTCAAGCTGCTGCGGACCACCAGCACGGATGGGTCGCGGTTGGTCAAGCCGATGTAGCTGAAATCGGTGAGCGGGTCGTAGGGCAGTGACTTGAAGGTCAGCACGTTGTTGGCCGCCGGCCCAGGCGTCGTCACGATGAACGTGTAACCATCGGGCTTGGCGCGTGCAACCGTTGCCTGGCCGATGTTTCCAGACGCGCCCGTGCGGTTCTCCACCACCACGGTGTTGCCGTACTTGCGCTGGATGCCCTCCCCGACCACGCGGCCGACGATGTCGAAGCTTGAGCCGGCCGGCCAGGGCACGATCAGCGTCATCGGTTTTTCCATCGGCCATCTCGCCTGGGCACCGCACCACGACGCGGTCAACAGGGCGAGGCCGGCAGGCAGCACCGTGGCATAGGCCCAACGGCGGATCATGTGCATACGGATCATGGCAGTCCTTTCAGTCCACTTTCAGTTGATGTCCCTGGCCACGCGGCCCATCCGCGCCGTATCGGCCGCTACCATGGCGCAGGTGTGGCATGCATGGGCTCGAAGCGCCACGTCGCGAGCGCACCGCCATCTCCGGCGAGCCCAGGAGTTGGACAACCTCTTCGTCGATGTGCTGCGTCAATTGCGGCGGCGGGCTGCGCGGCTGGTAGAGACCAAACCAGGACAACACGCCACAGCCCGACACGCCCGATACGCCCGACTCGGCGATGATGGACACATCCGGCGCCAGCAGTTCTTGAGCGTCCTTGGCCAGGACCGATGGCAACACCAGCAGAGAGCTCCGGGCCTCGGCCACGAAGGCCGGGCACTGCATTCGCTCGCGTCTATTGCGCACGAGAATTCCTCGATCTAGCGCGGCGGCATGGCGATGCCGTCGCACTGCACCGCCAGATCCGGCAAGCGGTACGCCCTGCAGGCCGTCCGGTAGAACATGGAACGCCGCTCGTCCACGGACCAGTCACTCGTGCAGCGTTTGAAGGCATTCCACAGCGCGGCGTAGCTGCATGACTGCTTGTCCACCGGGAAATTGCTCTCGAACATGCACCGGTCCGACCCGAAGGCGTTGGTGCAGGCATCGATGAACGGCCGCCAAGCCCGCACCAGCGCATCGGAATGCGGCGGCAACTCGCCTCGTTCGAACCCGAAGCCGCACAGCAGCATCCCCATCCCACCGATCTTCACGCTGACGTTCGGCCGCTCCGCCAACGCGTAGACACCGTGCTGCCACTGCGCGAACACGCCACGACGATCCGCATCGTAGGGCGCCACGCCGAGTGCGATGCCGCCATGGTTCAGGATGAAGCGCGTGTCCGGAAAGGCATCGACCAGCGCAGCCAATTCATCCAACTGCGTGTGGAAGACCAGCGCGTCGAAGCTCAGGCCGAAGCGTGACAGCCAGCCGAGCCCGCGCCGGAACTGCGAGTCGCCCAGAAGGTGAGGCGATGCGTTGTGCGTGAACCGGCCCAACGGCCCGCTGTCGTGCGTGGCGTGGTGGCGCACGCCGCGCAATCGGCCCTGGCCGGCCTGCAGATGCGCCTCCAGCACCGGCACCACGGCATCGCCCAAGCACAGATCGACATTGGAGACGATGCCTGCCCCGAGCTGACAGGCCCCTTGCGGCGTCTGCAGCGCGGGTGCGCTCACGCGCACGACCGTCTCCACTTCGCCGAGTGATCGCAGTTCCGGCAGACCGTCGGTGCGCCAGCCTGCGCCAAAGGCCTCGATGTAGACGGTTCCGATAACGCGATGCCCGCCCTCGGCCAGATCGTGCGCAAGATCCTGCGCCCGGTAGTGCTGGGCATCGGCCGCGCTGCCGTACAGGTGATGGTGCGCGTCCACTATCGGCAGCCCGGGTTCGAGCGCCGGCTCGCGCGGCGCGAGCGCGTGCCAAGCCGCCAGCGCGCGCACGTCCCGAGGCCGGTTGCCGCGAAAAATGGCAGTCGGATTCACAGCCATTTGCGCAGACGGGCCGGCAGCAGCCCCATGACACCCTGGCGGAAGAACAACACGCAGATGAAGAACACCGCACCCTGCACGAACACCACCCAGGACCGCAGGCCCGACAGATACGTCTGCAACGCCATGAACACCACGGCGCCCAGCGCCGGCCCCATGACAGTGCCCAGGCCACCAATCAGCGTCATGACGATGGGCTCTCCCGACATGGCCCAATAGACATCAGTCAGCGAGGCAACCTGTGCCACGACGGCCTTGAGCGCGCCGGCCAGCCCCGCCAACGCAGCGGACAGCGTGAAGGCGATGAGCTTGTAGTGGCTGACCCTGTAGCCTAGCGAGACGGCGCGCGCTTCATTGTCCCGGATCGCCCGCATGACCTGGCCAAACGGGGAATCGATGACGCGGAACAGGAACATCATGGAAGCGACGAAAACCACCGCAACGACGCCATACATTGCCACATCGCTCTTCAGATCGATGAAACCGAACAGCGCGCCACGCGGCACGCTGCGGATGCCATCCTCCCCTCCGGTGAGTGCCGGCGCCTGCGCGCAGATGAAGTAGACCAACTGTGCCAGCGCCAGGGTGATGGTGGCGAAGTAGATGCCCTGGCGCCGAATCGCGATGAAGCCAAACACTGCCCCCATGGCGGCTGCCGCCAAGGTGCCCAGCAGGATCGCCAGTTCAGGCGTCAGCCCCCAACTCTTGGCCGCGTGCGCCGCAACGTAGCTCGCCATGCCAAAAAAGGCCGCATGGCCGAAGGACAGAAGCCCTACGTAGCCCAGCAACAGGTTGAAGGCACAGGCGAAGATGGCAAAGCACATCGCCTTCATCAGGAAGGCCGGATGGATGGCGAACGGCGCGAGCACCAGCGCCGCAACGAGGATCACCAGAGCCACGGTGCGGATGCGGGTGGCCTCGCTGAGCGGGCGGGAGAAAGGCGGCGCGAAGGGCTGGGCCGCCGCATGGTTGTCGATGCTCATTTCAACGACTCTCCCCAAACAGGCCCGTCGGCTTGACGAGCAGCACGATGATCATTGCCACGAACACGACGGTGGTTGACGCCTCGGGATAGACGACCTTGGTCAGGCCTTCCATCAGTCCCAGCACCAGCCCGGTGACAATGGAGCCGAGGATGGAGCCCATGCCGCCGATGGCGACAACCGCAAACACCACGATCAGCAGGTCCGAGCCCATGGCCGGGTTGGCGCCGTACACAGGCACGGCGAACACACCAGCCAACGCCGCCAGACCAACGCCGCAGCCATAGGTCAGCGTCAGCATGCGCGGCACGTTGATGCCCAGAGCGCGCGCCATGCTCGCGTTCTCGGTGGCCGCGCGCAGGTAGGCGCCCAGACGCGTCTTCTCGATCAGCAGCCATGTGGCCAGGCACACGGCCACGGCCGCACCCACGACCCACAGCCGGTAGTTCGGCATGAACAACACGCCCAAGTTGGTACCGCCCTGCAGCGCCACGGGCGCGCTGTACGGCAGGCCCGAGGTGCCATAGGCATTGCGGAACAACGACTCGATCATCAGGGTCATGCCATAGGTCAGCAGCATCGAGTAGGTATGGTCCAGGTGATAGATGCGCGAGATGAACAGTCGCTCCAGCACGATGCCGACCAACCCCACCAGCAGCGGTGCCAGCAGCATCGAGGCCCAGTAGCCCAGCCCCAGGTAGTTGCCCAGCATCCAGGTGGCCATGGCGCCCATCATGTAGAAGGCGCCGTGCGCGAAATTCACGATGTTGAGCAAGCCGAAGATCACGGCCAGCCCCAAGCTCAGGATCGCGTAAAACGAGCCATTGATCAGGCCGATCAGGATCTGGCCGGCCCACGCCTGTGCGGGAATGTCGAAGATGTTCATCATTCAGATTCCCAGGTAGCGCGCAAGCCGCGCTTCAGCCTCGGCAGTCTGCAGCCGTGGCAACTGGTCCACGACATGGCCTTCCTCGATCACGACCCAGCGGTCGCTGACAGTAGAGGCGAAGTGGATGTTCTGCTCCACAAGCAAGATCGTGAATCCAGCCTCCTTCAGTTTGTCGATCGTGCGGCCGATCTGCTGAACAATCACCGGCGCCAGACCCTCGGTCGGCTCATCCAGCAGCAGGAAGCGTGCGCCGGTGCGCAGCACGCGCGCAATCGCCAACATCTGCTGTTCGCCGCCGGACAACTTGGTGCCCGGGCTGTCCATGCGCCCCTTGAGGTTGGGAAACAACGTGAATATCTCGTCGACCGACATGCCGCCCGGCGCCACCACCGCAGGAAGCTGCAAGTTTTCGGCAACCGACAGTCGCGAGAAAATGCCACGCTCCTCCGGCACATAGCCCATCCCCAGGCGAGCGATGCGTTCGGGCGGCAGGCCGACGGTCTGCTGCCCGTGGAACGTGACAGACCCTCGGCGCCGCGGCAGGATACCGATGATGGAGCGCATGATGGTGGACTTGCCAGCGCCGTTGCGGCCCACCAGCGTGACGACCTCGCCGGCAGCCACGGCGAAGGAGATGCCGTGCAGTACCTCGTCCTCGCCATAGCCGGCGACCAGTTCCTGGATGTCAAGCAGGGCCGCACGCGGCGGATGGGACACTTGTTCAGACATTGGCAGGACTCGTTCCGATGTAGGCCTCGATGACCCGTTCGTCGGCGGCAACGGTCTTGTAGTCACCCTCTGCCAGCACGCTGCCGCGCGCCAGCACGGTAATGGTCGTGCACAGCGAGGACACCACGCTGAGGTTGTGCTCGACCATCAGGATGGTGCGTGTGCGGCCGATCTCACGAATGATGGCGGCCACGCGATCGATATCCTCGTGGGCCATGCCGGCCATGGGCTCGTCGAGCAACAGCACCTGGGGTTCCAGCGCGAGCGTGGTAGCCAGCTCCAGTGTGCGCTTGCGGCCATAGGACAGGTCGGCGGCCAGGTGTCCGCCATAGCACTCCAGGCCCACGCTGGCCAGAATGCCAAGGGCCTCCTCGTCGTACTGGCTGTTGCGGCGCTTGGAATACAGGAAGTTGAACCAGTCCCCTCGGCGCTTCTGCACCGCTACGCGTACGTTCTCCAGTGCCGTCATATGCGGGAACACCGCCGATATCTGGAACGAGCGCACCAAGCCCCGGCGCGCGATGTCGGCGGGTTCCAGCCCGGTCACATCTTGGCCCATGAATTGGATCTTGCCGCTGGTGGGCTGGATGAACTTCGTCAGCAGGTTGAAGGTCGTGGTCTTACCCGCGCCATTGGGTCCGATCAGCGCATGGATGGTCCGCTTGCGCACCTGGATCGACACGTCGTTGACCGCGACGAAGCCACGAAAGCTCTTGCTCAGCCCGTGCGCAGACAGCACGACATCGCCCGTCAGCTGTGCAGACACAGGGGTGCCGCACGCCAAGCTAGACAAGCTTGCACTCCGTCTGCTTCAGCGGCTTGAACACCTTGTCACCCGTGACGGCGCCGAACACTTCGGCCACGTCGAACTTTCCTTTGGATTGCGCCGGCGTCAGCACGCGCATGAGGTTCAGGTCATACACCACGCGGCCGTTCTGGCGGATCGAGGCGTTGTTCCAGAAGCTCGAGGTAATGGGCTGCTTGCGCATCTGCTCTGCCACGGCCTTCACGTCCGTTCCCTTGACGGCCTGCACCGCCTGCAGATAGTGCGTGGCGGCCGCATATGCCTGTGCGTGCGAGCTACCTGGCGCACTCCCCATTTTTTCCTGGTACCGCTTGGCAAAGGCCCGCGTCGCGTCGTTCACGTTCCAGTAGTAGCCGTCGGCAAAGCGCATGCCCTGCGCCACGTCGAGCCCTGCCGCGAGGATGTCCGTGTACACCAGGATCGGAGCGACCACCGTCTTGCCAGCGGCGAACACGCCGAACTCGCGCGCCTGCTTGAGCGAACGGATCAAGTCGGTGCCGGCACTCAGAAACACCACCACGTCGGCGCGTGCTGCCTGGGCCTGTGTGATGAAGGACGCGTAGTCCGTGGTGTTGATCGGATGCCTGACCGCTCCGACCACCTGGCCTCCGGACTCCTGCACCGCCGCCGCACAAACCGGCGTGGCGGTGTGGCCGAACACGTTGTCGATGGAGATGAAGAACCACCTCTTCTTGGCATCCGCGCCGGCTGCAACGACGGCGGAGCGCGCATAGGCGTACGAGTCCACCTGCCAATGAAAGCCATAGGGCGAGCAGTCCTGCTCGGTGAAATTCACCGCAGCCGCCGAGGTGATGTTGGTGATGGCGCCTTTCTCGCGTGCCAGCGACTGCACGGCAAGGGCGGCGACGCTGGACCCTCCGAGCAGCAACATGCCGATCTTCTCGACGTCCAACCAGCGCTTGGCGATGTCGCTCGCGACATCCGCCTTGTTCAGATGGTCGCCCGTGACCAGTTCAATCGGCCGACCCAGCACTTTGCCTTGGTTGAAGTCCCGAATGGCCAGTTGAATCGCATGCTCCTCCCCCGGGCCGTTGATATCGCGGTATACGCCGGTGTAGTCGGTGAGCTGGCCGATCTTGATTGGCTGAGTTTGACCAAGCGTCAGGCCAGGCATGGCCAACACGGCAGCGCCGCCAGACAGCGTCTTGAGCAAGGATCGTCGTTGCATGGTGCATCTCCGTTAGTTGGCTCGTACAGCAGCGCACAGGCGCAGTCACCCAACGGTCTGGAGAGACCGGTCGTTTGGGTGGGAAGGTTCAGGATCGGTGCGAAGACGACGACGTCTGAGGCGAGACGCCTCGGCCATGCGGCGGATCAGCGCCTTTGTCCACGCGTTCCACGCCGTTACCTCGCCGCTATGCACCGTGATGGAGCAGTCCACGCCGATGGATGCCGCAAGATTCCGCAATGGAAGTCCGCGAAACTGTTGGGAAGGTCCGGCGCCCCAATCCCGAGCGACAGGCATCGCAAAAAAGTAGCCGGCAATTCCCGGTCACACATCACTGTTGCTGTCATCCGCATTTTTTTGTCTCCGGATAATCTTTGTTGCTACTCGCGGCCGGTGCGAGCAATTTGTGGTGACAGTCTAGGAATGCCCCGCATGCCGTGTCCATCTGCATTTCTGGCACGTGGTGTGCACGTTTCGCGAACGCGGACACAGCCGCTCAGGACGGCCGCATGGGCCCTGGCGGCCGCGGCACCCAGCCCATCAGCGACTGGCTCAACGCGCCGTCCACCAGCACGTCCTGCCCGTCCACATAGCCGGCCCGGTCGCTCGCCAGGAAGGCGATGACGGTGGCGAGATCCTCGGGCTCGGAGATCCGCCGTATGGGCACCAAGCGACGGCGCGCCTCGGCCACTTCGCTGTCGCCGTACGCAGCCTCGGTGGCCGGCGTTCGCACCAGGCCGGGAGAGACCGAGTTGCAGCGGACACCGTGCTCGGCAAGCTCCAGCGCCAACATGCGTGTGAGCATCAGCAGGCCGGCCTTGCCGACGCTGTAGACACCGCCATGCGTCAGCGGTAGGTGGCCGCAAATCGAAGCCACGTTGACGATGGCGCCCCCCTGGCCGGCCACGATCATCTGCCGTCCGAACGCGCGCGTGCAGATCAGCGTGCCCGTTACATTGACGTCCAGCATGCGATTCCATTGGTTCAGGTCCGCGTCCATCAGCGGCCCCGCGTACCCGACCAGCGCCGCATTGTTCACAAGCACATGGCAGGCGCCAAGTTCTCGCTGCACGCGCTCCGCGGCCGCGGCGATCGCGTCCTGCTGCGTCACGTCCGCCGCCAGCCCGATCGAGCGACCGCCAGCGCTGGCGATCTCGGCCGCCACCGCGTCGGCAGAAGCGGCATCACGGTCCAGCACGGCCACGTGCGCGCCGTGACGCGCGAGCTCGTGCGCAACGCCCGCGCCAATGCCACGGCCGGCACCCGTGACCACGCAGACCCGGCCCTCCAGACCTAGCCATGTCAAAGCGCCGCCAGGGGGCGCGATTGCAGAAACGTGTTCCATCTTGAAACTCCTCGTTGATGGGGTCGAGGCCTCTTCCCAGGTGCAACTCATTGGTGCGAGAACAGCGTGGCGCCTGGCGCTAGCGCGCGCGCACGAAAGATCATGGCGCCCTGCCCGCCTGGTACGTCACGGGACACGATCACCACATCGGGCGAGCCCGGCACAAAGGCCAGACTGGTGCATTTCAGGAAGTGACCATGCTCCCGCCCGGGCAACAGGATCTGCCCGATCAGAATGCCATGGGGGTCGAAGGCCAGCACGCGGCCTTGGTAGAACATCGCCACATAGACATTGCCTTCGGCGTCGGCACGCATGGAATCCGGCGCGCACCCAGTGAAGTGGTAGGGCACGGTGGAGCCGAACGGTGCCAGTCTGGCGGCGTCGACCAGATCCGCGCGATGCAGCCGGCCGGCGCCGAACTCGGTTGCCCACAGCACCTTGCCATCGGGGCTTAGCGCCACACCGTTCGCCGCGGACATGTGAGGGAGCACGGGCTGGATCGTCTGCTGGTCAGGTGGAACGTAGTACACGCCGCCCGTCGGGCAGGTTGCCGTGCCGCGGAAGTCGGTGAAGTAGAAGCCGCCGTGGCGGTCGAACACCAGGTCATCGGGCACATGGCCTGCCATGGCCGGCACGATTGTCCGTGCGTCGCGGCCGTCGGGGTCGATCGCGACGATGCGGCCCGCCTGGAAATCGCCCACGCCCGCCAGAAAGATTCGACCGTCCCGGTGCAGCGCCAGCCCGGTCGGGCGCAGCGTGGCATCGGTATAGACCGTGCTCAAAGCTCGCTGCGGCGACAGACGCAGCACGCGCCCGCCATAGATGTCCAGGAACAGCAGGTTGCCGTGGCGGTCGAAGGCTGGACCTTCCAACGGCATGGCGTCTTCGGAGACCTGGAACCACGGCTCGGCCGTGGCGCTGGGCAGGCCCTGTTCCCAAACCGGAATGGGGGCAAGCCCACGCGTGGCTTCTGTGCGGAAAAGTCGGGCGTCGGCGCTCGGTTCAGGCGCGATCTTCAACATGTGCTCTCCTGTCGGGGCAGCGCGCGACGCCACGGTGCCCGCGAGGGTCGGCATGCGCTGACGACGTTCACAACGGGGTCAGCCCCGCATCCCTCGACAGCCGGGCCCATGCGGTGATCTGCTCACGCACAAAAGCTTGGAAGCGGTCGTTGGACGTGTCGGCCGGGACCATGCCGATGTCGGCGAGCAACTGCTGCACATCCGGGTCGGCCACTGCTGCATGGAAGGCGTGATGCAGCCTCTGCGTGACCTCAGGTGCCACTCCAGCGGGGCCGAACACCCCAATCCAGGACGCATAGTCGAAGCCGGGCAGCGCGGCAGTCAACGGCTCGGTGTTGGGGAAAATCGCGAGACGGTGCTGCGTCGTGATACCCAATGCTCGCAAGCGGCCCGCATGCACAAAGGACTTCACGACGACCGGGTCTGTCAGCATGAAGTCCAGCCGTCCGGCCACGAGGTCGGTTGTGGCCTGAGCCGTACCGGCGTAATTCACCCCCACGACATCGAGACCGCCCAGCTTCTTGAGCAGTTGGGCCGCGACCAGTCCGCCCGAGTTGCCTGTGCCGTAGCTGAGCCGGCCCGGACGCTCGCGCGCGTACTGGACGAACTCCTGCGCCGAACGCACCGGCAGTTCGGTCGGCACCACCAGAACCAGCGGGTTGATGGTCAGTTGGGTGACGGGGGTGAAGTCCTTGACTGGGTCATAGCCCACATCCTTGAGCAGGTACAGGGGCGCGGCATGGGTCGATGCGCCGCCCAGCAGCAACGTATGACCGTCGGCCGGTGCCTTGGCAACGGCACGCGCCGCAACCACGCCATTGGCACCCGGCCTGTTTTCCACCACGATGGGTCGACCCAGGGTCTTGCTCACACGCTCGCCGACGAGCCGAGCCAGGGTATCGGAGGCCGCACCAGGTGGGGTGATGGTCAGGATGCGGACGGGCTTACTCGGAAAGCTGCCTTGCGAGGCAGCGGGCGCCAGCGGCAAGGCCGTCGACGCAACCATCAGCAGTTGCCTGCGCGTGATCGTCATCGGTGTCTCCTGCTTTTTTCCGCTCAGCCGTGCGGTCGCAGCACCTGGCGCAGCACTTCCCCGTGCTCCAGGCGGTCGAGGTTCAGGTTCAGTTCGTCGAAGCGGAAGATGCCACTCATCAGCCGCTCCACGGGCAGCCGTCCTTCCTGGTAGTAGCGCATGTACAGCGGCAGATCGCGCTGCGGCACGCAGCTGCCCATCAGCGAGCCGCGGAACACCTTCTCCTCCGCGACGAGCGCCGAGTGCGGATAGTGGTAGAGGTCGCCCGTGGCACCGAGCCCGACGCAGACGATCTCGCCGCCCTTGCGCGTGACGGCATTGGCGGTAGTCATCGCCGCTTTGCTGCCGGACATCTCCAGCGCGAAATCGACGCCACCGAGCGTCAGGTCCCTCACCACGTCCACGATGTCGGCATCGAGCGCAGAAACGGTATGCGTGCAGCCCAGATCCCGTGCGAGCGCAAACTTGCCGGGGTTGATGTCAATGCCGACGATCACCGACGCCCCGGTGATCTTGGCGGCCATGACGGCGTTGAAGCCGACGCCGCCCAAGCCAATCACGGCCACGCTCTGCCCTGCCCGCACCTTGGCGGCGTTGAAGACACAGCCGGCACCCGTCACGACCGCGCAGCCGAACATGGCCGCTACGTCGAACGGGATCGCCGGGTCCGCTTTGACCAGCGTGCCTGGCACCGTGACCGCATACTGCGCGAACGATGACACTCCGCTGTGATGGTACAGCCCCATGGCTCCGCGCGTCAGCCGTCGTGCCCCGTTCATCAACACCCCCTTGGTGCGCGATGCACTGACCAGCTCGCACAGAACGGGCCGGCTGTTGACGCAGTAGACACATTCGCCGCAACCGGAGCCCACCGTCATGACCACATGATCCCCGGGCTTGAAGCCCGTGACGCCGCGCCCCACCTCGCGCACGATGCCCGCTCCTTCGTGGCCCATGACCACCGGCAGCGTTCGCTTGCGCAAACCGGCCACTTGAGACAGATCGGAGTGACACAGGCCTGCGGAGCGCACCTCGACCAGCACCTCCCCCTCGCCTGGTCCCTCCAGTTCCACCTCCTCGATCTTCAGCGGCTGGCTGAGGGCATAAGGCGCCGGCAGACCTTGTTCGTACATGACTGCTGCGGTCATTCGCATGATCTGGTGTCCTGCCGCCTGGTTCAGTTCAGGACGAAGAGCCGCTCTTCGGTCATGTCGCGGATGGAGAATTTGGGTCCTTCGCGGCCGATGCCGCTGTCCTTCACACCGCCATACGGCATCTGGTCCGAGCGCCATCTCGAAGTGCCGTTGACGATCACGCCGCCGGTGCGAATCGTGCGAATGGCCGACAGCGCCATGTCCAGTGAGTTGGTGAAGATGCCGCACTGCAGGCCGTAAGGGCTGTCGCTGATGGATGCGAACAACGGCTCGATTTCCTCGTACGGCTGGATGCTCATCGCAGGTCCGAAGATCTCGTCCGAAACCACGCGCATCGCGGGGTTCACATTGCTCAGGATGGTGGCGTCGAGTTGTGCGCCCCTGCGCTTGAAGCCACGCAGCGGGCGTGCCCCGGATTCGATGGCCTCCTGGACCATCCGCTCCACACGGATGGCGGCTTGCTCGTCGATCAGTGTGCCGACATCGGTCGCCATGTCGAGCGGATCGCCGAAGCGGATCGCGTCCGTTTCCTGGCATACCGCCTCCACGAAGCGGTCGTGAATCCGCTTGTGCACGTAGACGTTCTGCACCGACACGCAGCTCTGCCCCGCCAGTGCGACAGCATTGCGCGCGCAGGCCTTGGCGGCTGCGGCGAGATCGGCGTCGTGGTGGACGAACGTCGGGCCGACGCCGCCGAGCTCCAGCGCGACGCGCTTCATGCCTACGGCGTCGCGGATCATCTTGCCCACGCGAATCGA
This sequence comes from Variovorax sp. GW821-FHT09D05, assembly GCF_059416325.1. Lineage (NCBI taxonomy): Bacteria > Pseudomonadati > Pseudomonadota > Betaproteobacteria > Burkholderiales > Comamonadaceae > Variovorax > Variovorax sp. GW821-FHT09D05. Next base: position 203,568 of record NZ_JBWKOZ010000010.1, on the reverse strand, counting down.
GCCGGTGAAGCTGACGAAATCGACCCGCGGATCGCTGACGATCCGGGGACCCACGGCATCACCGTAGACGGTGTTGATCGCCCCCGCTGGAAAGCCGGCCTCCAGAACCGCCTCTACGAACTGGTGCACGCAAAGTGGCGCCTTCGGCGACGGCTTGAGCACGATGCTGTTGCCAGCCGCCAGCGCCGGGCCGAGCTTGTGCGCGGTCAGGCTGATGGGCCCGTTGAACGGCGTGATGGCGGTGACCACGCCTACCGGGTAGCGCATCAACATCGCGATCTTGCCGGCGCCCACGGCACTGGCGTCCATAGGGATGTGTTCGCCCTGGATACGCACGGCTTCCTCGGCGCAAAGGTGCATCAGTTCGGCCGCGCGCTGCGTCTCGACAATGGCGTCGCGCAAAGCCTTTCCGGTTTCGCGCGCCATGGTCAGACCCAGCTCCTGTGTACGGGCGGCGACCAAGTCTGCCGCGCGATGCAGCAGCCTGGCACGCTCGTGCCCTGGCAGCGCAGCCATCGCGGCCTTGGATTTGCGCGCAGACTCCAATGCATCCTCCGCATCCTGCAGCGAGGACACGGGCATCATCGCTACAACGTCGCCGCGGTACGGGTCGCGCACGTCGTGGACCTGCTCGGCTTCACGCCATTGGCCTGCGATCTGCATGCGAATGCGCACGGGTGGCGCGCTCTGGTGTTCGGTATTGTTCATCGGGTCTCCAGCGATGGGGAGCAGCGACTGCCAAGGCCCATGTCGCTGTCTCCTTCTTCAGCAAGTGTGAAAGCGCTTCGCGGCGGCGTCCATGTCGAAATCCAGTAGCTCGCCTCCGGGTTTTCCGAAGATGGGTTGCGCCTGGATGACTCTACGCATGTGGACAGTCACGCATCGCACATCGTTTCGATTCCACGGACATGGCTTGCCGAAAAACGCCATGGACGCAGGAAGTGCCCGATTCCTAGACTGCGTCCGTCGCACCAAAGCATTCGGCGCTCATGCGTGCCGAATACTCATGCGCTTCAACCGATCCGAAGACTCAGCAGGAGACAACATGAAACTGGGATTTATCGGCCTTGGCACCATGGGCTCAGGCATGGCCCTCAACCTCATCAAAGCCGGGCACGAGCTCGCCGTGCACGACCTGCGGAAGGAAAGCGCCACGCGCCACCTCGCCGCCGGGGCGCGCTGGGCCGAATCGGCGGCCGATGCCGCCTCGGGGGCGCAAGCCGTTTTCACCTCCGTTCCCGGCCCCAAAGAGATGCGACAGGTCGGCGCCGCGCTGCGCGAGTCCATGCCGATGGGCAGCGCCTGGTTCGACCTGACCACCAACTCGCCAACCGTGGTGCGCGACGTCCACAAGAGCCTTGCCGAAAAAGGCATCGCTGTGCTCGACGCCCCGGTCAGCGGCGGCCCCGCTGGCGCCAACGCAGGCAAGCTGGCCATCTACGTGGGCGGTAATCGGGAGGTGTTTGCGCGCCACAAGGCGCTGCTGGACGCCATCGGCGACCAGGTGCTGCACGTCGGAGACATCGGCGCCGGCAACGTGGCCAAGCTCGTTCACAACTGCGCCAGCATCACGATGCGCATGATGATCGCCGAGGTCTTCAGCCTGGGCGTCAAGGGTGGCATGGATCCGCTCGAACTGTGGCACGCGGTCCGTCAGGGTGCCATCGGCCGCTCGCGCACCTTCGATCGTATCGGCGATCAGTACCTGCAAGGCAAGTACGAACCGCCGAGCTTTGCCTTGCGGCTGGCGCACAAGGACCTGACGCTGGCCCTGGATCTCGGCCGCGAGCTCCAGGTGCCCATGAAGTACGCCGAGCGGGCCATGGAGGACTTTCAGGCCGCGCTCGATCGCGACTGGGGCAACCGCGATTCGCGCTCGCCAATGCAGATCCAGAACGAACGCGCCGGCGTGCACATCAAGGTGTCCGCCGAGGACGTGAAGAAGACCCTCGCACGCGACTGAACACCCATCAAGAAAATCACCATGGACGCAAAGCAGACCGGCCGCAAGATCATGAACGAACTCATGGGCGAGGGCTATGTCGAAGGCAAGGACCAGAAGAAGAATGCGTTCACTGCGGCGCTGAACGACTACTCGGAGGAGGTGTGTTTCGGCCGCGTGTGGGCGCGCGGTGTCATCGAACCCAAGCTGCGCAGCATCCTGAACATCGCGATGCTGACAGCGCTGGGCAGGCCGAACCAGCTGCGCAACCACCTCGAGGGCGCGCTGAACAACGGCGTGACCGTCGACGAGTTGCGCGAGATCCTGCTGCACACCGCCGTGTACTGCGGCCTTCCCGCCGCAGGCGATGCCTTCAAGGTCGCAGAAGATGTGCTCAAGGGCCGCAAGCTGATCGATTGAGCGCGTCGCTCGACCTGCCCGTGCGCAAGCAAAACCAGCGTCCTCAGTCCACCTGGATACCTTTGTCCTTGACCAGCCGAGACCAGCGGGCGACGTCGGCCGCGATCACCCGGCCGAACGCCTCGGGCTTCGCAGGCGCCGGCATGGCTGCCTCGCGCGCCAGTGCGGCCACGGCTTCGGGCTGTGCCAGGATGGCGTTGATCTCCTCGTTCAGCCGCTGCACGACGGCACGCGGCAGTTGGCTCGGCCCGACAAATCCCCACCAGAACTCGATGCGAAAGTTCGGAAAGCCCGCTTCGGCCGCGGTCGGCAGCTGGGGCATGAACGGATCGCGCTGGGCGCTGGTCACGGCAATGCCGCGCAACTTGCCACCAGCGATGTAGCCGGACGTCGTGGCATAGGTCGCCAGGCCCGCCTGCAGATTTCCTCCCATCATGTCGGCGAAGGCCGGTGCCATGCCCTTGTAGGGCACATGCACAAAGCGCAGCTTCGCCTCCGCAGCCAGCATCTCCATGCCCAGATGGCTCATTGAACCTATTCCGCTAGAACCATAGGTGACCGCATCCGGCCGGGTCCGTGCCATGTCGACCAGATCCTTCAACGTCCTGACGGGCGAATCGGCGGGAACGGCAACGAGCAACGAAGTCTTGCCGACCAGTGCGATCGGCGCGATGTCGCGCACCGGATCGTAGGCCATCTTCCGCCCGGTCGCAGCATTGGTCGCGTACGCGCTCGTGATGAAGATCAAGGTGTAGCCGTCGGCTGGCGCCTTGACGCCCGCATCGAAACCTATCGCGCCACCCGCACCCGCCTTGTTCTCGACGACGACCGGCTGGCCGATCCGAACTGAAAGCCGCGTCGCAATGCTGCGCGCAATGATGTCGGTGCCGCCACCCGCTGCGTAAGGCACGATCAGCTTGATGGGCCGGCTCGGCCAAGCCTGCGCCCGCACAGTGGCGGGCGGCAAGACAGCGGCCGCTGCAATCGCCACGGTGTACAGCAGCATGCGGCGCGTTGCCAGCAAGTCCAGCGACATGTTGTCCCGCGCCTTAATCGATGGTGTGGCCGTCCGGCACCACGTGACTGCCGGTGATGCGATCCATGGTCAGGGCAACCACGTTGACCGGGGACTCGAAGCTGTATTCGTTGAGCGCCATCTGGTAGAAATCCTTGGCCAAATTGCCGAACAGCATGGGCATGCCGGAATCCTGCCCGAGCTGGCAAGCCAGGCGTACGTCCTTGTGAAGCAAGCCGAGTGCGAAGGCCGCCTTCAGCTTGCCGGTCAGGATGTGGCTGGCCATGTACTTTTCCATCCAGAAGTTGCGGCCACCGCTGGTCATCATGATGTCCAAGGCCTTCTCGCCTTCCACGCCGTTCTTCACGGCAAGCGCCATGGCTTCCAGCGTCATCAGGCGCGTTCCGGCGGACAACAGGTTGTTCGCCAGCTTGACGACATGCCCGCAGCCAATATCTCCGGCATGGAAAACGTTTGGGCTGATCGCACGCAGCACATGCCCAATGCGCTCGAACAGCGCCGGCGTGGCGCCGACCATGATGGCAATGGTGCCGGCGTCTGCGCCGGCCGGACCGCCGCTGACCGGCGCATCGACCATGTCGATGCCGCGCTCGGCCAATTTGGCGGCGATGTCGCGCGTGACGGTCGGGTCGCCGCTTGTCTGGTCGACGACCAGGGTGCCTGGCTTCGCGATGGCGGCGATCCCGTCCGGCCCCAGCAGCACGCTGCGGACATGCTCCGACGTCGGCAGGCAAAGCAGGATGACGTCACATGACGCAGCGATCTGCCCGAGGCTCTCGGCGCGGTTCGCACCATGCTCAGCCAGGCGCTGCACGCAGGCGGCGTCGCGGTCGTAAACCGTCAACGAGTATGTCAATTGCAGCCGTCGGGCGAGCGCCCCACCCATGTTACCCAAGCCTACATATCCGATGTTCATGGTCCGTGTCCTTTCAAGGTGATGCAATGTCTGTAAGGGGCGTCAGTCGGCGCGAATGCCGGCGTCCCTGACGATGCGGGCGTACTTGAAGGAGAGATCGTGCAGCGTCGACGAGAACGCCTGGGCCGAATCGCTGGCCTCCAGCTCCACGCCCTGATCCAGCAGGCGCGCGCGAAAATCCGGTTGTTGGGCAGCCCTGCGAATCTCGGCGTTCAGGCGCTCGAGGATTGCGGGTGGGGTGCCAGCGCGCGCAACCAAGCCGTTGAAGATCGTCGCCTCGTAGCCGGGCAAGCCCGACTCGTCGATCGTCGCCAGGCCCGGGGCCAGCGGAGAACGCGCGGCGCTGGTGATACCGATGGCCCTGAGCTTTCCTGCCTTTACATGCGGAGCCGAGGTGCTGATGGTGTCGAACATCAGCGTCGTGCGCCCGCCCATCACATCGATCAGCCCTGGTGCATTGCCTTTGTAGGGCACGTGGGTCATGCGGATATTCGCCATGGCGCTGAACAGTGCCGCCGCGATGTGTCCGGTGCTGCCGTTGCCGGAAGTGCCGTAGGTCAGCTCGCCCGGATGGCGTTTGGCCAGCGCGATCAGTTGCGCGGCTGTTGCCGCGGGAACCGCAGGATGCACCACCAACAGCAGCGGAATGCGCGCAACGAGGCTGACGCCGACGAAATCCTTCAGTGGATCGTAGGTGGCGGTACGCACCACGGCCGGCGTATACAAAAACGAATCCGCGATGGCCAAGTAGGTATAGCCGTCGGCGGGTGCCCTGGCCACCGCATCCACGGCAAGCATGTAGTTGCCGCCCGGCCTGTTTTCCACGATGACCTGCTGCCCCAGTTGCTCTGACAGCTTCTGCGCCACGTTACGACTCACCAGATCGAGATTGCCGCCGGCCGCGGCCGGCACCACGATGCGTAGCGGCCGCGACGGGAAGCTGTCCGCCCTGCCGTCACGGGGGGCCGTCAACATCGCCGCCGCTGCGCAGACGGCCAGTCCCAGACGCGCGAAGCTTCGGCAGGCTGAGCGAATGGATTGCATCAGCCTATCTCGCTGACCTTTTCCAACCACTCCACCGGTTGACCCTCGAGCACTTCGGAAACGGAAATATGAGTCATCGAGGTCTTCTCCGCGGCACCGTGCCAGTGCTTCTCGTGCGGCTCGATCCAGACGACATCGCCAGGACGGATTTCCTCGACAGGCCCCCCGTCACGCTGCACGCAACCGCAGCCCGCGGTCACGATCAGCATCTGGCCAAGGGGATGCCTGTGCCAGTTCGTGCGAGCGCCGGGTTCGAAGGTGACGCTCGCGGCCTTGACGCGCGCGGGAGCCGACGCGTTAAAAAGCGTGTCGACCCTCACGCGGCCCGTGAACCGCGTTTCGGGTGCCTGCGCCGAGGGTTGTGTGCCGATGCGCCTGATTTCCATGATGAGTTTTCCTCTTCAGTTGTAGTGATCAGTCGGATGCGATGTGCGCGTCCTGGATCAACTTGCGCCAGCGCGGGACCTCCGTTCCGATGGTCAGCGCAAAATCTCCTGGCGATCCCGGCGTGGGCTTGGCGCCATCGCGCGCGAGCAGTTCGCGCGCATCGGGCGTGGCCAAGATGACGTTCAACTCGTCGTTGATCCGTTTCAGAATGGGCGCCGGCAAGCCACGCGGTGCGAGCATTCCCCACCAGGAATCGACGTGATAGCCGGGCAACCCCGCCTCTTCCATCGTCGGCAGTTCGGGCACCAGCGGCGAGCGCTGACCGCCCGTGACGGCCAGTGCGCGCATGCGGCCGCCACGCACGTGCGGCAACGCAGCCGGAAAGCTCGCAACCAGCATTTGCGTACGCCCGCCCAAGAAATCGGTGATGGCCGCGCCCAACCCCGTGTACGGCACGTGCAACAGCTTGACCTTCGCCAGGTCGTTGAACAGCTCGCCGCCGAGGTGATTGATGGTCCCGACCCCGGCCGAGCCATAGCTCATGGGCTTGGTGCGTGCCAGCTCGATGAACTCGCGCAGATTCTTGGCCGCCACATCGTTCCCGATGACGATCATGAAGGGAGCGGACCCGACCATGCCCACGGGCTGCAGATCGTGCGTAGGATCGTAGGGCGGGACGGTCTTCAACAGCGGCGCCGTCATGTAGGGACTAGACTGGAAAAGCAGTGTGTAGCCGTCGGCAGGCTGCCCGGCAACATAGGTGGTGCCGATGATTCCGCCGGCGCCGACCTTGTTTTCCACGATGACCTGCTGACCCAACCGACCGGACAGCTTGGCCGCGACGAAGCGCGCCACCGTGTCGGTGCTGGCTCCAGGCCCGAACGGGACGATCAGGCGGACCGGCTTTTGCGGCCATGCGCCCTGGGCCCGTGCAGCAACGGGCAACCAACCCGGCACGGCGAGACTTGCCCCCACCGCCAGAATTTCTCTGCGGGTATGCAGCTTGTTCATCGCGCGACCGCCGCTTCAGTGGTGGGAGAACATGGCGAAGCCCGGCGCCAGACCGCGCGCCGTGAAGATCATGGCGCCCTCGCCGTGCACGACGTCGCGCGCCACTATCACCAGATCGCGCGAGCCCGGCACCAAGGCCAGGCTGGTTGACTTCAGGTACTTGTTGCCCTCGCGTCCCGGCAGCAGGATCTGGCCGATCGGGATGCCGAAAGGGCTTAGCACCAGCACGCGAGCCTGCCAGTTCAGCGCCACGTAGGCATTGCCATTCGCGTCGGTGCGCATCGAGTCGGGCGCGCGGCCCGCAAAGGTATAAGGCACCGACACGCCACCGCGCGCGCGCACGCCCGGCGACATCAGTTCCACACGATGCAGCCGGTTCGCGCAGTATTCCGTCGTCCACACCACCTTGTCGTCGGGGCTGAGCGCTACACCGTTGGCCGCACACATGCCTGGCAGCACAGGCACGATTTCGCGGTAGTCCGGCGTGACGTAAAAGAGTCCGCCGGTAGCCTCGGTGGAACTGCCCCGGAAGTCCGTGAAGTAGAAACCGCCTTCGCGGTCGAACACCATGTCATCGACGACATGACCCGCCTTCGGTGACACGATGACCTGTCGATTGCCGCCATCCGGCTCCAAGGCGATCACGCTGCCCGCGTCGAATTGGCCGTTGCCGTTGATGGGCCCCACGCATGCCACGAAGATGCGACCATCCTTGTGGATCGCGATGCCGGCAGGATGCAGGTCCTGCTCTACGTACAGCGTAGTGAGTTCGCGCTTCGGCGACAAGCACAGCACGCGGCCGCCGTAGACGTCGACGAACAGCAGATTGCCGTTGCGATCGAAAGCGGGACCTTCGAGTGCCACCGAACTGTCGCCGACCTTGAAGTACGGCTCAGCGGTCGCAGTCGGGAGATCCCGCTCCACGAAGGGGATGGGTGCCAGACAGCGTGTGCTGTTGAGGTAAGAGAGCGTGCTGCGCTCTGAAGGCTGGATGTCTAGCAAGGCTTGTCTCCTTTCGGTGCCTGTCTCGGCTCGTTCGAATCGAGCCTGTGCGTCCCAGTTTCACGGCCATCCCGCGCAGCGTCCATCGCTACTTTCGGGAGACGACATGCACGTTTTGCGAAGGGACGTACCGTCGCGAGCAACGCATGCCGGCCAGCCTTCTCAAACGCGCTCAAAGACGGCGGCGATGCCCTGGCCGCCGCCGATGCACATCGTGACGAGTGCATAGCGGCCGCCCGTACGACGCAATTCGGCGATCGCCTTCGTCGTGATGATCGCGCCGGTCGCGCCCACCGGATGGCCCAGAGAAATGCCAGAGCCGTTCGGGTTCACCTTGGCCGGGTCGAAGCCCAGCTCCTTGATGACCGCGCAGGCCTGCGCCGCGAAGGCTTCGTTCGACTCGATCACGTCGAAGTCGCTCACCTTCAGGCCGGTGCGCTCCAGCACCTTGCGCGTGGCTGGCACGGGGCCGATGCCCATGTATGCGGGCTCGACACCAGCGTGCGCGTAGCCGACCAGGCGCGCCAGCGGCTTCAGGCCCCGCGCCTTGACGCTCTCGCCGCTTGCCAGCACCACCGCGGCAGCGCCATCGTTGATGCCCGAGGCGTTGCCGGCGGTGACGAGGCCGTCCTTCTTGAACGCAGGCTTCATCTTCGAGAGCGCGTCGACGGTGGTGTCGGCGCGCACATGCTCATCGGTGTCGAACAGCACGACGCCCTTGCGCGTCTTCACTTCGACCGGAACGATCTGCTCCTTGAAGCGGCCCGCCTCGATGGCGGCTGCCGCGCGCTGCTGGCTGCTCACGGCCAGTTCGTCCATCTGCTCGCGCGTGATGCCGTAGCGGGCAGCCACGTTCTCCGCGGTGATACCCATGTGGATCTTCTCCCACGGGTCGTGCAGGATGCCCAGCATGTAGTCGACGAGCACCGCGTCTCCCATGCGCGCGCCGTAGCGCGCCGAGGTGTCGAAATACGGGCCGCGGCTCATCGACTCCGAGCCACCGCCGATGGCGATGTCGCAATCGCCCAGCGCGATAGCCTGCGCAGCCGACACGATGGCTTGAAGGCCCGAACCGCAGAGGCGATTGACGTTGAAGGCCGGCGTCTCGATGGGGCAGCCCGCGTCGATGGCGGCCACGCGGCTGAGGTACGCGTCCTTCACGTCGGTGGGAATTACGTTGCCCATGACGACGTGCCCGATGGCATCGGCCGCGAGGCCGCTGCGCTCGATGGCGGCCTTGACGGCGGTGGTGGCCAGGTGGGTGTTGGGCACGTCCTTCAGCGCTCCGCCGAAGGTGCCGATGGCGGTGCGGGCAGTGCCGACCACGAAGATGTCGCGTTGGGTCATGAAAAAATTCCAGTTGACAATGAATTGAGCAAACTCCTGACCGGCCGCGCCACTCGTATAAGAAGAATCCCAGGAAGACTTCCGACAAGGCATTGACGGCCAAGACACCGTCACGGGTCAGAGATAAATGAGGCACATTCCTGTGTGATGGTTGCGGTGAACTGAACGCTCTCGAAGCAGCGATTTCAGTGAGGCGTTCCTCACATGCGTTGACACCTCAGTAGGCGTAGACGCCGCGGCCGGTCTTGCGGCCCAACTGGCCAGCCGCGACCATTTCCTTCAGCAGCGGGCAGGGGCGGTACTTGGAATCGCCGAACTGCTCCAGGTACACCTCCATCACGGCCAGGCACACGTCCAGGCCGATCATGTCGGCCAGCGCCAGCGGGCCGATGGGCTGGTTGCAGCCCAGCTTCATGCCGGCGTCGATGTCTTCCGCCGTGGCGATGCCCTCGGCCAGCACGAAGAAGGCCTCGTTGATCATCGGCACCAGGATGCGGTTGACCACGAAGCCCGGCGCGTTCTTCACCGTGATCGGCGACTTGCCCAGCCGCTCGGCCAGCGCCTTCACTGCGTCGTGCGTGGCGTCGCTCGTGAGGTAGCCGCGGATCAGCTCTACCAGCGCCATCATCGGCACCGGGTTGAAGAAGTGCATGCCGATGAAGCGGTCGGGGCGCGAGGTGGCGGCTGCCAGCTGCGTGATCGAGATCGACGAGGTGTTCGACGCGATGATCACCTCGGGCGCCAGCATGTCGTCGACCTGCTTGAGGATCTTGAGCTTGAGCGCGTGGTTCTCGGTGGCCGCCTCGATCACCAGTTGGGCGCTCTTCAGGTCTTCGTAGTTGGTCGAGCCCTTGATGAGCGCCAGTGCGGCAGTCTTCTGCTCGGCGGTGAGCTTTTCCTTCTTGATCAGGCGGTCGAGGCTGCCCGACACCGTGGCCAGGCCCTTGTCGACCGCCGCCTGGGCGATGTCGACCATCACCACATTCACGCCGGCCACAGCGCAGGCCTGCGCGATGCCGTTGCCCATCGTTCCGGCACCGATGATGCCGACCGTTCTTATCGTCATATGTCAGTTCCTGTCACAGACACACGCTGCACTCACCCAGAGGGCAACAGCGTTTGAAAGGAGAAATTTCGGCCGCCGGGGCTTACCGGCATGCGCTGATGTCCGGCGCGTCAGTCTGCTCATGGTCCGGTCTTCCAAGATCCACGACCGAGGGTCGGTACCCGGAGACAAATGCGCCGCGCGCAAAAGCCGCTATCTCTGATCTTGACTCAGTGTAGGAAGTGCCGGCCGCAGGCGTCCATGGCAATTTTCGAGAACTCGCGTCCCCGTTTTGCGAACGTTGGGCGCCCAGTCGATCTGCGCAGTATCAGATGGCTTCGCGGGGTAGCGTCGAGGCGCTGGTCCACCCGTCGACATGCTTGAGGAGCAGCTTCGAAAGCTTGGCCAGGCGCGGCCTTACATCGGCAGCAGGACCAACCAGCGTCACAGAAGCGACCACATCTCCCGTTCGGCCACGCACCGCAGTCGCGAGCCCCATCCGCATGCTGGTCGGGTTCGCATTGGTGGCGATGCGCGTTTTTGCGATCCCGCCCATCTCACCGAGGAAGACGTCCACCAGATTGGCCTCTTCGCGAGAACGCCTGCGCAAGTACGACTCGCGCTCGAATGGCGATCTGGCAGCCAACAGCGCCTTGCCACCCGCGGTGGAAAGCAAGGTTCGGCGAATGTTCGAGCGCGCTTCAAAGCCGGCCGCCTGATCGCTTCCCGCCTCGGCGATGTAGATCAGGTGGTCACCAGCCTGTACGCCCAGAAACACAGCTAACTTTGTCTCCGCATGCAACGCCGCCAAGTCTTCGTGCGTCACCGACCCGGCACGGATATGGCCGCTCGCAAGCGTGAGCCCATAGACGGCAGGCCCCAGGTAGAAGCGATGCTGATCCTCGTAGAGCCAACCCTTGGCCAGCAGCCCTCGGATAAACCCGTGCACGGAGCTCTTGGCAGCCCCCAGCGCTCGCACCAGTTCGGCAAACGTCATGCCCGGGTGATAGACCACCTCTTCCAGGATCTGCGTGACGCGGTCCACGGTGCGGTGGTTCTGCGGATCCGACGCCTTCTCCCGCAAGGGCTGCTCCATCTGGTGATTGCTTTCCTTTGGCTTCATCGTTGCGCCAGCTGTTGGACTCGCGCCAGTTTAAGGGAGGTGTGCAGCTCCCGATTCCGCTAGACAACATGCCCAGAAGTGCACACCGCCCAGGAAAGGGAACCACCGGTGAATCGCGCGCCCCGTTTCCAGATCGAACACCGTCTTCGAAAAACAAGCAGACAGCGTCCCGAAAAAAAGCATGGCACCACAGCCGCCCGGTTTCCTAGACTGATCCCACTTTCCGAAACCGGCACCAGGACCTCACCATGACGGCAGCCTCCGACACCAAGATAAACACACGCCCCGCACACCCCGATCTGGCCATCGATCTGGCGCGCTTTGCCTCCAGCCTGGATACTGCACGGCTCGACGATGCCGTGGTCCAGGCGGTCAAGACCAACATCCTCGATACCCTGTCCTGCGCTCTGGCCGGGTCCTCGGCCAAGGCCATCGGCGAGGTTTCCGGCCTGGTCCGGGAATGGTCAGGCACACCGCAAGCAGACATGTTCGTCTTCGGCGGCAAGTTCCCAGCGCACCACGCAGCATGGGTCAATGGCGGCATGTCACACGCGCGCGACTACGACGACACGCACGATGGTGCAATCCTGCATGCGGGGGTCAGTACCGTGCCAGCGGCCATTGCGGCTGGCCAGCTGCGCGGAGGCCTTTCCGGCGAGGATCTGATCGCGGCTGTCGCGGCCGGCCTGGAGGTCACCTGTCGCCTGGGCGTTGGCGTAACCGTCGACATTGTCGAAAGCGGCTTCATCTACACCTCGCTGCTGGGCTACTTCGGGGCCACGGCCGCTGCTGGCCGCGCGCTGGGCCTGAACGAGGAGCAGATGCTCAACGCTTTCGGCATTGTGTACAGCTCGGTGGCGGGCAATCACCAGGTCACGCGCGATGCCTCGCTGATGAAACGGTTGCAGCCCGGCCTGGCCGCACAGGCCGCAGTGGTGGCCGTGCAGCTTGCCCAGCGCGGCATCCGCGGCGCGCAAGGCGTGTTCGATGGGGCAGATGGTTTTATCCGCGTCTACCTGCAGGGACGCGTCGACCGGGAGGTCGTACGCAAGGAACTGGGCAGCCGCTTCGAATTTCTGAACCTGAGCTACAAGCCCTATCCCTGCTGCCGTGACACGCACGCCGCCATCGATGCGGCATTGCAACTGGCAAAGGAGACCGGCCGCCCCGCCGACGAGATCGAGAGCATTCGCGTCGGCGTGACGGCACCGGGATATCAAATGGTCTGCGTGCCAGAACATGTGCGATTGGCCCCTCGGACCATCGTCGAGGCACAGTTCAGCATTCCGTATGCGGTGGCGGCCGCGTGGATCGACGGCCAGATCGGTATTCGCCATTTCTCCGACGAAGGCCTCAAGCGCAGCGACATCCTGGCACTGACCGCGCGCGTGCAGCCCTACGTGGACGAGGACATCGAGCGCGACTGGAGCCGCTTCGTCACGCCCGCGCGGGTCATCGTGAAGTTCTGCGACGGCCAGACCGCAGAGACACGCGTGGACTACCCGAAAGGCCACCCGAACAACGCGATGACCAAAGCGGAATTCGCCGCCAAGTCCGCGGACTGCGCGACCTTTGCAGCCCGCCCCCTGCCCGACGACACGTCGAGCCGCCTGGCGGCTGCTGTGGACCGACTCGAAACCATCCAGGACATCGCCGAACTCGTGAGCCTGATGTCCTGACTCACCGGGGCCACGCCCCTGCCAGCAACGCCGGCGCAGACCGGCCCTCGGAGACACTGCAATGCTCGACTCACCCGCTGCCTACGCGCTCACGCGGCGCCACGCTCTTGCGCTCGGCGCTTGCGCGCTTCTGCCATCCTGGAGCCGCGCGCAAACACCCTGGCCTCAACGGCCGATCAAGTTGATCGTGCCCTTTGCAGCGGGCGGCAGCAACGACAGCCTCGCTCGGCTGCTGGGCATCAAACTGGGAGAGCGGCTGGGCCAGCCTGTCATCGTCGAGAACAAGGGCGGCGCCGGAGGCACGATCGGTACGGAATTCGTCGCCAAGGCGGCGCCCGATGGCTACACGCTGCTGCTGGCGTCCACCTCGATCACGACCAACGCGGCAGCCGGCAAGAAGCTGCCCTACGACCCAGTGAAGGATCTGCAGCCGATCGGCCTGATCGCTCAGAGTCCCCTGGTGATCGTCGTGTCCAACAGCCTCAAGGCCAACTCGCTGCGCGAACTCATCGCCCTGGCGCGCGCGAAGCCGGGCGGCATCAGCTACGGATCGGCCGGCACGGGCGGGACCAATCACCTGGGCACCGAACTGTTCGCCTCGGCCGCCAAAGTCCAGCTCATGCATGTGCCTTACAAGGGGATCTCGCTCGCCTTCAACGACCTGATGGGAGGCAACCTGCAGATGCTGGTCCCCAGCGTGCCTTCGGCCATCGGTCAGATCCAAGGCGGGAAGATACGTGCTCTGGCAGTCACCGGACCGCAGCGCTCGCCCCTGGCGCCCGACATCCCGACGGCTTCGGAAGCCGGTCTGCCGGGCTTCCGCCTGGAGGTCTGGTTCGGATTGCTCGGTCCCGCGGACATGCCGGCCAGCGTCGTCAAGCGACTGAACGAGGAGCTTCATGCCGTGCTCGCGACGGCCGAGGTCAGGGAAGTCCTCGCACGCGAAAGCTCCACCCCCCGCCCGAGCACGCCCGAAGAGTTGGGCGCGCTGATTCGCACAGACCTCGCGCGCTGGACTCAGCTCATCAAGGAGCGCGGCATCCAGGTGGACTGATCCCTGCGGAGGACGGGAAGTCGGACGCCGCCTTCAGGCGTCTGGCGGACGCGTCCGATCGAATGCCGGTTCGTTCCTGGCGAAAGAAGCCAGCCAATGCACGAGTCCCGGACAGGCTTCGCGCCACGCAACGGGCTGGCGACGGTCCAGGAATCCCAGTGCGCATGCCAAACCGATCGACACCGCATCGGTGCGCCGCGGATCGGGAGGGGCTGCCTCGAACATGGCCAGCGCACGTCCGATCTTGCTGCGCTGATGTTCCAGCCATGTCTTCGATCGCATGGCCGCGTCATGGTATCGCTCTTCGTAGATCACCAGGGCGCCAGCGTCGATGATGCCGTCGGCCAGCCGCGTGCGCGTGAGCATGTCGATGCGTTGAGGCCCATCGAGCGGCAGCAGCCGGTCCGTCCCTGCGACCAGTTGCAGGAACTCGAGGATCACGCTGCTGTCGTAGACGGCTGTGCCATCCGCACGCAACAGGCAGGGGTACTTGCCCAAAGGGTTCTGCTGGGGCAGAGGGTCGTTCGGGTCGGCCGCGTCGATCGGAAGCAGCGTGACGCGATCGACCAGCCCCAGAACGTCGACCACCATGCGCACCTTGCGCACGAAGGGCGAGGTCCATGAAGAGCGAAGAACAAAGGTTTCAGCGGAAAGGGACATGAGGACGCACCCGCTTTCAGTGGAAGGAGCGCCCACCGTCCACGGCCAGCGCAGCACCCGTGATGTAGGACGACTCGACGCTGGTCAGGAACAGGATGGCTCGCGCGATTTCCTCGGGCTGTGCAAGCCGCCCGAGCGCGTAGTTGCCCACGTTGCCCTGGACGCCCTCGGCCATCGGCGTATCCACCAGCCCGGGACACACGGTGTTGGCGCGAATGGACGGAGCGAGTTCGGCCGCCAATGCGCGCGTGAGATTCAGGACGCCGCCTTTCGAGGCCGAATAGGCCGTGCGATCGGGGGAGTTCGGCAACAGCGACTGGCCGGAGCCAAGGTTCACGATGGTGGCATGCGCCGCCTGCTTCAACCACGGCAGGCAGCAGCGCACGACGATGTAGCTGCCCGTGAGGTTGATCTCCAGCACGCGCCGCCACTGCACAACGTCGACCCCCAGCACCGAGCCCCGCAGCATCACGCCGGCGGCATTGACCACGCCATCGATGCCGCCCATCGCAGTTGCGCCTCGCTCGACCGATTGCGCAACTGCGCCCTCATCGGTCACATCGGCCTCGAACACATGGGCATGAGTCTCCCGTGCGATGCCCTGCAGGCCGTGCGCGTTCCGGTCGAGCAACGTCAGGGCCGCACCTTCGGCGGCAAACAGCCGTGCCGTGGCCTGCCCGATGCCGGAGGCGGCCCCCGTGATCACGATGCGGCGGTCGTGGAGGCGTTTGTTCGTTTCTTGCATGGTGGGTGCGCCTATTTCTTCGGGATGCCGGCTTGCTTCACCAGCCGGCCCCATCGGTCGATTTCCGAGTGCACGAAATTGCGCAACTCGCCTGGGTTCATGACCATTGGCGTCATGGCCATCTTCTGCACGGCCTCCTTTGTCTCTTGTTTCGAGAGACTCTTTCCGACCTCCTTGCTCAGCCTGTCGATGATGGCCGGGTCGGTCTTGGCGGGTGCGAACAGCGCCGCCCAGGTCACGACCTGCATGTCCTTGTAACCGGCCTCCGCCATCGTCGGCGCCTTGGGAAGCAGGGGATGGCGCACGCTGCCTGTCACGGCCAGGACCTTCAACTGTCCGCTGTTGACGAAGCCCATCGATGAATAGGGATCGCCGAGCAACGCATCGATCTGACCGCCAACGAGATCCATCAGGGCCTGTGGCGTCCCGCGATATGGCACCAGCGTGATCTCAATTCCGGCGGCGGATTGCATCAACGAGGCGGCCACCTGACCGGACGTATTTCCGCTGCCGAAGCTCAGTGGCTTGCTGCCGGACCGCTGCTTGGCCACCTGCACGAAGGTCGCCATGTCGTCGGCCGGAAAATCTTTGCGCACCAACAGCGTCAGTGGGATGCTGATCAGCCCGGCCACCGGCTCGAAGTCCTTCTCGGGATCGAAGGCCAGATGGGAATAGAGCGTCTTGTTGACCGCATGCGCGGAATTTGTGCTCATGAGCAACGTATAGCCATCGGGGGCCGCGCGCTTCACATTCATCGCGGCGATGTTTCCGTCAGCGCCGGCCTGGTTCTCGATGATGACCGGCTGGCCCAAACCCTTGCGGAGGTCTTCCGCGATGACGCGCGCGGTCCCATCCGTTGCGCTGCCGGCCGGAAACGGCAGGATCAGCTTGATCGGCCGGTCCGGATAGACCTGTGCCGAGGCGCCAGGCAATGCCGAGGCGAACGCCAAACTGGCGAGAAACGAACGCAGAATTGGATACATGGCTTTGTCTCATTTGTTCATATATATGAACTTACTTTCTTTTATACGAACTACTTTATGAGAGAGGCGGAGAAAATGTCAAGCCTCGCACCAATTGCGAGCTGTGCCATCGCGCACTCACAAGAAAGAGCCGACGCTCAGGAAATGACGCCCTCGCTTCGCAGCGCCGCAAGCTCCTGTGTCGAACGGCCGAGCCAGGTGCCGTAGACAGTCTCGTTGCACGCCCCCATCGGCAGGCTCGGCTCGATCGGGCGGCGCTGCGTTCCCTCGAACACCAGCGGCGAGTGCATCAGCACCACGCGGCCAAGCTCCGGGTGCTCGATCCACTGCAGGTTGCCGCGCGCGTGCATGTTCTCGTCGACCATCACCTCGGGCAGGCTGCGAACGGGCGCGCAGGGCACCTTGGCTGCCAGCATTCGCCGCGCCACGTCGTCGCGCAGCTGTTGTCGGGTCCATTGCTCGATCAGTTCGTCCACCGCTTCGCAGTTCTGCACCCGCGCCGTGCGCGTTGAAAAACGAGGGTCGTCCTTCAGGTCGCTGCGGTCCATCACTTCGAGGATGGCCCGGAAATGATGGTCGGCCGGCGCGTTCAACACCACGTGACCATCGACCGTGGCGTAGACGTTGTAGGGCGATACCCCCAGCCCGCCGTGCCGGTTGCCCGTGCGGGCGGGCGCCTGTGCCCCGCGCGCATGCAGCATGCCGAGGTTGGACGCCAGAGAGGCATAGGTCGCGTCCTGCATGGACACCTCGACCACTCGGCCCTCGCCCGTGCCCTCCCGCTCGTACAGTGCCGTCATGATGGCCGCATACAGGTGGATGCCCGCCATGAAGTCGCACAGCGCAGCACCCGATTTCACGCCAGGCTGATCCGGGTGGCCCGTGGAATCGATCACTCCGCACATGGCCTGCATCACAAGGTCCATGGCCGGGTAGTCACGATACGGTCCTTCCCTGCCGTACCCCGAGCTGGAGCCATAGATGAGCCGAGGGTTGATCTTGTGCAGCTCTGTCGCACCAAGGCCCAGGCGATCCATCACGCCCGGTGCGAAGTTCTCTACGAGGATGTCTGCGCGCTGCACCATTTCCCTGAGCAGCTGCTTGCCCTTCTCGGACTTCAGATTCAAGGTCACGGGTTGCTTGTTCGAGTTGAGCATCGCAAATGGCAGTGCGACACCGCCGAGGTCGCCCCGGCTGCGCAGGTTCTCGCCCGTCAGGGGCTCCACCTTGATGACGTCGGCACCGGCCATGGCCATCAGGAAGGTGGCGTAGGGCCCGTTGTAGATGTGCGAGAGGTCGATGACGGTGATGCCCGACAAGGGGTAGCGCGTCGTGAGGTCAGACATGGAAGGCTCCGGAAGAATCAGTGGGAGGGTTGGACACCCGCTCGTGCGAGTAGTCGCTGGGCGGAACGCAAGTGGGGGCGGTCGAGCATCCGGCCGTCCAGGACCAGCGCGCCGGCCGCCGGCCGTGCTTCGAACGCTTCGACGACGCGCCTGGCCTGCGCGATCTCGGCTTCCGATGGCATGAAGGCCGCGTGAATGGATGCGATCTGATCGGGATGAACGGCCACCTTGCCCGAGAAGCCATCTCGTTGCGCTTCGTCCGCTTCGATTCGCAAGCCTGCGGGATCGCGAAAGTCCGTGTAGACCGCATCGAAGGCTGGCACCTGCGCCGCCGTGGCACCGAGCAGCGTGAGCGCACGCGCCATCTGGTAAGGCGCGGTGTAGCGTCCCGATGCATCGCGATTCACATTGGCGCCGATATCGGCCGCCAGGTCCTCCCCTCCCCAGAACAACCCACACAGGCGAGGTTCGGGCTGCTGTGCGTAGCTTCCCAGATGGAACAGGCTGGCTGCGGTCTCGGTCACGATCGGCAGAATCCGGATCGCGCCGACGTCCACCCCGGCGCGTGCTTCGCGCTCGCCCAAGAGCACGCTCAGCCGCACGAGCTCCTGGGCGCTCTCGCACTTCGGCAACATCACGCCGTAAGGTTTGGCGCGAACTACCGCGTCGAGATCGGCTTCGGCCAGGCCTGTCGACAGCGCGTTGATGCGCACGAACAGCCGCATGCGCTCGCAGTACCGTGCGACGAAGTCGCCGCAGAGCGCCCGTGCCCGTTCTTTCTCGGGCGCCGGCACGGCATCCTCCAGATCCAAGATCAAGGCATCGGCCTCGCTGGCAAGTCCCTTGTCGCACTTGCGTGCGTCATGGGCAGGGACGAAAAGAAGAGAACGCATACCGGGGGCCTTCCTGTGAATATCTTTCTGCAGCAACGGCGCGCGGGCTACCAGGCATTGGTCAGCACGGAAAGCAGCTCGCTGGCGTCACGCACGGGACGCGGGTTGCCTTGGACGAACCAGTCGTCCATCGATATCTCAGCCAGTTCGGGCAGCGATGCGCGCGTGACACCGATGTCGCGCAGACGTCGGGGCGCACACAGCTGCTCAAGGAGCTGATCGAGGGCCTGAATCACCGCATCCGCGGGATCCGCTTCGCGCACCGGCCGGCCGAGCGCAGCGGCCAGCTTTGCGAGGCCGGAGATGGCCGCCTGCGCGTTGAAGCGGACGACATGGGGCAGCAAGATGGCATTGGCAAAGCCGTTGTCAACATGAAAACGGGCGCTGACGGCATGGCCGAGCGGGATCGCGATGCCAGCACCGGTGTAGTCCGTGGCATGGCCGCACATCAGCGAAGCAAACATGAGATCGGAACGCGCCGCCGCCTCATCGCTCGTCCCCATGCCCGCGAGCCCCTGTGCGATCAGCCGCGTGGCGTGCATCAGAAGTCCGTCGGAGAACGGATCACCCGCGAGGGACATGAGTCCTTCGAGCGCCATGGCCAGCGTGTTCAGCGCTGCACTGATGACCAAGGTGCCCGGCGGTGTCTTGAGCAGATCGGGGTGAACGAACACCGCCTGCGCCCGCGTCTTGGGATCGAACAATGCGAGGCGCTTACCGTCCACTGGATCGAGGACGGCGCTGCCCGCTTTCAGGGTCGCGGTCGTAGGCGTCGTCGGCACGACCAGTTGCGCCAGCTTGGGGGCCTGCAGCCGTGGGCTGAACAGCGCGCCATCGCCATTGCGCACCGTGCACAGATCCCTCGCATCGCCCGGCTCCGCCAGCAGAATGCTCGCGGCGCGTGCCGTGACCACGGCAGAGCCCCCCCCCACCGCTACCACGGCATCCGCGCGCAGGCGCTTCAATTCCTGCACCGCAACCTCCACATCATCCAGCGGGCTGTGCGCCTTCACGCCTGCGAACACGCCGGCGCAGCGATCGCCCATGGCCCGGCGAACCGTGTCGAGCGCGGCACCCTCGCGCACCAGCGAGGCGCCGCAGAAAACCACGGCACGCAGGCTGCCCACTCGCGCCAGTTCGCCATGCAGCGCGGCCAGACTGTCCGCCCCGTCGAACAGCCGTAGCGCAGGAACGAAGTGCTGGCCGCGCCGCATCAGAAGGTTCCCTGCGACAGGAATCCATCAACCGGATCGAAGTCCTCGACCAGCTTCTTGCCGACCAGGTCCTTCAGGGCCTCGGTGGCACCACCGCCCAGCGTGCCATAGCGCACACCGCGGTAGATGCGAGAGATCGGGTAGTCGTTCGTGAAGCCATAGCCCCCATGCACCTGCAGCGCCTCGCTGGCCACGCGGATCGCCATCTCGTTGACGAACATCTTGGCAATCGCGGCCTCGTGCGGATTGGGGAAAGGATCGGCCGTCAGCGCCGCGCGATACAGCAGGCTGCGGCCCGCCTCTATGTCCCTGTACATATCGGCCAGCTTCCACTGGATGCCCTGGAACTCGGACACGTGCTGACCACGAATGGTGCGCTCGCGCACGTAGCTGATCGCCTCCTCGAAGGCCGCTTCGGCCATGCCCAGCGAGATACTGGGATTCAGGCAGCGCTGGGTGTTGAAAGCGGTCAGGAGTCTCTTGAACCCTCCTTCGCGCAGCAGCACGTTCTCCAGCGGGACCTCCACGTCGTGGAACTGGATCTCCGCAAGGTACTCTCCACCCATCGTGTGATAGCGCGCCGTCACCTCGAAGCCGGGGGAATCGCGGTTGAGCAGCACGCAGCCGATCCCCTCGCGCCCGGGTATCCCGTTGATGCGCGTGAACACCACGAACCACTGCGCCTCGTTGGCCTTGCTGATCAGGGTCTTGACGCCGTTGACCACCGCACGATCGCCCTTGATCACGGTATTGGTCTTGTAGTTCGGTACGTCCGTTCCGGCGTGCGGCTCGGTCATACACACGGCCAGTGCGATCTCACCGGACGCTACCTTCGGCAGGATGACGCGCTTCATGGCCTCGGGCGCATACGTGGAGATCACGCGGGTCTGGACACCCAGGCTGCTCATCACCCCCATCGCAGTGGGATAGCAATTCTTGGCGACCTCTTCAAGCACAAGGGCTGTATCGAAAACGGGCAGATTGGAGCCACCGTACTCTTGCGGAATCGACATGCCCAGCACACCAATGGCGGCCAGTGCCTTCAGATTCTCCGCGGGGTAGGTTCCGTCCAGGTACTTGATCGAATTGCCTTTGAAATTCTTGTCCTTGCACAGGTTTCGCACGGCACCGATCAGGGCACGCTGGTCCTCTGTGAGAAGCAGTCTCTGGTTGTTCATGTGGGGTCTCCTCTGGTGGTGGACGCGATGTTGAAGCGGCCTGAATGGATGCCGGCCTGAGCTGTGCGACTCGGCAGCTTCGAGTGCGATGCAGTGTAGAAATCGACGCCTCGCGATGTCCATGGCGATTCCTTGAACCATGTGTGCTCGAAATCCGAACCATCCGGTGAGTGCCCCACAATTGGCCACGTCGCCTCGCGCATTGCCTCACGCAAACGCTTGGCGTCTACTACCGTTGGAGACACATCGTGATGATTGACCTTGTTCAACTTCGCACCTTCGTTGCAGTTGCCGAAGAGCAGCATCTGACGCGGGCAGCGGAACGCCTGCACATCAGCCTCTCCGCCGCCAGTGCGCATGTACGCGCGGTGGAATCCACGTTGGACACACAGCTGTTCGTGCGCGCCAGCCGCCGGCTGGAGCTGACCCGCGCCGGTCAGTTGTTGCTCGAGAGGGCAAGGTCGGTTCTGAACGAAGCCACGCTGTTCTCGTCGTTCGCACGCGAACTGTGCGGCAAGATCGAAGGTCGCCTGGTCGTGGCGTCCAGCAGCGACCCTTCGTACAGCCGCATCGGTGAAATCATTCAGTCATTGCGTGTGCGACACCCGCTGGTGACAACGGACCTGCGTGCGCGTCCCTCGTCAGGCGCGCACGAAGGTCTCAAGACGGGCGAACTGGACATTGCGCTGCTTCTCGGTCGCCCTGCCGACAGCAGCTTCAACTACTATGAGCTCAGGACCATCATCTTCCGCGTTGCCGGCCCCGCCGCCTGGAAGGATGAAATCGAAAACGCCACCTGGGCCCGACTTGCTGGCCTGCCCTGGGTGACACCGACCGACAGCAGCATGGCCTACACGGTGATCCTGAAAGAGCTGTTCACCGACCGGGGGCTGACGCTCAATTCGGTTGCGAGCTTCGACAATGCCACGCTGGGCCGCGCGATGCTGGAAGCCGGCGTGGGCCTGTGTCTCGTTCGCGAAGACTACGCCCTCGAAGCCGAGCGACACGGCGACATCGCGCTCTCTCCTCTGGTCAAGGTCGCATATCCAAGCTACATCGCCCACCTGGCAAGCCGACGCGATGACCCGCTGATCCGCGCATTCCTGGACGCGGCATCGGACATCTGGCCAGACCTGCGCCAGGCCAAGCCATTGGCCTAGTGTGGCGACAGGCTGGCGCTTCCTGGAGCATCCGGCAGAACCGTCGACAGGTGCCGGCCGCTTCACAAAATCCGCAGCAAGCGTCCCGGAAATGAGCATGGACATGGTGCAAGGTCGATTTCTAAACTTGTTCGCATAACAAGGAATCGTGGGCCTCGCCGCGTTCCACGGCACCAAGGACCGGAGACATCGCAATGAAACGACGTGACGCCCTCAAGCTTTTCGGATTGACTCTGGCGTCTTCCGGAACTCACGCGCAGCCAGCGGGGGGGCGGTCCATCCGCATCCTCGTGCCGCTGGGACCGGGAACGCCGAGCGATTCGGTCACCCGTATCCTGACGCCCGGCATGGGCTCTTTCCTGGGACAAACGGCCATCGTGGACAACAAGCCCGGTGCCAACGGAGCAATCGCAATGCAGGAGCTCATTCGCTCCAACCCCGATGGGTCGACACTGCTGATGGGCTCCATATCGCCGCTGGCCATCAACGTGGCGCTGGTCAAGAACCTGCCTTACGACCCGCGGCGCGATCTGAGCTGCATCGGCGGCACCTACATCGGCAGCCAGGCCTGGGTCGTCAAGAGCAGCTTCCCGGCGCGCACGTTCGCCGAACTCATCGCGCACGCCAAGCAAAACCCCGCCAAGGTGCGGGCCGGCCACTATTCGTCGCTGACGCAGATCCAGTTCGCCACCTTCAACGGCAAGGTGCCCGGCGGCGAGCTGCTGCTGGTCCCGTACAAGTCGACGTCCACGACCTACACCGACTTCCTCGGTGACATCCTGGATCTGGTCATCATGGACCTGGCAACCGCCTTGACGCAAAGCAAGGGCGGCAAGATCCGGATACTGGGCGTCACGACCCCACGCCGCAGCCCCTTGGCCCCGGATTGGCCAGCGATCTCGGAGACCATTCCGGACTTCGACTTCTCGACTTGGTCGGCCCTCGTCGGCCCACCCGGCATGCAGCGCGAGACCGTCGAACGCATCAACGCGGCGTTGCGCCAGTCGCAGCGGCAGCCGGAAGCGATCAAGAAACTAGCGGAAGGCGGCGTCAGTCCGTGGGAAACAACGCCCGCCGAATTGAAGACGAGCATCGACACCGAGGTTGTCAAGTGGATTCGCCTGGCCCGCGAAGCCAACATCCAGCCCGCCTGACGCGCACGACAGCGAACACGCGACAGCATGCACACCATTTCATTGCAACAGTTGCGGTTCGCGGATCTGATCCGCGCCGACGAAGTGATCGCCTGGCCGCAAGGCCCCGGCGAACCCCTCGCGCTTACAGAGCTTCTGGTCACGCAAGGGCCGATGCTGCAACGCCCCACCTTGCTGTTCGGCCTCACTCAGTCGAACACCCTGCAGCCCGAACTCGGACGCGACTTCAAGTTCCGCGCGCTCAACGGGGCCGGCAACAGCCGCCGCGTCACCGCGATGGCGGAGATATTTCCAGCGCACCTGAGCGCGCTGCCCGGCCTGTTTCGAACGGGTGGACTGCAGGTAGACGTGTGCCTGGTGCAGGTCAGAGCCCTGCCGGACGGTGGATTCACGTTGGGGGTGATCTGCGACTTCACGCGCGCCATGATGCAGCGATCGCGCCTCGTCATCGCCCTGCTCAATCCCGCCTTGCCGTGCATGGGCGGGGAGGCCCGCGTTGAAAGCGCAGACATCGACGTGCTGGTCGATGGAGACGACAGAATCATCGACCTGCCCGACCCAGTGCCCACGAGCGTCGAGCGCAACGTTGCACGACACGTTGCCGAATTGATTCCCGACAGAGCCACCGTGCAGTTGGGCGTCGGCACCTTGCCCGTGGCCGTCGCCGAGGCCCTGCGTGATCATCAAGGGCTGGGTGTCCACAGCGGTGTCCTGTCCGATGCCATCATCGATCTGATGGAACGCGGCGTCGTGACGAACGCGCACAAGGGCATCGATGTCGGCAAGACCGTGACCGGTGGTCTGTTCGGCACCCAACGCCTGAGGACCTTCGCCGAGCGCTCAGGACTCTTCGACATGCGCAGTGCCGACTACACGCACCAGCCCGCGGTGATGGCCAGCCTGTCGACATTCCACTCCATCAACTCAGGCATCGAGGTCGACCTGAGCGGCCAGGTCAACGCGGAGGTGGCTGGCGGCCGCTACCTTGGCGCCGTTGGCGGATACCTGGACTTCATCCGCGGCGGCGTTGCTTCACCTGGCGGGTGCTCCATCATCGCGTTCCCATCGACCACGCCGAATGGCCGACATTCGCGCATCGTGGCCAGTCTCGGCGATCGTCCCGTCACAGCGCCGCGCAGCGATGTGCATCTGATCGTGACGGAATACGGCACAGCCAATCTGCTCGGCTGCTCGTTGCCCGAGCGCGCGCGCCGTCTCGTCCGCATTGCCCATCCGGCCCACCGGGAGGCGTTGGCGCGCGGCCTGAACCCGCTATGAAAGGAATACCCTGTGATGACCGATGGACCGGAGGTCGCCCTGGAGTCTTTGGGCGACGATATCTATCGCATCCGCCTGAGCCGACCCGAGCGATTGAATGCGCTCGGCGTGGGCACAGTGCAGGCACTGAGCGCGTGCGTGGCCGATGCGTCCGCACGCCATGCACGCGTGCTACTCGTGCAGGGTACGGGCCGGGCTTTCAGCGCGGGCGCTGACCTCAAGGAGCGCAGTGACATGGACTTGGCGGGCAAGCTGGCGCACAACGCGGGGATTCGTGCGGCGATCGATTCGCTGGGTGCTGCGCACTGTGTGACCGTCGCAGTGATCAACGGCCTCGCCCTTGGCGGCGGAACAGAGCTGGCATTGGCCTGCGACATGCGCATCGCCGCGGCGGGCGTTTCCCTGGGCCTGACGGAAAGCCGCATCGGTGCCTTTCCGGGCGCAGGCGGCACGCAGCGCCTGCCACGCTTGGTCGGCGTCAGCCGCGCGCTGAGGCTCATGTTGACGGGCGAGCCCGTGACCAGCGAATACGCCCAATCCATTGGGCTGGTCGACGACGTCGTTGCAGCCGATGCACTCGACGCCCATGTCGACAGCGTGGCCCGATTGCTGGCCAGCCGCTCGGCCACTGCGCTAGCCACCATCAAGCGGCTGGTCTATCAGGGGATCGAGCTACCGTTGGCTGCTGCGCTGCAGGTCGAGCGCGCTGCGCTGCCCGAAATCCTGAACTCCATCGACTATGCGGAAGGACTTGCCGCGTTCGCAGAGAAGCGGCAACCCAGGTTCACTGGCGTCGTACGGTAGACCGCGCTGTCGACTCGGCGCAGCGGCACCCGGACGGGCCGCAGCAAAGCTGCTGCCTCGCATCACAGCGTTTTCGCGTAGAACGTTGTCAACTTTTCCATGGCGGCGTCCACATACTTGGGGACCCAGTAGGTTTCGATGTGCGTGGCACCATCGATCTTGAAGAACTCCTTGTCCTTCGTGCCCGTAGCCTTGGCGAACGCATCCTCGCTCATGTACAGGCTGTCGGCCTTGCTGCCTGCGATCATCAGCAGCGGCTTGTTGATTAGTTCGATCTGATGAGTCGCGTCGAAGCGCATCAAGTCAAGCAAGCTGCTGGTGGTGTACTTGAAGGTTGAGTTGGGATGCGCGTGCGTCTTCCAGTAATACTCGTAGCCTTGGCGGTACATCTCGAATGGCAATGCGGCGATCTGTGCGTCCGTCATGTCGGCGTCCCCCGAATAGAGCACAGTCCCGCCGGCCGCTTCCTGGGCGCGCGCAGCCGAAGCCTGTTGCAGTCGCTCCTGGATGGAGTCCAGTTGCGAATCCTCGAAGCCATTGCGCCGCACCCGTCCGGAGTTGAACATGCTCAGCGTCGCAATCGACCTGAAGCGCTTGTCGGTCTGTGCCGCAGCCAGCGAGTAGCCGCCACCGCCGCAGATACCAAGCAGACCCAGGCGTGCGACATCGGCGCCCGCATAGCTGGAGATGAAGTCTGCCATGCCGTGGATGTCCTCGATGCGGAATGCAGGCTTGTCCACATTGCGCGGCTGACCACCGCTCCCGCCCTGGTACGCGGCATCCGCGGTGATCGTGATGTAGCCCTTTTCCGCCAAGCGCTGGGCATACAGGCCAGCGACTTGTTCCTTCACCCCGCCGTTCGGGTGCGCCACCACGATGGTGGGGTATTTCTTCTTCGGATCGTAGTTCGCAGGGGTGTACACGTTCGCGGCAATATCCAGGCCGTCGAGCTTGTACCTGACCGGATGGACGTTGACTTTACCCGGTTCGTTTTTCGAGATCGCGCCGTCGTAGGCCAAGGTGAACGCATTCTTTTTGTGGTCGGCCGCCTCGGCTTCGCCTCCCGACATACCAACCATGGCAGCCATGAAGGTCGCCTTTAGAACTGTGTGTTTCATATGCATATTGCTTGAGATGGAAGACGCGCGCTCCACAAAGATGCTCAGAGATCGGCACGACTGTCGTTCGTGCCTTCCGGGATTTCCTCGTATGCCTCGCCTCGCTTCTTCGCCGCGCTCGGTGCGCTTTTCTCGTCAGTCCAGCTTTTTCTCAGCGAGAAACTTCGAAACCAGGTCGGCAATCTGGACGTTGTTGAGGTCCGACATGGGGAAGTGGGTGTTGCCCTTGATGCCGGCCTCCGGCAAATGCACCACCGTCACATCGCCCCCATGGCGATTGACGACGTCGCGCCACAGGCGGGCCATTTGCAGCCGGGCGCGCCAGCTGTCCTGGGCCGGGAGATCCATGCGCTGTTCCGGGATGTTGTCACCATAGAAGATCAGGATCGGGATCCGCGTCAGCGCCATGAACTGTGGCAAAGAGGTGGCCTCTCCTCGCACGGTGTCGAACGCACTCGGGATGGGCGCCGGCACCTCGCCCTGCGGAAAGATGAAACTGCTGCCAGGCTCGAAGGAGACGATGGCCTTGACCTTGCTGTTCTTCATCGCGGTCAGCCAGCCCGGTCCACCACCCTGCGAGTGCGTGAAGAGGATGCCGGGGCCGACCTTGTCGAACACCGCCGACACCCCGTCGGACACGACGTTCATATCGAACGGGCCGGTGTTCGGCGTCATGGCTCGGAAGAACTGGTTGAGCGTTTCGGGGCTGCGGTCGACCTGCACGCCATTGAAGTAGTTCGGCCACAGCCCGACGCGGAATTGGTTGAACCAGAGTTGCTCGTCCGGAGTCGGCTTGAGGGTGGCTTCGACCATGCTGCGCCCGGCATTGCCGCGCCGCGGCTGATCGATCAGGTACACGCCGAACCGGCGACGCAGGAAGATGTTCTGGAAGCCTTCGCGGCCATCTGCCGTGGTTTCCCATGTCTTGGAGAACTGGCCTGCGCCGTGCCACATGACGATCGGGTACTTCCGTGCATTCACGGGAAGTTGATAGAACGCGTAGGCATGGTCACCGTGGTAGCTCTGCCCCTCCGGCGCCATGGGTTTGCGTGGGTCGAAAGTGCCTTGCGCAGTGACCATCGTGCCGCCTGCGGCGAAGCTGCCTTGCGCTTGAATCATCAAAGGGCCCGCAGTGCTGTCGGGGGCATTGGACTGGGCCGCACAGGCCGCGAGCAACGTCGCCAGGGCAATGGTCAATAGGGTTTTAGTGGCTTTCATGTTCATCCTTCCAATGTGGCGGCAGTCAATGCCTGCGTCAGTGCTGCGCCTGCACGTTTGGCGGCCTGCTCGTCGCCGCTTTCGGCCAACCCCTGGACCAACTGGCGCAGCTGCGCCGCGCTCAGCCCCACCCGCATGCTGGCACTCATGTGCGAGCGCAACTGCGCTTCCACGCCCGGCGTGGCCGCCAGCGCACCGACCGTGGCCAG
Source organism: Variovorax sp. GW821-FHT09D05 (assembly GCF_059416325.1). NCBI lineage: Bacteria > Pseudomonadati > Pseudomonadota > Betaproteobacteria > Burkholderiales > Comamonadaceae > Variovorax > Variovorax sp. GW821-FHT09D05. The sequence continues at coordinate 175,602 of NZ_JBWKOZ010000010.1, read as the reverse complement.
TTCGCGGCTTTGCCAGTCGAGGTTGTCGCGCTCGAAGATATCGCCGAACAAGTGGGCCTGCAGAAACTGATTGATGACGGGCGCGAAATCGAACACCGGGCCCTTGACGGGAGCACCTGAAATACGGGTCTGGTTGGCCGTGCCCGCCGCCAGCAAGGCTTCGCCGGTGGGCGGGACACGGCTGGGTTCGCGTCCTGGCGCGTCCTGGATGCCGCGCTGCTTGCGGTCCTCCAGCACCTTCATCAATTCCCCCAACGCATTGAGGCTGCGCGGAAAGCCAACGTAGGCATACAACTGCACCAAGATTTCCTTGGCCTCGCCGATGCTGAGGCCTGCATCCAATCCCCGATTCAAAGCGGCGTTGAGCTTGGGCATATCGCTCGTGGCCATGAAGGCTGCGATCGACGGGATGGCTTGCTGCTTGGCGGAAAGTGCGTCGGAAGCCGATTGCGTGGTACTCATGGCTAGTGGTTCTTCCGTGTTTTGGGCGGCGCGGCTCGGCGCAATCGCCAGTACCAGGACCACGGCGGCGGCCAGCGCGACAGCCTCGCGATACCTGGGGGACGTTCTACGGATCATGGTCATTTGCTCCATCTGGCGCATGTTCTTGGCTGCACGCCAACAGGCCACGGCCGCGTCATGTTGAGACGAAAAAGGCAAATAAACGCGTGAATCACGGCCTGTCTTTGCTCCTCCTCGACTGAGAGAAGGATCGTACGGAATGCGGTGGCTTCGAGTAAGCCCGAGATCGCGCATTCACTGCTGAGCCGAGCTCATGAATGGCCGGGCACGGCAACGGGTGCAGGCTCATCCTGAGCTCGTCCCGCAAAGGCGCCTCCGGTCTACTCCCGATATCGCAATGCCTCGACGACGACGGCCATGGCACGAGAAGATTGGCGTCGGCTCGGGTAGTAAAGGTAGTAACCCGGATAAGGCTTGCACCAGTCGTCCAGCACTCGGATCAACCTTCCCGCCGCGATGTGCTCCATCACCATGTCTTCGGGAATGAAGGCCAGGCCGTAGTCCGCCAGCGCCGCCTTGACAATGGGCGAACTGCTGTTGAACACCCATTGGCCGCTCACGCGGAGCTTGACCTCCTGGCCGTCCTTTTCGAAGTCCCACGGGAGAAATCCCCCATGAGTCGGCAGCCGCAGACTGATGCAGTTGTGCTGAGCAAGTTCGTGCGGAGAACCGGGCCGCGGACGCGTCGCGAAATATCCAGGCGAAGCGACGACGGCAATCCGCAAGTCCGGACTGATGCGCACCGCGATCATGTCCTTGGCCACCTGATCGCCCAGGCGCACGCCCGCGTCATAGCGGGCCGCGACGATGTCCGACAGGGTGTAGTCCACAGTAATCTCGACATTGATTTCGGAGTGACTGTGCAGGACTCCGGACAGCTTCGGCCAGAGGATGCTGTTTGCGGCGTGCTCGGCCGCCGTGATGCGGATAGTCCCGACGGGCTTGTCGCGCAACTCCTCCACGGCTGCAACCTCCGCATCGATTTCGTCGAAACGCGGTGCCACGCTGAGATACAGCCTCTCACCTGCTTCGGTGGTGGAAATGCTTCGTGTCGTGCGTGCCAGCAGCCGCACACCCAGGCGTGTTTCGAGTCCGCGAACGGCATGGCTCAACGCGGAAGGCGAAACTCCCAGCAGTGCGGCGGCCCGGGTGAAGTTGCCTTGACGCACGACATGAACGAAGGCAATGACGTCGCTGAAGCTTTCAATGGCCACTTGCAGCTCTCCGCGTTACGCCCCAGTCGCAAGGGCTCATGACTCTTCTGCCGGATGGCGCAGCGCGTCGATCAGCACAGCCATCGCGCGGGACAACTGCCTGCGCTTCGGGTAGTAGAGGTGATAGCCGGGGAACGTCGGAGACCAGTCTTCAAGGACCTGCTTGAGCTGCCCCGTCGCAATGTATGGTCGCGCCATTTCCTCTGGCAAATACCCGAGTCCGAAGCCAGCCAGCGCAGCATGGAGGATCTGCCTTGTGCCGTTGAAGACGAGCTGGCCCTCGACCCGCACGTTGACGTTCTGCTCGCCCTTCTTCAGCTCCCAGACGTAGAGGTCGCCGTGGCTCATCAGGCGCAGATTGATGCACTCATGACCGGTCAGGTCCTGCGGCTTCACGGGCTCCGGGCGCTCCTGGAGATAGACGGGTGAGGCAACAATCGCAATACGCATGTCGGCACTGATGCGCACCGCGGTCATGTCGCGGGCCACTTCGTCGCCCAGTCGCACGCCCATGTCATATCGCCGCTCGACGATGTCAGTGAAGCGAGATTCTGTGTTGACCTCGACCTTGATCTGAGGGTATTTTGGAAGCAGCATGGCCAGCCTGGGCCACAAAGCCGTCTCGACCGCATTTTCTGTCGCTGTAATGCGAATGGTGCCCGCGGGCTGGTCACGCAACTCGCCCACCGCAGCCAGTTCCGCCTCGATCTCGCGGAACCGCGGAGCAGTATTTAACAGCAGTCGCTCTCCAGCATCCGTGGGGGAAACACTGCGCGTGGTGCGGGTCAGCAGCCGGACTCCCATCTTGGTCTCGAGTGCACGAACCGTGTGACTGAGCGCGGATTGGGACACCCCAAGTTGCGCGGCTGCGCGCGTGAAGCTCTGCTCGCGCGCCACTGCAATGAAAGCCAGCAGGTCGCTGTAGTTCTCTCTCGGCATTAATGAAGTCACTTCACAAGTCTTTGCCAATTCTGCCATCTAGTCGCGATGGCACGCGATCACTATATTGATTGCAAGCAGAAGTCGTGCGTCTGCGCGGATGACGAAGCGGATTGCTCCGCCGCAGGAGAAACACATGCAAAAGCGCAAACTTGGAAATGGCCGCCTTGAAGTCTCGGCCCTCGGCTTCGGTTGCATGGGGCTGAGCCACGGCTATGGTCCGGCCACGGGCACACGGCAGGCCATTTCTCTGATCCGGGCCGCAGTTGATCGAGGGGTGACCTTCTTCGATACGGCCGAAGTCTATGGCCCGTATCTCAACGAAGAAGTCGTCGGCAAGGCGCTCGCCTCGGTACGCGACCGGGTGGTGATCGCCACCAAATTCGGCTTCACCTTCGGCGACGACAACAAGCAGCAGATCCTCAACAGCCAGCCAACGCATATTCGCTTGGCCGTCGAAGGCTCACTCAAGCGCTTGAAGACCGAAGCAATCGACTTGCTCTACCAGCACCGGGTCGACCCCGATGTGCCAATCGAGGACGTGGCCGGCACAGTCAAGGACTTGATTGCCGAGGGCAAGGTCAAGCACTTCGGGCTGTCCGAAGCCGGCGCTCAAACGATCCGCCGCGCGCATGCGGTGCAGCCTGTGACCGCTCTGCAAAGCGAATATTCGCTGTGGTGGCGCGATCCCGAACATGACATCCTGCCGACACTCGAAGAACTCGGCATTGGCTTCGTCCCATTCAGCCCGCTGGGCAAAGGCTTTCTCACCGGCGCCTTCGGCACTGGCGCCAAATTCGGCAGTGATGATTTCCGCAGCATCGTTCCGCGCTTTTCCCCCGAAGCATTGCAAGCCAATCAGGCCCTGGTGGACCTGCTCGGCCGGATCGCAAGCAACAAGGGTGCGACAGCGGCGCAGATCGCGCTCGCGTGGCTGCTCGCGCAAAAACCGTGGATCGTGCCGATCCCCGGCACGACGAAACTGCACCGGCTGGAGGAGAACCTGAGCGCTGTTTCCGTGAGCCTTTCGGACACCGACCTCCACAATATCGAAAGGGTCCTCGCGGAAGCCAGGATCCAAGGTGATCGCTATCCGGCCGCGCTGCAGGCACGTGCAGGGCAATAACCCTATGGAGTCCCCACGATGGCATCGACGCACGACGCGGTCCGGCGCACGATGATGACGGCGTTCGCCTCGCTTCCACTGAGCAGCAGCGCAACAAGCGCCGCCCAGCACGGTGAGACGCGGCAAGCGTGCTCGAAGACCCTAGTGGCCTACTTCTCCCGGTCGGGCAACACGCGCGTCGTCGCCGGCCTGATCCATCGCGCGCGCCGCACCGACCTGTTCGAGATCAGGCCCGCACACCCCTATCCCGAAGACTATCTGGAGACAGTCGAGCAAGCTCGCATCGAACGCGACGGCGGCCATGAACCCGCCCTGGAGGCCAGGGTCACCCGAATGGCGGACTACGACACCGTCTTCCTCGGGTTCCCGATCTGGGGCGAAACAACGCCACCGGTGATCCGGTCCTTCCTGTCTGCGCACAGCCTGTCCAACAAGGTCTTGATCCCGTTTGTCACCCACGGTGGCTACGGGCTCGGCAACAGCCCATCCGTTCTTGCCAGCCACGCGCCGAAGGCGCGATTGTGCGACGGATTCGTCATGGAGGCGGATCAGGAGCGCCGCACGATGGATCGCGTCACCGGCTGGCTGGACGGGGTCACGATCACGCAAGGCAAGTAGCGCTCCGGCGCAGGCATCACCAAAGGAGCAAGGAATCATGAAGCATCGCAAGCTCGCAAATCAATTGGAAGTCTCGGCCCTTGGCTTGGGCTGCATGAGCATGAGTGCCCTGTATGGGCCGCCGGCCGACAGGCAAGAAATGATCAAGCTCATCCGTGCGGCGCACGAACGCGGCGTCACCCTGTTCGATACGGCCGAGTCGTACGGGCCGTTCGTCAACGAGGAGCTTGTCGGCGAAGCGTTGGCGCCGATCCGCGACCAGGTTGTCATTGCCACCAAGTTTGGCTTCGACATTGACCTGGCGACCGGTGAACGGCTTGGCGGCACCAATAGCCGGCCTGCGCACATCAAGGCCGCTACAGAAGCGTGTCTCAAGCGCCTGCGCACCGATCGCATCGATCTGCTCTATCAGCACCGCGTCGATCCCGAAGTTCCGATCGAAGATGTGGCCGGGGCGGTCAAGGATCTGATCGCCGAGGGCAAGGTCAAGCACTTTGGCCTTTCCGAGGCGGGCGTGCAGACCATCCGACGCGCACATGCCGTGCAGCCGCTGACGGCGGTGCAGAGCGAGTATTCGCTGTTCTGGCGAGGGCCCGAGCTGGAACTGCTACCGGTCCTGGGCGAACTCGGTATCGGCTTCGTGCCATTCAGCCCGCTCGGCGCCGGCTTCCTGACCGGCAAGATCGACGAGAACACCCGGTTCGATCCGACGGACTTTCGCAACAACGTGCCGCGCTTCTCGCCCGAGGCACGCAAGGCCAACCTCGCCCTGGTCGATGTCGTCAAAGCCCTTGCCGAGCGCAAGAGCGCCACGCCTGCACAGGTGGCACTTGCCTGGCTCCTGGCCCAGGCGCCCTGGATCGTGCCTATTCCTGGCACGACAAAGCTCCATCGCGTGGAGGAGAACCTGGGCGGCGTGGACCTCGATCTGAGCGCGGACGATCTCGATCGAATCAACGAAGAAGTGTCGAAGATCCAAGTCCAGGGCGAACGCCTGCCCGAGGCTGCACTGAAGATGACCGGTCGATGAGCTCTCGCTCGATCACGCAGGCTCATAGGCGTTCTCGCTGCGTTTTTCGGCGCCACCCGGGGACGACATCATGAAGAAGGCAACTTGGCGCTTCCACGCTCGGAAGTTGGCTGGAGGGATGCTGCCCATAGCCCTCGCATCTCCATGCACCGACGCCGGAGAAATTGCGCCAACTGTGACCGAGAAAATCACGACTCGTGCCACCCGGGAAGATTCCGCCAAAGGCGGGCATATGCACTTGCGTACGGATGACCACCTTGCCGACCTGCTGGGCCATCCCGCTTTTCGGGGTTTCAGCCGTCGGATGCTGCCCTGGGATGACCGAGCCTACGACGAGGCAATGCCTTTGCGGAACATCGGCGAACTCCTGCCGTATCACAGCCATGTTGATCCCGACCTCGTTGTCGCGTCGCTGAATCGCATGGTCGATGATGCCAATGCGGGGCACGCCGTTTTCTACGACTTCTACACGGATGCCCAGAAGCAGGCGAACCCGACGCTGAAGAATACGGGACTGTTCTTCTTTCGCGGAAGGCCCGGCGCACCTTTCGCCGTCGTTGCGCCCGGCGGCGGGTTTTCCTATGTGGGATCGGTGCACGAGGGATTTCCTTACGCTGCGGAAATCAGCCAACAAGGATTCAACGTCTTCGTCCTGAAGTATCGCTCAGGGCAAGGCGGCAGGGTGGCCACCGAGGACCTGGCCGCGGCGATTTCGTACATCATCCGCGACGCACACACGCTACAGGTGGGCACGACGCACTACTCGCTATGGGGCAGTTCCGCTGGCGCTCGCATGGCTGCGGCGATCGGCTCGCACGGCACCGCCCGCTTTGGCGGTCTGCCGCAGTCCAGGCCTTCTGCCGTTGTGATGGCCTACACCGGGCACACCGAAGTTACAGCGTCCGAGCCACCCACCTTTGTCGTCGTGGGCGACATCGACGGCATTTCCCCGCCCGCCCTGATGGAGACGCGGGTCGCCGCGCTCCGAGGAATGGGAACGCCGGTCGAGTACCACAAGTATTCGGGGATCGGTCACGGATTCGGCACGGGTCAAGGCACCAGTGCACAAGGTTGGGTCGGCCAGGCCGTTCGGTTCTGGGAAAAGGAAATCAACAAGGCACCATGAGTCAGTCCATGAGAACAATCGCACCGATGAGCGCTGTGGTCACATTGGTCGCCTGCGTGGCCCTCGTGCCCGCTTGCCAGGCACATGCCGAGCCCACCCGCGTCACGTTTCCCAAGCTCGACGAGTTGGTCCATTACACAACGGTCAGGCGCGGCAACGTAACCGAGCACATTTCGACCACACGCTCAGCCCTCGAGGCGATCCAGAAAGGGCTGCCGGTGCCGAACGGCACGCATTTCGTTCTGGCCGACTATCGCGACGAGAAGATCTACCGGTACTTCGTCATGGAGAAAGGTGCTGGCTGGGGCGCTGACTTCGAAGAGCGCCGACGCACCGGTGATTGGCAGTTCCAATGGTTCCAGCCTGATCGCCAGATCAACCTAAAGGAGAACACAGCACGCTGCATGTCCTGCCATGCAGCACAGAAAGAGCGGGACTACCTGTTCACAGCAAGGCGCCTGTCGGAGTTTCGCGGCACGCCCGTCGAATAGCCATCACCCAGAGGTACCGTCCGTTGAATCCCGTTCTCCTGTTGAAGATGGTGCTCGACTGCGTCGCCGCCGGGTTGCTGCTCTTCGCCTTCGCCTACTTCTGGCAAGGCAACGCTGCACATGAGCTGGCTGGCGTGGGCATCTTCTTGCTGGTCGTCGTTCACAACCTACTGCATCGCCGATGGTTCGCCGCGCTTTCAAGGAAACAACGCGAAAGACGCGGGAAGTTCAACATCGCCGTGGCCTTTGTTCTCCTGGCCGGCATGTTGGTGCTGCTGATCACGAGCCTGACGATCTCCGAGACGCTGTTTGCCGGCCTTCGTCTGGATGGCGATGTTTCAGCTCGGCAGATTCATGCCGGTGTCGCCTACTGGTTGCTGCTCGTGGTCGCCGTCCACCTCGGCTTGCGCTGGCCTCTGCTGACGGCTGTCGCCCGCAGATTGCTGGGGATCGAAGGAACGAACGTAGCCCGCACCGTAGTGCTTCGATTGATTGCAGCCGGCATCGCGTTGCAGGGCGTTCGCAGTGCACTCGCATTGAACCTCCAGGCCAGGCTCCTCTTTCAAACGTCGCTGGACTGGTGGAACTTCGAGGAATCGGTTGCAGGATTCTTTGGCCATTGCATGGCTGTCGCCGGCCTGTGCACTTTCATCACCTACTGGGCCATGCAATGGCTGCACCGCCGCAGACGCATGATCGATGCTGGATGCCTGGCGGCAAGAGGACCGGATAGCTGATGAACTGCAGCCTGAAGAAACCGCTGGAAGAATGAACACGAAATTGCCTGTGGCTATCGCTTCCGCTACGGAGCCGGACCCCATCAAGGTCACCCGTGTGGGTGCTCAGCCTTCCAGTGCCGGCACGGGAGAGAACTTCACCGGCCCGGATCCGTTTGGGGGGCGGCATCGTGACCTTCGAGCCCGGTGTGCGCACAAAAGGTCAGCAACACAATATGGGCGGTGATGATCAAAGGCAACGGTTGCATGAGGCGCATGAGCGTGCGAAGACGTCGCGCCGTCTGGACTGCCGCCTGACCTGAGCCGAGAAGGCCAAACCTCCGCGACGAACGAGCGCCGCGACCAAGTTTGCTCTCTCGCTCACCTGCTGATCCGGTGTGCTGCCGAGACTCTTGATCGTCCGCAAAAGCAGCAGCTCGTCTTCAGAAAAAGCCGATGGACTGCTTATTGCCTCATTTCTAAACTGGGTCTCACGCATGAAGGCACCGACCTCATGCCAATGCCCCGAGTGAATCGGTTCGATCGGAACTCCAACCGCTCTGGGTACGCCGGCCAACGAAGCCGGCAGCTGAAGAAGACGCGGAGATCGCCGAAGAGGTGATCTCGACTGTAGCGCCGCCTCGAGCGCTGTTGATTCCAGCTTAGAAAAACGGAGACAAGGATCCATGAAGAAAATAATTCTGCTGCTTCCCATCGTGGGAGCGGCAGTGGCCGCCCATGCGCAGTCGTCTGTCACCTTGCAAGGGACCGTCGACATCGGAGTGAACTATGTCAAGGGCTCCCGAACGAGCCTGACGCAACTGATGAGCGGCGGCAATGCCACCAGCAAGCTGGTCTTCCGCGGCATCGAAGACCTTGGTGGAGGCATGTATGCAATGTATTGGCTCGAGTCCGGCTTCAACGCGGACAACGGGACCTTCCAAGCGTCCAACACGAACAACCAGCCCAGCGGCGCGACGCCGGCAAACGGCATGAGCTTCAACCGCCGATCGATCGTCGGCATCGGTGGGTCCTGGGGCGAAATCCATCTGGGTCGGGACTGGTCGCCCAGCTATGAAACCTACACCGGCAAGTTCGACCCCTTTGCGCTGGGGGTGGGTCTAGGGCTGAACTACGCAGGCGGCATCAATCCGAACCAGGTGCGGGCGTCCAACGCCATCGCCTACATCTCCCCAAAGGTTTTCGGAGGCTTCAGCGTCAACGCGCAGCATTGGCGCGGCGAAAACGCCAGCGGCACTGCGACGTCCGGCGACGGAACCGGTGGCGGGGGGCGACTGATGTACGACAACGGCCCATTCGCTGCTGCAGCGACTTTCATGCGGACCAAGTATGCCGCCGGAAGCGCCATCTACCGGAGCTTGGCGGGTGCTTATGACTTCGGTCCGGCGAGGTTCTCGTTCAACGCAAACAAGGATCAGCAAGGAACTCTCAAGCAGAGCGGCTGGATGGTGGCCTTGACCGTCCCGATCGGCGTCACCCAATTCAAGGGGTCCTATTCCGGGATTCGCACAAACCAGGCGGGCGATCCGGAGGGCAAGAAACTGGCACTCGGTGTCGTCTACAACCTCTCCAAACGCACGGCTGTGTATTCCACGCTCGCAGTGATCCGCAACAGCGGCGGCGGGACCTACGCGTTCAGCGGGGTCACGACAGCGCCGAACCGTTCCTCCACCGGCTTCGACCTGGGGATCCGTCACCACTTCTAGCCGACAGGCACGGGGGTCGCTCCCTGCGTGGATGGATGGATAGTTTCACTTGGACAGTAGACGGCGATGAATCAGCGGGGTCATCTCGTCCAATGAAGCACCTCCATGAACATCTCTCGCAGATCCCTTCTCATCACCTCGGCTTCGCTTGCTCCTTGGAGAAAGACCCTGGCGCAGGAGAACTACCCCCAGCGCTCCATCAGGATGGTTGCCGCCCTTCACGGCGGGTGCAGCACGGATCGTTGCCAAAGCGCCCAATGACGGCCATACGCTGATGATGGGCGGCAACTCTTCGCACGCAGCCAATGTGCACACGCTCAAGAACGCGGGCTACGACCCCATCAAGGACTTCACGTCCATCACCCAATTGAGCATCAATCCCCTGTTGCTGGTGGTGAACTCCGAACTTCCGGTGCACACAGTACAGGAGTTCATCGAGTACGCGAAAGAGCACCCTGGAAGGATGAATTACGCAACCGGCAACTCGGGAATGCTAGTCGCTGCGCAATTGCTGAAGACGCAGACCGGGATCGATGCGCTGGCGGTCAACTACTCCGGGGGCTGCTCCGGCCACAACCGACCTGCTTGCCGGACGCATCAACTTCACCATGAACGACCCTGTCGTTTCTGCGCCTTTCATCAAGAGCGGGCAACTTCGCGTTCTCGGTGTCACGTCGAAGCAGAGACTCTCCATGCTCCCAGACGTCGCGCCTCTGGCCGAGCAGAGGTTGCCCGACTACGACTATGCCTCCTGGTCTGCAATGTTTGCGCCGGCAGGACTGCCTCCGGACATCGCTCGCAAGCTCCATCAAATCTTTGCCAGAGTGATGGCCGATACGGCCATACAGAAATTCGCGAAATCCGCAAGGATCATCCCGCTTGCTTCGACACCCGAGGGAGCTCCATGCGTATGTCCGAGACCAGATCAAACTCTGGGGTCGATGGGCCAGGGAATCCGGTTTGACGCCGAGCTGACCGCGGCGTCGCAACGCCTTCGCCCGTCGTTTTGAAAACAAGGATGCGGCGTACATGAAAAAGCCATGGACGCACGGCATGTCTGTTTTCGATACTCGGAGCCAGTGCACAAGCACACGCCTTCATGAAAACGTGGAGGCCGTCTCCACTGTCTCGAAGTCCTATGCATCCACATCAGAAGTCAGTTCGCTCCAGTCTGCCCTTGCTCCAGACGTGCGGCTGCGATGAACAACCAGTCAATCGTGGAGAGCAACGATGAGCTATCGTGCGCCCGTCAAGGACATGCTCTTCGTCATGCGGCATCTCGTGGACCTTGGCCACATTTCGGCGCTGCCGAACTTCGAAGATGCCAACCTGGAAATAATCGAAGCGATTCTGGACGAATCCGCAAAGCTGTGCGAACAAGTCATTGCGCCCTTGAACGGGATCGGCGACCGCGAGCCGGCGCGATGGAGCAACGGCGACGTGAGTGCCACGCCGGGGTTCAGGCAGGCGTTCGAATTGTTTGCCCAAGGCGGTTGGCAAGGCCTGGGGCATCCGTCTTCCTGCGGAGGCCAGGGGCTACCCAAGCTGGTCGCAGCCGCGTGCGCGGAGATGCTGCAGGCGGCGAATGTCTCCTTCGGGCTGTGTCCCATGCTGACCGACGGTGCCATCGAGGCGCTGATCACCGCAGCCACTCCAGCGCTACGCGACAAGTACGTGCCGAAACTGATCACAGGCGAATGGACAGGCACCATGAACCTGACCGAGCCGCAAGCTGGCTCCGATCTGGCCGCGGTGCGCACGCGTGCCGAGCCGCATCCGGATGGCAGCTACCGCATCTTCGGAACGAAGATCTTCATCACCTGGGGCGAGCACGACATGACGGACAACATCGTCCATCTGGTGCTCGCCCGCCTGCCCCACGCACCACCCGGGGTCAAGGGAATCAGCCTGTTCGTGGCGCCCAAGTTCCTCGTGCGGGAGGACGGTAGTCTCGGCGAGCGCAACGATATCCACTGCATCAGCATCGAGCACAAGCTGGGCATCAAAGCCAGCCCCACCGCTGTGCTGCAGTTCGGCATCGAGGGAGGTGCAAGGGGCGAACTCGTGGGCGAACCGCACCAGGGCCTGAAGTACATGTTCATCATGATGAACGCGGCACGTTTTGCTGTCGGTCTACAAGGCATCGGCGTGGCCGAGCGCGCCTACCAGCAGGCTCTGGCCTTTGCGCGCGAGCGCGTGCAGGGCCGTGATCTTTCTGGCAAGGGCGAGCCTGTGGCCATCGCGCAGCATCCCGACGTCAAGCGCATGCTGTTGACCATGAAGGCGCTGATCGAAGGGGGCCGCGCCCTGGCCTACGTCGCCGCTGCGGCCAGCGACGTCGCCCATCACACGGCCAACGAGACCGAGCGACGCAACAGCCAGACACTGTACGAATTCCTGGTCCCGGTGGTGAAAGGCCATTGCACGGAAATATCGGTCGAGGTCGCAAGCCTCGGCGTGCAGATCCACGGGGGCATGGGGTTCATCGAGGAGACCGGTGCGGCCCAACACTATCGCGATGCGCGCATCCTTCCGATCTATGAAGGCACGACGGCAATTCAGGCCAACGACTTCGTGGGGCGCAAGACCTTGCGCGATGGAGGTGCCATGGCAAGAACCGTGTGCGCGCGCATCGCGGCCACCGAACGCGAACTGGCGGAGCAATCGCACGAGGATTGCCGTGCCATGCGACAAGCCCTGCGAGCGGGTCGACTGGCCTTCGAATCGGCGATCAAATTCGTGGTGGACCACGGAGGCACGAACCCCGCTGTGGTGTACGCGGGTGCGGTGCATTACCTGCGGCTGGCCGGCATCGTTCTGTGCGGCTGGCAGATGGCCCGCACCATGCTGGCGGCGCTGACCTGCAAATCCGGGGATGCGGGCTTCCAGGCCGCGAAAATCGCCACGGCTTTCTTCTATGCGGAAACGCTGATGCCTCAGGCGCAGGCAATGGCGGCGGCCATGCTCGGCGCGGGCGCTGCAGTTGAACGCGTCAGCACCGAGATGCTTTAGGCATCCGACTACGCGCGTGAACCTCGACGATCACCAGCGAAGCGCTTGCGCAGGAAGCCCGCCAACGCCGCGGATGCGCTGTCTGACACCTCGGCTTTCACGACCAGCCCGATGCCCGGCATGGACGCAGTTTGGGGCAGGCGAACCTCTGCCAAGAGCCCGGACCTCAAGAACGGGTCAGCGACCGACTTTGGCATGAACGAAAGCAAATTGCGCTGATCGAGCAATCGCCACATCAGAACTGGCGCGCGTGTGCTGATGTTGTACATGGGCGGCAGTTTGCCATCCCGCAGAAACAACTCCTCGAAGCCCGCGCGCGCGGTCGTATCCAGAGGTGGTACCAGCCATGTGCTCTGACTCAATTCCGACCAACTCACCCGCTTGCGTCCCACTAGCGGGTGACGAGGTCCGGTCACCGCACAAAAACGGTCAGGCATGAGCGGTTCGAACTTCCAGCCATCGGGCAGCGCCTGCGTGGAACGGCAAAGGCCCAAGTCGACTTCGCCATGAAGCAACTTTCCTCCCAGCAAGGCGGGAGGAGCCTCTTCGATCTCCACGACGATCTGGGGATTCACGTCACAGAATGCCGCGATGCACTCGCACAAAACGGCGTGCAGCGCATTGCCTACTGCGCCGACTCTGACATATCCGCGGATGCGCTCGATGTGCGCAGCGGCTTGCCATGCGGAATCATCCAGAGACCGCAAGATACGGCGGCTGACCGGCAGCAGCCGCTCCCCGGCCTCGCTGAGCCGCATCCCTTTGGCATGCCGGACGAAGAGGTCGACTCCAAGCATCCCTTCGAACTCGCGAATCTGATGTGTGACCGCCGGCTGCGTGAGACCCAACGTCTGTGCAGCCTTGTTCAGCGAACCAAGGTCTGCTGTTTCCACGAAGGCCTGCATGTGGCGAAAACGCCCCTTGGCCTGCAGCCGATTTCGCAACGTCGAGGCGTTCAGAAGCGACATGAGATCGATAGAAGTTTCTTATAGCTGAATCGATTATTTCATTGGATTTTATGCCATTTGCTCGCGATGCTTGATCCCTGAACAGTTGCCCATGGCTTCTGCTTCGATAAAAAAAGGAGACATGGAATGAGATATGCCGCGACGCGCACCGGGCGCAGAGACTTTCTGATTCACGCAGCCGCCACACTGGCGTTGTTCCCCCACGTCGCGAGGGCACAGACGTTCACCGACAAACCCATCACCATCGTGGTGCCCAACGTCGCCGGAGGCGCTGCCGACCTGATCGGGCGCTCCATCGCGCAGCATCTGTCGAAGCATCTCAAGCAGACCGTGATCGTCGATAACGTACCCGGCGCCGGGGGACTTATTGCGTTGCAGAAGGTGCTCCGGGCTCCTCCTGACGGCCACACCCTGCTGTTGGCCAACAATGATCTCGTCACCACCTTGATCGCGAATCCCACCGCCGGGTATTCGCTCAAGAACGTTGTGCCGCTGGCCCGCCTCGCGTTGACGCCGCTCGTCCTCGTTGCCCGCTCGAGCTTGGAGGTGCGCAATCTCGACGACCTGGTGGATCTGGCGCGTGCTTCGCCGGGGAAATTGACTGTTGGCGTCGCGGGCAACACTTCGATCGCCGCCATTGCAGTCACCATGATCGAACGCAGCGCAGGCATCAAGCTCCGTGCAGTCCCCTACAAAGGGGGAGCACAGGCTTTGATGGATCTTGCGGGCGGCGTCATCGACATGGTGGTGACTTCGGCTCCGGCCGCCCTGCCCCAAATCGGGACGGGCAAGATCAAGGCCGTCGGTGTGCTCGCGGACAAGCGACTCGATGTGGCGCCAGAGATCATGGCAGCTGGTGAGTCCCGCCATCTGAAGGGAGTGCACGTGGATGTTTGGGGCGGGCTGGTCGGGCCTGCAAGGATGCCCGCTCAAGCCAGCTCCGCGATACAGGGGGCGCTGCCGGATATCTTCAAGGACCCTGCGTACCAGGAAGAGGTGCGCAAGCGAGGCGACCTGGTGACACCGGCCATGCTGGGCGACGAATTCGCTGCCTATATCAGCAATCAGGAAGCGCACATACGTGAAGCCGGCTTTATCTTCAAGGCGGAGTGATTCGAGATGACAGAAGCGTTCGACAATCTGCCGCTACGCTGCGCCCGCGTAGCAAGCGGTTTGGAATTCCACTACGTGCAAGCAGGTGAAGGACTGCCCTTGGTATTTGTCCACGGAGGCGCAGGCGACTACACCACGTGGAGTCCTCAATGGACCGCGTTTTCGGGCCGATATCGCACCGTATCCTACAGCCGTCGATTCAGCCAGCCCAACAAGAATCCGGAACCGGCGGTAGACCACCACTCTGCAGAGGCCGAAGCAAGCGACCTGAGGGACCTGATCGACGACTGCTGGCATGCGCGCCCGGCCATTCTCGTGGGAGCGTCCTACGGTGCCTACACGGCACTGGCTCTTGCCACATCGACGCCCGACAGAGTGCGAGCACTGGTGCTGATCGAGCCACCTCTGCTTCCTCTGGCCGGCGAGACGACCGATGGCATGAAGCTGCGCGACGCATTCGAGACGAAGATTCAAGCACCTGCGCGACTTGCCTTTGCCGCGGGGGACGACGCCAAGGCCATGAAGACACTCGCAGGAGGAATTGCAGGATCGCCCGCCTCCGACAGTTTCATCGATGCTCGGATGCAGGGCCGGATGCGCAATGTACGCGCTATGAGGGTCCTGACATCTTCCAAGCGTCAGTTTCCTCCTATTGATCCGCGGGCGCTGGCAAGCATCGCCGTGCCGACCCTGCTGATCTCCGGCGAACGCACAGAACCTCTGTGGCGCGAAATCTTCATGACTCTCCAGCGGCACATGCCACATGCGGAATCGGTGGTAATGCCGAATGCGGGCCACGCGGTGGCACGCGATCAGCCCGAGGAATTCAACTCCTGCGCGCTCGATTTCCTGGCTCGACACGGCCTGTTATAGCGTATCAACGAGAGGATGATCTATGACATACGTCGATTGCACGATGCCCAACTCTCTCGCAGATGTGTTGACGGACGCGGCCAAGAGGTACGGAGGGAAACGAGCCCTCGTCACCGGCGAGAGGGACTTCACATTCGAGGAATTGGACGCACTGGCCAGCCGCGTCGCCAACGGCTTGACCTCACTGGGGGTGGAGCCCGGCGATCGTGTCACCATCTATGGCGCCAACTCCTGGCAATGGGTGATCAGCTACTACGGCATCCTGAAAACAGGCGCTGTTGTGAATCCGATCAATGTCATGCTGACGCCTGAAGAGGTGCGATACGTCGTCCGTGATTGCGGCGCCAAGGCGTTGATCGCATCGCGTGAAAAGGGGCTGCCACTGCTAGGGGACGAGCAGCACGGCGAGCTTCCGCAGTTGATTCTGTATGGAGCCGAGCTGCCTTCGAGCGTGACGAGTTTCGATGCGCTGCTGGAGGCGTCCTCTGACCGCTTCCAGCCGCCCACGATAACGACCGATGCGCTTTCCACCATCTGCTACACATCTGGGACGACCGGTACGCCCAAAGGGGCGATGCTTTCCCACCGCGCGGTTCTGATGAATATGGCCATGACCGCCCTCATGCACGGACGTACTGCGAAAGATGTGGTGGTCACAGCTTTGCCATGCCCCCACGTCTATGGCAACGTGGTGATGAACAGCACGCTCCAGGTTGGCGCAACTCTCGTACTTCTCCCCTTGTTCAAGGAACAGGCCGTACTCGATGCGATACAAGGCTACCGGGCCACCATGCTTGAAGGCGTTCCGACCATGTACCTGTATTTGCTCGGCCATCCATCGACAGCACAAACGGACTTCTCGTCTCTGCGACTCTGCACCGTCGGCGGTCAGACCATGCCGACCGCAAAGATGCAGGAAGTTGAAGCTGCGTTGGGCTGCCCGCTGGTCGAACTCTGGGGCATGACGGAGCTGGCCGGATTGGGCACGACTTTCGCCTGGAACGGACCGCGAAAACCCGGATCGATCGGTGTCGCGCTTCCCTATCTTCGCGCAAGGATTGTTGACGCGATGGATGCAAGTTTGGAACTGAAAGAAGGAAACGTAGGAGAACTGGTGATCAAAGGGCCCGCAGTCATGACTGGCTATTTCGGCGATACGCAGGCGACGAAGGAAGCCATCGACGAAGACGGCTGGCTGCACACCGGAGACCTCGCCAAGATCGATTCAGATGGCTACGTCTTCGTGATCGATCGCAAGAAGGACATGATCATCACGAGCGGCTACAACATCTACCCTGCCGAATTGGAGCGCGTGATCGCGGCACATCCCGGCGTAGCAATGGTCGCTGTGGGCTCGGTGAAGGACGAGATCAAGGGTGAACTCGCCAAGGCATATGTCGTGGCCAAGCAGGGAGCTGACACCACTGCGGACGACATCCTCTCCCATTGTCGCGCACAACTCGCCGCCTACAAGGTGCCTCGCGCCGTGCAATTCGTTCCGGATCTTCCAAAGACATCCTCCGGCAAGGTCATGCGCCGAAAACTGCATGAACTTGACGCGCTGACGGGCTGAGCTGCCCCCTTCTCGAGTGACCGACTCTCGCGGACGCGCGCAAAGGTCCCGCCATGGACGATCACAACGATCGACGCCATAGCACCTCTCGGGCGTCGCCATGCGAAGACAACGAACTCGATAGCCACCGCGCACCGGCGTGTCGGTCCACGCGAGAGCCGCCATGTAGACCAACGGACGCCCGTATTTCTTCATCGCCAAAAAGTGTGCACGAGTTGCAGGGACATTCCGCATCGCGACGGCCATCAGACAAGCGGCACGGGCGATCTCGCCGGCCCGGCAAGTGCATGCCCACGATTGGCCGAGCTGCCAAATCTGGGCAGATACGCCACGACCCAACCCTCTACGAAAGGGCCGCACACGATGTGACATGCAAACCAAGTTGACAAAAAGCGCCGAGACGGCCGTCCGCCAGATCCGGCAAGAAGAAATAGAACCCTGGAGACATCATGAAAAGAATCCCTACCGCCTTGGCCCTGTTCGCCGTAGCAGGCGTAACCTTTGCGCAATCTTCAGTGACGCTGTTCGGTGTTGTTGATGCATCTGTCAGCTACTACGCCGCGAATAGCCGAAACCCTGTATCAGGCGTGCCCAGTAAACAGAGTCAGACGGTGCTTGCCAATTCCGCCTACAACTCAAGTCGCCTTGGCTTTCGCGGGACAGAAGACCTTGGTGGAGGTCTTGCGGCGAGTTTCTGGCTGGAAGCGTCGATCAAGAACGACGACGGAAGCCAAGGGATCAGCGCATTCCAGCGCCGATCAACCGTCAGCCTATCGGGATCATTCGGCGAGATCCGACTGGGACGCGACTACACACCGACCTTCTGGAACGACGCAGCCTTCGATCCCTTGGGCATCGTGGGTGTCGGCCAAAACGTCATCGCAAGCGTGAACGGAAGGCTCAGCAACTCTCTCACGGATACGTATGCACGTGCCAGCAACAGCGTTGGCTATTTCCTTCCCGCAAGCCTCAACGGCTTTTATGGTCAAGTGCAGTACTCGCTGCCGGAAAATACAAAAGTCGATGGCGTCGCCGATAGCCGATCCGCCAAAGGCCGATATACAGGCAGCCGCTTTGGCTATCTGAACGGGCCGCTCGATGTCGCGCTGGCATATGGCGAAAGCATCACGGCCGACATCGTGACGAATCGACGGAAAATACAGAGCCTGAGCTTCGGCGCGTCCTATGACTTCGGAGTCGCGAAGCTGTTCGGTGAGATCTCACAAGTGAAAGACCGGAACGCCACCCTTGTGCCTGCGTCGGGTTTTCTTGAAGCCACCGACACGTACAACGGCTATCTGGTCGGCACGACCGTACCGATCGGGCCGGGGCTGATTCGCGTTTCCTACTCGCACGTCAAATCAAAAAGCAATCTCCCGACAACGGCTGCCTTCAACGACGTTCACGAGGCCGAAGTCAACAAGATCGCATTGGGCTATGTCCATAATCTCTCCAAGCGCACAGCTTTGTACGCAACGGTTGCGCGCCTGAACATCCGTAACGGTCAGAACAATGCGGCGATAGCTGGCGTGACCACCGGTGGTGCGCCGGGCTATATCGGTGTGGCCAGAAACGCAACCGGCTACGACTTCGGCATACGCCACGCTTTCTGACACGAACGTGTGCGCCCGTCCGCTGGCGATAGGCGCCCATGTCGACCGAAAGAATCAGCTGCGGGCGAGCGAGGCCATGCGCTTCATGTCGGGCCACGCGCCGCCCGCGGCTTCGATGAACGCGCGTATCAAAGGATCGTTGCCCCGACTGGTCAGATGCGCGATGAACTGCGGGTACTCCGTGCGGGCGATTGGAGACAGGGCGAGATGGCCCTCGCGCACGCCCTCCAGCGCATATTCCTCACGCATGAGCAACATGCCGACGCCTGCTTGCACCAGCGCACGACCGAGCGCAGCGTTGTCGAAGCGGACCACGCTGTTGAGCTCAAGGCCTTTTTCCCCGAACAATCGCTCCAGCATGAACGAGTACGCCAGGTTGGTATCGCTCGGCGTGATCCAGGGAAGATCCGCCAGAGCCGCGAGGTCGGCGTTCTCGATCTTGTCCTTCCAAGCCACAGGGCCTGCCACGAGGAAATTGATCGTGGCGAGCTGGTAGTAGGTGAAGCCCGCGTCCACAGGGCGCCCGAGCAGCATACCGATATCGAACTCGCTGGTTTTGAGCGCCTGACGCGTGCCCGCAGACGCGCGAGCGCACACGTCCACCGTGATCAAGGGGTGCTTTTCTCTTAGCCCCGCCACCACCAGGCCGATACGGCTGGACAACGGATCGCTGCTGGCACCAACGATCAGGTTGCCCTCGATCTTTCCTCGGATGTCGCGCGCGAACGAAGTGAACTCCGCCGCGCCATTGAGCAGCACCTTGGCCTGGCGCAACAGCATCTGTCCGGCACGTGTGAGCTCCAGGCTGCGGTTGGTCCGCACGAACAGCTGCATGCCGAGGTTGTCTTCGATCGCACGCACATGGGCGCTTGCAGCCGACTGGCTGACATGCAGCCGTTCGGCCGCACGGGTGAGATGCTGTTCCTCCGCCACGGCGACAAAGGTGCGTAGCTGCACAAGGTCGATCATCATCAACCCATTTTCCCCAAGGAACCCGCGATGTCTATCGGGGTTCCTTCGAATGCGGCCGATAGAACTGCGGCCAATGCACACGCACCAGCTCCCGCTCCTCACCGTACGCATAGCAACTGTCGATCTTCAGTGGCCTGCCTGCGGCGTCTACCCGTTCGGCGCGCCCACGGTTGACCTGACTCAGGGACTGGAATGCAGTGGTCGCCATCAGAATCAACAACTCCATCAAGTGCGTGCAACTGCGCGAACCGGCCAGCCGGCTGCGCACCTCCTTGCTCCAGCCGCTGGCCATGCGCAGGCCTTTGAGCGATTGCAGCGCCTGACCGCCGTTGTGGCACTCGCCGTAAGGCGCAGCTTCGGTGAATGTCTCCACCGCATGGATCTGCAGGTCCGCGTCATACACGAGTCGCACGCCCATGTCGTGGATCGGCTCGCCGGCGGGCACACGCTCGCCGCCGCGCCAGGGTTCGAAATCATGAGGCTTGCGATCCGTCACCCGCCCCTCAAGCTCGAACAGCCCGTCGCTGCGTCGCCAGGCGCGCATGTCGACGCGCCGGAAATGCAGCTCTTCTTCGCGAGTCGGATGCTGATCGTTCATGGTTTGGCCGCTGTATCTCAGCTGAATCTTGGGGCTCGTTTCTCGAGGAATGCATCCACGGCTTCGGTGTGGTCCGGTGTCTTGTGGCAAACCGCCTGGAACACCGCCGAGAGCTCGAGCACCGTATCCAGCCGCGAATGGATGGCCTCGCGCATCAAGCGCTTGGTCAGCCGCACGCCATGGGCGGCGTTCTGCGCGATTCGGCCCGCCATCTCGCGTGCCGCCGGCAGCAGCTGATCGGCCTCGACCACCCGCGACACCAGGTTCCATTCCAGCGCCTGCCGTGCATCGATCATGTCGCCGGTGAAAGCGAGCTCGGCGGCGCGCGACATGCCGACGATGCGGGGCAGGAGCCACGCGCCGCCGTCGCCCGGAATGATCCCCAGCTTGATGAAGCTCTCGGCGAATTTCGCCTTCTCCGAGGCGATGCGGATATCGCACATGCACGCTAGATCGAGTCCGGCGCCGATCGCATGCCCATTGACCGCTGCGATCACCGGCACCTCGAGGTTGAACAGCGCCAGCGTCAGTCGTTGGACTCCGCGACGGTACTCCTGACGGATGTCCATCTCGCTGACTTCGGCAGACGCCTGCCGCTTCATCTGGCGAACGTCCCCGCCCGAGCTGAACGAGGGACCGTTCGCCGTGAGGACAACGCAGCGGACACCGCGATCGTCATGAATGCGGTCAATCGCCGCGAGGAACTCAGGTATGGCCGTGTTGCCGGTCAGCGGGTTGCGTTGCTCGGGTTGGTTCATCGTCAACGTGACAACGTGCCCCTCTTGCTCATAGATCAGGAATTCGGACATGGTGTTTCTCAAAGTGTGCTGTTGTCGATCACGAAACGGAAACGGACGTCGCCCGCGAGTAGCCGCTGGTAGGCGTCGTCGATGCCGTCCGCATGGATGACTTCCACCTCGGCTCCGATGCCATGCATTGCGCAGAAGTCCAGCATCTCTTGCGTCTCGGCGATGCCGCCACTGCGCGTGCCGGCGATGGACCGGCGGTTGGTCAGCAAGGCCGCAGCGGAAACATTCAAGGGCTTCGCGGGCACGGCAAGGTTGACATAGACGCCATCGCGCGCCAGCAAGCCCAGATAGCGGTCCAACTGGTCGTGAATGGGCACGGTCGAGATGATGAGGTCGAATACGCTGTCGAGTGCAGTGAAGGTGTGTGGATCGGTGCTCAGCCGATATTCGTCCGCGCCGAGGCGCAATGCGTCTTCGCACTTCGCCGCCGACAAGTCCAGCACCGTGGTTCGCGCGCCCAGCGCCCGGGCCATCTGCACACCGACGTGCCCCAGGCCACCGAATCCGATGATCGCGACGTTCTTTCCGGACCCAGCCCGCCAGTGCCGAAGAGGCGAATACATAGTGATCCCCGCGCACAGCAGAGGCGCGGCCTTCTGCAACGCGATGGATTCCGGAATCCGGACGACGAAGCGCTCGTCGACCACCACGTTCTGACTGTAGCCGCCATAGGTCGGCTGGCCATCACGGCCAATCGCGTTGTAGGCCAGGGTGCGCCCCCCGCTGCAATACTGTTCCAGGCCTGCCCGACAGTTCTCGCACTCGCCGCAGGCGTCGACCATGTTCCCGACCCCGACGCGATCACCGACCCGCACTCGCGTGACTTCAGCGCCCACGGCCGCGACGGTGCCGGCCATTTCATGGCCCGGCACGATCGGATAAATGGTCTTTCCGCGCAGGCTGCGTGCATGCTCGACGTCCGAATGGCAGATGCCGGCATAGGCGATGTCGATCAACACATCCCGCAGCCCGGGTGTACGCCGCTCGATCGTGGTTCGAACGAAGGACTGGTCGGGACCGCAGGCGCACCGTGCCTTCGAGAGGATCACTGCGAGCTCCCCGTGAACGATCGGTTTGCTTGGTAGCTGCGCATCACTCAGGCAGGATCTTGGCGTCACGCGCCAACCGCACCCATCGCGTGGTCTCGGACTCGATGAACGACTTGAGATCTCCAGGGCCCATTACCAGCGGTGTCGTTCCGTGATTGGCGAATTTTTCGATCAGCTCTTTCTGCTTTTGCACCTTCATGACCGCATCGCTGACGCGTGCAACCAGCTCACTCGACATGCCGGCCGGCCCGACGATTGCATTCCATGAAGGAAAGTCGAACCCGGGGAGCGTCTCCGAGATCGCCGGCCAATCCGGCGTGGTCGGATTGCGCTTGAGGGACGTGACGGCCAGCGCCCGCAGCTGCCCGGCCTTGACCTGGGCCTGGGCATTGCCGGGGTCGGTCAATGTGGCATCCAGACTGCCGCCGATCACATCGGTGATGGTGGCTGGGCTCCCCCTATAAGGGATCGGCAGCAGTTGCAGGCCGGCCAGATGATTCATCGTCGCGATCTGTGTTTGCACCGCCGTGGTCGAATAGCCGACACTGACCTTGCCAGGGCGAGTCTTGGCATAAGCGATGAACTCCGCGAGCGTGCGGATCTGCGAATCCGACTTGACCATCAGTACGTGGTTCGTCAGGCTCACGCCGGCAATGGGCGTCAGGTCCTTGCGCGGGTCATAGCCCATATTCTTGACGAATGCCACGTTGGCCGCCAGCGGTGAATTCGAGCCGCAAAGAAGCGTGAAGCCGTCCGGTACGGAACGCACCACATCCATCGTCCCGATACCGCCATTGCCCCCAGGCTTGTTATCGACGAAATAGTTCTGCCCGTTGACTGCGCCAACCAGGTTCAGCAGCACGCGCGTCGCATAGTCGTTAGAGCTACCCGCCGGCAGCGGCACCACAACGCGCACCGGGCGGCCATTCGCGGACTGGGACCAGGCCATGCTTTCGGGAAGCGCGAGAGCCACACCGAGCGCCTTGACGAAGCTCCGCTTATTCATTTTTTGTCTCCTTGCTCTTTTCCGGATCGCCGTCTCGCTTCACCCGATGACGGACTTGTATTCCATGAATTCCTCGATGCCGAATCGCCCCCACTCACGGCCGACGCCTGAGAGCTTGAAGCCTCCGTGGGTGCCGCGTTTGTCCAGGGGAGCACCATTGATGCGCACACGGCCGACACGCAACCTGGCCGCGATGCCTCGCGCGCGCTCCGCGTCACTGCACCAGACACCGCCCGCCAGTCCGTACTGGGAGTCGTTGGCGATGCGGATCGCATCCTCTTCGTCGTCGAAAGGAATGATCACCACCACGGGGCCGAAGATCTCCTCGCGGGCAATGCGGCTGTTGTTGTCACCCGAAAAGATGGTCGGGCGCACATACCAGCCGCGCGCAAGCCCCTGCGGTGCCTCGGCGCCGCCCGTCAACATCCGCACACCCTCTTCCTGGGCCGACCGGATGTATTCGCGCACGCGATCGCGCGCTGCCGAAGAGGAGACCGGCCCCAGCGTGGTCGACTCGTCCAATGGGTCGCCCAGCACGTAGCTTTGCGCTTTGCGCACAGCCAGTTCCTCGGCTTCCTGCAGGCGTTCGCGTGGCACCAGCATGCGCGTCAGACCACCGCACACCTGGCCAGTATTGCGCAAGGCATCCTCGATGCCGTCAGCCACCGCGCGCTCGAAGTCGGAGTCCGCGAGGATGATGTTGGGCGATTTCCCGCCGAGTTCGAGGTGCACGCGCTTGATCGACTCGGATGCCACTTCCATCACGCGGCGCCCGGAACGCACCGAGCCCGTCACCGACACCATGTCGACCGACGGATGCGCTGCGATCGCCTCACCCACCTCCGGACCGATACCGCACACCAGGTTGAACACGCCGCGCGGCAAGCCAGCTTGGTCGCACAGCTCCGCAAACATGAAGGCGGTCAATGGTGCGACTTCGGACGGCTTGAGCACGACAGTGCACCCTGCGGCGATGGCGGCACCCGCCTTCGAGATCACGGAGCGCAGCGGTGCGTTCCACGCCGTGATGGCTCCGACCACACCAGAAGGCTCGCGCCGCACATTGGTGTTGCCCACGCTTTCCACCCAATCAATCTCAGCCAGGGACTCGGCGATGATGTCGAGCTCCTCCACTGCGCCCAACGTCTGCGATCTGCGCAGCGCCGTGATGGGGTAGCCCAGTTCACTCACCAGCGTCTGCGTGATTTCGTCGGAACGCGCCTCCGTCAAGCGCGCGAGTTTGCTGAAGATCGCGATGCGTTCGGCCACCGAGGTCCTGGACCAGTCCGGAAATGCACGAACCGCGGCTTGCACCGCACGATCGACGTCCTGTGCAGTTCCGCGGGGCACCGTGGCCACCGGCTCTTCCGTCGCCGGATTGATGACAGTCAGCACTTCGCAGCCCGAAGAGGACACCCACTCACCGTCGATATAGATCTTGTTGCGTTCGATCATTTCTTCACCATGCCTCTTCCAGGATCTGTTGCAGTTCGGTGGCGCTGCGCACCGGCCGGGGATTGCCTCGCAGGAACCAATCGCCCATCGCATGCGCGGCAATGCCGGGCAGTGCCTCGCGAGGAACGTTCACATCGCGCAAACGCCGCGGCACTCCGAGGCCGGAGAAGAGCGAGGAGACCTTCTCGATGACCCGCTGCGAATCGGCCTGCGCCCCGGGGCGCTGCAGATCGAGCGCCGCCGCCACGTCCACCATGCCGGCCGCCGCAGCGTCGGCGTTGAAGCGCAGCACGTGCGGCAGGACGATGGCATTCACGGTGCCGTTCTCGATGTCGTGGCGCGCGCCGATCGCATGGCCCAGCACCGTGGTGATACCGGCAGCCGTGTGGTCGGTACCCTGGCCGCACAGGATGGCGGCCAGCACCAGTTGGCCGCGCACGGCCGCGTCGTCTTCGCGCGCGGCGCGCGGCAGGTGCTGCCCCAGCAGCCGCAGTGCGTGCATCAGCGCACCATGTGCCAGAGCGTCCTGCGAGCGCGAGGTCAAGCCTTCGATCGCCATCGACAAGGTGTTGATGCTGGCCGTTGCGACCAGGCTCCGCGGCGCCGACAGGATCATCTCGGGGTCGACGAACACCGATTGCGCGCGCGTCTTGGGATCGAACATCGCCAGCCGCTGTCCGCTGGCCGGATCAAACACGGCGCTGCCGGCCTTGACCGTGGCCGTGGTCGGCGTGGTCGGCAGGACGAACTGCGGCAGCTTGGGCGCAGACAGCTTCGGACTGCGCAGGCTGCCGTCGGGTTCGGTCACGGTGCACAGCTCGGACACCGGTTTGCCCTCGGCCGCCAGGATGCCGGCCGCACGCGCGGTCACGATGGCCGAGCCGCCTCCCACGGCGATGACGGCATCGGCTTCCAGGTGACGCAGCAGCCCGGCTGCGTCTTCCACCGAGGCGACCGGACTGTGCCCGAGCACTTCGTCGTAGACGCCGGCGCAACGTGGGCCCAGCGCCGCGCGGATGCGCTCGAACAGCGGCCCCTTGGCCAGCCAGTCACCACAGACGACCACGGCACGCTGGCTACGGACGCGATCGAGTTCGCGACCCAGGTGCGTCAGGCTGTCAGGCCCATGGAACAGCCGCAGCGGCGGTGTGACGTGTTGAAAGTTCTGCATGGTCATGTCGGTCAGGCCTCGTTGTGCAGTTCAGTGCGGACCTGAGCACTGATGGTCGCCTTGTCCACCTTGCCGGTGTGGTTCGTCGCCAGCGGCTCGCGCTGGATCCGCCAGCGGCTGGGCACTGCGAACGAGGCGATCTGGCCGCGCAATTGCTCCTGCAACTGCTGCTGCGTGAGCTCGGCCTCCGTCACGACGACCGCCATGACTTCTTCGCCCAGGTCGCGATGCGGCACGCCGAACACGACTGTCTCGGCGACGCCGGGAATGGCCATGAGCGCCCGCTCGATCGCCGCCGGCGCGATGTTTTCACCGCCACGGATGATCATGTCCTTGCAACGGCCTGTGATCCAGAGATTGCCCTTTTCGTCGAATCGGCCAAGATCGCCCGTGTGAAGCCAACCCTCTGCATCTATCGGCGATTCGTCGAGTCCGAAGAAACCGGACATCTGCGTGGGAGAACGCAGCAGGATCTCCCCGTCGGGCAGGTCGGGATGGGAAAGAAAGCGGACCTCGACGCAAGGCAGCGGCTTGCCGGCGGAGCCCAGTTCTTCGAGGGCCTCTGAACCCGCCGCGGCGGTGGCCTGCCCGCCGTTCTCCGTCAGGCCGTAGCCCGTTGGAATCCTCGGGCTCACGCTGGGCAACTGGGTACGGATGCGCTGCATCAGTTCGGCATGCACCGGCGCGCCACCGATGCTGATGGACTTCAGGCTGCCCAGTTCCCTGCGCGACACGTCGGGATGGTCCAGCAGCCGCAAGACCATCGTCGGCACGGCATTCCAGCGCTTGATCTTGTTCCGCTCAATGGACGCGAGCACTTCGGCGGGGTCATACCGGCCTTCCGACAGAACCAGCGTGTCGCCAACGACGACCGCCCGCATGAGGGTCTGCATGCCTCCCACATGGAACAGCGGCCCCGTGATCAGGGTCACGTCGCGGGCCGTCTCGTCGATCTGCTGCGGCAACTTGCGCGTGACATGCAAGGTCATCTGCAGGCGCGCCAGCAGCGCACGGTGCGACAGCACCACCGCCTTGGGTCGGCCCGATGTACCCGAAGTGAAGATGATGAGCGCGGTCTCTTCTTCGCTGCGCTCACCGTCCACATCGGTGGCGGCATCGCTCCCGTGCTCGCCCACGCTGTGGATGCCCCAGGGGCCGCGGCGCGAACCCTCAGGCACGCGTGCCGCGCAACGGTCGTCGGCCAGCGTCATTGCAGGCTGCAGGGCCGCCAGGCCGTTGCCGATCTCCACCTCGCTCCACCAGGCATTCGCGAGCACCGGCGCAGCGCCAACCAGAACGCAGGCCCAGAAGTTGACGACCCACTCCGGGCTGTTCCAGCCGAGGATGAAGATGCGGTCGCCCCGGCGAATGCCCAAGTCGGCGAGTTGACGGGCCTTGGCCACCGCGCCCCGGTGCAGGTCCTCGAACGTGAGGATGCGCTCGCCCTGGATGAGGTGAGTCCGTGCGCCCCAGCGGCCGGCGAAGTCGAGCAACTGCTCGACCCGGCGCGGGCGATCCGTGTACATCCGAAACGGAACCCCGCCGATTAATTCGGTCGCGATTTCCTTGCCCCATGGCGTTGTTGTTGTCGATGACATCGATGTCTCCGTGTGGGTGCGACGGGCGCGCACGCTCTGTGCTCTATGCCGGCAGCCAGGACCTGGCTCCCTCATGCGCACGCCCTCTCGCTGCATGTTCAGGATTTCTTGTAGCGATCCAGGATCGCGTTGTTCTGGCCGAGTGCCGGCGCAGGTTGGGCGGGGCACCACTCGCCATCGAACTTGATGGGTATCCGCACACTGCGGATCGAACCGACCTTGCCCGGATACTTCACATCGGTGATCGAGCCCGAACCGCTCGCGGCCTCCATTTCCAGCGCTTCGCCCAGGCTGCGAACCACGCCGCAGGGAATGCCGGCCTTGTCCAGCCGGTTCACGACTTCCTCGGAGGTGAATCCGGCGAACACCTCGCTGAGCACTGCGTCACACACGTCACGGTGAACGACGCGGGAAGCCGCAGTCGCGAATCGCGCGTCTTTCGCAAGGTCGGAGCGGTCCATGGCGTCGACGATCTTCTTCCATGAGCCGTCGCTGAAGGTGGAAAGCAGCACGTTGCCGTCGGACGCCGCGTACTGGCCATAGGGCACCACGCCCGGATGGCGCGACCCCATCCGCTTGGGCGTCTCGCCGGTCACGAAATAGCGGGTGGCGTTGTAGACGGAGAGCGAGAGCAACGAACTCATCATGCTGACTTCGACGAGCCCGCCCTTGCCGGTGCGCGATCGCCGCACAAGTGCGGCAAGGATGCCGTGCGCCGCGAACATCCCGGACGACAGGTCGGCCACCGGAAGGCCCAGCTTGCTCGGCGGACTGTCGCCCTCACCGTTCAGGCTCATCACGCCGGATTCCGCCTGCACGATCAAGTCGAAGGCGGCCCGCCGGCTCTCGGGGCCCGTTCCCCCGAAACCGGAGATCGAGCAATAGACCAGCTTCGGATTGAGCTTGGAGACAACGTCGTACCCGAAGCCAAGGCGTTCGGCGACGCCGGTACGGAAGTTCTGGATGAAGACGTCGCAATCCGCCACCATCGCGTGAACGAGCCTTCTGCCCTCCTCGGACTTCAGGTCAAGCTCCACCGACGCTTTGCTCCGGTTGATGGTGGAGTGATAGAAGCTCACATCGCCCTGGAGCGGCGCAATGTGACGCGTATCGTCGCCGGCCTCGGGCACTTCGACCTTGATGACCTCCGCGCCCATTTCGGCGAGCAAAAGCGTTGCGTAGGGACCGGAAAGGTAGCGTGTCAGGTCGAGAACGCGCACCCCGCGGAGCGGCAGCGACGCGTCGTCCGGTGCCCGAACACCCTCATCGCATGCCGGTTCGGCGGACGCCGCCGAATGGCGCCCTTCGCCTTGCGCACTCGCGAACAAGGTCTCGCTGGATGTGGTCATGGTCATCTCGGTTCTTGCTTCGTTCGTGGAGGGGCTCGTTCACTCAGAGGCAGTCGGGCGCTTCGGTAACGCCACCACCGCCGTTCCGGGCATCACCTGCTGGCCGCGTTGATTCGTGGCCCAGGTCGTGAGCTTCACCACGTGCCGGCCGTCGGCGTCGATTTCCTTTGCGTCGATGCGACCACCCAGGCGCACCACATCGCCCAGATAGACATGGGCGCGGTACTGCCCCGTCAGCGCCTTCAGTTGCCCTGCGTCTCCCATCCAGTTGGTGAGCGAATGGATCTGCCAGCAGGTGCGCTGGATGCCCACGTCGTAGGCGATCTGCGCACCCTGCAACTGCGCGGCGTAGTCGTTGTAGTGCACGGAGTAGACCGGCTCCAGTGCATGCGTTCGGGGATCGCGGAAAGCCCACTTGGGGTGCTTGTGGTAGCGCTTGAGTGAAACTGCGTGTGCAGCCACGCGCGGAATCGGCGCCGCGCCAGCGGCAATGAACGCGATGAAGTCGGTCAGGCCCAACGGCCCCTTTGTGATGACATCGATCTCGTCACCGACCTGCACGTCATCCCAGTAGCGCGGGGTCGCACCCCGCGGCTGCTCCGCAAGGATCTGTTCCTCGATCGCGGCGATTTCCTCGTCCTTCCAGGGATGGGGCACCTCGATCGTGCGGCTCTCGCGGCGCTTCTGCATCTCGCCGCGCTCGAAACGCATGCGCGAGCAGATGAAGGTGGCCTTGAGTTCTCCCTCTTCGTTGCGGTATTCCTGACGCAAGTAGTCCTTGATGCGCCGGCCGCCGAAGTTGCTGTCGGCGATCGGACCGTCAAAGCCGTCAAACGTCACTGTCGCCGTGATCTTTTCGCCCACGCGGATCGGCTCGTTGAAAGTCATCTTGGTCTCAGCGTGGAAGCCGCCCAGGCCGGGCCAGCCGACCTGCACCGATCCCAGACAGGCAAAGATGAAGCTGGGCGGCGCGACCAGCGTGCCATGCGGGCCATCCTTCGCGTAGTCCGCATTCGTCCACAGCGGGTTGTCGTCGCCGATGCCCTCGCAGAACCGCATGACCGCCAGGCGCGTGGCGTATTCGTTGTTCAGGCATGACTCAGTGCGCAATTCGGTGCCGATCAGCGCGCGCATGTCGGCGAGCATCTTGTCGGTGAACTTGCCCAGGGCCAGCTCTTTGGTGATGCCGGTGTCTGGCGCCTCTTGATTGTTCATATATGCGAACTTATGATCGTATTTGCGATGACGAACTGTAGATTCGCCCTCCTGGCATGTCAATGCGGCTTTCGCGCAGGCCGCATGCACAAAAGCCGTTGACAGAGAGAGGGTCGTGTTCGCAAAACACGCACACGACGTCGCGAATAACGCCATGGACGCCCGGGCGGACCGATTCCTAGACTGCACCCCATTCCGACAACGCCATGGCCGCCATGGCTCGGCGTGCGACAGGAGACAAGGAAAGCAGATCACATGAGCCAGTTTCCGCCGCGCCCCGATCGGCGCCTGTTCCTCTCCACAGCGGCGCTCGCCTTCGGCGAAGCCGCTTGGGGCAACTCCTCGTCGGATGCAGCGAGCCCCGACGCGAACGGGGGCGCCTACCGCGGCAACCAGCACCGGCCCACGCGAGATCTGCTGGACTGGCACAGCCGACTTCCGCCAGAGCCGGCACGAGAGCCCGAGCTTCCCATCGTCGATGCGCACCATCACCTGTTCGGCACCGCGGCGGATCGGCTGTACTACCGCCGCGAAGACCTCCAGCAGGACCTCGCCTCGGGGCACCGGGTGCTCGGCACCGTCTACGTCGCGGCCTACGGCGCAGGCTGGCGCACCAGCGGCCCGCCGGCCTTGCGCTCGGTGGGGGAGGTCGAAAGAATCGTGCAATTGAGCGCGGCACCGCTGTCCACCCCGCACGGCACCTGCCAGCTGGCGGCAGGCATCGTCTCTGACGTGGACCTGTCCCTGGGAGACGGCGTTGGCGAATTGCTGGAGGCGCATGTCGCCGCGGGCAGCGAACGATTGCGCGGGGTGCGCTACTACGCGACCTACCACGACGGCAGCCTCGCCAAGTTCATCCCGAACGCGCCGCGCAACATCATGGCCGACAGCAGCTTCCGGCGCGGTTTCGCGATGCTGGAGCGATTCGGCCTCAGCTTCGATGCCTTGGTCTATCACACCCAGCTCAGCGAACTGGCGGCGCTTGCTGACGCGTTTCCGCACACTCCCATCGTGTTGAACCATGCGGGCATCCCGGTCGGCGTGCTGGACTTCGAGCCGAAGCAAACTGCCGTTCGGAAAGATTGGGTGAAGGATTTGCGCGCACTGGCCCAAAGGCCCAACGTCCGCATCAAGGTGGGTGGCATGGGCATGCCGATCTTCGGGTTCGGTTTCGAAGCGGGCGAAAAACCGGCCGAAACACAAGCGCTGGTGCGGGCCTGGCAGCCGTTGATGGAGATATGCATCGAGGCGTTCGGGCCACAGCGATGCATGCTGGAAAGCAATTTCCCGGTCGACAAGCAGTCATGCAGCTACGTCCAGCTCTGGAACGCTTTCAAGCTCGCGACCGGCGCCTTCTCGCCGCAGGAGCGCCAAGCGCTTTTCTACCGGACGACTTGCCGAACCTACGGACTGCCGGAATTGGAGTCGACCTGCGATGCGGCTGTGACCCGGCAGCACCGCAGCTGAGCGGCACGACATCCAGCACGACAGGTGACATCATGATCAAGACATTCCGACCATTCCTGACGGCCGCCCTGCTGGCGACTTCGCAACTGGTCGTCGCACAGGGCGACCGATTCCCCTCCAAACCCATTCAGGTGATCATCACCAGCACGCCGGGCTCGGCCTCGGATGCGATCACCCGTTTCCTTGGCACGGAGGTGACCAAGGCTCTCGGGCAACCGCTCGTCGTTGTCAGCAAAGCCAGCGCGGCGGGCACCATCGGCGCCGAGTTCGTACGCCGCGCCGCGCCGGATGGCCATACCATCTTTCTGGGCGGCAACACCACGATGGCAGCAAACCTGTACCTGGTGAAGAACCTCGCGTATGACCCATTGAAGGACTTCGAACCGGTGACGCTGGTGACCATCAACCCGCTGGTGCTGGTCGTGCGCGCCGACCTGCCGATCAAATCGGTCGCCGACCTCGTGGCCCGGGCCAAGGCCAAGCCGGGGCAGATGAACTACGGCATCGGCAATTCGGGCGGGCGCGTTGCGGCGCAGTTGCTCAAGTCCGGCGCGGGCATGGAGGCGCAGGACATCTCGTTCAACGGCGCATCGCAGGCCATTCTGGAACTGGTGGCGGGCCGGCTCGACTTCATGTTCACCGACCCGATGGTGGCCGACCCGTTCATCAAACAGGGCAAGGTCCGGGCGCTGGCCGTCACCTCGTCCGTGCGTCTGCCGACGATGGGCGAACTGCCGACGATGGTGGAGGCCGGCGTGCCGAACTACGACTATGTGTCCTTCCTGGGCTACTACGTGCCGCGCGGAACGCCCCGATCGATCATCGACACGCTCAACGGCGCGTTCGTGAAAGCCATCGACAGCGCGGAGGGCCAAGCGTTCTTCCGCCGCATGGGGATGATCGCGCGCTCCTCCACGCCGGAAGGGCTGACAACGTTCAACAAGGAACAGATCGCCTCATGGGAACGCTGGGTCAAGCAGGCCGGGCTCGAGCCGCAGTAGATCCGTACACAACAAACACAAACAAGAGACAAGACAGATGACACATGTTTCGACGCAGTCGCACCGCCCTGCACGCCAACGCCTGCCAGGTGTTCTTGCACTGGGAGCCTGCGCTGCACTCCTGACGGCCTGCGCTGGCCATCCGATGGGCGCCGCCAGCACCGGCCACACACTGGACTACACCAGCGAAACGCGCGGGCTTGCGCCGATTCCCCCATCCGAGCGCCATCTGCCGACAGCAATGGCCGAGCCATACTTCAAGGTGTCCGACAAGCCGTTCGCGATGGAAGCGCCCTCCTTCGACCGCGCTGGCAATCTCTTCTTCGTCGACGTGTACGAAGGCCGTGTACTGCGGCTGACGCCGGACCTGAAGCTCACGACCATCTTCACCGACAAGACGCTGCACCCGGCCGGCATCGCCATCCACCAGGACGGGCGGATCTTCGTAGGCGGACTGGGCAACTTTGCGGCGGGCCGGATCATCGCGCTCGCCCCGGACGGCAGCAACCCGCAGACCATCGTGCCGGACGGCGCCGGCTACCTGCCGGACGACCTGGTCTTCGACCAGAAGGGCGGCATCTACTTCACCGACTTCAAGGGCTCTTCGACCCGTCCGAGTGGCGGCGTGCACTATGTCTCGCCCGACGGCAGAACGATCACGCCGCTACTGCCCAACATGGCCATGGCCAATGGCGTGGCGCTGAGCCCCGACGGCAAGGTGCTGTGGGCCACCGAGTTCAGCGCCGGGCGACTTCACCGCGTGGACCTGGACGCACAAGGCGGCATCGCACGCTTCGGCTCGACCATCCCCTACCAGTTCGTCGGCCGCGCGCCCGACTCGATGCGCACCGATGCCGACGGCAACGTCTACGTGTCCATCTACCACCAGGCGCGGCTGCTTGTCTTCAATCCCAATGGCGTGCCGATCGGCCAGATCCTGCTGCCTGGGCGCGAGAACAATCACTTCCTGAAGGTCACGAGCATGGCCTTCCTGCCCGGTACGCGCGACATGGTCATCGTCGCGCGCGACGAACTCGGCGATCGCGGCTCCATGATTTTCAAGGCGCAGGGATTCGCCAAGGGCACACTGCTATTTTCGCACCGCTAGGAACCATCACGAGTCGCGCGCGCAGCACAGGGGCGATGGCGCTGAAAGCCGGCGCGGCCTTTGCAATGTGGTTCGATATCGGATCAGAGCGTCTCGGACCAGCCCCCGCCCAGGGCGCGCGCCAGTTGTGCAGTAGCGCGGCGCTGCCTGGTCTCGATATCGAGCGCTGAGCGGCGTGCCTGCAGATGCGCGGTCTGCGCGGTGACAACCTCGAGATAGCTCGCCGCCCCTTCCTTGTAGCGGTGAGTCGCCAGCTCCACTGCGCGCCGGGAGGCCGCCACGGCTCGCTCCTCGGCGGCCGCGGCCTCGCTGTATTCGGCCAGCAATGCGAGCTGGTCTTCGACCTGCTGGAAAGCGCCGAGCACCACCGCACGATAGCGTTGCCCCGCCTCGTCAAGTACAGCCTCGGCCCTTGCTTGCTCTGCCTTGCGACGCCCACCATCGAACACGGTCGCGGCCAGGTCGGGACCGATGGCCCAGAAAATGTTGGGCGCCTCGACAAAACGACTCAAGGTGCCGCTCTGGAAGCCACCAGCCAAGCCGAGGGTCAGCGACGGGAAGAAGGCCGCGCGGGTCACGCCAACACTGGCATTCGCCGCGGTCACGCGACGCCGCGCCGCCGCGATGTCGGCACGACGCTGCAACAGCATGGAAGGTAGCCCGATGGGCATCGCCGGCAGGGGCGTCGTGGCGAGCGAGGGCGCCAGCACAAAGGTCGATGCATTCGCGCCGACGAGCGCCGCCACCGCGTGCTCCAGCACCGCGCGTTGCGCCTGCAACTGATGCGCCTGTGAGCGGGTGCTGTCCAGCAGTGCCTGCGAGCGCGCCAGATCCAGGCCCGAAGCGATGCCGTCGCGGTGGCGATTGCCGATCAGCTCGGCAGCGCGCGCGTAGTTGGCACTGCTCTCTCGCAGCAACGCTGCCTCGCGGTCCAGGCCGCGCAGCGCAAAAAAGGTATCGGCCAGTTGGGTTTGCAGCACCAGTCGCGCGGCGGCAAGGTCGGCCGCCGCAGCCTGCTCCTGCGCGACGCCGGCCTCCACCTGTTGGCGCACTCGACCCCAAAGGTCCAGGTCGTATTGGAGATCCAGGCCGAGCATCGCACTGTTGTAGTGATCCGGCGAGTTCGCACCAGGCACGCGCAGGGGCCGGCGCTCAGACTGGCGGTTGCGCTCCACGTCCAGCCCAACGCCCAGCGATGGCGATTGGGCCGCGCGCAAGACATTCGTGGCTGCACGCGCTTGCTGGTAGCGCGCCAGCGCGCTGGCCAGATCGGGGCTGTTGTCGATCAACTGCTGTTGCAGCCCGTCAAGCTCCGGGTCCCGGAAAGCGGTCCACCAAGTCTCGATCAGCGGCTGGTTGCCGATGTCGGCCGCAGCCAACCCAGGGCCAGGGCCGCGTGCCTCTTTGAACGCCGGCGCAACGCTCGCTTCGGGCGGCGACATGGGCGCGACCTGCGCGCAACCGGCGCACAGCAGCGAAGCAACGGCAAGCAGGCCGAACTTCATCGCACGGCCTCAGCCTGGGTGCTCACGATGCGCACCCTGTCGCCATTCGCCAACCCGTCCGGCGGGCTCTCGACGAGACGATCACCGCGCTCAATGCCGTCTGCCAACTCAATGACGCTGCCCAGGTCACGGACCACATTCACTGTCTTGAGGCGCACAAGGCCCTCGCCGTCCACGGTTGCGACACGAACGCCATCCTTGCCGAACATCAACGCACTCGGCGGCAGGCCCATGCCGCCAGCGCCCGCCGGCACATCGAAGCGGACAGTGGCAAAACCGCCCGGCAGCAGCTCTCCCGCGGAATTGTCGACTGACAGTTGCACCAGCATCGCGCCCGATCCCGCCTGGATCGCGCGCGCCGTGGACTCCACAGTGGCACTGAACAAGCGCGTAGGCCTCTCGGGGACTGCCAGTTGCGCCCGGCTGCCTTGGCGAATGGCCGCCACCTGGCGCTGCGGCACATTCACGTACACACGCAGGCGCCGAACATCCGACACCACGAAGAGCTCGTTGCCAGCGGCCCCCCCTGCACCAATCAACGCCCCGACATCCGTGTTGCGCGCCGTCACGACGCCATCGAACGGTGCGACGACGCGGGCGTACTTCTTCAACGCTTGCACGCGCTCGACATTGGCCTGCAATGCGTTGACCACCGATTGCTTGGCGCTCAGATCCGCGGCCTTCTCGTCCGCTTCCTGACGCGAGACCGAGTCCGAGGCCAGCAGCGATTGCCAGCGTCGGGCGGTACTCTCAGCCAACCCCGCATTGCTGCGCGCAGTAGCCAGCTCTGCCCGGGCCTGCACGAGCTGCTCGTCGAGTTCGGGCGTATCGATCTCGGCCAGCAGCTGACCGCTCTTGACGAAACCACCGATGTCGGCTGTCCAGCGCCGCAGGTACCCGCTGACGCGGGCATGGATTGGCGCCTGTGACCAGGCTTCCAGTCGGCCGGGCAGCTCGAGCATGTTGCCGTCTAGGACCGAAGGCGAAATCAGCTTGACCGTGGGCACGGCGCGCGCCACGACATCGTCACGCAGTTGCTCGGCCTGCGAGCGCCGGCTCAGCAAGCCGCCCGCGAGCACGGCCACGGCGATCGCCACGACAGTTGCGGCCACGGCGTACCGCCGCCAGGGAGAGGAGTCTTTTTTAGTACGCATGGGAAGAATCTGCAAGGCTGGAAGAAACGGGTGGCTGGGCTGCGCGGCGGGCGTCGCGCGCGTGCGCCATGCTGAAAACCACGGGCACGAAGACCAGCGTGGCGATGGTCGCGGTGATCAGTCCGCCGATCACCGCGCGGCCCAGGGGCGCGTTCTGCTCGCCGCCTTCGCCCATACCCAGGGCCATGGGCAGCATGCCGATGACCATGGCCAGCGCTGTCATGATCACAGGACGGAAGCGAGCCACGCCAGCTTCCAGGGCGGCCACAGTCGCATCACCCAGTTCGGTCAGCCGCTCGCGGGCAAAGCTGACCACCAGCACGCTGTTGGCCGTAGCCACTCCCATGCACATGATGGCGCCCGTCAGGGCCGGCACGGAAAGCGTCGTGCCCGTGGCGAACAGCATCCAGACGATGCCTGCCAGCGCAGCGGGCAGCGCCGACACGATCACCGCCGGGTCGCGCCAGGACTGGAAGTTCACGACGATCAGGAAGTAGATCAGTGCGATTGCCCCAAGCAGGCCGTAAAACAGGCTTGTGAAAGCGCTGTCCATCGTGCGAACCTGCCCGAGCAGGTGGATGGTGGAGCCCTTGGGCAGGTCGGTGACGGCATCCGCCAAGACGCGTCGGATGTCGGCAGCCACGGCACCAAGATCACGGTCTTGCGTGGCGGCGTGGATCTGCACCATGGGCTGCACGTCGTATTGACTGACCATCACGCTGCCCGCACTGCGCTCCAGACGCGCGATGCTGCCGAGCGTCGCGGTGCTCGTGGTGGCACCGTTGCCAATAGGAAGATTTTCCAGTGCCGCGAGCGAATCGAGCTCTTGCTGCGGGGTCTGCATCACGATGGGGTAACTCACGCCGTTGGCTGGATTCAACCAATAAGTGGGTGCGACCTGGCTGCTGCCGGCCAGATTGACCACAAGGCTGCTGGTCACGTCCCGCGTCGTCAAGCCGAGTTGCTGCGCCTGCGTGCGATCGATGTCCACATTGAAGACCGGTGCCTTGTTCGACTGCTGGATGCGCGCGTCGACCACACCGGGCACGCCGCGGATGCGCTTGAGCAGTTGCTGGGCATAGGTGAAATTCGCATCGATGTCTCGCCCGCGGATCTGCAGATCGATAGGCGCCGGTGCGCCGAAGTTCAGGATCTGGCTCACGATGTCGGCCGGCGGAAACCAGAAACCGGTATCTGGAAACTCGCGCGGCAGCGTCTCGCGCAGACGACGCATGTAGTCGGCCGTCGGCCGGTGACCCTTGCGCAACGCGATCTGGAAGTCGCCGTCGTGCGAACCCGAGACACCCGTGTTGTTGTAGGTCAGGTTGATGTTGCTTGGCGGCAGTCCGATGTTGTCGACCAGTGTCTCGATCTCCTCGGCCGGAATGACCCGGCGTATCGCCTGCTCGATGCCCGCGAACCGGGCTGCCGTCTCCTCGATCCGCGTGCCGACAGGCACCCGTGCATGCATGAGGATCTGGCCAGAATCGACGGCGGGGAAGAAGTTGCTTCCGACAAAGGGCAGCAAAGCGAAGGACAGCACTACCGCCGCGCCAAAGCCAAGCAGGAAGACCTTGCGACGGTCGAGTGCGCGTTGCAGCACGTTGCGGTAGCCCGTGCGCACGCGTTCGAAACGTACCTCGAAGCTGCGCTGGAAGTGCACCAATGGATTTCGTGATGGCAGCGACGAAGACTCATCCTCGTCGCCCTTCCCACTCGCATGGCGGCGCAGCAGGTACTTTGCCATCGTCGGCACCAGTGTGCGTGAAAGGATGAACGAACAGGCCATCGCGAACATCACGGCCGAAGCCATCGGCACGAACAAGAAGCGCGAAATGCCGTCAAGGAAGAACATTGGCACCAGCACGATGCAAATGCAGAGGAGCGACACGAAGGCGGGGCCGACGATCTGCTGCGCACCGTCGAGGATCGCGGTCTCGACATCCTTGCCCTGCTCCAGATGCGAATTGATGTTTTCGATGGTCACTGTGGCATCGTCCACCAGGATACCGATCGCCAGCGCCAGACCGCCGAGCGTCATGAGATTGAGGGTCTGCCCCGTGAGCGCCAGCGCGATGATGGCACCCAGAATCGACAACGGGATCGACACTGCGATGATCACCGTCGGACGCCAACTGCCAAGGAACAACAGGATCATCAGGCTGGTCAGAACCGCGGCAATAGCGCCTTCGAGCGCCACGCCCGTGATGGCGGCGCGCACGAACACCGACTGGTCATTGATGGGCAGCACCTTCAGCGTCTCGGGCAACGAAGCCTGCATCTCGGCCAGCTTCTGCCGCACGCCATCGACGATAGCCAGCGTAGAGGCCGATCCGTTCTTCAGCACCGTCATCAGCACAGAGCGGCCACCGTCCACATGGACGATGTTGGTCTGGGGTGCATTGCCGTCGCGCACGTTCGCCACATCGCCCAGGTAGATCGTGCTGCCACCCACCACTTTGACGGGCAAGCGACCGATCGCATCGATAGCCGACGGGGCGCTGTTGAGCTGAAGCGTGTACTCCATGCTGCCCAGCTTCTGCGTGCCGATGGGGGTCAGCACATTCTGCGCGGCGAGCGCAGCGGCCACGTCCTGTGCGGACAGGCCGCGCGCCTGCAGTGCCGCGGGGTCGAGGTCGATCTGCACCTGGCGCTGCTTGCCACCGTACGGCAACGGGCTGGCGGCACCCGGCACCGTGACGATCGGCGTACGCACCGTGTTCATGCCGAGATCGAACAGGGCCTGTTCCGACAAGCCTTGCCCCGACAACGCGAGTTGAAGGATCGGCACCGTCGCAGCGTTGTAGTTCAGGATGACCGGCGGCGTCATGCCGGCCGGCATCTGACGCAGTGCCACCTGCGAAGCCGCCGTTACCTGCGCATTGGCGGTTGCGATGTCGACGCCGGGCTGGAAGAAGATCTTGACGACGCTGACCCCGGGATAAGTACCCGCCTCAAGATGTTCGACATCGTTGACCGCCGTGGTCAGGATGCGCTGGAACACCGTGGAGACGCGGCCCGCCATCTGGTCGGGCGGCAGCCCCGTGTATTGCCAGGCAACGGCGATCACCGGTATGCGGATCTCCGGAAAAATGTCGGTGGCCGTGCGCCGCGCGACCAGCGGACCGACGATCAGCAGCAGCAGCGCCATCACCGCGAAGGTATATGGCCGCCGTAGTGCGACACGGACGACGCTCATCAGCATGACAGAACTCCGACGGAACAGGGCATCAGAAAGAGCGATCGAATGGGCATGTCTTGAGCGCGTTTCCAGGCGGAAGCGCGTGTCAGGATCGGCGAAGCGCCGGATTGGGAAGATGTGCCGAAGCACTGCGACCGCGGGACTCTAGGTCGAAGAGGCGAATGAAACTAGGCCCCTTCGTCTTGTTTGATTAACAAGCCTCATTTGCCACTCACCCCCGAGGCATTTGCCGCGCGCTCCATCCATGCAAATAAGGACCCTGAAAAACAGACCGACTTGACTGGGACGTCCTCTGGACGAAGATTCGCAATCACCGTTTTTTTGGCGAAAGCCTTCGTGCTCTATTCACATCTTGCGATAAACCTTAAATTCTGTACTCGTGACACGTCAATAAACCGCGCCGAGATCCAACGATGCCCGAGGGCTGAAGGCGTTGATACATGGAGGCGCTGGCGCTCTCGTCGGGCGCGTGATGCATCTGGTCGGCAAACGTTCAGATGAAGGAATGAAGCACGACAAGCGTGACCGATGTAATTGGCGCCGGATCGATCGGTCAGGCCATCGCGCGGCGAGTGAGTGCACGAAAACACGTTCTGCTGACGATCAGCGGCAGCCGAACGCCGACGCAAAGGTCCTGAGTGAAGCCGGGTTCGAGGTCGCGACCGCGACGGTGGACGTGTCCTCGCGTGAGTCGGTCCATGCCCTCGTGAAAGCCGCCGCGACGATAGGCGAAGTTTCCAGCGTCATTCATGCTGCGGGTGTGTCGCCCAGCCAGGCATCGCCTGCAATCATCCTCTTTGTGGATCTGTACGGAACCGCGCTCGTGCCGGAGGAATTCGGTAACGCTATTGCGCGTGGCGGTTCCGGCATCGTTATCGCCTCGATTGTCCGGGCACCGCTTGCCGGCGCTGACGCCCGAAAAGGACAAGGCGCTCGCCACCACACCAGCCGATGATCTGCTCGCCCTGCCGATGCTTCGGCCTGATCAGGTAACCGAATCCCTCAACGCCTACCAAATCTCCAGGCGCGGCAGTCGGGTCGTTCAGTGCCCACGAGGCATCGAGAACGAAGGCCTGATGTCCGGAGTCGCTCGCGACAACGGCATAGCCGCCCTTGATGGCAAGCAGACTCGACAGGTCTCCCGTGACCAACGGGACGACCGATCCGTTGCAGCCTCCGCCGCCGACGTATTGCGGCTTGTTGTTCCAAGCATCCGGGAGGCTTAACTCGAAATTGAGCTTGGAATCAATGCGTGCACTGACCTTGCAATAGACAGGAACCTCGCTGCTGGCCGGCACCACCGACGCACTCACTACGGTGGCTCCGCCGACAGTCTTGCCCCGAAGGGTTTCGCAAGCTTGTTGTGCCATCACTGACGGTGCGGGCGCCGGCGGCGCAGCGCCAGCCGGCTGTGCAACGGGCACTGGAATGAACCCGCCACCGCCGTTGCTGCCACCACCGCATCCGGTGAGTGAAAGCAGGACCATCGTGAAGCCGGTTGCTCGGTACACAAACGTCTTTTTATTGCGCATGCACTTGCCCCCTGTTTGACTGCGACTCTCTCCGCCGCGTATTCTTCGCCGGCTTCGCTTGGCAGTTTTTACGCAACGAGACAATGTGAGGCGGCACAAACCCGAGCGCTGTTTGAAGCGAGTCCCTATTTTTTCAGCCCATTGAATGCCAACTTGAGGCATGAGAAAAGCAGATAAGACGCTGAGGGCATTGCTCGACGAGATGCCGGGAACGCGAATGCTTGCGGAGTCGGTTCGCGAGCGAATTGCTTGCGATGCGTGCGACTCGATTCATCAGAGGAACGACTTCGTAGTTCGTGCTGGGGACCCCGTTCATTCTTGGATTGGCGTGGCCGACGGACTGCTCAAGATCACCAATGCGTTCCGCAGCGGCAAGGTTGTCATGTTCACGGGGGTGCCGACCGGAGGCTGGCTTGGCGAGGGGTCAGTCATCAAGACTGAACTTCGCGCTGTCACCATGCGTCCCACACGCGTGGTTCACATTCCGAGAGCCGCGTTCCGATGGCTGCTCGATACCAGCACCTGGTGGGTCTTCGGAACTACCAAGAAAGAGAAGGTTAGGCTGGCAGCATGACAGCCGACGTCCGCGAACCGGCGTTTCCACGTGTCGAGATGTCGCAGCGCATCGGCCATTTGAGCTTTGAAGCAGACCTATACCGGTCCGCTGCCACCGGCGGAGAGTTCAGCCAAGTCGAGTTCTTGCACCAACGTCCTGAACGCCTGGTCCCCGATGATCTCTTGATTGAGCAGTTCGATGGCTTTCCGGCGTGCGGCCGCAATGGCATGTCGCCTCAGCGGGCCGCCTGGAACTTCGCCTAGCGGCACCGAATCATCTCCGTTGAGTTCGACGGCCGCTTGATACTCTTTCTTCAGCAACAGCGCGTGCAAAGAATCGTCATCCTTGATCGACTCAAGAAGCGCCTGATAGATCACTGTGCGACCGCTTCGAATCTCTGCGGAGACCGGGTCTTCGTCGTCTTTCAGTTTCAACAGGCGGATGAGGGGCTTCATCGTCAGCCCCTGGAGCACAAGTGTTCCGAAAACGACGGCAAACGCGCATAGGAGGATGAGGTCACGGTATGGAAATGGAGACCCATTGGGCAGCGTCTCTGGGACCGCGAATGCAGCTGCGAGGGTGACGATGCCGCGCATACCGGCCCAGGAGACAACGAGACC
Source organism: Variovorax sp. GW821-FHT09D05 (assembly GCF_059416325.1). NCBI lineage: Bacteria > Pseudomonadati > Pseudomonadota > Betaproteobacteria > Burkholderiales > Comamonadaceae > Variovorax > Variovorax sp. GW821-FHT09D05. Next base: position 133,574 of record NZ_JBWKOZ010000010.1, on the reverse strand, counting down.
ACCGCCCAATGATCTCTTCGGCCGTTGCGAATGCTCGAGCTTCCTACCTTGATACATCACCAGCGCGCTGTAGCCCATCACCCACAGGAAGCGGGTCGCGATGACGACTCCAAGCACCACGGTGGCAACAAAGACAGCATCGACGCGAGCCGCTCCATCGCTCAGGCGCTCCCAGATGGGGCGCAACTGCATGCCGATCAGAACGAACGCCAGAGCGTTCAAGACGAATACGACGGTCTCCCAGACTGCGAATATCGGCACGCGCATACGGGCGGGTATGCTGGGACCACCGCCACGGGCCATGGTCATCGCAAAGGCCACCATCGTCAGAATGCCCGACAGACCGACCTTCTCGGCCAGTATCCAGACGCCGAAAGTGCAGGAGAACTGAAGAATGAGTGACGTGGGAACATGCTTTGGTGCGCTCATCACCGGCTTCAGCACAAAGGCCAGCCCGATTCCAGCGGCAATGCTGCCGAAAACGGTGAGAAGAAATACAGGCAGATAGTCGTTGAAACCCAGAGGCCCTACGATCATCGTCATCAACGCCAGGCGGTAGACGAACAGGGCGCTGGCGTCATTCAAAAGACTCTCACCCTCAAGGATACTTAGCACCCTGTGAGGCAATCCGACCTGCCGCATGACGGCTGTCGCCGCTGCCGCATCCGGCGGCGCTACGATCGCGCCGAGCGCCACCGCGACCGCCCAAGGCATGTCGGGTACGAGCCAACGGCACACAATGGCAACACCGATCACCGTGGTGCCCACGGCCGCAATGACGAGGCTGGTAACGGGGCGCCAGTTCGCGCGAAGGTCTCGAAGCGACGTGTCGTAAGCCGCGTCGAGCAGCACTGGCGCGACGAATAGGGCCAGGGCCAGTTGCGGATCAAGCGTCCACCTGGGGCCGGCGGGCAAGAACGCGAGGCACACACCGCCAACGGCCAGCAGCGTGGGATACGGTACCCCGATCCTTCGGGCCAATTCGGCAAAGGCCGCAGCCGCAAGCAGCAGCAGGATGATCCACTCAAAAATTTCCATGATCTCCCTCGCCAAAGGAATGCAAGGTGCACAGCGCGAGCCACACAGCCTCCTCGCGATCGCCCTTGATGTTCAAAGTTGTCGTCTCGAGGCCCTCCCCTTCCCCTTCATTTGAGCCGAGCAGCCGAGCCTTTGCCCGCCTCAACAAGGGCCGATCTTCGAACCACGAACACAAGCACAAGAAGCAGCGCGATTGCCAGCAGAACAGCGCCGGCAGAGATCGCCATGCCTATTCGGTGAGCAAGCTCGACATTCGTCGCAGCATCAGGGGGAACGCTCACCGTCGCAAACACCACGACCAGCACCGCAAGACCCAACGCGCCTCCGAGTTGGTGCGCCACCCCAACGAGCCCCGAGGCAGAGCCGGCGTCTTCGGGCGCAACTCCGGTAACCCCTGAAATGGTCAGTAGGGCCATTGAAGCGCCCATCCCGGCGCCGACCAGCATCATAGGCAATGCCACCCCGAGAAGAAACGGTGAGCCGGCGTGTATCTGACCGAGCCAGACCATGCCTGTGAGCGAAATCGTCATGACGACAGCCAGCACCGCGTTGTTGCCGAAGCGCCTGGCCAGCCGTGGCGCCGCCAACGCGCCCAAGAAGTTGACAAGCATTGATGGGAAGAAGGCGATGCCGGCCCAGATGGCGCGCATGCCTAGGACCCCTTGCAGGTACTGCGTGACATAGAAGAAGAAGCCCATCGCTGCACCGATAAACAATACTCGAGCAGCATTGGCGCCGGAGCGCTCCCGACTTGCCAACAGGCGCAGCGGCAGGATGGGTTGTGCGGCGCGACTCTCGATCTTGAGAAACAGTGCAAGCAGCACAACACCGGTGCACAGTGGCAGGGCCGTTCCCCGATGTAGCCAGCTTTCCTCAGCGGCATGAATCAAGCCATAGACCACCGCGACGACGCCCAGCGTCGAGAGCACCGCGCCCGCCACATCGAAGCGGCCGGCTCGCCGGGGCGTTTCGACGATGTAGCGCATCGTTCCCCAGATGAGCAGCATTCCGATAGGAACGTTGATGAAAAAGCCGGCTCGCCAGGAGATCAGATCGGCCACGACACCTCCGACGACCAGACCGACGCTTGCGGTAATCCCTCCGACCGCGCCATACCACCCCAGCACGCGGTTGCGCTCAGGTCCCTCGGAGAAACTCGTCGAGAGCAAGGCGAGCGTCGAGGGCGCGAGAATCGCTGCGCCGACTCCCTGGACAGCGCGCGCACCGATCAACCAGGCCGGCGTACCCGCAAGTCCGATGGCCAACGATGCGACCGTGAAAATGGCAAGCCCAGCAACCAATACATAGCGGCGGCCCAACAGATCGCCAGCGCGCGCGCCCAGCAGCATGAGCCCGCCGAAGGCCAACGCGTAGGCGTTTTGCACCCACGACAGCCCTGTCGCCGAGAACCCCAGTCCGTCCCGGATAGACGGCAGGCCGGTGATGACGATCGAGTTGTCTATCACGATCATCGAATAGCTGGCCAAGACGATCGCTACCAGGATGCCTCGATGAGAGGAGGCTTCTCGATCCTGCTCAGCGCACATGAGTCCCGTCCCTGTGAACACCCAGGCTCTGGCGAATTTCCAAGCTGGGAGTAATGGCCAGCAGCGCCACCAGGTCGGCGACGCTTTTGCGAGATACTGATTCACCAGCGGCCTGAAAGGGCTCACCCTTTTGAGTGGTTCCGTATGCGATCTCGTCGCGATCGCTCAACCAGGCAGGACGCAGGACCGTGTAGTCCAAGTCGGAGGCTTCGATGACGGCCGCTGCTTTGCGATAGGGATCGAGAATACTGCCGTACCGCTCACCAGGCACCTCGTCGTAGATTCCCATCGAGCTGATGAAGATAAGTCGCTTGATGCGGGCCTTGACCATGGTCTTCACGATCGCCCTGGCGAGTTGCTCCAACGGGCCGGCAAGATTGGCGTAAACGACATCGTGGCCTGGCATCACGACCTCGAGACCTTTAAGGTCGAGCACATCGCCTCCGACGACCTGTACGCGCGGGTTGCCTGAAAACTGTTGCAGTCGTCTGATCTGCCGAGCGAAGAGCGTGAGCTGGACATCAGTTCGCGCAAGGAAGAGGTCGGTCGCCACGCGGGCAATCTGCCCGTTGGCGCCCAGAATCAGAACCCTAGTCATTGGCTGGCACCTTTCAGCTGTGTGCGCTGTCGTCGTTGATCAGCGATCGATGAAGCTCATGTGCGCCTCGGACAGGCGCGGTTGCTTCACAGGTGCCTTGACCAACGCGTCGTCGAGTTCGCGCACGTCTTCAGCTGTCAATCGGAGCGCCGCGGCTGCCAGGTTCTCTTCAAGGCGCGCGATGCTGCGCGTACCTGGGATGGGAACAATCCATGGCTTCTTCGCTAGAAGCCATGCCAACGCAATCTGCGCCAGGGTGGCGTGTTTGCGGTCGGCCACCTTGGTCACCAGCGCCAGGAAAGTGCGATTGGATGCAAGCCCATCCGGTGTGAAGCGCGGGAAAGTGCTTCGCAGATCGGCCGGATCGAATTGGGTGTCGTCTGCCAGTTTTCCGGTCAGATAGCCTTGACCCAGAGGGCTCCAGGGCACGAAGCCGATGCCCAACTCCTCAACGGCCTGCAGCACACCATTGGTCTCGGGATCGCGGCTCCACAATGAATATTCGGTCTGCAGCACACTGACCGGCTGCACCGCGTGCGCGCGGCGCAGCGTTGCCGGCCCTGCCTCGGACAAGCCGAAGTGCCTGACCTTGCCATCGGCCACGAGGTCCTTCACCGCACCGGCGACATCCTCGATCGGCACGCTCGGATCGACGCGATGCTGGTAGAAAAGATCGATGACATCGGTACGCAAGCGCTTGAGTGAGTTTTCAGCAACCTTGCGGATCTGTTCCGGCCGACTGTTCAATCCGACAATCTCGTTGTTCTGGATGTCGAAGCCGAACTTGGTCGCCAAGACAATGTCCTTGCGAAACGGTGCGATCGCCTCACCGACAAGGTCCTCGTTGGTGTAGGGCCCATAGGCTTCGGCTGTATCGAAAAGGGTGACACCCCGATCGTGCGCCGCGCGGATAACGGCAACCTGGTCGGCTCGGCTCAAGGACGTCGGGCCGTAGCCGAAGCTCATGCCCATGCAGCCGTAGCCGAGCGCCGAGACCTCCAAGCCGTTCTTGCCAAGTTTGCGTTTTTCCATGATCAATGCTCCATTGCAAAAAGTCCGCCTTGCGTGCACGCCTCGGCGTAAGGACGAGCCTTTCCTCTGGTGGCCGAGAGGGCATTAGGGGTTCGACTCGGTGTAAAGACGGCGCCTGCAGTACACGGACAGCAGACGTTCAGGCGTTTTCGCTAGCCGCTCATGCCGCGTGCCTGCTGCTCGCGCAATCGCTTGATGTCACGCGCCGGGGGAGCTCCAAAAAAGCGGCTGTACTCCCTGGTGAACTGCGACTGGCTGTCGTATCCGACACGATGCCCTGCTGCCGCAGCATCGATGCTCTCACCGAGCATCATGCGGCGCGCCTCCTGCAGGCGCAGTTGCTTCTGGTATTGCAAAGGGCTCATCGCCGTGATGGCTTTGAAGTGGTGATGCAGGGCCGACACGCTCCAGTGCACCTGGCGCGCGAGCTCCTCCATGCGTAGCGTTTCCGTGTACCGCTTGCGCAGCAATTCGATGACCTGCGTGACACGCTGGCTGTGACTTTCGACCACAGCCAGTTGCGCCAAGCGCCAGCCGTCCGGAGACTTCAGCAACCGGTACACGATCTCGCGGATCACAAGGGGTGCCAGTGCAGGCACGTCTTCCGGGATCTCTAGAAGAGCCAGGAGGCGCAGCAGCGGCTCGAGCAGCGTCGTCGTGAGCTCCCCGGTGTAGATGCCGCGCTCGGCCCTACGCTCCGCTGGCCTGTCGGCGAAGCCGAATTCAAGCGCCAGCGCGGTGATCTCCTTCACGTCGAGATTCAGCCGCATCGCCAGGTGGGGGGACTCCGGCGAAGCATCGACGACCTGACCTGCAACCGGAAGGTTCTGCGCAAAAACGAGGTACTGGCTCGGGTCATACACGTAGACCTCATCGCCCAGCAAGACCCGTTTGCTGCCTTGAGCAATCACGCACAAGGCGGGCTCATACACCGTATGCACGGGATGCAGGATGCGCGACACTTTTCCGACAATCAGACGCGGGATCGCAGTCGTAAATGCCCCCTCGCCGTCGGCAAGTCGGTCGATGCACGCAGCGAGCTCTGCCCTCATCACGGTCACGCGCACCGCCTCAGCCGACAGGCTGTTGTTCTTCGAGGTGTGCGAGGTGGGCGTGAGCATCATTGTTAGCTTAGGTCCATCCAGGTGATCTGTCGCGATTTGACGATGACTTGTGCAGGATCGTGCAAAGATTGGAGGCGATTCCACAAGGAAGACATGTTGCGCGGCGGTCGGCAGTCGGATGGCCAGGTCCGTCCATCCGACTGCCAATCGCCTCAACCGTGGCCCGTCCGTCAGGGGCTCGGGGTGCGCCGCCGACGTCGCGATGCAAGCGCGGCACCTCGTGCGCCAGCCGTTCGAGCTGCACGGCCGCGCTGGATGGCCGTCGCGATGCCTTCCTGCTGAAAAACGGCTTGCTCCATCAACGCGAAGGTCCTCGGCGCACTTCACCAACCGATGGACAGAACATGCCTGTGATTCTCAGATCGAAATAGGTCGAAGGAGTCACGCAGACGCATGATTTTTCATGTGAATCGCAACACCTCCATCGAACACGCCTGCACCATCGAGACCCTGCTAGAGACTGGTCGCATGTTCGGTCACCTTTCGAAAAGGCAGCCACAGCCGTCGCGGCAGCTCAAGCGAGTCGAGTGCCCGATCGCGGGACTGCTCCTCAACGAGCGGTTCGAACGCACAGACCAAAAATCCCCAAATACGAGAACTATTGCGCTACTAAGTTAACAAAAGTTAACTAATACTTGCTGCTGAATGCTCGCAGCAACAGACGGTCGTCCCCGCAGGACTTTGGGGAAGCGTAGATTGGCCGAATCGCGCGCTCATGGCGAGTTAACAAACTCAGCCCATGCCGCAGACCAGTCGGCCAGGGGTTTCCGAAGGAACACTCGATGAAATCTCGCCACTCCGCACAGCGAACAGCAAAGCCACACGGCGATTCGACCCCCTGTGCGACGCGCAGTATCGGCCCGGTTGCAACCTACGGCCTCTATGGGCACAGCGTCCTCCTGGCCATCGCCGCCGGCCTCGCATCGGAGGCCGCCTTGGCGGCTTGCCCCGCCGCTGCAGGCGCGCGATTACAGGCCAACGCGGGGTCGACTTGCGCCGCTGCAGGCAGCTACACCGGCACCGGCGTGACCGGGGGCAGAGGGGCCCTGACTTCGTTGACGGGCGGCGTGATCAACGCCACCGCCGCCGTGACGATGCCCCTTTCTCTGACCGGCGTGGCGGGCGCGTACGCCTCCGATGCGGGCTCGCAGATCAATCTGCAAGGTGATGCCACGATCACCCGGACTGGCACGAGCACTGGAAACCGCGGGCTCCATGCATTGAATGGCGGCGCGATCACCGTCGACGGGCAGCTGTCGATCGATTTGCCCAACGGGTCGGGCAACCATGGCGTGTTGACGGAAGGCACTGGCACCCTCGTTACTCTGAATGGCCCCGTCGACATCACGATGCGCAGCGGCACCGCATTTGCCCCAGGGATCCGCGCCCTCACCGGTTCGGCCGTGATCGCCAATGGCGCTGTGACCATCCATACCGCGGGGGACAACAGATCAGATGCCGTTGCGGCGGCCGATTCGGCCACGGTCACATTGAATGGCGCGCTGGATCTCACGACCAGCGGCGTACAGGCTTCCGCGCTCAAAGTCACCACAGCGGGCCGCATCACCTACAACGGGCAGGCCACCTTCAACATCAGCAGCATCAACGGATCCGGGATCCGGGCGGTCACTGGCGGTGTTGCGACTGCGAATGCATCGTCGAACACGACGATCAACGTGACCGGGGTCAATGGACAAGGCATCTCATCGAGAGATCCCGGCTCTCAGGTGAGCCTGGCGGGCACGATGCTCATCAACGTGGGCGGCGCCACGCAAGCAAACTTCCCGAGCGGCAATCTGGAGTCCTACGCAGCCGGTCTGTTGGCTGACCTGGGTGGCGCGATCACGTCGACCGGTCCCCTTCGGATCAACGCCACCCACGCGACCGGCTACGGCGCGCTGCTGGCCGGCAGCAATTCCACCATCGCGGCCACGGGCGGCGGCACGGTCACATCCGCTGGCGTCGCCATTGGCTTTCTGGCCGGCGCAGATCAGAAAGCGAACTTCGATGGCTTTGCCATCCGCAATACCTCGGGCGATCTGGTCCAGGTCAACGCGGCCACCGGCAGTTCCTCGCTTGCGCTGACCAACAGCACGGCCTCCGCGGTCTCGGGCAGCAAGCTGCTGAATGTCTCGAACGGCAGCACGTTTGCGCTGACTGCCAATCGCAGTACGCTGAGCGGGGACATCGTGACGGACGCTGGCAGCGCCGTCAGCATGAGCTTGCTGAACAGCTCGAGCCTGACCGGCGCCATCGATCCGGTGACCCTGGCCATCGACGGCACCAGTCGGTGGACGATGACCGGCGATTCCGTGCTGAGTGGCCTGACGCTTGCCGGGCGCATCGACTTCCAGGCCCCCGGCACGGCCTTCGTCCCCAAGACCCTGACCGTCAACGGCAACTGGGTCGGCCAGGGCGGCACGGTGCGGCTCAATACGTCGCTCGGAGATTCCGGCTCGCAAACCGATCGGATCGTCATCAATGGCGGCACGGTCAGCGGCAGTACCAACCTGCAGATCAACAACGCTGGCGGACTGGGCGCACTGACGACGGGCAACGGCATCGAAGTGATCTCGGCGCTCAATGGCGCGACCACCACGGCCCAGACCACCAGGAACGCCTTCGCGCTAACTGGCGGCCACATCGACGCGGGCGCCTACGAGTACCGCTTGTATGCCGCCGACGCCAGCGGTGCCGGCGAGAACTGGTATCTGCGATCGACCACCACCGTGACGGCACCAACTGGCACGGGCGGATCAACGGGCAGTACAGGCACAAGCGCCGTACAGGTGCCCGCCTATCGCGCTGAAGTCCCGCTGCTGTCCGCTCTGCCCAGCCAACTGCGTCAGATGAATCTGATCATGATCGGCAACCTGCACCAGCGCATCGGCGACGATGACATCAGGGTGGACGGCGCAGCATCGGCCGGCTCCGATCGCCGCGCCTGGGCCCGCATGCTCTCCACCGACATCGACATCCGGCAGGGCGGGGCGGTATCGCCATCCAGCAAAGGCCGCCTCACCGGCTTCCAGGCTGGCACTGACCTGCTGGCGATGCCGAACTGGCGCGCAGGCATCTACGTCGGCCAGCTCGACGGCGATGCCAGCGTGAGAGGCTTCGCCAGTGGCATCCAGAACCTGGCCGTGGGCCGCAATGACCTGCGCAGCCAGTACGTGGGCGTGTACGGCACCTACACCAGCGACAGCGGCTTCTACGCCGATGCGGTGGTGCAGTCGGGCCGCCATCGCTACACGGTCGAGCCCTTGGTGAGCCCGGGCGTGGGCGGCAAGGGCAACAGCCTGCTGGGCTCCATCGAAGTAGGGCAGGCCTTTGCGTTGGGCGGCAGCGGCTGGAGCGTAGAGCCGCAGCTGCAGCTAATCCACCAGCACATGGACCTGAACAACTCCGCCATCGCTGGCGCCATCGCTCAGCCGCAGGCCGACAGCGGCTGGATCGCCCGTGCGGGCGTGCGGGTCAAGGGCCAGATCGACACGGGCATCGGCACGCTTCAGCCGTACGGCCGCTTCAACGTCTACAGGACATCGAGCGGCGCGGACATCGCGCGCTTCGTGAACGGGGCGACCACGACCGACATCTCCGCGCCGACCGGCGGCACGAGCACCGAACTGGCGGGCGGATTCACGCTGGCCCTGGGCCAGACGACCAGCCTTTACGGCGAAGTCGGCAAGCTGTGGGCCTCGGGCGGCGACGCCAAGGTCAAGAGCTCGATCAACGGCTCGCTGGGCATTCGGGTTAAGTGGTGAGACTACGAGGCCGTCGTTTTGATAGCGCTCCCGAAATCCGTGAGCGTTATTCGGCCTCACCGCTCGACTTCAGGCAGCCCGCGGCGGCTTCATCCGCCTTGCCGATGAACCCAGACAATGCCCGGTCCTGTCTTTAACCTGCACAGCTTTGATCCAAAGTCAGATCTACCAGGATTGGTGGACACATACAGGGACAGCGATTGCAGGATTCGGTGCTTACGGCACACCATTCGCCAAGGAGTGAAATTGAAGGTCGAGCTCGGAATCGGCATCGCCGGGGTTCTCATCGGATTGACTCTGATAGGGACTGGGCAACGCATGTGCCGCACGACCTGCTGGGTCGACGACGTATTCAAGATGCTCCTCCCAACTTCCTATGAGTCCTGGACAGGCGGGCTCCCGGCGGTTCTGATCGGCGTCGGCCTCATTGGACACGCGATCTACAAGCACTTCAGAGGCGTTGAGTGATGAGATGGGCTCAGGCCGAATCCTGGCTGTCGGCCCTCGAGTCGCCGGCTTTCGGAACATTTGCGCGTGACAGGACAGAGAAAAAAGCGTGGCGGCTTCATTTCCGAAAAAGCACTGGCTCTGCGATTTCGGCTTTCCTTGCCGTGCTCAGCAATCCCTGCACTGCGGGGGTCCGGCGTCAACCTGACCAGCTTTTTCTTCTGCCCCTGTACATCGCACATCGTGGTCGGCGCACGCTCGTTCTATTGCGCTGTAGCTCTGCCACAAAGCCTTTCACGCGGCTCATCGAGTACGCCAGAAGTGTCGATCAATCTGCTTACGGTTGAGAACCTGCGAGTCTCGGACAGGCGCAACTCTGCATTGGCTCACAATCCCGATTTCTTTCTCTTCTTCCGGGGCAATTCAACAATGGCAAAGACTTATCTTCAGGTTCAGCAGCAGATTGCACAATTGCAGGCACAAGCCGAGTCGCTGCGCAAGAAAGAAGCTGCCGGCGTGCTCGCGCGCATCAAGGAGGCAATCGCGGTCTACGGCTTCACAGCGGAGGACCTGGGCGTTGCCGGGCACAACGCGAGCACCAAGGCAGCCGGTCCCGGGGGCCGCGCAAAGATCTCCAAGGCCAAGACCCGCTCCACGGCCTCCATTCCCAAATACAGGGACGGCAATGGCAATGTTTGGGGCGGGCGCGGACCGCGTCCGGCTTGGTTCAAGGCGGCGCTGGAAAGCGGGAAGACGCCTGCTGAACTTGCGGTCTGAGCCGCCTCGGATCGGTCCGGGATATGACCATTGCACAGAGCCTCGGCCAGGGAGGCTGACAAGGTCTTCGGGACTTATGCAGCCTGGCACTGTCCGAGACGAGCGATCAGCCGGTCGCTCAGCCGACGACGCGGTGCCTTGATCGATACCGTCACCCAGAGCTGCACCGTCAGGAAACTGCGGCCACAGTGCTCAAGACGGTACGGTGGAGGAACCCCAGCCCCGTCTTTCGTAATGCTCGCGGCCTAGGGGGTCGAAGCTTGCGGGGCGAAGGCGCCATCGGCGACTCGTCTATCCTTCGCTCGTCGCGCGTACGGCGCCCGTCATCCTGACGCTGTTCATCGATGGAAACCCGACCGATTCCCCTTGCGCTGAGAGAAAGAGTTCGCTCCCATGTTCCGCACCCTGCTTAAATCCAAGATCCACCGCGTTGCCGTCACCGACTGCGAACTGCACTACGAAGGCTCCTGCGCCATCGACGAAGACCTGCTCGATGCAGCTAACCTGGCCGAGAACGAGCAGGTCCACATCTGGAACATCAACAACGGCGAGCGTTTTGTCACCTACGCGATCCGCGGCGAGCGGGGCACCGGCATCATCTCGGTCAACGGATCGGCCGCACGCCGAGCGTCGGTAGGTGACCTGCTCATCATCGCGGCCTTCGGCCTGGTGCCGGAGGACCAGGTGGCCGGCTACAAGCCCAAACTTGTGTTCGTGAATGGCGCCAACCGCATCAAGCAAGAGCGTGCTCACATTCCAGTGCAGGCGGCTTCCGGCAAGATCGCAATAGCGTAGCGCGGGCGCATTGCGCAGGGCCCGTGCAACCGAGCAAATTCGGTCAACGCCTGCTCACCGCCCTCTTCTCTTTCCGCACGCCCATCCTGTGGATGGTAGGCATGATTGCGGGCCGCTTTGAATGTGGTTCACCACCGGTCTTGGCGAGGTGGAATGCCGCGAGAGACCGGTCGAGTTGGGATCGGCTTTTCTGCGCACTTCCGCATGTGGGTGGGCCGTATTCCGCTGTCGCTTGACCCGTTCGTATCGCGCGCAGAGCGCGCCGCCATCGCGCCCTGCGCATCTGTGCGCGGGAGCGTGTCGGCGCGCTCGGTGGGAAAGTGGATCAAGGAAGGGCCGCAATCGAATGCATTCACGCGATGACTTGGCCGCGCGAGCAATGCCGCCCCAGAGCGCGTGAACGTACACCATCGCCAGGACACGGACACCCCGCGGCGGCAGCTTTACTGGTCGTTTGCGGTACTCGGTTTTGCAGCTGGTGGTGAAGCAATTTGAGCGTAAAGGAGGCGAGCAGCAGGAGCACCGCGAGCTGCAACAAGCGGCGATCGATGCGCCGCCAGCGAGCGGCGTCCTTCGCGATGTCGTTGGCGATTGCCCTCGCATTCTTGTCGGCCTGGCCCGCGTGCTCGAGATCATCGACGAGCCCGGAAATCCAGTCCGAATGCCAGGCGGGTATCAGCAGCAAGATTGCACTTGCGAAGCCCACGATATCGGACCAAACCTCCAACGACGTCCAGTTCATCTCGGCTCGGCCGTGTGGTCGAACTCCGCAATGATGTACGTCTCGTCAGGGGCGCCGCGCTTGCGCAGTTCGACCACGACATCGAATCCCGTGGCCTCGGCAACCTTCTGCAGCATTGCCAGACTCGGCACTGCCTCACGCTCGGATCGGCTGATGTCAGCCTGATCCACGCCGGTGGCGGCATGAAGTTCGACCTGTGTCATTCCTGCTTCGAGACGCATCTGCCTGAGCGCCGCCCCGAACGACAGATGGACTGCCGCATCGTCATATGCCTTGCGCACTTCCGGCTCATCGAGCAGTTCGCGTTCCGATTTGGTCAGTTCTCTCATCTGGACTCCTTTCAAATGCTCTCAGCGGGAGAGCGCATAGCCTCGGTCCGAGGCATCGGGAAGGGTTGGCAACGGATGGATCCGAACACCGCCGCGACAGGCGTCGATCGCGACGACGATCACGTCTGCACCTACCTGGTCGTACACCACCGTGATCCAGTCGAAAAGACGGGGTGGAATATCAAGCACCCAGTAGTCGACGAGGTACAGCGTCGACAGTGAACGCCCGCGCTTGAGCAACTCGGAACTCAGCAACGGCCTTGTCCCATCCGCGATCCAGTTGCCGCGCCGTGCCGAGACCGCCAGGCATTTGCGGAAGTACGGGCCGAGCGGTCGAATCGCATTGAACTCCGCGTCTGCGTCCGGGTGGTAGAAGAAGCCCGTGGACATGGGGTATTATGGGATAAATCCCATATCAGATCCATCAGTCCTTGGAATAGGCCGGCTCAGGAAGGGCTCAGGCGAGGGTGTTTGGACGTGCCTGATGGTCGGCCGGTCCTGCCACGTCGGTTGCATGTTCCGTATCCGTCAGTTCAGGCAGTGTGTGCTCACTGTCCATGAATGAGGTCAGTCGATCACATGCCGGCCACGCCCTGAGCCAAAGCAAAGTCAAGCAGCACCCGATCGGAAGGCTCCTCCGGCCATGTGACCTGCGCCAGCCAGCGGTGGAAGGTCGTGGCCGCAATGCGGCTGGCGGGTCCGTCGCGACGCCACGCCCGGGCGATGGGCGCGGCGATCTGCGCGAGCCGATCGGCCTCGAAGCGCGAGCGCACCTCGGCCTGCATGGCTTCGGGCATTTCCAGATAGAGCGCTTTGGCCTTTTGCATGCGATCGTTCTCCCACAACTCCCGGATGCGGTGCATGCGGTCCTCGCCCCCAAGTGCGGCCTTGGGCCGTCCTTGGGGCGGCGCAGGCAGGGCCGTCGTTGCGGGTGGTTCACTCGCCCCTTTCACGCCGGCATAGCCCTTTTTCAGGGCGTCCTTGAAATACGCTGCGGGTGACTTGAGCGCCGGCAGCGTCTGGCTGCGAAGCCGCTGTTCCACATGTTCGAGCGTGCCGCGCAGCTGTCCTTCGTCAGTCGTTGCATACAGGTCCTGGGCCTCGTCCTGCTTGAGGCCGAGCGCGATCAGCTTGCCGACGAGTTCCAGGTCGAAGACGTTGCGACTCGGGTCGTCGGGCACACCCAGGCGCTGCTGCAGCTTGGGCACTACCCGAAACTGGATTTCCTCGATGCGCCGGCCGCGCTTGTGTTCGATGAGCTCGAGGCTGAAATCCTCGCACAGCGCCTCTATCTCGGCCAGCGCCTTGCTGATCACGTCGCGCTTGAGGAAGCGATAGTCGACCTCTGTGATGTCGCTGCGCCCGGTCAGGACAGCCGCCCACCACAGGACGTCCTCGCGCATCGACAGCCGGCTGGGCGACGTGAGATAGCGAGCGCCGATCTCGTAGAGCACGGCCGCCGGGTAGCTGCGCATCTGGCCGCTGATCTCAAGCAACACGCGCGTGTACTGATGCGGCTTGACGAGCCGTTCGCGGATTTCTTCGGGATAGCGCCAGGTGATGGTGCAGGGCCGCCCCCTGCCCTGCTCCTCGATGGTGACGGTGCCGAGCAGCTGCGACGACACCCAGCGCTTCAGACCGGTGCCGCTGGTGGACCATTCGATGGTGGTCGCCTGCATATCGCGCAGGTGGGACTTGAGCAGTTCGGTGTTGTTGGAGTTGAAGCGTGCGTCGCCGATCAGCTCGCTGAGGGCCAGCTTGTAGACAGGCTCGTCAACACCCTGACGCTGCGAGTGATAGAGCAACGCGTTGTAGATGCGCCGCGACAGCAGCGTGAGGCGTCCACGTTTGGGGCGGATCGCGATGGCCTCGTTGGCCTTGGCGACGCTCTGCTCGTCCAGGGCTGGCAAGGGCTTGGGCGGCTGTCGCGGAACTTCGCCCTCTTCCATGGACTTCTTTCAGGGGATCAACGGTTTCACATCATGCCCACGATTTGTGAATCGGTCAATTTACAGATTGGCGGAGAGTGCCTTGAGACATTGAAAATGAAACACTTGGAGAGATTGAAGATTTGGGGATGGGATTTCTCGAACCCTGACAAGGACTTGGAGCGGGTTGTGTGAGTGCGGCTGGGATTTGGCGTGAGAGTCTTTGGGATTGAATGTGAGATTGGATGGGATTCGAGGCGGCTTGACGTGTGCATGGTTGGGATTTGATGTGAGTGGACAAGGGTTGCCGCGCACTGCCTGGACGTTTTGGACGGAAGCCCCTTGCTGAACGCCGCTTCGACAGGGCTTTTGAGACCCCTGCTCCGCCAGATCGGCTGAAATCCCAGCTGCCTGGACGTCTGCGGAGGGCTGCAATCCCAATGGATCTCACCTTGGTCCCCAATCTTTCTCACAGTTCGCACCCCCGAACAGGCGTGGCTCTTTGCGTATCTTGTTCATTCGACGGATTCCCATAGAATGGCCAAATTCTGTCGAATAAAGGCCCTTCTCCATGGCATTGCCCGCTCCCGCCAGCGCTGGAAACCAGGTTTCCACGCTCTCCCCCTCCATTCCTTCCCCTTCCCGTGCGCGTATCGACATGCCACGCATCGCGGCCCTGGCCGTGCGTGCCGGTTCCATGGTCGAGCAGATCCGCAGCCGGCTGCTGGCGCCGGAAGCTCGCAAGGTTTCACCGATCTACTCTACCGCGCATCTGGCGGCTCTGTGCGGCGTCGACAAGGCGCATGTGGCCTACCGCATCACCAAGGAGGATCTGCCGAGCGGGCGGCTGACGCCGGCTGGCGGCAAGCGCAACTTCGAGCTGAGCGAACTGCGCGCGTGGACGCGCACCTACCGCGCCGACAAGATGCGCCCTGCCGGCAAAAAGGCGTTCACCATCGCCGTGGGCAACTTCAAGGGCGGCGTCGCCAAGACGACGACGGCCATGGTGCTGGCGCAGGGGTTGAGTCTGCGTGGCCACCGGGTGCTGGCCATCGACACCGATCCGCAGGGCTCGCTCACGACCTTGCACGGTCTGCTGCCCGAAGCGGAGATCAGCGAGGACATGACCATCGCTCCCCTGTGCGACGGCAGCCAGTCCGACATCCGCTATGCGATCCGCTCGACCTACTGGGACGGACTGGATCTGGTGGCTGCGGCCCCCTTCCTCTTCTCGGCCGAGTTCGCGCTGCCGGCGCGCCAGATGCAGGAGCCGGGTGCGCGCTTCTGGGATGTGCTCAATGCCGGACTGGAGAGCGTGCGCGACCTCTACGACGTGATCGTCATCGACACCCCGCCGTCGCTGTCCTACGTGACCATCAATGCGCTGTGGGCGGCCAACGGGATCATCGTGCCGGTGCCGCCCTCCGGCCTGGACTTCGCATCGTCCGCGCAGTTCTGGTCGTTGCTGGCCGACCTGGGCGGCAACCTCGATGCACAAGGCGGCGATCTGGCCGGCAAGGCATTCGACTTCCTGCACGTGCTGCTCAGCCGGGTCGACCCGAGCGATCCGGCCACGCCGGCGGTCAGGCAATGGATCCAGGCCACCTATGGCGAGTACACGCTGCCGGTGGAGATCCCGAAGACCAGCGTGACCAGCAACAAGGCGGCCGAGTTCGCCACCGTCTACGACGTGCAGAAGTACGAAGGCGCCGCCAAGACCTACAAGCGTGCGGCCGACGCCTACGACTCTTTCGTGGATCTGGTCGAGCAGTCCGTGGTGAGCAGCTGGTCGGACAAGGCACAGGTGCAATGAGAGCTTTGACGCACGAATCGAAGAGGGCGCGGACGCCGTGTGGAAACCAGGTTTCCACCGATCCATTGGCATGCCAGTCGAGACCGAACGCGGCACGCAGGTTCAGGCCGTGCGAAGCCGAACGCCCCGATGACGAGCGTTGTGCCTGCCATCGACGGTTGGCAGGCTCGGGTGTGTGGAAACCAGGTTTCCACACACCGGCTCCGGGTCTGCTGTCTGGAAACCAGGTTTCCAGAGATGCGACTGCGGGCGCTTCCCTCGACCTCGTCCCGCCGATCGCGCACCACGAGATCCGCGTGGAAACCAGGTTTCCACACGCCGGCTCGGGGCACGCTGTCTGGAAACCTGGTTTCCAGACATCTGGCTGCGAGTACTTCCTTTGCCCTCGCCCGACCGATTGCGCACCGTGCAGCATCTGCGTGGAAACCTGGTTTCCACATACCGGCTGCGGCACACCGTCTGTAAACCAGGTTTCCAGACACCCGGCCGCGGGCACTTCCTTTGCCCTCGCCCGGCCGATTCCGCACCGCGCAGCACCTGCGTGGAAACCTGGTTTCCACGCACCGGCTGCGGCACACCGCCTGGAAACCAGGTTTCCAGACACCCGGCCGCGGGCGCTTCCTTTGCCCCGGCCCGGCCGATTCCGCACCGCGCAGCACCTGCGTGGAAACCTGGTTTCCACGCACCGGCTGCGGCATGCCGCCTGGAAACCAGGTTTCCAGACACCCGGCCGCGGGCGCTTCCTTTACCCTCGTTCGGCCGATTCCGCACCGCGCAGCACCTGTGTGGAAACCTGGTTTCCACGCACCGGCTGCGGCACACCGCCTGGAAACCAGGTTTCCGGGCACCCGGCTGCAGGTGCTTTCCTCGGTCCCGTCCCGCCGATTCCCCGCCGCGCAGCATCTGTGTGGAAACCTGGTTTCCACCGCACTGGAGGTTCCAATGGCTAGTACCCGTAAACGTCTCGAAGCTTTGACGGCCGGCCTGTCGATTCCGGAGCCCGCGCCCGCAGCGGCTCCAGTTTCCAATTCGACAGCGCCGGTTCTGACGACGCTACCCGGCGCTGCGGCCGCCGTGGAAACCAGGTTTCCACCGGCGCAGACCAGTCACTTCGCCCCCCGCACCGGTCCCGGACAGATGCTGGCGTTCCGTGGCCAGATGCAAGCCGTGGAAGGTGAACTGACAGCCCTGCGCGAGCGGCTTCATCAGCACGACGGCTCGACGCCTACGCGCAAGCTGGACCCCGCGACCATCCGGGCCTCCCGCTGGGCCAACCGCCATCCGGCCTCGTTCGAGAACGCGGAGTTTGCCGGGCTCAAGGCTGACGTCGAGCAGGCCGGCGGCAATGTGCAACCGATCCTGGTGCGCCCGGTGGCGGATGAGCCCGGACAGTACGAACTGGTCTTCGGTCATCGACGCCACCGGGCCTGCCTGGAGCTGGGTATTCCGGTTCTGGCGGCGATCTGGCTCGACGAACTCGGCGACGCTGAACTGTTCGCGGCCATGGACCGCGAAAACCGCGAGCGGGCCGATCTCTCGCCGTATGAGCAGGGCGTGATGTACCAGCGCGCGCTCGAGGAGCAGCTGTTTCCGACCCAGCGCCAACTGGCCGAAAAACTCGGTGTGAGTCACACCTGGATCCGCAAGGCGCTGACGGTGGCACAGTTGCCGTCGGCCGTGCTCGAGTGTTTCCGCAGCCCGCTGGAAGTGCAGCACCGGCATGCGGAGCAACTGAACGCGGCCCTCGACAAGGATCGACGCAGCGTCCTGAAGCGTGCCGAGAAGGTGCGTGGCCAGAAGCTCGCACCGGCGGCTGTGGTGGCGCGCCTGCTGGGGCTGGAGGCGGCCGCAAAGCCGGAGAAGCTCGCCCTCCTGATCGAGGGCAAGACGGTGGGCTCGTGTCTGCGGGCACCTGACGGAACCGTCACGCTGACCTTGCTGCCGGGCCCCATGTCGGACCTTCCAGCGGACGTCCTGCTGAAGTCCGTGGCCGAGACCCTGCAGAAGGTCAAGCTGCTCGGCTAGCCCGGGCAGGTCCCAACGTCATGTGAGTGCCATTGGGAATTGCTCCTGGAACGGCTGGGGTAGGGCAGGGCAACTGGCGACCAGGTTTCCATGCCCCGAACCTGACTCCGGCCACGGCCTGTTTGCTCCATGCCCAAGTCACACTCGCAGTGGCCTTGGCGTCGATCGGCTGGCCCGGCACGGGCAGGTTCGGGCTCCCTTCCATCCCGGGCCTGCTCGCGGGGCGCCGCGAGCGCAGAAAATCCTCTGCACATTTCAATGTATACGCCCACATCGCTTGGATCGTGCAATTGAGTCCGCTGCCTCAACCGGGGCCTGCTCCGTGTTGAAGTACACAGACTGGACGCAGCAAAGTACCGATCGCGTTCGGGTTTGGAATGCCAGCCCCTGGCGCAAGCGAGTGCCACACGGATAGCGTAGTCCCGCAACATCTGCGCTCCGGCGCAGCCGTGCTCACAAAACTCCAGGGAAATCATCTCCGGCGCTCGCTCCTTCCCAGCAAGACCGACCAGATGGGGTCCAAGGAAGAGTGGGGGGTGTTCTGCCGCTCGAACTGCGCTGGCTCTTACTTGGGGCCGCGCGTGTTCGAAAGTCCCATGCGTTGGTTGGCTCTGGTGCACACGTGCTCTCTCGTCTTGGCGACATGAAAATCTTGCGCGGCGCGTCCAGCGCTGCGAAGGCGGCCTAATGGTGGCTGTTGCGGGCGGGCCGTCGATTGACGCCCAAATCCTGAATGGGAGCGCCCACTTGCCGCCGGAAGCCAAAGCAATGACTCAGCTTCGCTCCACGGGCCGTCGCTATTGGCTGGGCGGTGTTTTGATCAGGCTTGAGAAATCAGAACCAAATCAAAGACTTAAGGCTTTTCTCGATGCCAGTTTCGAGAATTTACCGCTCACGGCATCTGGAATTAGAATTGATGATTATGCGATCCGGTGGCCGAAGGGTGTGCGCCAAGCTCGCACCCTCGGCGCATCAAAAAAGAGGGAAGCGTGATGATTTCTGGATGCTTGCACTTGTCCGACCGATAGCATCGAGGGGGACGTACCGCAATGAAGGCAACAGCGAACAAGATGATCTGGAAGTGGGGATCCGTGTGGTCACGGACGAAGCGATCCGCATCGACGTCGACCGTCCCGCCGGCCGGCATCAAAGAAGAAGGTCCGACGCAATGAGCCGCCACCCCGTCCCGAACTCCGAGGAACTGGCCGGATTGGACGACGAAGAACTCGAGCGCCTGGCTGTGGAATGGCGCGCACTCGCCTCGCGCGGTGCGAAGCAGGCCTATGGCGTGGCGCATGCGCTGGAAGTCGAGTTGCGCCAGCGCATTCGCATCAGCCGGGCGCAGCAGTTGCCGCCACCCGTGAGCGTGCCGCGGCGCTGGTGGAAGTTCTGGCAGGCCGGCCAGGCATCCGGCGCCCCGACCTCCACATGAAAAAGACGCCCCCCCCGCGCAAGCTGCACCGCGGTCACTTCGCCTTCATGCGGGCGCTTGCCCAGGGAGTCGACGAGCGCGCCAGTTGGGACCGCTATCTGCGCTTGGAGGGCGAGCACGTCGACCTGCGCACCGTGCGCCGCACGATCGCCTGGATCCGCGATGCCTTTGCCGCAGCCGCGCGTCGCGAACAGAAACCGGGCACCGCGCGCCTGATCCTGCTCGACCCCGAACGCTTCACCGCCGTGCCGGCGTTGCCGAGCCTGGCCGAATTCGCGCTGGCCCGGGGCATGGAGGATTTCTCGGAGGCCGAACAGATCGAGGCCTACGAGGCCGCGTTCGGGAGAGCCGGCGCCGGCGGAAGAAGCCGGTCGGCAGGCGGTGGCCAGACCTTGCGGCGTGCGCGCGTCATCGAGCGCCAGCTGGAGGCGCTGCGCTGGCTCGAGGGTCTGGTCGCGCAGGACCCGCGCCCGGGCGACAGCGTGGCCGCCTGGCTGCATCCGGTGCTGGCCGAGCGGCTCGAGCGCGCGGGATTTGCGACATTGGCCGCGCTGGTGGAGCGAATCAACGACGCCGGTGCGCGCTGGTGGGTCCATGTGCCCGGCGTGGGTGAACGCAAGGCTGCCCGGGTCCTGGACTGGGTGCATGCGAACGAGCGGGTGCTGGGCTTGCGCATCGGCGTGCATGCGGCCCAGCCGCGCGCGCAGCTGAGCCCATCTGCCTTGGCGCAGGTGGTCCCGGCCGCCACCGCATTGGTGCCCTACGAGAAGTTCGTGCTGCCGGCTGGGCTGGATGGTCGCGCGGGGACTTGCCGCGCACCGCGGGAGGTCTGCCGGCTCGCGGCGGCCAACGACCATGAGGCGATCAACGCGTGGCTGGCCTCGAAGGGCGGTGGCGCTGTGAAGGCGCCCCTGTCGTCCACGCAGCGCTCGTACCGCAAGGAGGCGGAGCGCCTGCTGCTCTGGGCTGTGCTGGAGCGCGGCAAGGCAATGTCCTCGCTCACCGGCGAAGATGCAGGCGCCTACCAGGCTTTCCTGGCCAAGCCACCCGTCGCCTGGTGCGGGCCGCGTCATCACCAGCGCTGGTCGCCGATGTGGCGGCCGCTGGAAGGCGCGTTGACGCCGGTGGCGTTGCGTCAGTCCCTGGTCATTCTTCGAAGCTTGTTCGCCTTCCTGGCGAGCCAGGGCTACGTGACGGGCAACCCCTTTGCAGAATCGGCCTTGCCCCCCGATCCGCAGCGCCCGCTCGGCGCGAACCGCACGCTGAGCTTCGCCCAGTGGGACCACATCGATGCGCTGCTGCGCGTTCACGTGGACACCGACGCCGGGCGGCGCCTGCGCCGAGGCATGCGCTGGCTGTATGCGACAGGACTGCGGCTGGCCGAGATCACCAATGCGCGCTGCGAGCACCTCCAGTTGCGGCATGCGACCGCGGCCGACGGTTCGACCACAAGTGTCTGGCTGCTCTCGGTGACCGGCAAGGGCGGGGGGCGCCGCCAGGTGCCCGTACCCGCCGAACTGGTCGATGAGCTCGGGGATGAGCTGGCACGCCACGGCTTCGATCGGCAGGCGGATGCCGCCGGCAACCGTGGCATCCCCGTGCTGGCGCGCTTTGAGACAGGCGGTGAACACCCTCCCGCCTGGTCGCCTTCGGGGCTCTACCAGGCCATCAAGGCATTCCTCGCGCGCGCTGCCGTCCAGGGCCTCGACGCGGCCGATGCCAAGCAACTCAGAAAGGCCAGCACGCACTGGCTGCGGCATTCCCACGGATCGCATGCCTTGCGGGGCAGGGCAGGGCAGGCACCGCTGCCGCTGCAGGTGGTGCAGAACAATCTGGGCCATGCATTGCCGAGCACGACCTCGATGTACCTCGCGAGGCGCCGGTCCGGCTAGACGAAGGGGTACGCCGTGCGCGAATCCGGCGTCCGCCGTCGCTCAAGGTTGCGCGTGGCCGATCGCGGACGGTACATCCACAGCGGTTTCATGATCGAAGACCAAGGGCTGACGTGCCGGTCCCGGCACGTCAGCCCTTGGCGCAGCCGGACGCCGCAGGTGCTCGACAGTGATCTTGCGTGGCAAGCAAATGCGGGAAGCCTTGGCTTCGCCTGCTCGTGGGCAAGTCGGATCTGCACGGCGGTGACGCGAAGTGGAGTTTTTGCGCACCAAGCAGGAGTTGATTCGGCGCGTCAGCGAAGAAAGACTTGGGCTTCCGATTTCCAATTTCTCACGCCATGTCCTTCGTCTTTTTTCGATCGTTTGCCGCGCGCTTGCTGTGTGTTTTGGGCGCGTTCGCCTGCACTGGCGGCGCCTTCGCACAATCGTCCGGCGCAAACCGCACCGATCTCGCCCCGCCGGGCACTTCAAGCGCCCGTCCCGCGGATGTGAAGTGGCCGACGCGACCGGTGCGCCTTGTCGTCGGCTTCGGCGGCGGCTCATCGCCGGACTTCGTGGCGCGCGCTCTGGCCGCTCCGATGGCGAAGGCGCTGGGTCAGCCCGTGATCGTCGAGAACCACCCCGGCGCCAGCGGCAATATCGCGGCGGACATCGTCGCGAGGTCCACCGACAGGCACACGATCGGCATCCTCATCAACGGCAACATGACGATCGCCAAGATTCTCAATCCAGCGACTCCCTACGACCCGCAGAAGGATCTGTTGCCGCTCAGCATCATCTGCACCGCCCCCCTGGTGCTCGCCACGACGTCGGAGGTCTCGAAGGCTGACGCCCGAGGCTTTCTCGACGCAGCGCGCGCTGCCGCCGGCCGCTGGAGCTACGGTTCGCCCGGCATCGGCACGATCGGCCACCTCGGCATGGAGCTCCTCAAGACCCGCACCGGCATCGGCGCCGAGCACGTGCCCTATCAGGGCAATCCGCAGGTCATCTCCGGCCTGATCGGCGGGCAACTGCAACTGGCGCTCCTTCCGCCGGGCCTCGCCGATGAGCAGGTCAAGGCCGGAAAGTTGCGTGCAATCGGCGTGACCTCGCTGCGCCGCTCCGCGCTCGTACCCGACTACCCGAGCCTGCAGGAAGCGGGACTGAAGGATTTCGAGCTCGAGATCTGGACTGCGGCGGCGGCGCCTGCCAGCCTGCCGGCCCCCATCGTGGAGCGCTTGAACCAGGTGCTCGCCGAAGTCATCCGCTCGCCCGAGGTGCGGCAGAAGCTCTTCCAGCACGGCTACGAGGCCGTCGGCATTTCGGGTGAGGCGCTGACGCGCCGCGTGAAGGCGGACACGGCGACGCTCACGCAGATCATCGCCAGCCAGGGCATCAGGCTCGAATAAGGAGCTCCACATGAATTCAGCACAACAGCGGCGCCCCGACGGGCGCCAGAAAACCATGGCCGAGGCCCGTGACGCAGCCTCAGCCCCGATGAGCGCGGACGCGGGCCCTGTCGACCGCAACGAGGAAGCCCAGTCGACCCTGCAGTCGCTGCGAGACGAACTCGACGACCTGGACAGGACGTTGCTGGAGACCTTGAGGCAAAGGCTTGTCTGCTGCTGCCGTATCGGCCTGCATAAGCGCAACCATGCGATCCCGATGATGCAGCCCCACCGCATCGGCGTGGTACAGGAGCGTGCGGCGGCCTTTGCCGCCGAGCACGGCATGAGTCCGGTGTTCCTGCGCGCCCTCTACGAACTGATCATCACCGAGACCTGCCGGCTGGAGGATGAAATCATTGACGCGCCCGAAACAGCTGCATGAGGCCGCGCATTTCCCGTTCGGACAGGGCCGGTCAAGGCATCACCGGCAACTCGCGCACGCCTCGACCTTTGCCAAGGCGGCCATCGAGATCGACCATCTCCGGCCAGTCTATCTACCGCCAGAGCGAGCACATGCTGATCTTTTCGACGCTGGGCCGCGAGGGCAGCAACCACCACTTCGTTCTCCAGCAGTACCTGGCCGCGCATGGCATCGCGGAAACCGCTCGCATCGTCCTGTTCGACGATTTCCACAGCGGTGCACGTGCGCTGATCGCCGGTGAGGCGGACTACCTGCTTCAATGCGCTGTTCATCCTGCGGCCGCCGAACTCACAGGTAGCTATCGCGCGGCCATGGTGGTGGTCGACGCCTTCATTTCTCCCAGCCGGCCCATGACATTGGTACGGACCACGGGAAGCGGCGAGGGCGCCGGCAGGGTGGGCGTGCAGCCCGCCACGCAGAACTATTCCGACCTTTCCGCCTGGCCGACCGTCGTTCACGAGTCCACGGTGCTCGCGGTCCAGGCCGGCCTGACCGAAGGACGCTACGACGCGGGCATCGTCTTCACATCCTTTGCAGCGGCACACGCAGAGCGTTTCGAGGCGATCGAGTCCATCGGCACCGTCTGCGACGCATGGATTCTCTACGGGCGCCAAGCCGTCGATGAAGGAAGGGCCGTGGTCTGGAAGGGCAGCCCGGTCGCACGACAGTTTCGGGAGTGAGCCAAGTCGTTCGTTGTCCGACGCTTCAAATTGCTGCGCGTGTCATGCGCCCGGCGTGCGTCCAAACCCCAATTTCTCCATTGCCTCATGCGCCTCCACCACCATGGCTGCGACCTCGGCCACGGTCACGCGCAACGCGGTCGCGCGTGAGCGCATGTGCTCGTAGGCCTTGCTCTCCGAGAGGTTTTGCGTCTCGGTCAGCAGGCGCACTGCCTTCTCGATCAGGCGGCGCGATCGGATGGTGTCTTCGAGCTTATTGACTTTGCTCTGCAGCCGTTCCTGGTAGCCGCGCGACGAGCGCGCCAGCACAAGCGTGCTCAGAACGCCCGACGAGCGAAACGGCCGCGTGATGACGCCGTGGGCGCTGGTATCGAGCAAGAGCTTCAGCGTTGTCGGGCTCTCGTAGTCGGACAGGGCGACGAGCGTGGCCTCGACCGCGCTGGCGCTCCAGCTCGCGCTGCCCTGCAGCTCCTGCGAGACCTGAAAGAAGATCACGTCGCAGCCCGTGGGTGGTTCGGCTGGGAAGGGCCAGATCACCTTGAGCCTGCAGCCGATGCGCTTGAGCTGGTCGAGCAGCACGTCCCGGTCTTCGCCAGGCGGATACACCACCGCGACGCAGATGCTGCGAAGGTCGTCGTAGAGGCGGCGCAAGCTGCTCATCGGATCAGCTCAGCCAGAACTCGGAGAAGCCGAAGGTCGACAGATAGGGGTCGGGCTTCACCGGCTCCGAGCCCTGCCACACAATGTCGAACTGCCCGTCGGCGCGGCACACGCCGATTCGCGGGGTCAACATGCAGTGGTTGTTATCGGCATCCACCGACAACGGGCCTTCAGGGGAGTCGAATCGCACGCCGTGAGAGGCCTTCACCAGCTTGCGCGTGTCCAAACTGCCGGTGCGCTCCAGCGTGCGCGCGAACAGGTGCATCTGGCTGTACGCCATTTCCGACCAGGTGCTGGTGGGACGGTCGCCGAAACGCGCGCGCCATCGTTCGACGAAGCGTGCGTTGCTTTCGTTTTGCAGAGAACTGAAATACGTCGCCGCCGTGATGTGCCCCTCGCAGATGCCGGCGCCAGTGAGGCGCACTTCCTCTTCGGCCATCGACAGACTCGCGATCGGCATGCGCGCCGGGTCCAGGCCGTGTTCGCGGTAGATCTGGTAGAAGCGCCTGGCCGACTCGCCCACGACGGTGGAGAACACCACATCGGGCTGTGCGGCCACGATGTCGCGCATCACTTCCTGCAACTCGGGCTCGGAGGCTTCGAGCGGCAGATAGACCTCGTCGAGGATCTCGCCGCCGTGCTGCTCCACCATCTCGCGCATGACGCGGTTCGATTCGCGCGGATAGATGTAGTCGGCACCTACCAGGAAGAACCGCGTGCCCCGGTTCTTCAACAGGTAGGCCGCGAGCTGCACGCTGTTCTGGTTGGGCACCGCCCCGGTGTAGATCACGTTGGGCGAATACTCGAAGCCTTCGTAGAACGAGCAATACCAGAGCAGCGCGTTGCAGCGCTCGATGACGGGCAGCACCGCCTTGCGGCTCGACGAGCGCGAGCAGCCGAACACCACGTTGACTTCATCCTCCAGCAGCAGCCGTGTGGCCAGTCGCCTGTACTCGCCGGAGTCGCCCTTGGGGTCGTAGGCGATGGGCAAAAGCGGGCGATCCAGCACGCCGCCCAGGCCGTTGATTTCCTCGATGGCCAGGACGGTGCCGAAGAAATGCTCCGACTCGGTCACGCCCGTGGCTCCGGAGCGCGAATAGAGCACGCCAATGCGCCAGCCGTCTTCGGCGGGAATGTCTGCGATGTCAGTGGCCATGAGCGTCTTTCATCATCGGTCGAACAGCGCCTGCAGGGACGCTGCATCGAGGTGATCCTGCAATGCCAGCATCAGCAGGATGCGTGCCTTCTGCGGACTCAGGTTATCGGCGAACACCGCCCCCGCAGCCTTGAGCGTACTCCCGCCGCCGACGAAACCGTAGACCGGCAACACGCGGCCATTGGGCACACGGGTCGAGACGACCACCGCCACGCCTTGCCCGATGGCCCATTCGATGGCCTCGAATACCGCGACGTTCACATTGCCGAAGCCCAGTGCCTGCACGACGATGCCGCGTGCGCCCTGCGCCACCGTCGCGCGCAGCAAGGCGCCGCTCGCGCCGCCATACATGGCCACGATCTCCACCAACGGCAGGGTGCCGCCGCGCAGCAGTACGTGCTGGCGCCGAAGCGGCGATCGCGAAAACACCACACGGTCTTCGTCGACCGAGGCGAGTAGGCCGAAGTCACCGGACTTGAACGCCTCGACGTCGCTGGTATGAGTCTTGGTGACCTCGCGCGCGGCGTGGACCTGGTTGTTCATCCCGACCATCACGCCCCGGCCGTGGGCGTCGGGTGCGAGACAGACGCGCGCCGCGTCGCGCAGGTTGCGGGGACCGTCGAAGTCGGGGGAGGAGGCGTTGCGTTGCGCCCCCACCAGCACCACGGGCTTGTCGGTGGCCAGCGTCAGGTCGAGGAACCATGCCGCCTCTTCGAGCGTGTCGGTGCCGTGCGAAACGATCACGCCGGCCACGTCCTCGCGCGCGAGCGCGGCGTCGACGACGCTGCTCAGCGTTGCCCAGTCATCCGGCCCCATGTGATCGGAGGGTTTGTTGCAGAGGTCGATCACCTCCAGCCGTGCGATGTCCGAGAGGCCCGGCACACTGGCCAGGAGATCCTGGCCCGACAGGGCGGGCAGCGGCGCCTTGTGCATCGGATCGACCTTCATCGCGATGGTGCCACCGGTGGCGATGAGCACGCAGAGAGGAAGCGTCATACGCGCAAGTGCCCGAACACATGCTCAGCCGCGCCGACCGCCTTCGCATCGCCCTCGTCGATCAGCTCGCCCTGTTTCAGCACCACGTAGCGGTCAGCCACCTGCAGCGCGAACGGCACGTTCTGCTCGACGATCAGCAGCGTGGTCCCGCGCTGTGCACGCTCGCTCACGAGCGCATTGGCCAGCCGGTCGATCACCGATGGCTGCAGCCCCTCAGTGATCTCGTCCAGCAGGATGACCGAGGGTCGCATCATCAGTGCGCGTGCAAGTAGAAGCATCTTCTGCTCGCCACCGGACAGCGTGCCGGCATACTGCGGCAGCCGGCTCTTGAACACCGGAAACAGCGGATCGATCGCGCCGAATCTCTCGTCGAATTCGGACTCCTTCGCCAGACCCAGCCGCAGGTTGTCGCGAATGCTCAGGTCGGCAAACAACGCATGTTCCTGTGCCGCGTACGCGATGCCTTGCCGCGCGATGCGGTGCGGCGGCATGCGGGTGATGTCCGTGCCGCCCAGGCGGATCTCGCCGGCCTTCTTGGGCAGGTAGCCCATCACCGTCTTCAGCAGCGTGCTCTTGCCCATGCCGTTCTTGCCCAGCAGCGCCACTGCCTCGCCCGCGCCCACGCTCAGCGAAAGCCCACGCAGCACCACCGATTCCCGGTAACCGCTGGTGATGCCGTCCAGCTTCAATGCGGCCTGTGTCATGCGGCCTCCTTCACTGCGTGAGCGCTGCCGGAATAGATGGTCTTCACCAGCGGTGAATCGACCACCTCGCGGAAGCTGCCCTGCATCACGATGGTGCCCTGATGCAGCACAACGATGCGCGTCGCGATTTCCTCGACGAAGTCGAGGTCGTGTTCCACCAGCAGACAGCACAGCCCGTAGCGGTGCGCGAGCGACGACAGGATCTGGCCGACCTGTGTGCGCTCGGTCTTGGTCAGACCTGCGGTGGGTTCGTCGAGCAAGACGATGCGCGGCTCCAGCGCCAGGACCATCGCCAGCTCGAGCGCTTGTTGTTCGCCGTGCGACAGATCGCGCGCCACGACGGACAGCTTGGCATCGAGGCCGGTGGTGCGCACCACGTCCAGGGCATAGGGCGGCAGGTTCGGCGTGCCGCCTTGCCGCATCAACGACGGCCATTCGAGCAGCGTGCCCGCAATGCGCAGGCATTCGGCGACCGTGAGCGATTCGAAGATGTTGGCGTTTTGGAACTTGCGGCCCAGGCCGAAGCGCACGCAGGCCTCGGGCGGGAGCTGGCGGATGTCGTTGCCGCACAGCACCACCGTGCCGGCGCTGCGGTCCGCGCCATCGCTCATGCAGCGCATCAGCGTGGTCTTGCCAGCGCCGTTGGGGCCGATCAGGCCGACCAGTTCACCTGCGCGCGCCTCCAGGTCGATGCCCTGCAGCACCTTGAGCGAACCGAAGCTGCGCGCAACCTGGTGCATCTGCAGCGCGGGTGCCGCACTCTGCGTGTTGTTCCGCGCGTCGAGCGGGCGCTCGGCCAGCACCGGCACCCGCGCTGCGATGCGCCCCAGCCCGAAGGGCTTGAGCAACAGAGGCACCAGGCCTTGCGGCAACAACACGATCACCAGCACAAAGGCCACACCAAGGATCAGCTGCCACGCGAACGGCATGCTGCTGCTCAGGTACGCCGTGGCGACGTTGATGAGCACCGCCCCGATGAGCGGCCCCCACAGCGTGCCGCGTCCGCCCAGCGCCACCAGGATGACCAACTCGGTTCCGAGGGCGAAGCCCGTCAGCTCCGGCGCGACCACCCCGCTGAAGGCACCGTAGCCGAAGCCCGCCAGGCCCGCCACCACGGCCATGACCACGAGCAACGCGATCTTGACCAGTGCGATCGGAATGCCGAGATACGTGCAACGCGATTCGTTGTCGCGGATGGCGGCCAGCACACGGCCCGCATCGCTGCGCACCAGCAGCCAGCCCAGCACACCGAACAGCAACAGCATCGCGCCGGAGACCCAGTACCAGGCCGCCATCGACAGATCGAATGTCTCGTAGCCCGTGAGCCCCGAGCTGGAGCCGGTCCACTCGCCGCCCGAGAGCAGGAGCTGGGTCAGCACGATGGGCAGCACGAGCGAGATGACGGTCGCGAAGAAGGGCGACGCACCGCGATAGAAGGACAACCAGCCCACCAACGCGCCAACGGCCGCACAGGCCAGTACCGCCGCGCCGAAGGCCAGCAGCACCATCGGCACGCTGAAGCCGCCATGCGTGAAGGCCAGACCCGCCGCATAGGCGCCGATGCCGAAGAACGCCGACTGGCCGAATGTGAGATAGCCCGTGTAGCCCCACAGCACATCGACGGTGATGGCCGCAATGGCGAAGAAGAAGGCCTTGATGAGGATGTTGAGCAGGTAGGTGTCGAACACCCATGGCCCGGCAATGAGCAATGCCACGCCCACGGCGCCGAGCACCGCGATGCCCCGGCCCGATTGCAGCTTGCCGCGTACGGAGGAAGAAGGCGATTTCGCCATTGCGATGATCTCAGCCACGTGCAAACCCCTTGGGGCGGATGCGCAAGGTCACCGCGGCCAGCACCGCGATGGTCAGGCCGCCGAGCACGGGATTGGCGTAAGTGCTCACCAGAACCTGGCAGGCGCCGAAGACCAGGCAGGTCGCCAGCAGACTCAGCATCGAATGCCCCGACACCATGACCAGCATGAACGCGCTCACCAGCCAGGGCAACCCCATGTTCGGGTCGACGCTGGACAGCGGCGTGATCATCGTGCCGGCCAACGTGCCGAGGCCGGCACCCAGACTGAAGGTGATGAAGCGCACGCGGCCGGCATGGATGCCCAGGCCGCTGGCCAGTTCCTCGTTCATGATCACCGCGCGCGTGCGGATGCCGAAGCGCGTGCCGTTCAAGAGCGCCGTGAGCAACAGGCAGAGCGCGACCGCGATCGGCACCAGCAGCAGGCGGTAGGCCGAGTAGTCGACGCCGAACACCGACCAGGTGCCCGACAGCGGCGCGTCGACGAACTGCACCTCGCGCCCGAACCCCATCACGATCAGCTGGCCGATGACGATACCCAGGCCCCAGGTGGCGAGGATGGCGTCAAGCGGCCGTTTGTAGAGCGGCTTGACGATCAGCCACTCCACCAGCATGCCGGCGGCCATGCCCGCGACCAGCGCGAGCGGCCAGCTCAGCCAGGGGTCGAGCTTGAGCTGAGTCACGACATAGCTGGCGTAGCCGCCGAGCGTGAGCAATGCGCCGTGCGCGAAGTTGACGATCTTCATGACCCCGAAGATCATCATCAGCCCGGCGGTGACGACGAACAGCATCGCCGCCGTCGTGAGTAGGTCCAGCAAGAGCACCATGGAAAGTTTCAGCCTGCGGTAGCAAATCCGCTTACTTGATGTTGGGGCACTGTGCGCCCGGATCGACGTTCTTGAAAGTCTCCAGGATCAGGATCGATCCGTCGGCTTGCACCTGCCCCAGCCGCATCGACAGCTGCGTGTGACGGCTGCTGTTCATTGCGACGGCACCGCGCGGACCTGTGTACGACACCTCGCCCAGCGCCGAGGTCACCTTGGCCGAGTCCGTCGAACCGGCTTTTTCGACCGCCGCCTTGTACAGGAAGAACGCTTCGTACTGGGGTTCGGAGAGTTCGTTGGGCGTCTTCAGGTCGGCGCCAAACTTCTTCGTCATCGCGGCGATGAATTCCTTGTTCTGTGGCGTTTCGATGCCGGTGAGGTACGAGGCCGACATGTACAGGCCCGTGGCCACGTCGCCCATGGTCTTGGCCGTGCCTTCGTCGATCGCAAGATTTCCATAGGGCAGCGTGAGGCCGGCGCCCTTGAGTTGCTTGGCCAGGGACACATTGGGAGCGCCACCGGCTGTTGCACTGATCAACGCATCGGGCTTCACGGAACGGATCTTGGAAACCACCGAGGTCCAGTCACTGCCGTCGATCGGCAGATATTCCTCGCCAACGACCTTGCCGCCCTTCTTCTCGATGTACTTCTTCGTGAACTCCAGCATGCCGCGGCCGAAGGCGTAGTCGTTGCCCACCAGGAAGAAATTCTTGGCGCCCTTGGCGTTCGCAAAGTAATCGACCATCGGGGAGACTTGTTGCTCGGGCACCCAACCGTTCACGTACATCCAGGGGTTGCACGAACGGCCCTCGTAGAACGAGGTGTAGATGTAGGGCACCTTGCCTTTTGTGACCACCGGCAGGGCGGCATTGCGCGCGGCGCTGGTCTCCATGGCGATGATGGCCTGGACCTTTTTCTGGAAGACCAGCGTGTCGAAAGCCTTCTGCGCGCCCACTGCGCCCGAGGCGTCGTCCACGATCTCCAACTCGACCTTGCGGCCGAGAATGCCGCCGGCCGCGTTGATCTGCTCGACCGCGAGTTGCGACGACTGCACGACGGCAGGCGCCACCACGCTGTTCGCGCCCGACAGGCCGACGGCCACGCCGATGCGGATGGGATCTGCGGCCTGGGCATTCAGCGCCACGGCGAGGGCGGACGCGCCGACCAGGCTGCCGACACACAAGAGGGACGTTAGTTTTTTCATGGTCAAAATCCTCGAAGGGTTCAGGTTGAGAAACAAGGGGATGTCGTGTCGATTCAGTGCCGCGGCAGCGGCCAGCCCGTGCCCAGCATCGGGTCGTAGATGTCATCGCGTCGATCGCGCAGCACGTCGTTGAACACGTTCAGATGGCGCGCCCGGCGCGAGGCCTTGAGGTTGATCCGGGCATAGAGGATTTCCTCGGCATCGTGCGAGGCGGGCCCGGCCAGCGGCCAGCCCTGCGCACCCACGATGAGGCTCTGGCCGACGAAGGGCTGGCCCCGCTCGGTGCCGATCCGGTTCGCGCAGACGATGCTCAGTCCGTTGCTGTGGGCATTGGCCATGGCCAGCGTGGTCGCCATGGCCGGGCGGTCCGCCGGCTGTTCGGACATGGGCACCCAGTTGGTGGGCATGCAGACGATGTCGACGCCCTGCATCGCGAGCAGGCGGTATGTCTCGGGAAACCAGCCGTCGTAGCAGATCACCACGCCCAGACGGCCCAGTTCGGTGTGGAACACCGGCAGCCCCTTGTCGCCGGACTCGAAGAACAAGTGTTCGTCGCCCCAGAGGTGCAGCTTCCGATAGGTGCCGAGCCAACCACCGGGGCCCAGCACGGCAGCGGCGTTGTACAGGCGGTCGCCTTCGCGTTCAGCGATGCCGGCAATCACGTGGACCTTGCACCGCCGCGCCACCTCGGCCCAGGCCTGCGTGCTGGGCCCATCGGGTACGGGCTCGGCCAGCGAGAACGCCTCGGCGCGGCTCGCGAACACGTAGCCGCTGTTGGCAAGCTCGGGCAGCACGACGATCGCGGCGCCTTGTGCGGCCGCCTCTTCGATCAGCCGCACCGACCGCGCGACATTCGCCGTCGTGTGGCCGACGCGCGGCTCCATCTGCACGCTCGCCACGATCAGGTCCGGGAATTCCGGGCTCGCTGAAAGTCCATCCGCCGTTGCCATCTACGCTCCAAAAACAAAAAAGCCCTCGACCACGCTTTCGCGTAAGTCGAGGGCTTTCATAGCCGGTATGTGAAGCAGCGCTGTTGCTGCCCGAATGCAATCCAACCGATTGCTTTCGTGGGGCTGGAGATTATGGAGATGACGGCGTCATGTCAATAGCGCTCCAAAATCATTTATCAGCGTAAACCCTTGAGCCGCTACGAATACTGTCGCCCGCCTGAGCAGGACTCTACGAGCCGTCTCTCTCTGGTGGAACATCGCAACAGGCAGGCTTCAGGGGGAGCTGACGGCTTAAGGTTCATTTGAGGGCCTCGCGCAAAAGGTTGAGCGGAGATTCAGATGGATGTGTCGTGCTGCAGTAACTTTCACTTGCCTCTCGGTCGGGGAGCGCGGTTACCGAAGCAGTTCGAATCGCTCCGGCTTCGGTCTCGCCGAGACCCTGGCATTGCACATCAATCAGAAGCGCGATGCGGGCTGGAGGCCGCTGCATCTCCATATCGCGAAGCCAAACGCCCTCGCGTTCTTCTTTGCGCATGGACGCGTTATTCTCCGCCGCTCAAAACACGTTCAGGGGAGTGACATGGTTGCCAGAATCTCTGGGGCAGTCTCTGTCCAGACTGGAAGCCGGCCTTCATCTACCTGAAGTTCGTGGCGGACATGTTCGTCGCCGCAGAACTCCAACCGGGCGTCGTTCTCCTCACCTATCGGGCCATCCACCTCCAGTCGGATGGCTCTCTGGCCCTACACACTCTGCGTTCTTCGCTGTGGCTCTCGGTCGGCGACCAATGGCAAATCCGCTACCACCGAGGCACTGCTGCCATCGAGATTTGGTAAGGGCGGGACATCAGGCCGGCGCAACGACGTACTGCCTCGAAGTCCCCACCGGGGTGGCCTGCACTTGAGCGCGCGCGATGGTCGTGTAGAGCAGTGTACGGTCCAAGAGTCGCGTCACTGTGCACCGGGCGGTCGCGCTGGGCTGCGTGCGGAGGGGGTCGAAGATGTCATGAATGGCTACGAGATCACGCTGCTGCGCGATGGTCATTTCGATCAAGTCACCCCGTGCACAAGGCACTGGTCTTGCGGAGGAATCTCGATGAAGTCATTCGCCGGAAACTACCCGCTGCGCGAGCAGCAGCAGGTGTTTACCGCGAGCACGGCGGCGGTTTCGGCTACAAACCTGGCTTCCATCCGGCGCTCTTGGCGCGTGCAGCGTCGCAACCCTGCAACCCATGCGCCAATCATGGAGGGCATCCGTTGATCAACTGGTGGAACTTTCCTGCAAACGTTGCCGCCTGTTTCGGCTCACGCCACTGGTGGCAGGCGATCCAGTAGCCTGTCGAGCGTGATCGGATAGTTGCGTACCCGGACGCCGGTCGCGTTGTAGACCGCATTGGCTACCGCGGCCGCGACACCGCACATGCCGAGTTCGCCTACACCCTTGGCCTTCATCGGCGACGAGATCGGGTCCGTCTCATCCAGGAAGACCACCTCCTGATGGGGGATGTCGGCGTGCACTGGCACCTCCTAGCCCGCCAGGTCGTGATTGACGAAGAAGCCATGCCTCTTGTCGAGCGCCAGTTCCTCCATCAACGCCCCTCCGACGCCCATCGTCATGGCACCGATCACTTGGCGGCGGGCGGACTTCGGATTCAGGATGCGCCCCGCGGCGCAAACTGCAAGCATGCGTCGAACGCGTATCTCGCCGGTCGCGGCGTCGACACCGGCCTCCACGAAATGTGCGCCGAAAGTGGACTGCTGGTACTTCTTGTCGAGGTCTTCATATTCGATGCCGTCCTCGGCCGCCAGGCCATCCGTGCCCGCCGCTTCGGCCAGCGGCACTGCACGTGCGCCAGCGCGCACCGTGCCGTCCGAGAACTCCGCGGCACCCGGCGCGATGCCGAGCTTGCTCGACATGGTCTCGCGCAACTTCATGCATGCCGCGAAGACACCCGAGGTCGAGTTGTTCGCTCCCCATTGCCCGCCGGAGCCGACCGAGATCGGACAGGCTGAATCGCCCAGGCGCACGAAGACCCCGTCGAGCGACATCCCCATCGTCTCGGCGGCGGTCTGCGCAATGATGGTGTACGACCCCGTCCCGATATCGGTCATGTCGGTTTCCACCGTGACCATGCCGCGGTTGGGGGTTGCTGTCCACGGGGCCGATCGTCGCCGCGGTGGTGGGCTTCGGGCTGCTGCAGGTAGTCTTCAGCGCCCGGCTAGATCGACTCGATTGCGATTGGGCGCGCGGCATGGCGGCCAGTGCACCGACGAGGTGGTGGGAACTGCCTGATCCTAAGCATTCATGCAGCTCGCTCGGGCTCGGGGGACAGTTCTTCGGCAAGTGCAACTTGTCAATCCTTCAAGTCGAGGCGGACTAGTGCCAGGATCCTGCGCCACTTAGAGTTCATCTCGTCGTGTGTGCCGCCCCGGCGCACGCCTTGCTTCGATGCAGTCTGCAATGCACACCACCGGCTATGCCGCCTACAGTCCCACCGCACCACTGGCCTTGTTCCAGTTCGAACGCCGCAGCCTGCGAGCCAACGACGTGGCGATGGAAATCCTCTACAGCGATGTCTGCCATCCGGACCTGCACACCGCGCCCAATGATTGGGGTTGGAGCTACTACCCCATCGTGCCCGGCCATGAGATCGTCGGTCGCGTTGCCGCGCTCGGCGCCGGGGTCAGCCGCTACAGGGTGGGTGACCATGTGGCCGTTGGCTGCATGGTGGACAGCTGTCCCGCCTGCGACCAGTGCCGCAAAGGCGAGGAGCAACTATGCCGTGCCGGCAACACGAGCACCTATGCCGGGCAGGACCGCATCACCGGCGAGAACAC
Source organism: Variovorax sp. GW821-FHT09D05 (assembly GCF_059416325.1). Lineage (NCBI taxonomy): Bacteria > Pseudomonadati > Pseudomonadota > Betaproteobacteria > Burkholderiales > Comamonadaceae > Variovorax > Variovorax sp. GW821-FHT09D05. Next base: position 98,624 of record NZ_JBWKOZ010000010.1, on the reverse strand, counting down.
GCAGGGTGGCTGCTCCAAGCACCTGGTGGTGCGCGAAGAGTTCTGCTTGCGCATACCCGAGGGGCTGGACTTGGCGCTTGCGGCGCCGTTGCTGTGTGCAGGCATCACCACTTGGTCGTCGCTAGGCACTTGGAACGTGGGCCCGGGCGGCCGGGTGGGCGTGATCGGCCTGGGCCACATGGCCGTGGGGCTGGGCGTGACCGTGTTGAGCCGTAGCAACGACAAGCAGGTCGATGCACTGGCACTGGGGGCCGCCCGGCTGTTGGTCTCGTCGGACCCGCAGGCGATGGAGAAGGCCACCAGCGACTTCGACCTCATCATCGACATGGTGTCCGTCAAGCACGACTTGACCCCGTACCTTCCGCTGCTAGATGTAGACGGCACACTGGCCATCGTGGGCCAAGTCGGTCCGACGATACAGGAGAGGAACACCGTGCCTCTGCTGCTGGGCCGCCGCCGCATCGCCGATTCGCTCATCGGCGGCATCCATGAGACGCAGGAGATGCTGGGCTTCTGTGCGGAAAAGAACATCCTGCCCGACTGCGAGATGATCCGCATAGACCAGATTAACGAAGCCTTCGAGCGTATGGAGCGGGCCGACGTGCGCTACCGCTTCGTGATCGATAAGGCTTCGCTGCCCGCGCAGGTGGCTTGACCATGGCGTCGCACCTTGCCGCCACCGAGGCCGCGGCCAGCCCTTCGCGTGGGAGCAAATTGCGCCTTCTGCTGATCCTCGGCGCGCTGATGGCCTTCACCTCGCTGTCCACAGACATCTATCTGCCCGCGATGCCGCAGATGCAGCGCGAGCTGCAGGGCAATGCGGAGCTGACCATCACCGGCTTCCTGGTCGGCTTCGCGTTGGCGCAACTGGTCTGGGGGCCGGTGAGCGACCGCATCGGCCGGCGCCGGCCGCTGGTGATCGGTGTGGCGCTGTTCGTCGTGGGCTCGCTCGGCTGCGCGCTGTCGCAGACCATGGGCCAGATGGTGTTCTGGCGCATGTTCCAGGCCTTCGGCGCCTGCACCGGTCCGATGCTGGCGCGTGCCATGGTGCGTGATCTCTATCCCCGCACGCAGGCGGCGCAGACGCTGTCGACGCTGACGGTCATCATGGCCGTCGCGCCCATCGTCGGGCCGCTGCTGGGCGGCCAGATCGTGCGCTTCGGCTCCTGGCACGGCATCTTCTGGCTGCTGGCTGCCGTGGGCGCACTGATGCAGCTGGCGCTGCGCCAGTTGCCCGAGAGCCTGCCGGCGGCGCGGCGCGCCACCACGCCCACCTCCGAAGCGTTCGCCGACTACCGTGCTCTGCTGGGTAACGCGGTCTTCATGCGCTACACGCTGTGCGTGACGCTGTTCTACGTCGGCGCCTATGCCTTCATCGCCGGCTCACCCCACGTGTATATCGAATACTTCCATGTGGACGCTCAGCACTACGGCTGGCTGTTCGGGCTCAACGTCGTGGGCCTGATGGCCGTGAGCATGGTCAACCGCAGGCTGGTCAGTCGTTACAGACTCGACGCGCTGCTGCGCACGGCCACTGCCATCGCGGCGCTGGCGATGCTGGCCGGCCTGGGGCTGGTGGCGTGGCACCTGGGTGGACTGCCAGGCGTCGTCGTGCCGGTGTTCGTGTTCTTCTCGATGAACGGCGTCATCGCCGCCAGCGCGACCGCGGCCGCGCTCGACGACGTGCAACCGGGGCTGGCCGGATCGGCTGCGGCCCTGATCGGATCGCTGCAGTACGGCAGCGGCATTGTCTCGTCGTTGTTGCTGGCGGGGCTGTCCGACGGCACGCCTCGGCCTATGGTCGTGGTCATGGCGCTGTCCGGCACCGCCTGCGCTGCGATGGCGTTTTGGCGTCGCAGGGAGCTGAACTGAAGATGACTGCACGCACGGACGGCTTGCCGCTGGGACCGATAGTCCCATAGTCCCGCCTGTCTGCTCTAGGTGCTCGCACGGCAGCAGGTTCGCGGCGTGGCGGCTGTCTGTGCCTGCCAACCGCCGCACACGCTCAAGCGCTCCACGCGCAGCAGCGCCAGGCCAGTACCCGCCGAAAAAATGCCGGTCAGCGCTTGGCTGACTGGCTTCGGACGGCAGGGCTTTTTGCTAATGTTTCTGGGCCTCAGGCCCGTAGAAGAAGTTGGCCGTCGCACCGCCGTCGATCAGGAAATCGCTGCCGGTGATGAAGCCGCCTTCGGGCCCCAAGATCAGCGCGGCCAGCGCGGCGATCTCGTCCGGTGTACCGGCCCGGCCCGCAGGCATCTTCTTCAGCATGCCTTGGTAGAACGCCGCGCGCTCGCCATAGAGCTCGTCATGCGCCAGCGGGGTCACGATGATGCCGGGGCTGATAGCGTTCACACGCGCGCCGCGCTCGGCCCAGCGGATTGCCTCGCCACGTACCCGCAGCGAGTTGCAGCGCTTGGACATCTGGTAGGCATGCAGCGTGTCCCGCACGCCCTTGACGAAGTCCAGCGCCATCAGCTCCTCAGGGGGGGCCGTGGCCAGCAGCGCATCCTGTTCAGCCGTCAGCGCCGGCATGCGGTAGCCCGACTGGGAAGAGATCACGACGCCCGAGCCGCCCTCGGCCATGACCTTGCCGAACTCTTCGAGCAGCACGGCCGTGCCGTACAGGTCCACCTTGAGGATTGCCTCGATGGGGGCCTGGCTCGGCGAGACGCCGGCCGCCTGTATCAGCGCCTTCACGGGTCCGAGCGACTGGGCCTTGCGGACCACGGCCTGCACCTGGCCGCGGTCCGACACGTCGGCCTGCATGGCCGTGACCTCGAAGCCGGCGTTCTCCAGCACCTTGGCGGCTTCGTCGGCCGAGCTCTGGGTGTGGTTGGCCACCAGGATGTGGCGCCCCTGGCTGACGCGGCGGGCGATGGCCTGGCCGATGCCGCCAGCGCCGACGACGACGGTGAGTTCCTTCATTGCGTTGCTCCTTTATTGAACTGGATCGCTGTGCGCATCACACGCGCAGCAGGGTCTTGATGGCCCGGCGCTCGTCCATGGCCTTGTAGCCCTCGGCCACGTCGGCCAGCGGGATCTGCAGGTCGAACACCTTGCCGGGGTTGATCTTGCGGCGCATGATCAGTTCGATCAGGCGCGGCAGGAAACGTCGCACCGGGGCCGGGCCGCCCAGCATGCCGGTCTGCGAGAAGAACAGCTTCTGCCCGTCGAACTGCACACCGTGCGGCACGCCGACGTAGCCGATCATCGATCCCGGCCGGGCAATGGCCAGCGCCTGCTGCATGGACTCGTTGGTGCCCACGCACTCCAGCACGGCGTCGGCGCCGATCTGGTCCGTCAGCGCCTTGACCTTGGCTACGCCCCCGTCGCCGCGCTCGGCCACGATGTCGGTGGCGCCGTACTCCAACGCCAGCTCCTGGCGAGCCTTGTGCCGGCTCATGGCGATCACGCGCGCCGCGCCGAGCTGCCGGGCGGCCAGCACACCCATGAGACCCACCGCCCCGTCGCCCACGACGACGGCGGTGCAACCGGGCTGCACCTGCGCCGCCACGGCAGCGTACCAGCCGGTGCCGAGCACGTCGGAGGCCGCTAGCAGGCTGGGGATCAGTTCATCGTCGGGTTGCTGGTCCAGTGCGATCAGCGTGCCGTCGGCCAGCGGCACACGGGCGAACTGCGACTGCGCACCGGTCATGAACTCGCGCTGTACACACGAGGACGGAAAACCGAAGCGGCAGTGCGGGCAGGTGTTGTCGGACAGGCAGAAGGAGCCGATGACGAACTGCCCGGGCTTGACCGAGGTGACGGCGCTACCAACCTCGACCACGGTGCCGCAATATTCATGGCCCATGTGCATTGGTGCGTCGACCTGATTCAGCCCGCGGTAGGGCCACAGGTCCGAGCCGCAGACGCAGGTGGCGGCCAGGCGGATGGTCACGTCCGTTGGTTTCTGGATGGTCGGCTCGGGCATCTCCTCAATGCGCACGTCGCCGGGGGCGTAGAGCTTGGTTCCCAACATGTTGATGGCTCCTGGTGAAAGGTCTGGGGGTCAGGCAGCCTGCAGATAGGCATTGCCGTGGTGTGGCGAAGGCCTGGCTGAAAGCATCGATCGCCGCGACAAGGGCGATCCCGTGGGCTGCGCGCCCCCTCATGGGGTCGCACGGGTTGTTTGGAGCAATGTAGGCCGGGGCTTCGTGCCGGGCAAGGTGTGGCACGCTTGCGGCAGTCGAAAGCGCCACTTGCGAATGAGCAGATTGAACATGTGGCGTGGCCGGCCATGCGATTGCCGTCCCCGCGTGCGCTGCCAATCCCCTGTTCCCACGGGAGACCGCTTCCATGAAACAGTCGCTTCCTTTCCTGGTCCTGGCGGCCGCCACCGGTTTCGACGCTGACGCTCAGCGGAGCGCCGTGCCCGACACGCCCGCGGCGTGCATGGCCCGCGAGACCGCCGCCCCAGTTGTTCGCCTACACGCAGGACGTGCTGTTCGGCGATGTGTGGAAACGCAAGGACCTGGCGCCGCGCAACCGTAGCCTGGTCACGCTCTCCGCGCTGGTGACCAACGGCCAGGCGGCGCAGATGACATCGCACATCAACCTCGGACTGGACAATGGCCTGAAGCCGTCCGAGATCGTTGGAGTCCTCACGCACCTGGCCTTCTACAGGTCCTTGAGGTGATCCAGCAACCGTTGCACCAGCAGTCGAAACGCGCCAGGGAGGTCGTTGGCGCCGTCCTTGATCAGTTCAGGAACACAGCTAGCGATGTAGCCGATTCTTTGCGGAATGACGATGCCAAACTCGCCGAGCAGTCCGCATCGTTCTTATTTGTCTTGACGTAGGGCTTTACGAGCTGCGGCGCCATCGCCGGTCATGGCGAATCTGCCGCACCCACTTCGCAGCGAAAAGCGATGGCTCCCTTCCGTCACCTTGGATCGGACCCGGCTGCATATCTTGCGGTCGCGGCAATCGCATCATCAACGTGGATGTTCGATTCCGTCAAACCCTGCGGCAGCACGATCACACCGTCCTCATCCGCGACCAGCCGCGCGCCGGGAGTGAATGTGACACCGCCGAAGTGAACCGGCAGGTCTATCTCGCCCCTGCCACCGATGTCCGCCCGGCGCGGGATCGTCCCGAGTGCCTTCACTCCGATGTCCAATGCGTCGATCTCGATGCAATCGCGGATCATGCCGTTGACGATGACGCCGGCCCATCCATTGCGCACTGCCAGGCCGGCCATGACGTCTCCAAACAGCGCACGCCACGGCAAAGCGGCGCCATCGATGACCAGCACCTGTCCGTGTCCGGGCTGGTTGATCAGGACGCGAAGCGCGCTGATCCCGTTCGTGTAGCGCGCCGTGCGGATGGCGCCCGCGAACGCGCGTCTCAGGCCGAATCCCACGAAGGGAAGTTCGCACACCTGCGCGCCATCGCAGGCATCGCAAAGATCAGTAGATTTGAAGGGCATGCGCACATGTTAGGTGCGCGCAGCGGCCAACGGATAGCGCATTCCGCGATAGCCCCGATGCCGTCTGAGCACTCGCGCCTGCCGCGCTGGCAAGCGACCGGTTTTCAGATGCTATGCCAAGCGGCGATAGCCCCCGTGGCGCATCAGCACTACATGTGCAGGTCCAGCGTCTCCTAAAGTGTGGCCACGAGGTTCAATCCATGACGATCATCCGACTCAATTCGCGCGTCCTTTTCCTGAGCAACGACCCCGAAGTCGTCGAGCGGCAGCTCCAGGGTGAAAATCTGGCTCTGGTGGAGGCTGGCGCACTCCGAGACAATATTTCAACAGACGAGATCACTCCGGCAACGGTGGCCGCCGTCTGGGACGAGCGCCTGGGCCGCTATCCCTACCTGGGCTTTGTTTCGGGAGGCCGTTGTCCGATCGGAATCGATGCGGTCAAAAATGGCGGTTTCGCGGTCACTGTCGCCGGCAAGCGCTACGGCAAGGGTTCCTCGCGCGAGCACAGTCCGATGTCAGAGCGCGCCGCCGGCATTCGCCTGGTGGTCGCGGAAAGCTTCGAGCGGATCTATCGCCAGAACGCGGACAACCTCGGCTTGTTCACCTCCACCGACTTCAGTCTCATCGAGCGTGTACAGAATGGTGAGCCGATCGACATTGAGGAACTGGTGGCTTCGCGCGATGCTCAGGCGGCGGCGATCCTGCGCCATGGTGGATTGCTGCGCTATGGGCGCGAGCGGATGAAGCAGATCAGCCTGCCGCCGGCGAACACCAGCAGCAGCGGCTCAAGAACCCTGGTCGAGAAGATCATCGCGAGTCACTTGATGGTGACCGGCGACAGCGGCTCCGGTCTGAAGGCGGGCAGCGGAGCCTTCGTTCGACCCGATTGGCGCTTTCTTATCGAGTACTACACGCCGATGTGCGCGCACATGTTGCACGCGGAGTTCGGCCGGCCACTCAAGTTGCACGATCCGCAGAGTGTGCGGCTGTTCGAGGACCACACCTCCTATGTCCACCGCAGCATCGCGCACACGCGCGCCGGATTGCTGCCTGCTGTCCAGAACGTTGTTCGCGAGCATCGCAAGTTTGGCGAGGAGTACGGCTTGATTGCGCATGGCCTGCTGGCGGATGGTGTCGGCAGCGAAGGCATCTCGCACCCGATGATGTCCGAGCGCTATGCATTGCCCGGGCAGATCATTGTCGGCACCGACTCGCACACCACCCACAGCGGTGCGCTCGGCTGCCTTGCCTTCGGCGTCGGCAGCACCGAGATGGCCAACGCCCTCGTCACGGGACTGGTCCGGATCACCGTTCCTGCGTCGCTGCGCGTTGAACTCGCGGGCCGACTGCCGACGGGGGTGAGTGCGAAGGACGTCGTCCTGCACTTGCTGGCCGACCCTCGCATTCGAGCCGGCTCCGGGGTCGGCAAGGTGTTTGAATTTGCCGGTCCGGTGATCGCCCAGCTTTCAACCGACGAGCGGGCGACCCTGACCAACATGACTGCGGAACTCGGCGGCTTCACCGGCATCGTTGCCCCCGACCAAGAAACGGTTCGTTTCCTGCGCGAACGCCGGGGCATCGACTTTCAGCTGCAGGATTGGATGTGCAGCGATGCGGAGGCCTCCTATGCGGAGATCATCCAGGTCGACTGTTCTGCGCTCGCGCCGATGGTGGCTCGCCCCGGCGATCCCGGCAACGGCGTGCCTGTCACCGAATTGTCGGAACGCCCCAAGGTCGACATCGCCTACGGCGGCTCGTGCACGGGCGGAAAGCGCGAGGACTTCGACTCTTATCATCAGGTGCTTTCGTGGGCTGTGAATCGGGGCTTGCGGGTGCATCCGGGCGTGAAGCTCTATCTCCAGTTCGGCACGATCGACGTTCGCGACTACTGCGTGGAGAAGGGCTATCTCGACGTCTTCGAGCGCGCGGGCGCCGAGATGCTGCAACCCTCCTGCGGTGCGTGCGTCAATGGTGGGCCTGGGACGTCGGAGCAGGCGAGCGAGGTCACCGTTAGCGCTATCAATCGCAACTTTCCTGGGCGATGCGGTCCTGGAAAGGTGTGGCTCGCCAGTCCCGCCACGGTGGTGGCCAGCGCGCTTGCGGGCGAGCTCGCGGCCTTTGCGGAGGTGCAGGCTCGAGCCGAAGCAGGGCCCTTGCATGCGGCCTGAACCTGAATGCCATCGGCAAACGGTGACCAAGCTGGCCCTCGACAACCATGAGCGTGAAGCCGTCGCCAACGATCCATGGTTCTCGTCACTGTCGGCGACACTTCGTCACGACATCCTGCGGCGCGCGCAGGTGCGGCGCTTCCCTGATGCAGGCGTGATTTGCCGGCGCGGTGATCCCGCCGACGCCTGGCTGGCGGTATTGGCTGGCGCGGTGCGTATCGGGTCCCATACACCTGAGGACAGGCAACTCACGCTGCGCTATATCGAACCGGGCGTGTGGTTCGGGGAAGTCGAGATGTTCGATCTGAAAGGTCGGCCCTACGATGTCCTGGCGCACGGGGACACCACCTTGCTGTGTGTCGGGCGCGAAGAGATGCAGGAGATTCTGGTCAATCATCCCGAGTTCTGCCTTGCGCTCTTGCGTCTTCAATCGCAGCGTATGCGCCAGCTGTATCGTCTCGTGGAGGACCTCAATACCAAGTCGTTGCGCGCCAGAATCGCTCGGCAGCTTTCGCAGCTCGCGCGCACCTACGGGGAGCCGGCGGACGCAGGCAGTCCGGAGGTGCGAATCGCCTTGCGCCTGCGACAAACCGAGCTTGCCGGCTTGATCGGCTGCTCCCGGCAGAGGCTCAACCAGGAGTTGAAGCTGATGGAGCGCGACCGAACGATCCGCATCGAGCACGGCGGCGTTGTCGTGCGAAATGGCCAGGCGCTGCGGCAGATCTACGAGCGCGCTTCTTCATAACCACCGCTCCTGGGCGACAATCCAGCCCACCAGCCTTGGTCCAGGAACATGCGTCGCGTCGATCCCGTCAGCCTTCAACTGTTCCTCGCCGCCGCGCGCGAAGGCTCGATCAAGCGCGCGGCCGATGCCGAGCACATCGCGCAATCCGCGCTCAGCCGGCGCATTGCCGATCTGGAACACACGCTGGGAGTGCAACTCCTGAGCCGTTCCCCCCTCGGCGTCACCCTCACGGAAGCAGGGCAGCGAGCGTACGCCCTCGGCGAGAAACTCGACGCCGATATTCAATCGTTTGCGCGGGAGGTGCAGGCGCTGAGCGGGGAGGTCGCCGGCACGGTGCGTCTGTTTGCCAACCTGTCCTCGGTGGTCGGATTTCTGCCGGAACGGCTGCATGCATTCCGGGGCGATCACCCGAACGTGGAGATCGTGCTGCAGGAGCGCTTGTCCAGCGAGTGCATCCGGGCCTGCCTGGACGACCGTGCGGATGTGGCGGTCTGCCTCGCAGGAGTGGCCGTACCGCCTGCGCTTGAGTCCTGGCATTTCGCTGACGACCCGCTGATCGTCATCCTGCCGCCGAATCATCCGTTGACGAGGCAGCGCGCGATTCGTTTCACGGAGCTGCTGCATCATCCGATCGTGCGCATCCAGACCGGCGGCGCTGGCGACAGTTTCCTGCAGGAGCAGGCGGAGAAGCTTCGGATGCCTTACACACCGGTTGTCGCTGTCAGCAGCTACGAGGCCGCCTGCCGCATGGTGGAGGTCGGACTGGGCATCGCGATCATGACCGGAAGCGCCTTGCGCGCGCTCGCCGGGACGAAGCGCTTCGTGCGACGACCGCTCGACGAGCCCTGGAAGGACCGGGAGCTGAGTGTGTTTGCGCTCAAGAAGTCGAGTCGGTTGCGAGCCGTGGACGCGATGATCGCTGCTCTGCGCAGCTGATCCTCGGGCCGGGCCCGCACACTGCAATTCGGGTAAGGGTATCGCGTTCCGTCATATCCCCTGTGACGCAAGAGCACTTCGCCCGGCAACGGCATCGCACCTACAGTCCGCCCGAGCGAGCATCGCTCTATCAATAAGAGCTGCCAGGTGGCGTCGCCGCCAAGGTAGCGGAATCTTCCGCCAATTCCACGGAGACAAACCATGCACATTCCTTTACTTCTCGGCCGCGGAGCCGCTGTTGCCCTTTCACTGTGGAGCCTCGCCGGCGCGTTCTCGCCGGCACAGGCGCAATCGGCCGATATCAGGCCGCTGCGCCTGATCGTTCCCAATCAGGCGGGTTCAGGCGTGGACGCAGTGGCCCGCGCGATGAGCAGCAGCCTGGCTGCCGCGTTTGGGCGGCCAATCGTCATCGACAACCTGCCCGGAAGTGGCGGCGTGATCGGGACGCAGCAGATCGTGCGGGCCCCGAAGGACGGGTCGGTTCTGGGCATGGTGTCCTCCAATCACGTCATCAATCCTTTCATCTACAAGCACGTACCGTTCGACGCCATCAAGGACTTCACTGCGATCTCGGTGATCGCATCCTCCCCGCTGGTCCTGGCGGTGAACCCGGACACGGTCAAGGCAAAAACCACGCGCGAGTTCATTGCCGAGCTGAAGGCAAATCCCAAGAAGTTCTCCTATGGCTCGTCCGGCAACGGGACAGTTCTGCACTTGGCCGCGGAGTATTTCCTCAGCGAGGCGGGTCTCCAGGCCCAGCACATCCCGTACAAAGGCACAGGCGCCATGACCACAGACATCATCGGCGGGCAGGTTCATTTCGGCATGTTGCCGCTGGTAGTCGCGGCCCCTCAAATCAAGGCGGGGAAGCTGCGTGCCCTTGCGGTGAGTACTGCGTCACGCAACCCGGCGCTGCCGGACGTGCCAACGGTGGCCGAGAGCGGCATTCCGAACTTCGAATTCGACAGCTGGGTCGCGATCATCGGTCCGGCGGGCATGGCACCTTCCGTGGTCGCGAGCACGTACCAGAGGCTCAAGGAAGCACTGGCGACAAAGGAGGTCCAAGACAGCTTCGTGGTGCAAGGTTTCACGTCGATGACGACCACACCCGAGCAGACGCAACCCTTTCTGATCTCCGAACTGGAGAAGCACGGCAAGCTGGTGAAGCGGTCCGGTGCCACCGCCGAATGATCTCGCGCGATCCGGATCCCCAATGCAAGGAACTGAAGTCATGAGCACAACCGTTTCTCTCAACGACAAGTACGAATTGCCGAAGGGCCGCGTGTTCATGACTGGCACGCAGGCGCTCGTGCGCCTGCTGATGGTGCAGAAGGCGCGCGATGAGGCAGCGGGCCTGAAGACCGGCGGATTCGTCTCGGGCTACCGCGGATCACCGCTCGGCTCCGTCGACCAGGAGCTCTGGAAAGCCAAGAAGCTTCTGGAGCGGAACAAGATCACTTTCAATCCCGGCCTCAACGAAGAACTTGCCGCGACCTCGGTATGGGGTTCGCAGATGGCCGGCATGGATCCGAAGGCTACGGTGGATGGCGTGTTCGCCCTGTGGTACGGCAAGGGCCCGGGCGTGGACCGCAGCGGCGACGTCTTCAAGCACGCGAACATCGCGGGAACGTCCAGGTTCGGCGGCGTGCTGGCGATCGCAGGCGACGACCATACGTGCAAGTCATCGACCTTGCCGCATCAGAGTGAACAGGCATTCATCGCCGCCGCGATCCCCGTGCTCAACCCTTCGGGCGTACGGGAATTCCTTGAGTTCGGTCTGCACGGCTGGGCGATGTCGCGCTACTCGGGCTGCTGGATCGGCTTCAAGGCCGTCAGCGAAACCATCGAGACCACCTCGTCCTTCGAGATCGACCCGATGGCGATCGAGACAAGAATGCCGGACAACCAGCAGATCCAGTCGGGCTCGCTGTCGATCCGGTGGCCGGATCCTCCGATGGAGCAGGAGGCGCGGCTGCTGCGCGACAAGCTTCAGGCCGTGCTCGAGTATGTCCGGCTGAACGGATTGAACCGGCAGGAATGGAAGGTTCCGAATGCCAAATTGGGCATCGTGACCACCGGCAAGAGCTACCTGGATACGCGTGAAGCCCTGTCGTTGCTCGGCATAGATGAAGTTGGCGCCAAGTCCCTCGGACTGCGCCTGCTGAAGATCGGTGTGAGTTGGCCGCTCGAACCCGTCTGCGTGACGGAGTTTGCCCAGGGCTTGACCGAGATCCTCGTTGTGGAGGAGAAGCGAGGCGTGCTTGAGCCGCAGATCAAGGAACAGCTCTACAACGCACCGGCCGATGCCCGCCCGCGCGTCGTTGGCAAGGCAGATGGCGAAGGGGAATGGGTCCGTTCACCGAACGGCTTTTTACTGCCGCCGAACGGCGAGCTCACGCCGGCCCTGATCGCCAGAGTCATTGCACAGCGCCTGCTGCAAGTGCTCGGCGCCGGCGCACTGCCACAATCGGCGACAACGGTTCTGGCCGACGCCGGCTGCGCGGCGGCCCTCGACCCGACGCTGCCCCAGCGGTTGCCGTTCTTTTGCTCGGGTTGCCCGCACAACACCTCGACCATGCTGCCCGAGGGTTCGCGCGCCGGTGCGGGGATCGGCTGTCACGGCATGGCGACCTGGATGGGGCGCAACACGGGCAACATTACACAGATGGGCGGTGAAGGGGCTGCCTGGATTGGCCATGCACCGTTCACCTCCGAGGGCCATATCTTCCAGAACCTCGGCGATGGCACCTACAGCCACTCCGGTTCGCTGGCGCTGCGCGCCGCGATCGCCGCGGGCGTGAACATCACCTACAAAATCCTGGCGAATGACGCAGTCGCGATGACCGGCGGGCAGCCAGTCGAAGGGAGCCTGAGCGCCATCCAGATCGTGCAGCAGGTTGCTGCTGAGGGTGTCAGGAACGTGCACCTGGTGTCCGACGACCCTGCGTCGTGGCAGGCCCTGGGCGGCTTGCCCGCTGGCACCGTCGTCAGCCATCGGGACCAGCTCGACGAGGTGCAGCGCCAGTTGCGGGATGCGTCCGGAGTTTCGGTCATCGTCTACGCGCAAACCTGCGCCGCCGAGAAGCGCCGCCGACGCAAGAAGAAGGAGATGGTCGATCCGCCGAAGCGGGTCGTGATCAACGAGGAAGTGTGCGAAGGCTGCGGCGATTGTGGCGTGCAGTCGAACTGCGTCTCCATCGTGCCGCTTGAAACGCCGCTCGGCCGCAAGCGAACGATCGATCAGAGCTCATGCAACAAGGACTACTCCTGCGTCAAGGGCTTCTGTCCCAGCTTTGTCACCGTCGAGGGCGGCGCCCTTCGCAAGGCTCCCAGGTCCCAGAGTGCGTTGCCTGCAGACCTGCCCGAGCCCATCATTCCGGCGCTGGACCAGCCGTACAACGTGCTGATCACCGGCGTGGGCGGCACCGGCGTGGTCACGATTGGCGCGCTCATCGGCATGGCCGCGCACCTCGAAGGCAGGGGCGTCATCATTCTGGACATGGCGGGCTTGGCGCAGAAAGGCGGTGCAGTGATGTCGCATGTGCGCCTGGCTGCACAGCCCGATGCACTGCACGGGGCGCGGATCGGCCAAAAGCAGGTGGACCTGCTGCTGGCTTGCGATCTGATGGTCGCGGCAGGCAAGGAAGCGATGGCTGCATCCAGCATGGAGCGAACGGCCGCGGTCGTGAACACCCATGTTGCGCCAACCGGCGGCTTCACGAAGAACCTGGATTGGCAGGCTCGCCCCGAAGATCTGTTGGAGCAGTTGAAGTCAGGGGTCAAGCAGATCGCGACGATCGACGCGTCGCGCCTCGCCACCAAGCTGCTGGGCGACGCGGTAGCGACGAACGTCTTCATGCTGGGATTCGCGTGGCAGTCGGGCAGGATTCCCCTTTCGGGGGCGGCGCTGCTGCGCGCCATTGAACTCAACGGCACCGCCGTGCAGATGAATACCGCGGCGTTTGCCTGGGGACGACAAGCTGCCTTGGAACCTGACAAGGTGCGTGCGGCGGCCGGCATCGACGTGCCGCGGGTGATGCTGATGCCGCAGCGCACGCCGACTCTTGACACCCTGATTGCAGATCGAAAGACGCGGCTTTCTGGCTACCAGAGCGACAAGTACGCACAATATTTCGAAGCTCGTGTTCGTGAACTTGCCGCCATTGAGAAAGCGACATTGGGCGGCGACCGCGTGGCTCGCGAGGTCGCCGTGAGCCTCTACAAGTTGATGGCGTACAAGGACGAGTACGAGGTGGCTCGCCTCTACACGGAGAGCGGATTCTTCGAGCGGATCGACCGTGAGTTCGAGGGAGACTTCAAGCTGCACTTCCACTTGGCGCCGCCGCTTCTGGCCAAGCGCGATGGCAAGGGGCGTCTGGTCAAGAAGGCTTACGGACCCTGGTTGGTCATGGCTTTCCGGTGGCTCGCCAAGGGCAAGGTCTTGCGGGGGACGGTCTTCGACGTCTTCGCCTATACCGAAGAGCGCCGCAATGAGCGTGCCGAGTTTGGGCGTTTCCTGGGGCAGATGCGCAAGGTGCTTGCCCAAGCGCAGCTCGAACAGACTGCAACTCTTCTGGAACTCGCAAGGCTGCCGCAGGCCATGCGCGGCTACGGGCATGTGAAGGAAGCGAACGTGGACGCCGTCCGCAGCCGTGAGGCCTACCTTCTTGAACAGCTGTGCAAGCCGGTTGCAACTGCGGATACGCAGGTTGAGGACCGCGCAGTCCAGGTGGTCTAAGAGAGGTGCATGAAAGATCAAGATGTACTCGCGGTCGACGCCGTCCGCAGCGCCAACGACACCTCTGTGCGGAGCGCTGAAGGCGATTCCGCTTTCGCAACGGCCACGACCACCGACGTTCCGTTTGGGGGTGCGGACAAAAACTTGGACTGCGAGGAGATGCAATGGACACCTCCCCGCCTACGGGCAGCACAAACGCCGCAAGAGTACAGAGATGAACGGCGCGACTGGTGATCGGCCAGCCCCGGGGGTGTTTTCGCATCGCATCTGATGCCGACCGACCGCTAAAAATTCTTCTTGATGATTACCCTGTATCACTGCGTGAGCGCACGCTCATTTCGCCCTCTCTGGATGCTGGAGGAACTCGAGACGCCCTATGAACTGGTGATGCTGCCGTTTCCGCCTCGCGTACTTCAGCGTTCGTTTCTTGAACTCAACCCACTCGGCACGGTCCCCCTCATGGTCGATGGGGCGACGCGAATGACCGAGTCGTCAGCGATCTGCGAGTACCTCTGCGCGAAAGCGGCACCAACTCGACTTCAAATCGATCACGCAGAACCGGACTTCGGCACCTATCTCAACCTCCTTCACTTCGGCGAGGCGACCCTCACTTTCCCGCAGACGCTGGTGCTACGGTACTCTCGGTTCGAACCCGAAGACCGTCGGCAGCCCTCTGTTGCAGACGACTATGCAAAGTGGTTCCTGGCCCGGCTGCGCACGCTCGAGCCATTGCTAGCCGCGCGCGAATATCTGTGCGGTGACCGATTCACAGCTGCGGACGTGTCCGTGGGCTACGCGCTGCTTCTGGCCCAGCATCTCGGACTTGCGACCCGGTTCACACCAGCGGTGGCGGCTTACTGGCGGCGTCTGCAGCGCCGCGATGGCTATCTTCGCGCCATGCGCGCGCAAGAGGTTGCCGCTAACGCTCAAGGGGTGTCGCCGATTCCTGCACCCGACACGCTGAACGGGGCGTAGACGGATGCGCAGGCGCGCCAGCCTATAGGCACACTGCACGGACGTAGGATCCGCCGTCGCGTTGTAGACCGGCACCGGGTGGTCCGTCAGGATGAACTTCACATGCGAGTCCTGCGCCGAGACGATCTCTCGTGCGCCCTCGACCCACATCGTGCAATGCATCAGGCGTAGAGCCTGCCTCTCACCATCAAGTCGACTTGGCCCAGCGCGCCGTAGCACGAGCGGACTCAGTCCGGGCCTTTGGGCGTGCGCAGCTTCCGCGTTGCCATGTGCTCGAAGAAGTCTTGGAACGACTCATGCACGTCGGCGTGGTTGCCGAGCACGGATGCGCGGACTGCTTTCGTCCCCTGGTCGTCGATGACAAGACCATGTGTGCCGCCGGCAGCAAACCGATGTTCTATGGCATGTCGGTCGTCTCGGGCGAGGTCACGGCCAAGGTGATGCCCCTGCAGGCGGGCGGGTTGGCCATCTTGCAGGTCACGCCTTACCCTTGGGGCGAAGTGGAGGCCGCGGCGCGCGACCATCGCCGCTCAGCGGAACAAGCACAGGTGCCGGTGGGCTACGGCAGCTTCGAGGGCTCCCTGAACGCTCTGGTGATGATCGGGCGCACCGGTCGCGACCTGACGCGCGTGCGCCTGCATGCGACGCTGCGCGCGCTCAAGCTGCGCTTGGCCGGCATGGACATCGGTTTCTCGACCGGCAGCGCCACCGGTTCACACTTCATCGAAATGATGCGCGTCACACCCGAAGGCCGCTTCGTGCGCTGAACGGACCCAGGGGTACCGCGGCGGCCGGCCAGCCAGCGCTCGTGCCTCAATAGCGGCATGAGCCAACTGCGCGGAATGAACTGCGTCCACAGCTATCGGGACTTTCGGTGAAGGCCAACTCCTCCACGGTTCCCTTGGCTCAACCATCGGCTTTGATATGCCAAGAAAGAAACTGACCATGCGCCAACACAGCCGGACCTCTTCGGCATTGGCCGCCCTAGCTCATGCCTTGCGTTGCGTCATTCATCCGGATGACGTCGAGCGCGCAGGCGGTGTCTTTCTCGTCGGCGGGCATGTCGGCGCCTGCTCCTGCGAGCGCCTCGGGCCTTGAATCACGAAGGCGTCAGAACGCGCGAGATCCGAGATGCCGCCATCGGCGCTCGCCCGTTCAGAACCGTCTGCCTAGCGGACTCCTAGCCTTGCGGCATCCCGTCGCTGCCGCTGCCGCACAGCACCACGGCGATCTTCTCGTCGTCGCGCCGCGCGAAGCAACGATGGCTCACGGCCGCCAGCGCGGTGGCCGCGCCGAGTTCGATGGCCAGGCCCGCGTGCTGCCAGGCGGAGCGTGCAGCGTCCTCGATGACCTCTTCGTCGACCAGCACGATGTCGTCGACGTACTTCTCGATCAGCTCGAAGTTCAAGGGTTCGGTCGAGCGCGCCGCAAGGATGGGCACGCGCGTCTTCACGTTCTCCAGCTTCACGATGCGGCCTTCCTTGCGGCAGGTATGCAGCGTGGGGCATCCCGCGGCTTCGACGCCGATCACGCGGATCGACGGCTTGAGCAGCTTGGCCGCCTGCGCGATGCCCGCGAGCAGGCCGCCGCCGCCGATGGAGACAACCAGCGTCTCGACCTCGGGCCATTCGTCGATGATTTCGAGCGCCGTCGTGCCCTGGCCGATTACCACGTCCCGGTCGGCGTACGGGTGCAGCAGCGCCCCGCCGTGCTCGGCCACGTTGGCGCCGGCGGCGTCCCAGCTCTGGTCCCAGAAGTCGCCGTGCACCGTGAGCTTCGCGCCATGGCTTTCGATGCGCGCGCGCGTGATCGGCGTGCTGGTGTTCATCACGAACACGTTGGCCGGCAGGCCCAGTGTCTTGCCGACGTACGCCACTGCCGCGCCGAAGTTGCCGCCCGACGCCGTAGCCAGGCCCTGCTGGCGCACCTCGTCGGACAGGGTCAGCACGCGATTGAAGGCGCCGCGCGCCTTGAACGAGCCGGTGACCTGGTGGCACTCGGCCTTGAAACGCACCTGCACCGCGCCGCCAGGCACCCAGGGGTGCGCGTTGACCAACGGTGTCTGCCGGATGTAGGGCTTCACGCGGGCATGCGCCGCGCGGTAGTCGTCGAGGGTGATGGGCTGCTGCATCGTGTTCATCTCGCTCATGCGGCTGCACCTTCCTCGTCTTCGACCAGCACACACAGGTTGTTGCCTTGCTTCACGATGCCGAAGGTGCGCTGCGAGTACACCGTGCCGCTCCTGGCGAAGCGCACTTCGCGCGGTGCGAGCGCGGGTTCGGTCAGCAGGTGCAGGTAGCCCGCCACCTCTCCGGCCTTCACGGTGTCGCCCAGCTCGTGCAGCGGCTCGAAGTAGCCGTCGCCCGGCGACAGCAGGTTGCCGCCGTTGGACACGATGTGCACGCGCCGGCTCGGCGGCGGCGCTTCAGGCAGCACACCAGGCACCACGCCCAGCCGGGCCAGCACGCGCGACAGGCACTCGCGCGTGCGCTTCACGCCCTTGGGCGACACGCTGCCGTTCTCGCCCATCTCCGCGGCAATCGCTGCCAGCCCGAGGTGGGCCGCCGCGCCGCAGCTGGTGCGCGGGTCGCCCATGTTGTCGGTGATGACGGTGAACTTGGCGCCGAACCAGCGCGCCATGTCCTCGGCACGCTCGCGCACTTCCGGCGCCAGCGTGGGCGTGACCACGACCTGGGCGCTCTCCTCGATGAAGAGAGAGCTGCCCCCCGCATGCAGGTCGACGTACGCGTCGCACTTCGGGAACAGCACGTCGTGGATGAACGCTGCGATCTGCTCCGTCGGCGTGCCGAAGGGGTTGCCCGGGAACACCCGCGCCAGGTTCTTGCTGTCGAGCGGGCTTACGCGCGAAGCTGCGCGCAATGCCGGCGCGTTGGCCGCGGGCATCAGGATCAGCCGGCCCTTCACCTGCGAGGCGTCGAGCGTGCGGATCAGCTCGTTGATGACGATCGGGCCTTCGTACTCGTCGCCGTGGATGGCCCCGGTGACCAGAACCGTCGGCCCGTCGCCATTGCCGATGACGGCCAGCGGCAGCGCCACGGCGCCCCATGCATCGTCATGCCCCGAATGCGGCAGCCACGCATGGCCGACCTGCTTGCCGGGCTTGGCCCAATCGATGTCCGTGAAAACGGTGGATGGACGCGCCTGGCTCACTTCACTTCTTTCTGCTCGTCCTTGAACCACTTCAGGCGCAGCGCGGCGAGGCTGCCGTCGGTGGACTTGGCGTCGATGATCTTGTTCATCTCGGCCAGCAACGCGGTCTCGCCGGGCTGCACGGCCATGTAGGCGGGGCTGATGCGGATCAGCGACTTCATCTCGATGCCCTTGGCCGGATTCTCGTCGGCCACCTTCTGCGCGATGAAGTTGTTCTCGGCGAACAGCGGCGCCTGGCCCGACAGGAAGGCCGAGATGGTCGAGGCCGTGTCTTCCAGGCGGATCAGCTTGGCGCCGGGTGCGAGCTCGCTCAGCGACAGGTCGGGCGTGGAGCCCTTGGGCACCGCCACCGTCTGGCCCGCGAGGTCGGCCACCTTGGCGAACTTCGGCGTGCCCTTGCCGCCATACACGCCGAGGTACACCGCCGCGTACGGCTTCGAGAAGGCGACCTGCTTGGCGCGCTCGGGCGAGCTGCCCAGCGCGGCGATCACCACGTCGACCTTGTTCGACAACAGGTAGGGAATGCGGTTGGCGCCCGTCACCTGCTGCAGCTCGAGCTTCACGCCCATGGCCTTGGCCACGTTCTCGGCCAGCTCCACGTCGAGGCCCGTGGGTTTGCCCGCGCCGTCGGTGAAGCCCCAGGGCGCGGCGTCGATGGTGGTGGCGATGCGGATCGTGCCCTTGGCCTTGATGTCCGCGAGCTTGTCGGCGTGCGCGAGCAGGGGTGCTGCGCAGACCAGCGCGGCGGCGAACAGGGTTTTCATTCTGAACATGGAAGCTCCTAGAGACAAAGGGACGACGAAGAGAATCAAGACAAAGGAAATCAGACGACGGACTGGACGAACTGCTGGAACTCGGGCGTCTGCGGGCTGCCGAACATCTGCTGCGGCGTGCCCCGCTCCCAGATGCGGCCCTGGTTCATGAAGAGCACTTCGGAAGCCACGCGGCGCGCGAAGGCCATCTCGTGCGTGACGACCATCATGGTCATGCCGTCGCGCGCCAGGTCTTCCATCACGCGCAGCACTTCGCCGACCAGCTCGGGGTCGAGCGCGGAGGTGGCTTCGTCGAACAGCATGAGCTGCGGCGACATGGCCAACGCCCGCGCGATGGCCACGCGCTGCTGCTGGCCGCCCGAGAGCTGCGAGGGCATGGCGTCGAGCTTGTGGCCGAGGCCCACGCGCTCCAGCATCTGCCTGGCGAGTTCGCGCGCCTCGCCCTTGGCGATCTTCTTGGTCAGCACCGGTGCCAGCGTCACGTTGGCCGCGGCCGACAGGTGCGGAAAGAGGTTGAAGCTCTGGAACACCATGCCCACGCGGCGGCGCAGCAGCGCAAGGTCGGTTGCCGGCGACTGCACGTCGACGCCGTCGACCACGATGCGGCCCGCGCCGATGGTCTCCAGCCCGTTTACGCAGCGCAGCAGCGTGCTCTTGCCCGAGCCGCTGCGCCCGACAAGCGCCACGATGTCGCCCTTGGCGACCTCGGTGGACACGCCGCGCAGCACATGGTTGTCGCCGAAGTGCTTTTCGACCGAATCAATGAGCACGAGCGGCATTCATGCGTCCTTCCAGGTTGAGTGCCAGACGAGCCAGCGGATAGCAGATGGCGAAATAGCACAGGGCCACGCCGCAGAAGACGGGCAGGTGCGCCAGCGTCGAGCCCGCCACGATCTGGCCCGAACGCGTGAGCTCGACCAGCCCGACGAGCGCCGCGAGCGAGGTGTTCTTGATGAGCTGCACCAGATAGCTCACCGTGGGCCCCAGCGCCACGCGAAAGGCCTGGGGCCACACCACGTGCCGCATGACATGCCAACGGCGCAGGCCGACGCAAGAGGCTGCCTCCCACTGGCCCTTGGGCACCGACTCGATCGCGCCGCGCCAGATTTCGCCAAGGAAGGCCCCCGCCGACAGCGAAAACGCGGCGGCCGCGGCCGTGAAGGCCTTGATCTCGATGCCCAGCAGCATTGGCACGCCGAAGTACAGCAGGAACAGTACGCCCAGCAATGGTGTGCCCTGCACCAGCTCGACATAGATGCGCGCCAGCACGCGCAGCCACGGCAGGCGCGAGGTGCGCGCCACCGCCACGCCGAGCGCGATGACGCTGCCGATGACGAAGGCCGTCAGCGCGAGCGCCGCGGTCCAGCGGATGGCGCCGAGGATGAGCCAGAGGTCGGCAATGGACAATCCGCGCATCTCAGCGCTCCTTGCCGAACAGGCGGCGCTGCACGAAGCCCAGCAGCACGCGCAACGCCTGCACCGCGACGAAGTACATCGCGCAGATCACGACGTAGACCTCGAAGCTGCGGAAGGTGCGCGAGTCGATGAAGCTGCCGGCATGGAAGATGTCTTCCACGCCGATCTGCGAGATGAGGCTGGTGCCGATCAACGTGAGCACCATCTGGCTCGCCAGCGACGGAAACACGTTGCGCAGCGCCGGCACGAACAGCACGTGCACCAGCACCTGGCGCGGCCGCAGCCCGAGCGCGGCGCCGGCTTCGGAAAGGCCGCGCGGCACCGACATCAGCCCCGAGCGGAACACCTCGACCATGTACGCGCCGCAGTACAGCGCCAGCGAGATGACGCCCGCCACCGGCGCTTCCAGGCGAATGCCCACGTTGGGCAGGCCGAAGTAGATGAGAAAGAGCTGTACCAGCGCTGGCGTGTTGCGGAAGAACTCCACGTACACCCGCGTCACGCCGCGCAGCGGCTTGTTGCCGTAGACCAGCGCCAGCGAGCCCGCCACGCCGATGGCCATGCCCAGCACGATGCTCGAGGCGGCGTAGCCCAGCGTGTGCAGCAGGCCTTCCACCAACTGCCCGGTGTAGGGGGCGAGTGCCTCGAACTGGAACTGGTAGGCCATGGCTCAGTCCACTTCGAGGATGGCCTCGACCTCGACGGTCTGGTGGCCCGGCAGCGAGCCCGCGCCGATGGCCGAGCGGGCGCCCCGCCCCACTTCGTCGCCGAACACTTCGACGAACAGGTCCGAGCAGCCGTTGATGACCTTCGGGTGGTGCGCGAAGCCGGGCGCGGCATTCACGAAGGCCAGCAGCTTCACCACGCTGCGCACGCGCTTCAGGTCGCCCAGCGCGGCCTTGGCCACGGCCAGCAGGTTCAGTCCGGTCAGGCGTGCGTGGGCGTAGGCCGCCTCGATGCTCACTTCCTCGCCGACACGGCCCACGTGCAGGTGCCCGTCGGCTTCGAGCGGCCCCTGTCCCGAGAGATACAGCAAGGGACCGGAGCGGCGCCAGGCCACGAAGTTGGCGACGGGCGCCGGGGCCGGCGGGAGCTTCAGGCCGAGCGCGGCGAGCCGCTCTTCGGGACCGAGGCCCGTGGCGGACGGTGCCGTGTTGGAATCCAGGGTCATTGAGAACACATCACCGTGGCACCGCGGGGGCGGCGCCCGGTCAACCTTTCGACGAAAATCAACGGATTCGGAAGGATTGGTCAACCAATCCACAACCAGACAACGCAGACGTGTGTGACTGCGTAATGAATTCATTCTAAGATTGTTAATTGAGATTGGTCAACCATTTTGGCGAGCTATCCAACCATGAATGCAAAGCCCGTGCCGCAGCCGCTCCAGCCGCTGATCGAAGTCACGGATCTCTCGGGCCGGATCGCCGCGCAGGACAAGGCGACTGCCTCGAAGGTCTACCGCGCCATCCTCCAGTCGATCCGCGACGGTGTGCTCAAGCCCGGCGACAAGCTGCCCAACGAGCGCGACCTGTCGGAGCAGTTCAAGACCTCGCGCAGCACCGTGCGTCACGCGCTGGCCATGATGAGCGCGCAGGGCCTGCTGGAGCGCAAGGTCGGCAGCGGCACCTTCCTGGCCGAAGGGCTGATGCAGCTGCTGAGCGAGTCCGACCTGCCGGTGGCCGCGCACCACCGCGACGTGCCGACCTATACCGAGATCCTCGAAGGCCGGCTGCTGTTCGAGCCGGCCATGATGGCGCTGTCGGCCCAGCGCGCCGACGCCGAAGACTTCGCCCTCATGCGCCACCACCTCGCCGTGGTGCGCGATGCCGACCAGTGGCTGCAGTTCAAGGAAGGCATCTACGGCGTGCACCAGGCGATCTTCCGAGCCACGCGCAACCGCTTCCTGATGCAGGTGTTCGACGCCGTGGTGGCCGACCGGCGCGCGGTGCAGTACGACGGGCGCTCCAACCTCAACGGCCCGGTGGGCGCCGTGGTGCGCGAGCAGACGCTGCGCGAGCTCACGGCCATCGTCGATGCGCTGCAGGCGCGCGACGCCAAGGCCGCGACCAGCCTGGCCGACGCGTACTTCACGCGCATCCTGGCGTCGCTGAACGTTTACGGATAGGCCCGCAGCACGCGATGGTCCAGCATTGCCTGCCTGGATGTGCCGGTGCCGTGCTTCTTTGGCGGCCAGGCGCGATCCTGGAACTCGGCTCTTTGATCTAGCAAGTCGACAGCTCCAGGATTTTTCGCACGGCTTCCTCTACGGTAAGTTCAGCCGTGTCGATTCTGACGTCGGGCGATTGCGGCGTCTCGTAGGGGGCGTCCCAGCCAGTCAGCTGGGTCAGCTGGCCCTGCCGGGCGCGCGCGTACAGCCCCTTGGGATCGCGCGCGACACAGGTCGCCAGACCGGTGCTCACATGCACTTCAAAGAACTGGCGTGGCCGGAACAATGCACGCACCAGAGCCCGATCTTTCGAGTATGGAGAAATGGCCGTGACAATCGCGATCAATCCGGCGTCGACGATACTGTGCGCGAGGTGGCCGAGGCGTCGTACGTTTTCGCTGCGGTCCGCCTGGCTGAATTTCAAATCGGCATTCAATCCTTGCCGCGCGACGTCAGCATCGACGACGTAGGCATTCTTCCCGCTTTGCCAAAGGTGCAGTTCCAGCGCGCCGGCAAGGGTGCTCTTGCCCGCTCCAGACAGCCCCGTCAGCCAAAAGCATGCGGGGCTTTGCTTCAGACGCGCCGCGCGGTCCTCGGGCCCAATCGCTCGGGACGACGGAACAGTGTCGATTGCATCGATGAGCATGGTGGTATTCCTTTTGCTGTTTCAGGTCATAGGTGGCCGGCACGGCAAGCAGGCATAGACACGCCTTGCGCGCCGTCACCGTGCATCAACTGGATTGCGCAGTTCAAAACTTGTCAGAGCCGATTGAATCGATGCATACCATTTCGGAATTTGCGAGATTTGCGTACTGGAGCGCAGACAGTTTTCACGCGCCGTTCTGGCCATCTCCGCGAAATCGCCATAGTGGACCGCAAGGCGATGCATCATCTCCGCCGCTTTGACCTCGATGCTTGGCTCGTCGAGGACAACGCCATTCAGTCCATCGACGATTTGCGCTCTCAGGCCAAAGGCGGACGACACCACGACCGGTTTTCCTCGGAACAGGGCCTCTGTTGTCGTCAACCCGAAGCCCTCTTCACGAGAGAGCTGAAATACGCCGTGCGCGCTCTGCTGTAGCCGGCCGACAATTTCGGCATTTGCGTCGTTGTCTTTCATCGAGATGCAGGCCAGATACACGCGCAGGCGCACCTGCTTGGGCAACTGGGAGCACAGGCCCGCGCATTTCTCAAAATACGCCCGTCCCTCGGGATCGTCGGCCACTGCCATGGGATCCGGTCCGGCGATCACCAGGCGCATATCGGATGCCTCGTCGAACGCCGCGCCCATAAAGCGTTCGAAGGCGGCAATGATCCTGTCGATACCTTTCAGTCCATCCCACCTGGATACGTGAAGGAAATACCGCAAGCCCAGAATTTCCCGAAGTGTCGGGCCGGACCCTGATTCGCAGTTGCTGAACGAGACCAGATCTTCCAGCGCCCGGTCCGGCGGCCCCGCATGGCTGCGGTTCTTGCTCGAGAACGGGCTGATCGATGGCTGGATGATGTCTATGGGGTGGCTTGTGTCGAAGGCATATCCCTTGTTGCTCAGGACAATGCGCTGAAATGGATGGAGGTGTTTCCCTAGAAGTCTCCATATGTTGTCGACCGTGGAGCTCTGTCCCGGGTAGCCGATGTGGCATCGCCAGATGGCTGGGTGCGCGTGGGAGTTCAGGAACTGTGACGCGGCGCAAAGTGGCTGAGGATCATGAACAACCAGAAAATCGTCGGGCCGGATGATTCTCTCCAGCTCCTTGGCACCTTGCTTCGATTCCGCAAGGTAGTACGGCAGCAGCTCATCCAGGCCCGCCGCGGCGGCGTTGTGAAGGGAATTGTGAATGCCCTTGGTGAATTGGAAAAACTGCTCTTCCTTCGGTTTGAAAATGAGCCAGCGCGCATCAAGGCCAAGCTCTCGAAGGATGCATATGTGGTGAGGAAGCATTTCGGCCACCCCGCCACCGAATGCGGTGGAATTTATGTGCCAAAGACAACGGCCGCCAATCTTGGCTCGAATTTCTCTGGATGAACGAAACAACTCAATGAGAAGTTCCTGGTAATCCTCTTGCTCCGCTACGTAGTGTTCAAGTACCGAACCCTCTATCAGCACCTCATCAAATAGCGGTGTGCGGCCTTGTGTTGATACCTTCATCGGGTGGCCTTTATTTGATCTGGCTGGCACGTTCAGCGTGGCTGCTTAGAAGGGAGATCTTGCGAAAATTCTCTATCCAGCCTTTGATGCCACGATGGCCTCTGGCATGGAGGCCGACACCGATGCAGTCGCATCCCGCGGCGATGGCGGCTTCAATTCCGGTTGGGGAGTCCTCAAAAACCAGGCATCTTCGGGCAGAGATGCCCAGCATGCGCAACAGCATTTCATAGGGCTGTGGATGCGGTTTTCCCTGACTCACGTCCTCGGCCGCAATCATGATTCTTGGGCGAGAGATTCCGGCCGTCGCGAGGCGGGCAAACGCAGAAGCCCTGGCCGAAGAGGTCACGATGGATTTCCGCGCGTCAGGGATGGAGCCGTAGAACTCCGCGGCGCCCTGGACTGGTTGCAACAGTCCCATCGCCTGGATCTCAAAATTCGCAATACGGGCTGCTTCGCGTTCCGGCGAGAGGTCGCACGCAACCGATGCCACCAAGTCGACATCCCGGCGGGAGGCCGACATCCGAATCACGTGATCCGGACACATCTGTTCTTCCCGCGCCCAGCGGCGGAGTGCGCTTTCGATCACCGCCTCCGAATCCACAAGGACGCCGTCCAGATCAAAGGCCACGTGATCGTAGTCTTCGATCCGAATTTCGGTCGTGGCTTCTTCCGGGGGATCTCCCAGCCATTGGGCGAGCCGGCGATGGTTCCTTGTTGTTTGATCCTTCACGGCCCTATTCCTGTGCAACCCAGTGATGCTTGCTGGAGAGACATGCTTTTTCCGTCGCACGAAACGCCTCGGCGCAGTACTCAGCCACGGACGCGTCAGTGACCTTGACCGCCATGTCCTCGTCTCTGCGGTAGTCTGCGAGCGTTCGCTCAAGTGCCGGCCGCAAAGCTTCGAAGAACGCCGCATGCATTGACACGTTGCTCATGTACTTTGCCGGGTAGCCGGTGTAGATACCGTGCTGCAGGCATCGCTGAGCGAAGGCCTTTCCATGCCTTTTCGTGGGCAGGACGATGTCGAACATGGTGTCGTTGCCGAGAACGCGCACCGGTATTTCGCTGCGCTCGAACGCGGTCTGGAACAGACTCTTGAGCGTTGAGCCGATCTCGGCGAGCCGGGCCACAATCGCGGCTTCTTCAAAGATTTCCTGTGTCAGGTTGCCAGCCACAAAAGCCCGGTTCTCGCGCAGGTAGGTGTTGCCGAGATAAGCCGTGTCGGCTCCCGCCATGGCGTCCACGGTGCCAACCACCGCGGAAAGGCCGACACCTTGTGCGATCCCCTTGGCCAACGTGATGAGGTCGGCTTTCACACCGTGTTTCCGGCAGTAGCCGCCCTTGGCGTAGCGAAGTCCGCACAGGACCTCATCGACGATCAGCAATGCGCCGTGCAGCCTTGCCAGCCTGGAGATTTCCTGAAGCAATTCAGAGGGAAAGACCGAGGGCTCGGGCGTGAAGAAAATGCCGGCGACTTTTCCTTCGTTATCGGCCAGTTGCTGTTCCAGGATATCGAGGTCATATTGAAAATCATGGATGTGCGGATCCTTGGCCGGCGGATTGGCCGACCAGGGATGCTGCTGAAAGATGTCGTGCCATCCATGGAAGCCGGCCGTCAGGATGACTGGCCGGCCTGTTCGGTGCCGGGCGACCCGAACTGCCGCTTCCGTTGCACAAGATCCGGTCCTCAGAAAGAACACCCTGGGGGTGGCCGGGAACATCACCGAGATTTTCCGGGCCAGCATCTGGCGCTGCTGGGTCACCGGCGACGGCAAGATGTCGGCTTCCCGCTCCGTCAAGTGCGCCAGTCTGGCCTTGAATACGGGGTCATTGCTGCCGAACGGTGATGCCCCGCTGCAGGAGGTCATGTCCATGTAGGTCTTGCCGTTGACGTCCTGCGCCATTGCGCCGATGGCGGAGCGGAACACGATGGATGAACGGGCTTCACGTTCCCATTCGGCCAAATGTCCGTTGGCTTCAAGATCGAGCATTCAGGTTTCCCTTCTATCGAGTGACATGGCCATTCGCCTCGCATTGGCCATGATGGTGTGAGTCGGATTGCTGTTCCCTGCGAAATTCATGACGGAGCCATCCATGACATGGATGTTTGTGAATCCATGGATCCGTCCGCAGCTGTCTACGACCGAGGTCCCGGGGTCGCTCCCGGCGCGCATCGTGCCGTGCAGGTGGGAGCTGCCTTTTGAATGGGCAAAAGGCTCTCGCTCTATTCGGCCCGCGCCGAGGTGACGCAGAATTTCATCCGCGCGGTCGGCGAGAAAACCTATTCGCGCGCGATCGTTCTGCGAATTTGCGTATTCGAAACGGATGCGAGGGATGCCGTCAGGGTCAACGGCCTCGTCAAGCACGACGCGGTTGTGTGACCATGGTTCTTCTCCGGCGATGTAGTGCAGGCGCACAAGACCGGCGTTCCCATGCGGCGAGGGGAAATTCGCCTCGTAGATGAGTCCGCCGAATCCGCATGGCACATCGACATGCTCGTAGAATTCGTCCGTGTACACGGTCGCATGCGTTCCCCAGTGCGGGGCCAAGGCAGCGGCGTCGCAACCGGCAGACTCCATATGGCCGACCGAGTAGCCGCTGATCTTGAATGAGAGACCCCGTCCGACAAGGTCGGATCCGTTGCCGATGCCCTTGGGCGCATACGCGCTCTTCGATCGAAGCATCAATGCGGCTGTCTGTACGGCGTTCGCGCAGACGATCACTTTGCCGACCGGGATGCGGATCAGTTCCGATGAGAGCGGCACATAGCACTCAAGGGCTTCCGCCGTGGCGTCGTTGCGCAGCGCGATCCGATTGACAAAACAGCCATACAGAACCGAGATCGTTCCAGGCAAGGCGGAGTCGTCGAGAATGTTCCTGGCCAGCACGGATGCCTTCGCCTCCGTGGGGCACGCCAGTTCATCGCAAGCCGAACACACGATACATCCCTTGCTGGTCCCGGGCGGCCGGATTGCCAGTGGAATGCGCTTCGGTCTTATTCCGAGCGCCCGCATCGCATTGGATAGCAGGAGTCCGCGAGAGCTGGCCGGATACGATGGAAATCCGTTCGACCCACTGACCTCCAGAAGATGCTCGATCTCCGCGTAGAAGGGTTCGAGGTCCTGCAGGGTGATGGGCCAGTCAACCTCCATGTCAGTCGCAAGATATCGGGAGGCCGACAGATCTGCTTGCCGGTACCTCAATGTGATCGCGTTGTAGAACTGCATTCCGCCGCCGACACCGCACGCAGTCCATGGATTGCCGTCGGCGGGGCCGTCTGAAGAAGTGAATGCCCGGCTGTAGGCTGCTTGATGAGGGCCGTACATGGCGCCCGGGGAAACCAGGCCTCCATATTCCAGGACCGCCACGCGATGGCCTCTTTCCGCAAGCGTTCGTGCGGCGATCGATCCAGACGGCCCCGAGCCGACGACGATCGCGTCGAAGTCCGTGTAGTCACAGGAGGCAGCCGAAATATGTCTGATGGTCGTCACAGACAATGATCCTCCCCTCTGGGTCTGGGTGTGGCGGCCCAGCAGCCGGTGCTCGCTACGGCGGCCAGGAGCTGCTTCGCACGGGACACGTAGTGGGAAACCGCAATGGCCGCCGGGCCGGTGGCGGGGTGGCGGTAGTCGACGAAAAGGCCCTCGTGCATTCGCGAGATCCAAAGGCACACCTCGTCCGGATCGGTGCAGCGGCTACGCAGGGCGATGGCTCGCCAGCGGTTCCAGTCGTGCGCGCCGAGGGTACGGCGAAAGTCCATGTACGAGATCATGAAAGGATCGCGCAGGGGGCGGCCCAGAAGCTGCGCCACCCGCAGCATCGGTATGCGGGCCAACTCCTTGGCCCCGTCGAAGCCGCAGAACGCGGAACGCACCGCCTCGGCAAAGGAATCGGTTGCGCCCAGGGGAAAGGCGACCGGGGCCATTCCCACATACCAGCCGATGGACGATTGCCAGGCGCTGGGCTGGGTATCGATGGGGACCATGGTGCGAAATTCGTCCGAGCCGGTGATTTCATGGCTGGCCTTCGCGAAGCAGGCGAGCAGCCCGGATGCGAAGCCGCCTCCGGCCGCGCGGCAGACTTCAGCGAAGTCGCGCGTGGCGGATGCGTCGAGAAACTGGCTGCGTCCGCCCGTCTGGGCGCCGGAGCTGTTGCTCGCGTCGCTGACCGGTACAGGAAACTCCGGCAGGCGACCGCCCCCCTTGGCAAGGAATTGTCGCCATCGGACGATGAATTCGTGCTCGGTGGTCAGTGCATCGGCGGCGGTCCGTTCGGCCTCCGCGAAATCAAGATAGCTGGCCGTGGGGGGAAGAGGGGGCGGGGCAGGCTTGCCATCGCGAAGGGCGAGTGCTGCGGCATACAGGGTCTGGAGCTCATAGACGGTCTGGCAAACCGAGTAACCATCCATCAGGCTGTGATCGGCTGCGAGACAGATCGTGGTCGCGTGCGGGCTGCTGATGGTGGTACAGACGTATCCAGGCCAGGTGAGGGGCCCGGCCTCGCTGTCGAACAACGCCTCCAGATGCCGCGCCAGTTTCCGGCCGTCGGCAAAATCCGCCGCCGTACTGCATCGAATGCTTACGGCACCGGCCGGCAGTGTCATGCGCTGCAGGCCGTTCTCCGGAGCGGAGCTGGACGAAGGAGCAAGGTGACTGCGCAGGGTTTCGTGGCGATTCGCCCAATCACGCAGTGCCGCGGCGAAGGCGTTCGCATCGAGTTCGCCGGGCAGGTCGAAGGCGCAACCCAGCCAGGATGGCGGCAGGGGGCCTCCACTGGCCGCCTCGATTGCGCATGCAATGAGTGCTTCCTGGACGTGGGACGCCCGCCGCCGATCGGCCACCCATGCAGCCGTGGACCCGTCTTGGACGTGGGCTCGCCAGACGGTGAGGCGGCCCGCAGACAGGCTGAGCGACGGCATGTCAGTGAACTTCATGATGGGGCATGTCTTATCTGTGAGGAATGGAAAAGGTTGGCGCGGAAGCCGGTGCGGCTTGCGCTTGCGTGAGCTGCGGTGTGTGCACTGCCCACAGGTCGGACGCATAGATCCAGGCGGTGGCTGCCGCGATCGGGGCGCCGCTGAGCAGCAGCGTTGTCCGGGCATCCAGCCACATTCCACAGGCACCACCCAGCAGGGCACCCAGCGAGGCGAGTCCCCAGACGACTGTGCGGATGCTCGCGTTCACCCGCCCGTGCAGTGCAGGCGGCGTCAGTGCGTAGCGGATCGGTACCTGATGGACGTTGTAGACCTGCTGGCCGGCCCACAGCAGGAGTTGCGACAGCCCTGCGGCCAGCCATCCCGACTCCCGAAGCACCGGTGTGAGCACCGCGCCGGCGGCGCTGGCGAGGAGGGCCGCGACCAGCACGCGGCCCAGACCCAGCGCCCGTGCAAGCGGACGGGCGAGCAACGAGCCTGCGACAGCTCCGAGTGCAGCGATGCCCGTGACTGTCCCGATCTCGGCGGCAGTCAGTCTCAGCGCTTCGGTCAGGTACACCAGGAAGACCGCGGAGTAGGCGCTGTAGCAAAAGACGAGCGTGCCGGTGGCCAGAGTGACCGCGCGCAGTCGAGGCGTATGCAGCACGAACAACGCGCCCTCGGCCGCCTCCGAGCAGACTCGGCCGATGATGCTGCCGCCCCGCACGACGCCCTGGTGGTCATTGCGGCCCCCCGTGGCCGGCGAGGCTCCGTCGGGCCTCATTGCCACGCATGGGAGCAGCGCCGTCACCAGCAGGAACGACGCTGCGTCCGCGAGTATCGCCATGGGCGCGGAAACGGTGGCGATCAGCCAGCCTGCGAGCGGCAGGCCAAGCACCACTGCCGCTGACTGTCCCAGCTCCAGCCTGCTCTGCGCCTGTACAAGCTGAGGATGCCGCACGACGGTCGGCACGCAAGCCAGGAAGGCCACATCGGCGATCACCGTGGCCGCACCCACAAGAATGGCGACGATGTACAGGTGGAGCATGCTGACGTGTCCGTGCAGAGAAGCGGCCAACGGCACGGTGGCCAGCGCGAGCGCCATCGCGGTGTTCGCCGTCATCAGAAGCATCCGGTGCGAGAACCGGTCGACGAGGACTCCGGCAGGCAGACCCAGCACAAGGTAAGGAACCCGCCCGCAGGCGAGCAGTACCCCAGTCTCGAACGGTCCCGCGCCGTGTAGTTGGATCGCGGTCAGAGGAAGGGCCAGGAGCGTCACCTGGGAGCCCAGGAAGGAGACCACCTGGCCTGTGAGTAGCAGGTAGAAGCTGCGGGACAGTCGAAGCGCTTCGTGCGTCTGCCGGCTCATCTCGTGTTCTCGGCATGCAATGTCGACAGGCCGTAGCCGAGGCGCTCCAGTTCCTTTCCCGCGATCCGCTCGAATGCCCTGATCTCCTCGGACGTGAGATCCTGCAGATACCGGCCGTTGCGCCCCGTGTACAGGGGCTTGCCGGCGGCTTCCGCTGCGGGATGGCCCCAGGGTTTGTCGAACAGCGCGTGCTTTTGCTCTGCGTGGTGCAGGACGGCCTCGTTCCATGGCAGTCCGAGATAGTCCAGCATCCGCTCGATGGTCCGGCGGGGCTCGGTGACCAGATCCTCGTACCGCACTTCCAGATAGCGACCGCAAGGCGCAGCTTGGCGGGGCCGGGTGAGGACCTCCAGCCAGCCGCGCGCGGCCTGCTCGACAGTCCGATAGCCCCAGTCGGGGACGGTCTTGATATGGGACGCAGCCAGGTCGCGGCCGTCGCGGATGATGTGGACGAAATGGGCTTGCGGCCAGATTGCGGCATACGTGCCAATGTCCTGAATCCTCCGCTGAAGCTTCAGGCCCCATCGTCTGGCCCCCGTCTGTTGACGTCGGAATTCGCCGATGGAATCGACGAGCAGGCAGCGATCCTCCAGGACGGACAGATCGGTGCCCCGTTCTGCCATCAGGCGGGTCACCAGGTTCCGTATGTCGTCACGGCAGAGACCGAATCGCTCGCACTGCACTACGAAGTGAGCACCGTCGAACCACTCGGGGGGCACGCTGTCCTTCGTCGCATCGGCGAGACGCGAGGCGTGCAGGTCCATCAGGTCGCACGCCGCGAGGATGTGCGGGCCGAGGTCGACGGGTTCGGTGAAATCGATCTCCGGACCGACGACCAGATCGGGGTGCGAGTCGAGCAGGATGCTGAGCAGCGTGGTGCCGGAGCGATTCTCGCCGCCGAGCAGAACAGGGCTGGAGGGAAGAGCAGGTGAAGGGGAGCCGGTGGACTGGATGACGGTACTGGACATGGCATCTCCTGTGGGCAGTGGCAAGCGTTGCCAATACAAATCCGGCCAGCACCCCGTTGATGCCTGCACGTAGCAGATGGGCCGAAGCGGCTAACGTGAGCGGGGGCGCACAAAGTTGATCGGCAAGGCGATCGCGAAATGGGACGCTCTTTCTTCGGCAAGACCGAAGAAGCGACGCAGGTTTCCTCAGATTGCCTGCGCCATCAAGAGGAACTGCCGACCAATTTCTCATTTCGCGCTTGTCCATTGATTGGGGAATTCGCTTTCGAAAAAGCCTCGATGGCTGCTCGGGATCGGCAGTGCGAATACGTGGAACAACTAGGTCCTGCTGACCTTCTTGCTCCCTTTGCAGCATTGCCACTTCGGATGTGCCGGGCCGCAGCTCGCGGATGTTGTTTCTGGGGACAAGTTCCTCAATTGCATGAACACCGAATCCTTGCAAAGCATCCGAAAGATGGATTGCGGTTATTGGATCGAGAGAGTCGTTGTGGGGTAGCCTTAATCCAAGATTCCGGATTGAATAAATCGTACGGTGCCTTGTTGAAGCCGGTCCATCGACGGTTCGGATTCTTACGAATTGCTGTATTGCTGCCGGATCGCCGGCTGTATTGGTCGTCCGATGCCCTCGCGGAAAGGACCATCAGGATGCCATCTCAAATGAGCGAAGCAGAGGCAAGGAAAACGCGCGCTCGAACAGCCGTGCAGTGGCCTGAAGGCGCCCGCGCCCTGGCTGACGTGCCACCGAAAGACCTACACAGATCAAACCTACAAGTACGGTTGCTCCCCCAGGCCCCAAGCGAGGCAAGGAGAAGCGATGAAGATGTCGAGATTCGCCGAGAAACGGATTGCCTGCGCATTGCGGCCGGCCGAAAGTGGCATGCCGGTAGTGGATGTGTGTCGACAGATCGGCGTATCGGAGGCAACGTTCTATACGTGGAAGGAGTGCGCGGATTTCGGCGCGAGCGAACTGCGTAAGCTCAAGCAGCTCAAGGACGAGTCTGCAAGACTGAGCCTCATCGTGACCGGCTTGACGCTGGACAAGCAGATCCTGCAGGAGGTCGTCCGAAAAAAGCTCTGAAGGCTGCCAAGCGGCGCGAGTTGGCAGCCTGGATGCGGGTGCACTTTCAGTTCAGCGTGCACCGGTCATGTCGACCGTCGCTGCTGCAGCGCTCGATGTGGTGCACCGAGGGCGCGGCACGCGATCAGAGCGCCTTGCATCAGCGCATTCGAGGCATCGAGGATTTGGGCGACGCGCTGAAAGCCAGCTTCCGGCTTGAGTCCGGCTTCGTGGCCGACAGCGGAGCACTCCTTCTGATGCATCGCGATCCTGGAACCGCCATCCAACCTCCTCGGAATGCCAGATGGGGCACTCGCCGAGGTTGGTGTCGATGTTCGCAACCGGCATGAGGGTCCAAAGATCAGCTCCGCGGCCTGGCCAAATGACCATGGTGGGTAATCTTCGCACGACGGCACGGCTGCGCCTTGCGGGGCGGGGACCGATTGCGGCAGGTCAGGGCGCGTGCACGTTAGCGACCGCGCTTTCGAGGCCGCACACTCAGGCAGGCTGCGCCTGCATGGCTTCGAAGTCGCGCCAAGAGAAACGTGAAACACGCTTGGCAATCATCCACTGGCCGTTGCGGCGGATGTATTCGTCCTGGTAGATCACGCCATTGGTGTTCCTCGTCTTCTGGCCGTTGGCGTCTGAGATAAGAACGACCAATCCGTAGTAGGTGGCTGTGGCTGCGTCGCCGGAGATGGTCGGCGTCTGCTGGCCGTTGAAGTGGTAGAGGGTTTCGAAGTTCGCAATGAAACCGGTGAATACCTCGTGAATCTTCGCGCGCCCCTTCGTTGAGGCGAACAGCTCATCGCCAAAGTAGGTGTCCACGGTCGCGTCTTCCGTGAACAAGGTCATCTGCGTGGCAATGTCCTTCTTGTCGCCCAAGTAGGCAAAGGTGTCGATGAGATCTCTGAGCGCAGCACGGTCCTCAAGGGCTTGAATGCGTTGTTCCAGGGTGTTGGTGATCATGAACGGCGTTCTTCTGGTTGGAAATGGATGCCCCGCAGGGGCGAGGCGGTTAAGCGCAGGAACACTGGCCGTGTGGCTGTGGGTTCCCGCCGCAATTCGAAGGCGTGGTCGTCCCAGCTGTGATGGCTGCTGCTGGCGTTGAGCGTCGTGGTCATTGCTTCACAGTTGCTTGCGAGGTGGATGAAGAGGCTCCAGGGACGGGCACCGGGCGCCGGACGATGCAGGCCAGCGCGACCAGCAACGCCAGCCCGAGAGCGATCCGCCGAACTGGTGAGTGGCGTTGAACAGCCCAGAGGCCGAGTCCGTGTCCTCGCTAACCGCCGAACATAACCCAGTGGCTGCCGTAGCGCTGACCAAGCCGCGCCGCATTCCGAGCCGTGGCACTGCCCAGGGAAAGCAGGGCGAGCGGCGTCATTGCCGCCCGGCGGGCCGCGCCGTGGCTCAAGCCCACGCAACCCAGGCCGAGGTCGAGACTTCAAGGTTGCCTCTTTCAAGTTTGCGCTCTTGCATGCATGTTTATCCTGCGGCCGGAATCCGATTCGTCATGCGCAGGCGCGTGACGGATGGCTTTTGCCTTACAGCCAATGTAGTGGTCGCATTCCGTCGCGACTAGATGGCAGGATCGGCAAACACTTGTGAGGTAATCTCATAAATGCGGAAGAGGCGCTACAACGGCCTGCTGGCCTTGTTCGCCGTGGCGCGCTCAGAGCTCCACGTGTTAAGGGGCGGACGGGAAATTGGACCGCCAGGGGAGTAATGCGAGAACTTGGGTCGTCGGCCCGCATAGCCCGCTGGCAAGTCGAGCTTCTGCTGGTATTCGTTGTACCAGCCCTTCAGAGAATTCTTTGTTGGATAACCCAGCTGACGGATAGTGGGTCTGACGCGTTTGCCAAGCTTGATGTAGAGCTCAACGGCTCGAATCCGATCTTCGTAGGAAGACACGAACTACCTCCTGGTAGTCCAAGTTTTCGTCCGCACCCCCAGAGGGTCAATTTTCGGCAGCAATCAACACTTCTGACCATTTCCGCGGTTCAATCCCACATCAGGCCCGTGATTGCCACATATCTCGGTGCAGATCGCTTCGCCGAGGTGAAGCCACTTCACTGGGTCGACCGCTTGCCGGCCCTGCGCAACTCGGCGAACCGGTCCGCCGCGGCGCTGCTGGGAGAAGGCTTGATGCGGCGGATGCACCTGGAGATTCGGGACGGGCTCACGTGGCGTCCTCTTCGATGTCGACGTCGGAGGCATGACGGTAGGAGCGTCCCGGTGCGGGCGCAAAGACGGACTTGTTCTAGGGGTGACGTATTTCCTTATGGGCGCGCGTGATGCATCGTTTCCTCTAGGTCTAGGCTGGAGTTGGTGCATCGGTCGGCGGCGGCATTGCCGGCAATGGCCACGACGGCAAGGTCACCACGTCGACAAGACTTGGATCTTCATGAAGGACGATGCCGGCAAGCTGCGCATCGTCGTGCATCACTTGTCGCTGCCGCATGCTGAGCGCCGAACAAGCGGTCGTCAGCTCGTGATGCCGCGCTTACGCGCACGGTAGGCCAGTTGGGGGCGCGTGACGCCCAGCGTGCGTGCCGCTGCGGAGAGGTTTCCCCCGCATTGCTCCAGCGCACGGCGTATCAGCGCCTCTTCCACCTGTCCCAATGAACCGGAACCGGCGCGGTCCGCCACGGCGTGGCTTGAAGGCGCGGCCTGCGGGGGCGCAGTGCCCGCAGCGCCCGTCAGGTGGCCATCCGGCCGTACCGACAGCACGTTCTTGTCCAGCGTCTCGCCACTTGTGAACAGGTGGTGCACTTCGAGCAGGCTGCCCTCGGGGGCGACGATCACGGCGCGCTCGATCAGGTTCTGCAGTTCGCGGATGTTGCCGGGGTAGTCGTAATTCAGAAGCGCCTTGACGGCGGCCTGTGCGAAGCCCGAGACCTGCCGCCCGTGCTTGCGGCCGTAGTGCTGCAGGAAATGGCTCATCAGAAGCGGCACGTCATCGCGCCGCTCGCGCAGCGGCGGCAGGTGAATCGGAAAGACATTGAGCCGGAAGAACAGGTCGTCGCGAAACCTGCCTTCGCGCACGGCCTGGCGCAGATCGACGTTGGTGGCCGCGATGACGCGCGTGTCGACCTGGATGCTGCGCGTGCCGCCCACGCGTTCGACCTCACCCTCCTGCAGGGTGCGCAGCAGTTTGCCCTGAGCCGCGTAGCTCAGCGTGCCGATCTCGTCCAGGAACAATGTGCCGCCGTGGGCGCGCTCGAAGCGTCCCGGCCGGGACGCGCCCGCGCCGGTGTAGGCGCCGCGCTCCACGCCGAACAGCTCAGACTCGATCAGCGTCTCCGGAATGGCCGCGCAATTCACAGCGACGAAAGGCTTGTCGCGCCGCGGGCTGATGCTGTGCAGCATGCTGGCGAACTTCTCCTTGCCGACGCCGGACTCCCCGGTGAAAAGCACCGTGGCCGTGGTCGGCGCCACGCGATGCAACAAATGGCAGGCCGCGTTGAAGGCAGATGACGCGCCCACCATCGCGTCGCCCTGGGGCGGCGGCGTGGGCAGTTCCGCGGCCTGCGCCGCCGCGCCGCGATATGACGGTGCTCCGACGAAGTCGCGCGCGCGCAGGTAGCGCATGTCTTCTTCCACGTTGTCCCAACGCTCCGCGGATTTGCCGATCACGCGGCAGTGGCTTTCGCCCATCGAGCGGCAGGCCACCTCACGGAACACCACCAGTCGCCCGAACAGCGTGCTGACGTAGCCGGTGGCATAGCCCACCTGCATCCAGCAGGCCGGCGAGCCACCGACGCCGTAGGTCGCGATGTGCTGGTCGTCCTCGCTCGAGTGGTGCCAGATGAATTCGCCCTCGTAGTCCGAGGTCTCGGGGTCATAGCGCGCGTGCACCAGTTCGACCTTCACCACGCCTTCCAGGGCATGCAAGCGGGTGCCGGCCATGGCGGCTGCGGCCGGCTCGGCCTCGGGCCAATGCGCGCGCACCAGCTGCGCGTCGCGCGCGCCGCTGACGTAGCCAGCGCGCGTGAACAGGCCCCGGGCCTTCTCCTGGCCCAGGCTGTCGATCAGCTCGCGCCGCAGGGACCCCAGCGCCTCGGTGTGCAGCAGCACCATGCGCTGGTCCTGCAGCCAGATGCGGCCGTCACCGGGAGAGAAGAACAGGCATTCGCTGATGTCGGCAATCGTCGGGTGCTCTTCGCTGCCCACGTGCGAGGCTTCGAAGCGGCTCATCGCACGCGCCACTTCGACGCCGTCGAAACGCCCCAGCGCGGCGCCGGTGGCGCGCGCCACGTCGGCCAGCGAGATGCGCGGCGGGACCGGTGAAGCTGTGACTTTGGTCAATGTCGATCTCATCATTTGGTGAAACGAGCGACCGATTCTTGATGATTTGGTGAAGTCTGCAGTCAGGGTAAACCAGTTATCCAAGATAACTACTACGGCCCCGGGAATTCCCCTAATCCTCCAATGAAGACAGCGCCGTGCAGCGGTGTCGAATCGCCCCGCTGCAGCGTCACTGGTACGCCCGTTGCGAAAAGAAGGCCGTGCTGCGGGCATTTCCAGCCGCGGCCAGCCGATCAATTTTTCGCAAGGGGTAGTCATGGATGTTTCCGAGAAGCCGGCGTTCCTGGACGCAGCGGCCTGGGCCGGCAAGGTGTTCAACGGCGCGTGGGTCGCGTCCGCAGGCGGCGCGCGCGACGTCGTCGAGCCGGCCACGGGCAAGGTGATGGCGACCGTCGGCATCGCCGATGCGCAGGACATGGAGGTGGCCACGGCCGCTGCGGCGCAGGCGCAGAAAAGCTGGGCGCAGGTGGCACCGCGCGAGAAGGCCGCGGTGTTCCACCGGGCCGCGGCGCTGTTCGAGCAGCACTTCGACGAGCTGGCGCTATATGTGGCCCGGGAGACCGGCGCCATCCTGCCCAAGGGACAGCACGAGGTGCGCGAGGCCATCACCCTGTGCCACCTGGCGGCGGCCATGCCCTTGCAGGCGCAGGGCCAGGTCCTGCCGAGCGCGAACGGCACCACCAGCCTGGCGCGGCGCGTGCCGCGCGGCGTGGTGGGTGTGATCTCGCCCTTCAACTTTCCGCTGATCCTCACGCTTCGCACCGTGGCGCCGGCCCTCGCGGCCGGCAACGCCGTGGTGATCAAGCCCGATGCGCGCACGCCGGTGAGCGGCGGCTTCATGATCGCGCGCGTGCTCGAGGTGGCTGGCCTGCCTGCCGGCCTGCTGCAGGTGCTGCCCGGCGATGCTGCCGCCGGTGAAGCCCTGGTGACCGACGCGCACGTGCCGATGATCGCGTTCACCGGCTCGCCCGCGGTAGGCCGGCGCATCGGTGAACTGGCGGGGCGCCACCTGAAGAAGGTCACGCTGGAGCTGGGTGGCGCCAACTCGCTGATCATCCTGGACGATGCCGATCTCGACATCGCGGCCAGCAATGCCGCCTGGGGCGCGTACCTGCACCAGGGGCAGATCTGCATGGCGACCAATCGCATCATCGTGCACGAGCGCATCGTCGCCGCCTTCACGCAGCGGCTGGTCGCGAAAGCCCAGCACCTGCCGGTGGGCGACGGCGCCAGCGGCCAGGTGGCCCTCGGGCCGCTGATCGACGCGAAGCAGCGCGACCGCGTGCACGCCATCGTGCAGGACAGCATCGCGGCCGGCGCACAGTTGCTTGCCGGTGGCAGCAGCGAGGGCCTCTTCTACAAGCCCACGGTGTTGGCGGGCGTGAAGGCCGGCATGCGCGTGTACGACGAAGAAGTGTTCGGCCCCGTCGCCAACATCATCACCTTCAAGACCGACGACGAGGCCGTGGCCCTGGCCAACAACCACCAGGGCAGCCTGGCGTCGGCAGTGATCTCGCCCTC
The DNA here is from genome assembly GCF_059416325.1 of Variovorax sp. GW821-FHT09D05. Lineage (NCBI taxonomy): Bacteria > Pseudomonadati > Pseudomonadota > Betaproteobacteria > Burkholderiales > Comamonadaceae > Variovorax > Variovorax sp. GW821-FHT09D05. Next base: position 59,822 of record NZ_JBWKOZ010000010.1, on the reverse strand, counting down.
GATCGGACGGGCCATGGCGATCGCCGCGCAGTTGAACTCCGGCATGGTCCATATCAACGACCAGACCGTCAACGACGAGTGCGTCAACCCCTTCGGCGGTCCCGGCATCGCCGGCAACGGCAGCAGCGTGGGCGGTCCGGCCGACTGGGAGGAATACACCCAGTGGCAGTGGCTGACCATCAAGCAGGCTCCGCATCCCTACCCGTTCTGAGCGTCAGCGACCGTATCCACCAGGAGACATTTCATGCAGCTTCAAGGAAAAACCATCGTCGTCACCGGCGCGTCGTCGGGCATCGGCGCGGAGGTCGTGCGCGTCGCGCGCTCTGCCGGCGCCCGTGTCATCGGCGTGGACCGGAACGACCCCAGCCTCACGCTCGACGGCTTCGTCAAGGCCGACCTCAGCTCCGCTGCCGCCATCGATGCGGCCGTGGCGCAATTGCCCGAGCGCTTCGACGCGCTGTGCAACATCGCCGGCGTGCCCGGCACGGCACCGGTCGAGCTGGTCGCCGACGTCAACTACCTGGGGCTGCGCCATCTGAGCGAGCAGGCGCTGCCGCGCATCGCGCGCGGCGGCTCCATCGTCAACGTGGCCTCCATCCTCGGCGCCGAATGGCCGCAGCGCCTGGCGCTGCACAAAGCCCTGGCCGCCGCGCAGGGCTTCGAGGCCGGTGCCCACTGGCTGCGCGACCACCCCGTGCCGAAGGAGACCTGCTACCAGTACTTCAAGGAAGCGCTGATCGTCTGGAGTGCCACGCAGTCGCAGAAGTGGTTGCTGGCGCATGGCGTGCGCATGAACTGCGTCGCGCCGGGCCCGGTGTTCACGCCGATCCTGGGCGACTTTGTGAGCATGCTTGGCGAGGAGCGGGTGCAGGCCGATGCGCACCGCATGCTGCGCCCCGGCTTCGCCGACGAGATCGCGCCGCTGATCGCGTGGCTGTGCAGCGACGAGGCGCGCTGGATCAGTGGTGCCAACATCCCGGTCGACGGCGGACTGGCGTCGACCTACATCTGAGGCGCGATGATCCCCACCGCCATCCCCACCGTGCTCGACACGGCGCCGCTCGATCCGGCGCTGGCCGGTTTTCTGGCGCAGGCCGCCGTCGAAGGCAGTCCGCCGCTGGAGTCGCTGCCGCCACCGCTGGCGCGCCAGGTCTTTCGCGACCTGGCCGCCGGCCTGGGCCTGCCGGCGCCGGCCATCGCGTCGGCGAACGACCGTGTCATCGACGGGCCCTGCAGCCCATTGGCGCTGCGCATCTACCAGCCCGATGCTCAAGGGCCGCTTCCCTTGCTGCTCTACGTGCACGGTGGCGGCTTCGTGATCGGCGACCTCGAAACTCACGACAAGGTGTGCCGCACCTTGTGCCACGACGTGGCCGCCGTGGTGGTGGCGGTGGACTACCGGCTGGCGCCCGAGCATCCCTTTCCGGCGGCGGTGGACGACGTGGCCTGTGCGCTGCGCTGGGTGGCCGCGCACGCGCGCGAACTCGGCGTCGATGCGTCGCGCATCGCGCTGGCCGGTGACAGCGCGGGCGCGCAGCTCGCCACCGTGGCAACGCTGCGTGCGGCCGGCACGCTCGCACCCCGTGCGCTGGGGCTCATCTATCCCTTCGCCCAGCACTACGGCGAACCGAGCCCTTCGATGGTCGAGAACGGCGAGGGCAAGTTCCTCACCACCGATGTCATGCGATGGTTCATCGACTGCTACCTCGGCGAACGCCAGGAACTGGTGCGGCACGCCGATTTCGCGCTGCTGCACGCGCAGGCACTGCACACGCTGCCGCCCACCTGGCTGGCCACCATGGGCCACGATCCGCTGCGCGACGAAGGCCTTGCGCTGGCGCTGCGCATCGCGCAGGCCGGCGTTCCGACCACGCACCGCCACTACCCCGATGCCATCCATGCCTGCATTCATTTCACCGCGGTATCGACGCTGGGCATAGAGGTGATGGCCGATCTGGCCGCGTGGTTGCGATCCCGACTGTCTGTGCGATGGAAGGAAGTGGTGTTCGGGTAGATGCAGAGAGCATGGGAATCCCCGGCATCGGTGCGCTGTGACTTGACCACAGGATGCTTGAAATGGAAAAGACCGACGTTCTTGTGACGGTGATCGAAATGGCGCGTGCGAACCGCGGCTTTGCCCCCGCAGATGCGCTCGATCGCATCTCGGATCTGATCAGCCGGGAGGATCCCGAGAATGTGTTCTACGACAGGAATGTGGAGGAGCTGCTTCGCCTGGGGGCGTGCATCTGGAGCTTGAGGCAAGGCATCTTGGCGCCGGCCTGCGCCGGAACCGTTCCTCTGACACAGCCGAAATAGCGAGGCGGCAGCGCGAACGGCGCCGACGGGCCTACCGCTCTCGGCAAGCGTTCGGGGCCCTGCATTTCAGTGATCGTACCGGGCGTGCGGTTGAAGTGCTGCCGCTGTATTGCCATCGTGGCACCAGCAGCGCGCTGGAGATGCACATCCTCGATGAAAGTCGTCCGCTTCGGGATGGCGCGCAGACATGCAACAGCCTCAAGAAGGTTTCCTGATGTTTGAGGTGCACCGCGCCAGGAACTGATTCACGACGCGGTGGGCTCTTACCACTTCATGCGCAGCCCGATCGAGCCCTGCAGGGAGGTCTTCACATCCGTCGCGCCGCCCGAGGCCCACAGCTTGCCGATTTCGCCGTAGATGCTGGTGGTCTGGTTCAGCGCCAGGGTGAGACCCCCGGCCAGTTCGCTGACAGTGGAGCCGGTGCGGCCCGTGATGTCAGTCGTGGCGGCAGGTCCGATGAAGCGGGCGACGTCGGCGCCGCCGCTCGCCTTGTAGACGTTGAAGCGGCCATACGGCTGCAGCATGCCAAGGCTCGTAGCGATCTCGCCCTTCACGCGCACGCCGACGCGCGCGATCCAGCCGTCGTCGCTGTCCTGCCGCACGTTCGCACCGGAGATCGCGATGTCGTCCAGGCTGATGTGCTGGCGAATCAGCTGAAGTTGCGGCTCGATCTTCCAGCCGCTGTCGCCCATTGCGAAGGCCTGGCCCACCTCGATGGATGCCGTCAGGCTGTCGCCCTTGCCCGAGCTGCGCTGAGTCGACAGCGGCTCGACGGTGTAACGGTGCCGCCCGGCCTGCAGCACGGCGTCGGCGTAGAAGCCCGAATCGGCAGTCCAGGTGCCGTAGGCGCCCAGGTACTGGCTGCGCAGGTCGTTGGAACCGACGGCCAGGTTGGCGATGCCGCTGGCGAAGCCGCTGACCCTGACGCTGCCGTCGAGCTGGCCGACGTACACGCCGGCGCGCCAGTTCGATGTGGCGAACAGATCGGTGCCGGCCTGGAAGCCCTTGACGTTGCCCTTGCTGTGCGGGTCGACGGTGCCTTGCTGGCGGATGTCGATGTCGGTGGCGATCACGCGGCCCCAGGCGCGGCGCTCGGTGTCGGTCGATGCGGCGGCGCCTGCCTTGACATCGTCGTCGCCGATGCGTTGATGCAGGTTGCCGATCATGGCCAGGTCCGCCTGGCGCACCTGGCTGGGCAGCGCGGAGAGCAACGGCACTTCGGCGCGGTAGGCCGGCACTTGCACGGCGCTCGTGCCTGCACCGCCCGTTGTGCCGCCTGTCGATCCGCCAGTGCCTGCGGTTGCCGTGGTGGTCGATCGCAGGTACCAGTTCTCGCCGGCGCCGCTGGCGTCGGCGGCATACAGGCGGTACTCGTAGGCACCCGCATCCACGTGGCCGCCCGCGAGCGAGAACGCGTCCTTGGTGGTCTGCGCGGTGGTGGTGGCGCCGTTGAGCGCCGAGACCACTTCGATGCCGTTGCCCACGGTCAGTGCGCCCAGGCCACCGAGCTGGGTGATCTGCACGCTGGTCCTGCCGCTGGCCGAGGCGCTTGCACCGTTGAGCACCAGCCGGTCGCTCACGCTGGTGCTGTCGCCCAGGAAGGTGCCCAGCCGCAGCACGCCGTTGTTGCCCACATAGGCGCCGTTGACGGTGAGGGTGGTGCCTGGTGTGGTGCCTACCAATGTGACAGTGCCGCTGTTGGCGAGCGAGGCAACCGTCTGGCTGAAGCCTGCAAGGTCGAGCGTGGCACCGCTTCGCACGGTATGCGCCGAGGCTGCGCTGAAGGTGTCGGCGACGCCGGCCTTCAGGGTGCCTTCGGCCACGTCGGTCGCGCCGGTATAGCTGTTGGAGCCCGAGAGCGTGAGGGTGCCGCTGCCGATCTTGGTGATGAAGCCGCCGCCGGTGATGTTGCCGCTGAGCGTGGCGCTGAAGCTGCCGGTGTCGATCACCGGGTCGTTGTTGCCGGTCAGCACCACGGCGTTGGCGAGGTTCAGGCCGTCGGCAGCGAAGCCGAGCGTGGTGCCGTCGTCCATCGCCAGCGTGCCGGTGCCCAGCGCCAGGTTGTTGCCGACGTTCAGCCGGCCTTGCTTGAGCGCGGTGCCGCCGCCGTAGCTGTTGGCCGCGGTGAGCGTCGTGGTGCCGGCGCCTTCCTTGACGAGCGAGCCGGTGCCGCTGATCGTGCCCGACAGCGTGAGCGCGTCCGAGCGGTTGATGACCAGCGTCGCGTTGTCGACGATGTTGCCTTTCACCGAACCGGTGGTGCCGCCATTGCCCAGTTGCAACACACCGGCGCTGATCGTGGTGGTGCCGGTGAAGGCCTGGTCCTGCGTCAGCGTGAGCGTGCCCGCGCCGGTTTTCTCGATGCCGCCCGTACCGCTCACGAGGCCGGCGTAGGTTGCGTTGTCGGGCTGGGCGAAACGCACCAGCCCGTTGTCGGTGATTGCTGCCGGCGCGAATTGCGCGCTGCTCTGCAACACGCCGCCCGAACCGACGGTCATGCTGCCTGTGTAGGTGCTGGCATCGGCGCCCAGGATCAGCGTTCCGCCAAGGACCGTGGTGCTCGTGATGCCCGCTGGTGCCAGCGCGACATTGAAGTTCCAGGTTCCGCTGTTGCTGACCAGCGTTTCGAAGCCGGTGAGGGACAGCGGCGCGAAGGTGTCGCTCGCATTGTTGTCGCTGTTGAGCGTGAGCAGGTCTGTGCCCGCTCCGCCGCTGATGTTGCCGGTGATCGTTGCGCCCGTGTACCAGCGCAACGCATCGTTGCCGCCGGCGAAGGCCAGCGAGCCGGTGAGACTGCCCCTGTTGGTGAAGTCGACGGCCATCGTGCCGCTAGCGCCGATGACGGTCGTCGTGGTCGAACTCGTGCCGGCGCCCGCGATGATCGCGCCGGTGTTCACGACGGTGTTGGCGCCGCTGTTCGCCTGGAACCAGATCGCCGTGTGCGCGGAGCTGATGGTGCCGTGGTTGGTGATGGTGTTTCCGCTGCCCACGGGATTGATGGCCTCGGAATTGGTGCCCGCGCCGTTGGCGGTGACGGCCCCTGCCGCCTCGACAGTGATCGTGCTGTTGCTGTTGACCTCGATCGTGTTCGCGCCAATGCCCGCATAGGGCGATGCGCCGCTGTTGACGGCGTTGTTCTGGACCGCGGCCCCGCTCTGGACGACGATGCTGGCCGTGTCGCCGAGGCTGATGCCCGAACTGTTGCCTGTGCTGACTGTCGCGCCCGACGTGACCACGATAGCCGTACCTGCCGGCGTCGCCAGTCCGGTGCCCACCGTGGCGGCCTGGTCAGTCCCCGTGCAGTTGATCGCGTTGGTGTTCGTGTCGGTCGTGCATGCAGCGGAAGCAGGCAATGAGGCCGCTGCCACCACGGCGGCCACGAACAGCGTCACGCCCTGCGTGGCTGCGGTTGATCTTGCGTGCCCGCGCCCGAGTTCGGAAGCGACGGTCCAAAGAGCGAGTGCGTCATTCCAGACGACGCGAAATATCTTGTTCATGACAGGAGTCCTGATAGTCAATAGCGAATGGCGCACTTGAAAGGAACTGCGTGCGCGGCACGGATGCGGCCGGTGCTGTATGCATCTCGGGCCGGGGGCGGACTCTAATGCAACCAATTGCAAATTCACGAAACAAAAGTTCGCCAATGTTCGGTGCAGGATGATTCCATCAACAAGCGCGAAATCGTTCACATTTGTTCGCATTTATTGGTTTGGCGGGTGAGATTCACCCTCCCATTTTTCGGTGCAATCTCCCTGGCTTCGAAGAGCGCAGCTTCATGGATGCCCTGCTGCTTCTTCGCCATATCGACGAACCGAGATGGCCAGCGGCCGCTGCCGATGGCGGGAGAGGCGACGCTCGGCCTGCCGACGGGATCGTCGGCAATGCCCGCGCCCCGCGCTTCTTTCTTTTCCCACGCCGCCAAGCAGCTCGCGGAGATCCTGCGCGCCACGCAACTCGCGTCTTCCAGAGGCTGATGCGGAACGCGAGGCCGTTGCGATTGGCCGGAAGTTCGCCGCGCACGAAGTCGAGTTGCGAGCGACAGAAAGCCTTCAGCGTCCGCGCCAAACGCTCTCTATTGCGTCACCCGGGTAGCAAAACATGCCTTGCATCGACAGCCTGTCGTCTCCAGTGCGTGCAGATGCACGAGGAGTCTTGATGGATTCGATGCGCTCGCAGATTCAGACCATCCGCAACAAGACGGGCCTGGCGCGGCTGCCGGAGTTGGTCTGGCTGGTCGCGGCGTTTTGACCTCTGCTGGTTATTCGCCTCCAATTTTGGAGACAAGGATCTGTTGACCTGGGCCACAGTGCAGGGCATCAACCCGAAGTTCCTGCGCACGAGACCGCCATCGACAGAGGGCTCGCGAAGCCTCGGCGCTGCAAACCAACGGGAGTGGGTCTTCAAACGGCGACGCAAGAGCGAGAGGCGGGGCAACCTCGAAGCCGAAGAAAGACAGCGGCACCTGCTTGCGTGTGGGGTCTGTCTCCGGCCACGGCAGATCGCAGTCGTGGTCGAGGGTGATGCAGCGCAGTCCGCCAGGCCCCGCTGCCGACATCGAGCATGGCCGGAACGTGTGGAACGCTTGTAGTGCGCTGGCGCAGCTCGTAATGTTGCGGCTGCTGCGGGGCAACGCTATCGCGTGGCGAAGCGCTCCGCGATGTCACGTGGTCTCGCACCGTCGCGAGACTTTCGAGCTGCGCGGCCCGCGGACGTGTCTTGCCCTGTTCCCAGTGGTAGATCGTCTGCCCGGACACGCCAACCAGCTGCCCATAGCTCGCTGCGGACAGCCCGAGCTTTGCGCGATGTGCCGCCAACCTGGTCGCGCTGAATCGGCGCTTCGTGCCGGCTGAGGCTTCATCGGCCGGATCTGATGATGCGGCAGAGCGTGTCGTTGTCTTCGCGACACGGCGCAGTTCTTTCTCGAGGGCGCGCACCTGGCGACGCAGTCCGGCAATCGACGCACGATGTGCGCAGGATTTCCTGGTGGCTGGGATGACCTTGAATGTGCGGCCAGGCGAGCGATGCAAGAAGCAGTTTTTTGTGATGCGTGCATCGGTAGAACCGAACAATCTCTCGGTCGGGGAACAGAAGCCACGCCACAGGTTTTGCAGATGCGACGGTCAGGAAAAAGCTGCTGTGTCTGGCCGGATGCGGGGGCTATGGTGCGTACTTCAACAAAGGAGAACGCTGATGCAGATATTTTTCAAGAGCCGTCATCCCGCAGCTGCCGCCATGCACGAGACCGTCGAGCGCCGGGTGGACAAGCGCTGCCAGATCGAGCTGCGCATGGATGGCGCAGGTCCGGTGGTGGTCTCGTCGGTGGCCAGGGACTGGCGTACGGTGCTCGACGAGGCCCTCGCACGCGCGGCCCGGCATGTGCTGCGCGCGGGGTGCCGCGCAACCGCGGTTCGCAGACCGCGTCGGCACGTGCTTGGAATGGAGTCGTGACGATCCCCGTGGGGTAACCGCTCCTGATTCGCAGATCCATCGGCTGCGTTTGCTGTCGCCGCTTGCGAGCCAGCCCGAACCCGGTGCTTGAGCTTTTCACCGGCGACCAGGACCGTTGCAAGGGTATTGGGCGCAGGGCAGCAGTGCCTGCAGCGCAAGCTTGGAGATGGTGCATCGCGCTCATTGGCGGTAGCGGATTGCATCACCCCTGCCACTGGGCTCGAACATGTATCCCACACCCCAGACCGTTTGTATGTACGAAAACGGTCCGTCCTCCAGGAGCTTTCGAATGCGCGAGACCTGCACATCCAGACCCCGCTCGAAAGCGCCATGCTCGCGGCCACGTGCCACCTGAGCCAGTCTTTCCCGCGAGATCGGCCGTCCTGCATGGCGGGCCAGTACTTTGAATATCGCGAACTGAGTCGTCGTGATGCTCAGAAGCCGGCCGTCTTTCCAAAGCATGCGCGTGCCCATGTTGAACTCGAACGGCCCGAATCGGACCACCTCGTTCCCGATGGAAGGCCCGCCCGGCACTTCCTTCGGAGAGCTTCTGCGCAGGATGGCCTGGATGCGGGCGCGCAGCTCCCGTGGATTGAATGGTTTGCAGACATAGTCGTCGGCGCCCATCGTCAAGCCTGCGATCCGATCGGCATCCTGCGCCTTTGCGCTGAGAATGATGATCGGTGTCCGGAAGCCTTCGGCACGCAGCTGCCGACAGACGGAGAGGCCGTCCTCGCCTGGCAACTGCAGGCCAAGCACGATGAGGGCAATGGCGCGCCGATGCAGGATCGCGGAAAGCGATGCGCCGTCAGAGGCCTCGAACACGTCGAAGCCTTCTTGCGAAAGATGGCCGCCAAGCAGTTCCCGCACGTGCGAATCGTTGTCGGCGACCGCGACCGCGATCGCGTCGCGACTCTGGACTGTGGTCATGAAAACAAACCTTCGTGAATAGGAGGCGTGGCCAAGCCTCTCTGGCCGACTCCACGCGGCGACCTGCGCGCTATCGCTCTTTGCGAACTCGTCTTGCTCTCATGCGGAGACGAAGGGCAACTCTGTGCCGGCTCACATGAACTCTTCTTGGGTCTGAACTGGTCGTTGCAGAGGTCGGTCCGGCGTGTCTGCCCAAATCCTGGTGCTGGGGCCCCACGCCAGCAGGCTGAGCTTGCTCACCGCCATGTCGGCGAACGCCGACACCGCCTGCGGGAGCTGTTGGCGGCTCGTGTAGAGAACATTCAGACCGCAACCGGCCCGCCTGTATTGCGGCAGAACAGGGACGAGCTTGCCTGACGCCACGTCGGCCGTGGTCAAGACCGATGGCAAGGCAGCGATTCCATGCCCGGCGCGGGCAGCCAGTCGCAGCACATCCTTGGAGTCGCTGATGAAGCGGCCACCTACTTTGACGTCGACCTCTGCACCATCGGGTCCCTGCAGGCGCCAGGTGGCGCGGTTGCCGGAGTCCGGCGGTGAAATCACGCATTCGTGCTTCGCCAGTTCCTGCAGGGTGGCCGGCGCCCCGTGCGCCGCGAGATAGCTCGGACTGGCAAGCAACTCTCCATAGCTGGTGAAGATCTTCCGTACCACGTAGCTCGAATCCGACAAAGTACCGCCCCGGAAAGCGATGTCGATCCGCTCGGCGACCAGATCGGCTGGGAGGTCGCTGAGCACGAACTCGAGCCTCACCAGCGGATGCTCGACGAGGAATGCTTCAATCCATTCCATCTGGAAGAAATTGAAAAAATTGGCTGGTGCAGCCACGCGCACCAGGCCTCGCGGTTCCTGGCAGTCCGTCTTCTGCTGTTGGCCGGCACTCATCAGTTCCTGGACCGCCGGGCCACATCGCTCACGAAGAATTCGGCCCGCGTCCGTCAACGCCAGTTTTCGGGTGGAGCGCTGCATCAGCCGGGCACCGAGGTGCGCCTCGAGTTGCTGAATGCGCCGGCTGATGGTCGCTGATAGCAATTCGCCTGGAAGCGGTCTAGTTGCTGCATCAGCATGGGTAGCGCCTGATGGTGCAGAGAGGTATCGACCATGAGTGCAGTCAAGGCCGCTTGCAAGCTTATCGCCGACGCCCCCACCAGCGAGGACGCGAAGACTCTTGCCCAGCTTTGTGCTGGCACTGGAGTCCGATGAGGTCTTCAACCTAGGTCATCTCTACGCTCTCAACCACCAGGCTTTCTACCTTGCGCTCGACATCCTCGAAGAGTGGCGCGCTGGCAGGGGCTCTGCGGGGATGGCGAAGCTGTTCGGCTTGTCGTATCGAGTCCACTGTCTTAAGCAACCGACCGACAGTGGAAGTCAGTTTGCAGGTTGCCAGCGGTTGGGCAGGAGATCGTCGAAGCGGCGAGCCATGTGCGTCGGCAAGTGCTGCAAGACATCCTTGAGGTAAGCATGTGGGTCATGGCGCTGCCAGGGCAGCCCAAGCACCAACCAGTGCATCGAATTGGCTTGCGCGTGAGCGTGAAGGGCGCCGTGGCGCCGCAATGTCGGCGTAACTTCAACGATGTCCAACATGGCGGGGTCGGTTCATTCCTTCGTGGACAGGATCGTGGCCGCACGCGTCCGAGCGTTCAAGATGGGACGGCCAGCCGCTGACCCCTCAGCGGAGTCCACATGTCCGCCGTTGGAGTCATCTGGCTGTTCGTGGGCACCGTTTTTGGCGGAGCCGCGTTGGAACTCCACCAACTGCCGACTCCGTCGGCGCACGCTCTTGCGCAAAGTCGGGCGCTGGCGCCCGGCATGCCGCGGACCTGGCCGATAATCCGCCCGCTCATCGGGGGCTGCGCGCTTCCGTTTGTGCCCCTCGTTTTTTTGGAAGGAACCTGATCCCATGAGGATGAAGATCGCCATGTCGCTGGCTGCGGCCGTGCTGTCGGTGGCATCCGCAATGGCCCCGTCCCATGCCGCCGGCGAAGCCAGGAAAGACGGTCGCATCCCGGCCGTGCGCCTCTACAGCCTGCCGGACGGTCGCTCGACCTTCGAGCGCGGCACGGTGCCGTCGCTCGAGAAGATCGATGTCCGCAATTTCTGGTTCAGCAGCGTGTTCGAGGAATGGCAAAAGGGCGTCCATCCGGCACCGCGCAACCAGTATGTGATCCCGCTCAAGGGGACGCTGCGCTTCAAGGTCAGTGACGGCACGACATTCGTCCTGGCACCGGGCACCGTGCTGCTGGCCGAGGACACCCAGGGCGAGGGTCACAGCTGGGAGATCCTGGACGGTAACGAGTGGTCCCGCCTGTACGTGCCCTACGACGGCAGCAATCACTTCCGCCCCGGGTAGGGGCGTGTCTGCGATGGCTCTCGATGCCGGGCAAGCAAAAAGCGCAGGGGGTGAGAAACACCGGCTTGATCGTGTCGGTCCCGCGAATCCGGTGAGAGTGCGAAGAGCTCGGGCAAATACCTCTTCCCAGGGGGAGACGCCGAGGCCTGCGGCCACCCGCGAAGGAGCGGCGCGCGGATGGTGAGCCCGGGCGGTGCACAAGGGTGATTGGAGCCGGTGATCCCTGGAGGCATCCATTCGCCATGCCGGGCGTCCGCTCATGGCGGGAGGAACACTGGATTCAAAGATTGAAGCTTCCTGTCCAGTTCGCGCTCGTAGCTTTCCAGCGGCTGCGGCACACCGAACAGGTAGCCTTGGCACAGGTTGCAGCCGTGGCGCACAAGGAAGTCGCGCTGCGCATGCGTTTCGACGCCTTCGGCCACGATCTCCAGTTCCAGGTTGCGCGCCATGCCGATGATGGCCTGGATGATCGACTCCACCTTCGCATCGAGCCCGATGCGGTGCACGAAGAACTTGTCGACCTTCACCTGGCTCAGCGGCAGCTGGGTCATGTAGGACAGCGACGAGTAGCCGGTGCCGAAGTCCTCCATGGAGAACTGGATGCCTAGTGCGGCCAGTGCCTCCATCTTGCCGATGGCATCGGCCACCTTCTCGTGCAAAAGGCTCTCGGTGAGCTCCAGCTTGAGCTTGCGCGGATCGGCGCCGGTGCGCGCCAGCACCAGGCTCACCTGGTCGACGAAATCGCCCTCGCGGAACTGCCGGGCGCTCACGTTGACCGACAGCTGGAGGTGCCGCCGCAGCGGATCGCCGCGCCAGGCCGTGAGTTGCCTGCAGGCCGTCTCCAGCACCCACAGACCCAGCGGGATGATGAGCCCGGTGTCCTCCGCCACATCGATGAAATGGCCAGGCAGCAGGAGCCCGCGCACCGGATGGTGCCAGCGCACCAGCACCTCCGCGCCCACCACCCGGTTCCTGCTGGTGACCTGGCCCTGGTAGTGCAGCTCGTTTTCCAGCGCGGCGCGCGGTGATGCGGGTCTGCATGTCCGACTCGAAGAAGCGCAGCGCATTGCCGCCGTCCGTCTTGGCGCGGTACATGGCGATATCGGCCTGCTTGAGCACTTCCTCGATGGAGGCTCCGTGGGCATCGAACAGGGAGACGCCGATGCTGGCAGCGCGCCGCCTTCAACCGGCCATCTCGTTCGATTTACCGTGCTCATGGCCGCGCTGTCCTATGTCGTGCGAGCACTCGAGTCCGGTTCGTTGCTGAATATGCACCTCGCGGATTTTTCGCAATACATCCTGCTCTTCATCGGCGGCCTCATGGCAGCGCGGGGGGATTGGTTGCAGAAACTGGACTTTCAACGTGGCGTGCACTGGCTTTCGATCGTACTGCCGGTCGGACTGGTCGGATGGTTGGGACGCATGATCGATGCACAGCGGCATGGCGTCGGTCTCTCCGGCGTCTGGAATTGGCAGAGCGCGGCATTCTGCCTTTGGGAATCCTTCACGTGCATCGCCATGTCGTTTGGGCTGCTCGTGGTTTACCGCAAGTACTTCGATGCACAGGGTAGGCTGGCCGGCTTTATTTCGGACAATGCCTTCGGGGTGTACGTATTCCATCCGCCGATCGTCATTGCGATCGCACGCCTGATGTCCGGGCTGGCCTGGCCACCGTTGGCCAAATTCGCGTTGCTGACCTGCGCGAGCGCGTTCGCGTCATTCGCGATCTGCGCTTTGCTGTTGCGCAGGCTGCCCCTGCTCCGCCGAATCCTTTGAACCCGCGCATGGCCTGAAAAGACGAAGCTGTTGGAGGCCAGGTAACTTGACCATCCGTTGGTCGCGCCCGCGAGGCGGTCGAGCGCTGCGCGCAATGCGCTCTGGCTCGGCTGCCCAATAGTTCGGGCACGGACGGGGATCTTGATACGGATACGAGTGGCCGCTTTGGACCCGCGAGTTCATGGTCGCGGACTTCGCCGATGGATCGAGCACTGCCCCACGCCGAGTCCTCGAACGGCGGCAATGCATCGGACAGCCGCCTGGCAGGATGTCCCGGGTACCCGACTGGGTCAAGGCGGCATCGGCGGACGCTTACGAAGAACCAGTGCAGACCGCCAATCAACCAAGCCCTGGCGTCAGGCGCGACCGACGTCCGGACTGCCTTGGTATCAATCCGCCCTGACGGACTTGCGACGACGGATTTGCAGAGTCGACACCGCACGGTCGATGCTCAGCAATCCAAGAAACATCGCGATCGCGCCCGCCACGGTCATGCCCAGCATTGAGGGTGTGGCATCACCATAGCAATCCTGTTCCAGCAGAAACGGCATCAGGTGTTCATGTCTCGGAACGACAAGCAACGCCCCCATCAAGAGGCCGGCTGCCAGCAATATCGAGGTGACTGCATACAGGACGGCGCATGCGAGGTGGCCTAGCCAGCGCCCGTGAAAGGGCAGGCACCAGCAGGACACCCCCAGCCATCCGATCGACGCCAGGATCAGCAAAGGAGCGGCAAGGGGGTAAACAAAGTCCTGCGTGGCCGCACATGGGTCCGGGGATTGTGTGACGCTACCCAGCAGGAACAGAAGACAGGCGAACAGCGCTGCGGCGCACAAAGGCTTGGTGAGCATGGTCAACAGGGTGGTGGCGGAACGATTGCAGCTCCTGCGAGAACGAGAGGTGTGCTGCATCATCGCAGCGCAACTCCGCAAGTGTTGCAATCATCGCTTTTTCAAAGCCGCCGACTGTCCGTGCCGAGCAACTCGATGTTCCAAGGCGGCAAGGCCTCGCAGTCGCCGGCCGATTGCGCGAGCGGCAGCTCCTCGAGCAGGACCGCAAGGTACCAGTCGATGGCCTCCCATTGCAGGTAGACAGGTAGACCGTCAGCCCTTCATCGAAGCGGAACGCAGCAGCCTCCCGGGGCGTCTGGATCAGGTCTCCGAAGCTGGCCTCATCCCGCCTCATCCGACGAGGGGTCAAGTGATCAAGCCGCCGCGTAGCACGTTCTTTTGCCAGTCCAACGGGTTCGCCGTCGCCTTGAGCGATTTCCAGTTCATCGAAAGCAGGCAGGATGGGCTTCCCGGCCATGGCTATCGTCGCAAGATGCCTCGAATGGGTCCATTTCTGCGGCAACCGAGATGAATGGAGTTGTGTCGCCAGCGCGTCGGCGACACAACTCGCTCCACCTCAACGGCCACCGAAACCCCTTGAACTTGCAACCTTGGACTGCATCGTCGCGAATGGCGCGGCGAGGGGGCAGATCAGCCGGGCAAGGCGTCTTGCATCGAGCGGTCCAGGCGCTGCGCAAAAGCGCGCACTGACCATCGAATCCGCCGATGCCGGAGCACGCCGCAAAACCCACGATCAAGCGTCAACCGAAATGTGATGCGTGCGGTGCGACAACGTCTCGGGCGTACCAAAGAACTCATCGGCAAAGCCTGAGTTGCGCTGCTTCCCATCGCGCAAGAGACGGGCCATCACCGCAAGTAATGGATTCGCCTGCTTCCAAGAACTGCGGGATTTTTAATCATTTTCAGAACGGCTTGTGCGTCGACTAGATTCATCTTTCCGAAGAAGGAAGGCAGAAAAACTGCGCCTCAACGGACGTTCAAACGACGAGGTTCCGCCGAGGGATACCTTGGTGTTCGCAGGGATGCCATGCGCGCGTCGTTGGATATGAAAGTGCTATGAAATTTCCATCGGTTTCAAGATCTGAATTTGGAGGATCGAAATGACAGTTTCAGCTGATGTTGTTAAGCAATTCGCACCGATCGTTATCTTCAGCCAGTACGAAGCCTACTTTCCGTGCAGCATCGAATATCTGCTGGGTGGCAAGAACTGCAAGCTGCAGGTCGATGGCGGCCCCACCATCTACAACCCGACGCAGCAGGACCTGTACAAGTACCCGCAGGGCAGCAACCACGTCATCATCGATCCGAGCCAGTACGCCGGCACGCTGAAGACCGATCCCGGCGGGACGCCGCTGTACTACGCGGTGCAGGAATTCGACGACGGCATCGAGATCGACTACATCTTCCTCTACGCCTATCAGGGCGGGCAGACGTTCTGGGTGACGGCGCCGTACCCCTTCGACCCCGTGACCTGGAACTACGGCGTGCACCAGGGCGATCTGGAGCGCATTGCCGTGCGGCTGGTGCCAGCGGCGAGCGGCGGTTACCGCCTCCTGGAAGTCTGCTATGAGCGCCATGGCGACGAGACCTGGTTCCCGCCGGGACAGGTGCCGATGAAGGATGGCCGTATCGTCGTGCACCCCGCGATGTATGGCCATTCGTCGACCAACACCCTGAAGCAGGTCACGGGCAACCACAAGGGGTGCCCGGTCGTCGACGACGGCAACTATGCGGCGCTGCAGGTGGTGAGCGTGCTGGCGCCCGACCCCACGCCATCGGACGCGCTGGTCTGGAATCCGGCCCAGCAGTCGCCCCTGGTCCTGATCGGGCTCGACTGGAACGGCGAGCCGGTGAACGGTCAGCTCTGGGCGAAGTACGCCGGGCATCTCGGTCAGAAGCAGACGAACTCGCTCGAGAGCGCTAACTACTGGGCCGGTGGTAACGTGTCGGGCGCGGAATGGGCCTACCTCAAGTCGATCAACTTCTTCGCTTCGCCGTTTCTGAGCAGTCTGACGGTGGGAGAGGGGCCGACGGGGCCGGGATCGCGGTACTGGATCAAGCCGGCCAGCGGCCCGATGGCTGGCAACGAACTGCTCGCAGTCTGGGCGGGCGACAACATGGGGGTCACAAGCGATGCCCTGGCGCGCCTCGCGCTCGACCTCTCCGGCTCGGGCTCGGACGTGGTGCTCGATCTCTGGAGCAACAGCAAGAAGGTCGCCGCCACGATCTTCAGCCCCGACGGCCAGTCGGGCTTCAGGCGCACCGGCGGGATGTCGCCCAACGCGCCCCAGGAAGGCTACAACGCCATCGCCTGGCTCGCTGCCGGCCTGCGCAGCGGCGGCAAGGAACAGGCGCTGCAACTGTACAAGGGCGATCACAGCCATCTCGCTGTCATCGTCTACGGCTCGGATGGTGGCCAGGATCTGACGGTCCTGCAGCAGCACACCGATACGGGCCAGGGATGGGGTTTCGTGAACTTTTCGGTCGCCGACCTGCGGGGGGACGGCACGGACCAGGTGGTCCAGTTCTGGGACAACGGCAGGGTGGGGGCGATCGTGTGGGGCGCCAGCGGCGACGATTGGTTTGCGAACCTGAATGCCGGCAGCAGCAATCTCGGCGAGGGGCCGGATGCCCTGGCCTGGTTGGTCGCCGACCTGCGCGGCGACGGCAAGCAGGAGATCGTCCAGCTCTGGCACAACAAGAGCAACGACCATGTCGGGGCCGTCGTCTACGGCTCCAGCGGCAGCCAGCTGTTCGTCAAGCTCAGCCACCAGGACGATCTCGGCGAGGGCTACGGCGCCGTCGCCTGGTGCGTGGCCGACCTCAACGGCGACGGGCGCGACGAGGTCATCCAGATCTGGAACGACAACGGCAAGGCGTTCGCCATCGTCTACGGTACCAATGGCGACAACGGCCTCGCGAGACTGTGGAGAGGCAATCTCGACCAGGCCGTGGACGCCGTCACCTGGCAGGTGGCCGATCTCAATGGCGACGGACGCGACGAGATCGTGCAGCTGCGTAACAACGGCGGCCAGCTCGCTGCGGTCGTCTATGGCGGTGGTCCGGGCAACTCCCTGGTGGTGCAGTCGACCAACAACGACCTGTACGAGGGCCCCAAGGCGGTGGGTTGGCTGTCGGGCAATTTCAACGGCCGCAAGGTCGCCGAGGTGCTGCAGTTCTGGGACAACGGCGGCAGCTTGGGGATGATCGCCTACGGTACCGCGCAGGGCGCCGGTGCCGGGGCAACGTCGTCGGACACCCGGGCGGCATAGCGGCCGCGGACGGCGCCGGCACGTGCTCGTCCGGGGCCGATTGATCGTGCGGTGCGGAAGTTCGAGGGCGACATCGCGATCGCGGCTCGTTCTGCGGAGCAGGATGGGCCTGCACCTGGCGGGCTTGGTCGAGCAGTGCAGGCAAGCCTTGGCGGTGCAGCGAGAGTCGCCCACAGCGCACCTCTGCAGTTGGCAGGAGTGATGCGGGCCGGGCTCAGGCCCCCCGCGCTCACGGCGGCGCTATCTCATAGTCGAATTTGCCATCAACGAGTGGCGTAGGCACTGCGCCAAGCTTGGTATAGAGCTTTCGAGCTTCCGTATTGGATTCGCTGACACCGACAAAAACGAACTTCACGGCCGCCTTGCTTTGCGCGGCGAGCCGAAGGTCCGCAATCATTTGCTTGCCGTAGCCTTTGCTTCGATATCCAGCGAAGACATTGATGCTGATCAGTCGAAAGACCTTGTGTCTTGCCATCTCGCCATTGGCCTTTGCAATCAACGTCTCGCCCAGATAGCCGCACATCACGAACGAATCGGGCGGGAAGCTCAACCATTCGAGTTGAATTCTGAACACGGGCGCCGCGAGCGGGGTTGTCTTTTTCTTCTTCAGCCAGCCAAGCATCGTCGAAGTCTCCAAAAATCAGCGCATTTTCCCGATGGCGGGGCCTGCGATACGAACCTCTTGAGGGTATGGACCTGTTCCTTCCATGAAGGCCCAGCCAGCGTATCGGTTCGTCGTCTCTCGGTGGTCCAGCACGATGCTGTTTCTGGCGTTACCCGGTTGGGGAGAGAGTCTCGCTTGCCGGCTGCGCTGCCGCCAACATTTGCGCGCCGTTCACCGCAGCAATGCCCGAAGCGCAGCGACCGAGAGAGGTGGGCTGGCCATGTGCGCCATCGCGTGGCAGTTGGGACACAAGGGCACGAGGTCATTGATGGGGTCGACTTCATGCTCGCCCTCGCGGGTCGCCAGTTCCGTCATGTGGTGAACGTGGATGAAGCCCTTGCCGAGTTTGCCGTACCGTTTCTCGAAATCGAAGTTGCAAACCTTGCACTTACATCCGTGGTGCTCGATACAGGCGGCGCGCGCGAGCGGATTGCGCTCCGACGCCGTGCTGGACAGGGTGTACCTGGCCCCCTCGAGGTAGACGCTGCGCTCCGCTGCCGCGGTCCGTTCGCACAGGGCCGTGGTCAGCTGAGGATTCTGGCCTGGGCCGACCCTGCCGCCGATATCGATCCACAGCTGTTCGCCGTCGATGGCTGTGAGCCGTGCTGATCGTGTGTGCCCGTAACCTGCAATCCGCTGGCCGGGTGGAAGAAACTGATAGCCACCCGTTACTTCGAAGACGGCGCGTCCCTTGTCGTAGGGGACCAGGACCAGGTCGCCGATCTGCATGCCGCGCCAGAAATTCCAGAGGCTGGGGCCTCCAAGCGACGCGTTTTGAAGGTGAGGCAGCGTTGATCTGATCAACGCCTTGATATCTTCCACCGATGAGGCGGCGCCATCCTGCAGATCGCCCACCTCGGTCCAGCCGATGGCGATGCGGCCGGATTCGACGAATTCGCGATAGGCATTCGGCTTGTCCGCGTGGTGAGGAATGAGGCGCCAGATATTCATGGCCGATCAAAGAAGGGAGGGAGGTGGAAAGATCGATGGCCCGGGCGGGCGGTGTTCGCAGGGCAGGGCTTCACGCAAGCCGAGCGAACGACTCGATCCAAGGTTCGATCGCCAGAACCTGCAGCGCGGGAAAGAAATAGAAGATGCCCACAACCCAGTCCCCGGGCGTACAGGCGGGGCGGCATTGATCGCGCACGATGGGGCAGGACAAGTTCGATGCAAGCAGCTGGTGGTCACCAAGGCCTCCACCAACGTCGCTTCACCTGCCGGTGCTCGAGCGGTCGCAAGTCCAGCGTGTCGTAGTCAGGGGGGAGCGCGCTAGCGCGCCGGCGCAGTTCGGTTTCCAGTTGATGGGCGACGCCGCGGGCATGCAGGTCGCCTTGCAACGCCCGCCGGCGCCATTCTGTGGCCTGGGCGCCAAGTTCCTCGTCGGGTAGTATCTCTGTCTCGATCATGGTACGGATGGTGATATAGGGCGAAGGGCTCCATCGAGCATGTCCATGCTGCCTGAGCGTAAGGGTTTGCAGCGTCTCTTCATCGCCAGAATATGGGATGCCATGCCAGTGACCCAGGGTTACCTTGGCGCTCATCATGGGATGGCGTTTCCGTAAGTCTTTTTCTCCTTTGCCCGGGGTTCGGCTCACGCTGTCGCCGGGCGGCATCTCCACGTCGGTCGGAGTCGGGCCACTGAGGATCGGCAGTGGCTCTCGCGGCGCTTCGATCACGGCGCGCGTCCCCGGAACGGGTCTTTCGTTTCGGCATCCACTGGCTTCCGGCCCAAGCTCAAGGAGGACCGGGCGGAGGTCGTCCGGTGCTGGTACCACCGATGGTTCCTTGGGTGCTCCGGGTGCGATGCCCTTCACACCTCCCCCAGCGATTGGGCTACCGGTCGATGAGCCTGATCTTCAAGATATCCGGAGCGCCGGTGCTGGCGTGTTGACGACATCCGGCTTGGCGGAGATCAAGCGCCTCCTGCTGCAGTCCCGCAAGGAACTCGGGGAGATTCGCCAGGACCTCGCGTTGTGGCGCGATCATGAGAAGTCTGCCGTCGCCAAGTACAAGCGCTGGGCGAATGGGTGGCTACTGCACAGGCTCTTCACGAAGCGGTTCGAGGAGCTGCGTGTCGCAGCGGAAGAGGCGAGCGCGCATCGCGAGGAGCAGGAGGGCCTGGCCAAGCTGCAGATGCAACTCGATTTGCCACCAGATGTTCAACAGGCATTCCATCGCTTCTCGGACGAGTTCGCGGTGATGGCTGCTTCCCGTAAGGTATGGGACACCATCGGCGAACGCGCCGCCAATCGGGTTGCCGAGCGCACGACCGCCTCGCGCATCGTGGTGCGCAAGCCTGCCTGCTTCGAACTCGGAAAGTGCGACCTGATCGAGGCAGGATGGGCGGTTCCGCATCTGGGGAATGCCAATGGTGGCGATATCTACTTCTACCCCGCATTCGCGATCTACTTTGTGGCCGCCGAAAACTTCGCCTTACTGGAATACGCCGAGCTGGACCTGGAATTCTCGGCGACTCGGTTCATTGAGGAAGAGGGTGTGCCCGAGGATGCCAGGGTCGTCGGCCACGCGTGGGCGAAGGCGAACAAGGACGGTTCCGCGGACAAGCGGTTCAATGACAACTACCAGATCCCCGTGGCAGTCTACGGAAAGCTGATTTTTCAGTCGACCACCGGCATGAACGAGGAGTACATGGTGAGCAATGTGGACGCCACCGAATCGTTCTCGCAGGCTTGGCGCGCTGGCGCAAGCGGTCAGGGCGGGCATATGAACGCCTGGCGGGCACGTGCTAGGTAGGGCCATCGGGCGCCAAAGAAGTTGAGAACTTGTGGCACCGTGCTGGAGGTGTCAATAGCCGATCCAACGAAGAGGGGAAACCAAATGGGTGATGGAGCAAAGCTGACAATCTCGGCAATAGCTGGGCGAAAGGAGGCCAAGCGATTGTCGTTCTCTGACGCTCGGTATATCACACGTGGTAATCCGAGAAGCGGTGGATTGGCTTCTGTGTACTGCGCCACTGACACCGAAACCGGAAATCGAATCGCGCTCAAAGTGTTTCAGACTGGTGAAGGCACTGACGCGGTCATCGAAGAGTCGTTCAGGCGTGAAGTACAGGCGCTTTCTGACCTAAGGCACCCCAACATCGTGCGCATCCTGGATTCAGGGCGTGACGAAGTCAACGATGCCCATTTCATCGCGATGGAATGGGTTGAGCAGGACCTGCGTACATACGCCGAAACAAAAGAGTTCGCTGACTGGGGAGAGTACTTCCGCATCGTGGGGAAAGGCGTTCTCGACGCTCTCGTTTTTGCGCATTCGCGTTCGACTGTGCATCGAGACATCAAGCCGTCCAATGTGTTGGTCACGGAAGATGGGCAGGTCAAACTGTGCGACTTCGGCATCTCGAAAATCAGGAACTTCCTGGCACCTGGCGTCACCTTGGCCCAGTTCGCCTCCGCGCCCTATGCTCCCCCGGAACAAGACGACGGTAGCTACAGCTACAGCCGTGATGTATTCGGTTTTGCGGCGTTGACCACAGCGATGTTGAGCAGGCAATCGCTCGGATCGCATGGGGACCTTCTACATGCTTTGGAGCGTCTGAACATAGATGAGCCTGTGCGCAAGGTGCTGCGACGCTGCTTGGCTCTGGACACGCCTGGTTCGCGACCGACCAATGCCATCGCGCTGCTTGCGGAGCTGGAGCGTGCAGCGCCAGCTGCCGCGGTGGCCGCGCAGCCCGTGGTGCTTCTCGCTGTGACACAGCGCGTTCGCGGCATCGTCGAGTACGACATGGCGCTGAAGGGCGAATGGGCCGACAAGTTCACTGAGCGTGACTTGAGTGAAGCCCGGAGCGAGGACCTTCCCCCGCAGCCCGGACGCGAAGACCGGGCCGTTCGGCTGTATGGCAACAAATACCGCTACACGGCCATCCGCGATGAGAGCGGCAACAGGCTGCTGTTGGTGGATGCGGTCGAGCTCCCGCCGTCCGACGTTGAGAAGCAACGCCTGTTCTGTTGCGACCCCGCGGCGCGGTTCGCCTTGACAGGGGCAACAGCGGCGCAGTCGAGCCAGGCCATCGACGGATTGCTCGAGCGCCTGGCGGTATTCGCGGGCGATCAGAAGCTGCGCAAGCTTGAGCAGCGTGAGCTGGCCTTGTACAAGACGTGGTTGGATCTGTTGAGTGCCAAGACCGAGCTCGAGAAGATGCGCAAGGTACGCGTGCCGTATGTGGCGTGTGACGCAAGAGGCGAGTTCCTAACCTTGACGTTGAAACCGGGCATCTCAGGTGTGGCCCTGGTTGAACAGGATGTGGTCATCGATACCGGTGCGACGGGCATGTTCAGGGGCAGCGTGTTGTCGGTCGACGGCTCGGCTGTGTTCATCCGCCCTAGCGAGCGCAACCGAGTCGCCATGAATGCGGTGCCAGAACAGGGCACCCTGGAAACCGACACTACCAAGAGCGATGTCGCCTTGGACAAGCAGAAGTCTGCAGTTGAGGCGGTTCGGTATGGGCGGTCGGTGAATCCGGATTTGGGGCGCCAAATTGTCAATCCCGAACAGGTTGAGGTGCCCGCTGTGGCCGAGGTCGAATTCATTCAGCAGAACATCGACGACGACAAGAAAGAGGCCATTCTGGCCGCGTTGGCGGGCCCTGATTTGTTGCTGGTGGAAGGGCCGCCCGGGACGGGAAAAACTACTTTCATCACCGAGTTGGTGCTTCAGACGCTGAAGGCGCAGCCCAACGCTCGGGTGCTGCTGACATCTCAAACTCATGTGGCCTTGGACAATTCGCTGGAGCGCATCGTCAAGCAGTCAGGAGGGGCCGTCAGCGCGGTTCGCATCGGACAAGAGGGCGATGACCGTATCGCCGAAAGCACGCGCAAGTTGCTGTTGGATGCCAAGCTACCTGAACTTCGCAAGGCCGCACTGGGCTCTGGCCGAGCGTTCATGGAGCGTTGGGCTGTGGAGCGAGGACTAAGCCTGAAGGATATTCGACGCGCGATGGCATTGGAGCGCCATGCTGTCTTGAAGACCCGTCTCGAACATGTGGACGTGGACTTGCGTGCTCTTGAGCCTCAGATGACCGACGAGCACCGAAAGCAATTGGACTCCGATTCGCGCGCCGAGTTGGACGACCGGTACCAAGGCATGGTGCGCGAACGCGATGAGTTGGAGCAAGCTTTGAAAGAGTCCGTGAAGGACCTGGCGAGTCATGTGGACTCGAAGGATGAACTCAAGGAGTTTGCCGAGTGTTCGGCAGCCGATCTTCGTGGGTGGGCCGAGGCTTATTCAGATAGCACCAGTTCGGGCGTTCAGTTGAAGGCGCTTATGCTCGCGCATGCTGACTGGGAGGCTCGCTTTGGCAGAAGTCGGGAATTTCAAGCGGCGGTCATTGCATCTGCCCAGGTTGTAGCCGGTACATGTTTGGGGGTCATGAGTATTCCCGGACGCAATGACATCGTATATGACCTATGTATCGTGGACGAGGCTTCGATTGCCACTCCAACCGAGGCCTTGGTTCCCATGTCACGGGCTAGGCGAACCATATTGGTGGGTGACAGTCGGCAGCTCTCGCCATTTCAAGACCCTGAACTGCGGACCCAAGGGCTGTTGGAGCGATATGGATTGAAGCCCGAGGATCAGAAGGCCACGTTGTTCAACCACTTGCGTGATTCGCTGCCAGCAGAACTGCACAAGACGTTGACGACTCAGCATCGCATGCTGCCTGCTATCGGAGATCTCGTTTCCGAGTGCTTCTATGCGTCGAACCTGAAGAGCATGCCTCGAGACCCCGACCCCAAACTTGCCGGTGCATTGGCGAAGCCAGTGATGTGGTTTTCGACAAGTAGAAAGCCTGGTCGTGCCTCGCGGCGTATCGGTACATCCTATGTGAACGACGTTGAGGTGGAATTCATCGCAACCTTGCTAAGCCGTGTGGACTTCTATATGCAGAAGGGGAAAGGAAAGGGCAAGCAAATCAGCGTGGCCGTGCTGACCGGCTACGGCGAACAGCGCTCGAAGCTGCAGACAGCCATTCAGACCAAGCGGCACGCTTGGAGTAGTTTCTCCGAAATCTATGTCAACGTGGTGGATGCATTCCAAGGACGGGAGGCCGACATGGTGATCTTTTCGGTCACGCGTTCGGAGGTCCAGGGCCTCGGCTTCTTGAGGGAAATGGAACGCATCAACGTAGCCCTCTCACGAGGGAAGGAATTGCTGGCCATCGTCGGCGATCATGTCTATTGCCAGACCGTTCCAGGGGCGGTGAATCCACTGAAGGACGTAATTGACTACATCCGACGCAATCCGAATGAGTGCGCTCTTGAGGAGATGTCGCAATGAGCCTCGAAAAAATTCTGGAGCAGGCCGCAAATGCGCGGCCTGGCTACGAACTCGCGACGTTCAAGGAAGCTGGGCTGCCTGTCTATGTGTTGACGTTGCGCATCCTCACGCTTGAGCGCAAACCACTTGGCCCTATCGATGAAGGTGTCCTCCGAGCTGTGCAAGCCGGTCTTGGTACACCCAGCGACATCGTGAGTTTTCTTGGCTTGTCAGCGAACGTGCTGACGCCGGTACTGGCAGGGCTCAACACCACGGAGCAAATCAACTATTCGCGCGCTGTGGGCGATGATGCTGCGAAGGTCACGCTGTCGGCGAAGGGGCGGCTGACGCTGGCCGAACTTGCCGTCACGCGTCCTCAAGAGCGGACCGTCCGCGTTTGCTTCGATGCGCTGACGAGAAAGCTTCTGCTCGTGGCACCCGAGCAATTGAACAAGCCTAGAGACATGCGGGAGTTCGGGCTTGTCGAGATCCCTGCTGGACAGGCAAAACGACCGGAAGTTGAGGATATTTCTCTGCAGGATTTCGATCGAGTTCTTCAGCAACAACGCGCAGGCCTCGAGGACAAGGGTGAACTGTTGGCCATTCGGCGGGTCGAGCGGCGTGAACTCCATTACCTGGGCTGTGTGATGCTGTTCTATCGTAGTCAGGCACAACGCTCAGAGATTGATGTGGCGTTTTGGCGGGAGGATGGGCCGGCGCTGGAACATGAGACCTGCTTCAGGAGGATGGGTGGGCCGGAGTTGGTTGGAGCCAAGATTCTCGCCACGCAAGCTCCCGATGCAAAGCCCACGGAGACCTTGGTTGAGAGTCCGGACGCTTCATTGGAAAGTCCGCCCGAAGTTCCAGAAGCCGTTACGACGCCGCCACGCGCGCCAGCAATCAAGAACCTTCAGGCAATTCCTGAGGGCGAGACGGTGCAATCGGTTTTGTGCCACGAGCATCCCGCGCTTCTGAGGAAAGCGCTGCTTTCATCGCAGAAGCGTATGCTCATCATCTCCCCCTGGATCCGGCATCAGGTCGTCAACTGGGAATTCATCGCCTCTTTGGAGGTGCTGTTGCGGAAAGGTGTCGTCGTCCATATCGGCTACGGCATTGACGACGGGGAGGCCGGCGGACGCGGCAACGCCGCACAAAACAAGTTGCCAATCACGCCTCAGGCTGAGCGAGACCTGGGCCAGCTCGCCAGCAAGTATCCGAACTTCAAGTTGGTCTACGTGGGTAACACCCATCGAAAGGCTTTGGTATCGGATGACAGCTTTGCGGTAACAACCAGCTTCAACTGGCTGTCCTTCAAGGGCGATCCCCGCGACAGGCCGCGTGACGAGTACGGCGAGGTATTCCGCAAGAAGCAGCACGTCGACAAGCGGTACGACCTGGGTCTCGCACTTCTAGAGAAGGGCTATGCCGGGCCAAGCGCTGGCGCAAGTCGTGCATCGAAACCGACGAAGGACGCAAGCGAGTGAAAGGGGCCGCCTCGTCATCAATACCATGCAGCAAATGAACACCGAGAAGCAAAAACTTCGTCAACTATGCGTCTGATATCTGTGGGCCATGAAACTTCGAGCAGTTCGTGACCATCAACTCAACAGCGTGCACCGCTATGAGGAAGATTCGCATCGATTCATCAATGAGCGCGTCCGTGGCGCGCAAGTCATCCAGAGAAGAACGCTGAGCGGCTGAACGCGGGAATGCGCGCTACGTCGCACAAGAGCGATAGAAGGCGGGTGGAATTGAGAAGTGTTCGGTTTGAGCATGGACTGTTGGAAGAGCGTAGAGGTTCCTTGTCGGTGATCCGAAAGGATGCGTCCTGGGACGATTTAAACAATCGCGTATTGGAGTAGAGCAGCGCGCCGGGTGCTTGCACAGTCGGATCAATTTTTCCCGAAAGATCCGCTTGCCATCTTCACCGCAGCAAAGGCAGTCGAGCGAATTCGCGAATACATTCATGGCTTTGAACGTCGGTTGACCACAATGCAGAAGCACTCCGAATAAGTAGCCGAACATGACGATGTCCCGATCGGCTGGGCAGAAGGTTGGAAGTAAAAAGCCTTAGAGTTTTCGGGCAATAATGGCCTTAGAGGACGCGTAGACGTTCCAAGATATCCGAGGGGAGGGCCAGTGCCCTCTGTTCGCCAATGGAGAGAGCAAAATGACAGATGCCACGCCGGCCCCGCCGGGCGCGCTAGCTTTAGGCAGCCACCCGGCCAACGCATGGGTTCGCTTTCTGCGCTCCTACGGGCCGACTCCTGAGAATGGCGCCTTATTTGACGAGCATGTCACTAAAGCCCTTGCGAAGGCCAAAGTTCAAGCGATAAATCTACCGACGCCGCGGCTCGCTGACATTCAGGAGCGCGTCGCCACCGGCGCGCCAGGCTCAATTTTGATTGCGGGCACTGCAGGCGACGGCAAAACATTCCATTGCAGAAGCCTGTGGCTGGATTTGGGCGGGAACAGTCGCGATTGGGCCGCGGCTAGCGTCGTAAAAGAGTTAACCCTCGCCGATGGGCGGGTCGCCGTTTTCGTCAAAGACCTTAGTGAACTTGGCCAAGACTTGAGTGATGCCGCCATGAATCTGCTTGAGCAGTCGGCGCTTGGCGAAGAGGATCAGCGATTCCTGGTTATCGCCGCTAACCATGGCCAGATCCTCGAGCGATTGAGGGATTTTGGAAATCGACGGGGACGCCAAAGCGAGTTGCGCGAAGTCATTCAGAACGCATTTTTGCAGGCGGCGCATCCCATGCCAAGGCTCGCAATTTTCGATCTGAGCAATTCGGTGAACCGCGAGACACTGGACAATGTATTTACCGCTGTCGCACGCCATCCGGAATGGGACAAGTGCGACGGTTGTGGGCATCAAGGAGACGGCAGGGTCTGCCCAATCTACGAGAATAGAAATCGGATGTTGGGAACCGGGGACGGCGGGCTTCTGGCCCGTCGATTGGGCGACGTTACCGATGTTGCCAAACTCAATGGCTGGCATCTCCCGGTGCGCGACATGCTCACTCTCGCGTCCAACATGATCCTAGGCCACCCCAACGCTAAAGAGGGGCTGATGACATGCGCCGACGTGCCCGGTATTCAGGACCGCCAAGACGTGGAGAGCGCGAGCATCTACTCAAACATATTCGGCGCAAACTTGAAGAAGAAAATGAGGCAACGCTTGGTGTTTCAGGCATTGGCTTCGTTCGGCATCGGTTCGGAGACCACAAACGGGGCGGATGGCCTCATGGTTTATGGCGCCGACGACCCAACCTTGGCACCCGCATTTGACCGTCTTTTACGATCCGACTCCGTCTATGGAGCGAATGCTGGCTATCTGGCGGACTTGCGCCAATATCTGGAAGGTGAGGAAGAAGCGCGATTGGAAGCAGGCGCGACTGCCTTCCTTTCTCGCCTCGAGGCGCAGCGCCGAAGACTGTTCTTCACCACGCCGGACGGCGACCCCGATTACCCGCACTGGCCTCTGTCTGTCTTTTGTTTTGCAGGTGAATATCTCGCGTTGACGGCGGACGTTGCGAAACAGCGGCCCATATCGGAACCCACGCGCGCCCGCCTTGCCAAGGGCCTAAATCGTGTCATGACGGGCCTGCTGATTGAGAATGGCGACAAGATTTTCGTGGCCAGTTCAGGGGGGTACACGCAGTCGCGCGTAAGCGTGCTGTGCGACACGGAAGCTCCCGCACGGCGGGTTGGCGGCGTTGGCATGCGCGCGCGTTTGGAAGCCCTTTCTGGCCGGCCTCTGGTCGAAGTGGCGCTGGTCGCGAACGAGGAGAGTCCTGCTTCCTTGGCGCTGACTCCCGTAAGGTTTGAGTTTCTTTGTCGCGTTGCCGACGGAGCTCTCCCCGGAAGTTTCTCGAACGAGTGCTTGGAAGACTTGCTTGCGTTCAAGGCTCGACTTCTGCGAAAGGCCGAGCTGCTAAGGCGTCAACGAGCAGCCGACGATGAGGACGACGCGGCGAACGATCAAACGTTAACGCTCAACTTCATCGACATGGAGCAATCTGGCATGGGGTTCTCACGGCCGGTGACCATAAGGACGGTGGCATGAGGCCGCGCATTGAAGGCGTCGACTTCGCTGTTGACGAGCACATCTGGGGTCACAGGCTTCACGACGACCAGCATCCCCATCTGCTCGTGCTGGAGTTTCTTGGAGTTCTCGGCTCGAATCTTAAAGCGCCGCTGCAGCCCACGAACGCGGATGCCATGCGATTCAGGCCGCAACGCCAAACACGGCTACGAGCGCTCCTGTTCAACAATCCCTATGTCGAGTCCATCCGCCAACGCTCCATCTCCAACGACGAGAAATGGCGCCAGTGGACGGAGCGGTTTTCGCAAGATTGCGTGTCGCTGGGCGAGTGGGACTTGAACTATCTGCGGGTTCGCTTCTCCGAGTTTGACGATTTTGCTAAGGCGGTCGAACTCTTGAGATCGTCTGCGTTCGAGGCGCGAAGCAACAAGCGGTGGAGCTCCAAATTCGTATTCCCATTCGGGCCCGACGCGCTATATGAGGATGTGCGCGTGGGTTCCAATGGAGCGGCCAGCAACGACCGTCGATTCTTCGCCCGTGGAGGCGAGTTACTTTACTTGATGCTCTCCCGAGCGACTCGCGGCCCGGAACTAGGTGCCTTGCTGAAGGAGCGCCTCTTCGACGCCAGCGCTCCCATGAACAGGCTGGCGCGCGCTCTGCAAGGCGAACCCGAGTTCGCGGCCAATGATCGTCCGTTGGGCTACCTGCCCTACGAGCGGCATCCTCGGTTCGACATCATTTGTGAGGATTGGCTAGCGATCCTCTCTCGCGACATGCCTGTCTACGACGCATTGGAGCACTTGATTGCCAACGCAGGTCTGAACACGCTCCTTTATTTCCTTGAATGCGCGAAAGCCGAGGCGGGAGACTCTGATCCGGTGGAATTGGTGTGCGAGATAGTCTCTCGCGAGCGAACCAAGGTGAGGGCATTGTCCGGCGAGTCTTTCCAGGCCAATCAAGGATTGTCTTATCGCGCCGTGCGCGCTGCAGTCGAGAAAATTCGGATGACCAACGAGTGGGCGCAAGCTTTGCAGTCGCGGGACCCCAATGGAGCGGCGGCTGCCTTGATGCAGTCTTGGTTTCAATGGCCTGCAGCGAATGGCTCGGATGAGAGCGTGACGGACGCTGACACGGGCGATGAGCTTGTCGCAAAGCTGGCGGTAGCAGCCGAGTCCAGGCATGAGGATCACGTTGGAAAGATTCACGGGACGTGGTCGCGCGCGTTGGGGCTCACCTCACGGCGTCTCTCGCGCCGCACGCGCTACGCCCCCAACGACAAACTACTGAAGACTCTCGTTGTCTCGGTCGTCGACAAGCGGATGCAGTTCGACGATTTCCTTGCGCTCGCCCGTTCCAGATACGGTCTGATCGTCGGCGACATTGAAGGCGCGCGCCTTGTGAAGTCGCAGCAAGTCGACCAAGAAGCGCTCAGCGACAACAAGGACAAGCTGGAAGCCAGGCTTGTGGGTCTGGGTTTAGTCCGCAGGCTCTCGGACTCCTGCTCTTTTGTCGAGAATCCCTTCGCTGCCGAGGTGGTCTCGTGAGCGCCGACAAAATCATCGGACGCGTCGTGGCGTCTGTCCTTCTTTCGCGGCTTCCCGCGATTGCCGAGGGCGAGCCTCCGCCGGACACGTCGTATTTTCGCCTCGACAAACTCGACGGCGGCCAGATCGCGGCGGCAGTGCGCGAGATTCGCCTCAATGCGATGCTCGCCGATCGCGTGGAGCTCAGAATCCCGCGTTGGTTGGTGCAGGGAGAGGGACTCCCGGAAGATGCGCTGACGTCGGAGAACGCCGGCGCCGCGCGAAATCAGGACCCCGCGAAGAGCGTGATGCTTACGGCGAACGGCACCGAGCCGGGCTTGGGCGATACATTGGGGCACGTCGCCGCCCTCGGCGCGAAAGAGCTGCGCTCGCATGAAAAGTTTTGGGTGGAGGCGACGTGCCATGTCGCATCGCTGGCGCCGACTGTCGAAGATCGGGCGATATTTGCCGCCGCGATCTCTGGCCTGGTCCATGTGACCGATCTTTCTCTCGTGCAACTTGGCGAGTTCTGCTCGAAGATCAGCGAGGCTTTTCACCCGTCGCGCGGCCTGCCCATTCGGAACGCCGTCGGTTGGGCTCTTCCTTGCGTCGGGCTTCCCCGTGACACAGCATTCTTCGCGAGCACCAAAACTTACGGCAAGCAGCTTGCGCCTTGGAGAAAGGCGTTTGCCAAGCTTTTCACCAGCCGCCAGCCGCTTCTTTTCAAGCGAAGACCCACGGGGCAGGTCATCGATCAGGATGACATGCGCGCGCGGTTCGAGGACAACCTGGCCTCGATTTCGGCCGCTGCGCGGCCTGTGCTGGACGCCTTCATCAAGGCCTCGGACTCCGACAGCGCTGCTCGCTCCGACGTTGCCGAGCTGGAGTGGGAAGAGCATGGAGTTCACTTCATCTTCGAAAAGCCGCGTGAGCAGCAGCGTGGACTGGCCGAGGACACGTTGTATTTCTTCGAAAACGAACTCAACGAGCCGGTGCTCACCAAGGAGTGGCTTGCCCACCTCGAGGATTTGAAGACGCGCGAAAAGCGCTCAGAGTGGAACGACGCTGACGAGGAGTTCTTTCAAGGCCATCGCTCGTTCTTCGAGGACAACAAGCCGTTACTCGCCAAGTGGGAAAAGATCATCTACGGCAAGCCCATCGACTGCGTGGATTTTCTAGAAGGCTTCTCTGAACTTGTCTCTCGACTCGTGGCGAGTGCGCCGGAGCCCAAAGGCGAACGCGTTTTGCACATGACAGTGACCAAGGGTCGGAAGGTCTGGCGCGAGCGATACAACTACGATGTGGGTTCGTATTTTTCGGCGATGTATCGAGGGCTCAAGGAGTTGATGGGCGAGCGAGTGCGGTGGCATTCGACAAAGATGCATACGGCTGGACATCTCGATCCCATTTTCGCGTATCGGCCATTCTTCCAGTTCGAAAACGAGCGCCTCAACAAGCCTCCCAAGCCATCTGAGTCCGTGGCGCGCGCGGCCGTCCAGATCAAATTTGACGCTGTTCTCAACGAGCGTGTGAATGGCCAAGAGGTCCAGCTTCGGAAGAGCCAGTTGGTCTGGTCGTTCAAGCCGGAAGCGATCGGCCTTGCGATGGTCGACGACATGAAAAGGCTTATGGAGAAGGGCGGCATCAATTGCACGTCCGTTCCGCGGCGCCTTGTCAGCAAAAAGGGCGGGGTGCAGAGCGTATCGCTTGACGACACGGCGACCTTGGAAGCCACATTTTCCGCGGACGCTGGGTCGTTGGTGCCGCCCGCAGGAAAACTCAAAAGCATGCGGCAAGACATTAAGCGCCGCATCGATGAATTGGCGACGCAAGGGCGATTGACCCCTGAGCAGCGAGATGCGGTCCGCGAGGCGTGGGATCGTTTCGAGGGGGACTATGCGAAGGCGATGGAGGATTTCATCGCGTTCGGGTTGCATGGCGAAGCCGTGGAGCGCCAGTCGGAATCCTATGCTGAGTTGTTGCGAGCCTTGGCGATCCACGCGCGAGGCGACGTTTGCCGCTCGAAGCTGGTGGCGGAAATCCTTTCTATCGGGACGGTGCGCGTGTCTGGCGAGCAGCCCTGTGTCATCATCCCGCCGTGGCACCCCGAGCGCATGAAGGCGCTTGCGGTCAAGACTCGACGCGTTGCTGGCCTGGCGTCGCATCTGCTTGCCGGTGTGGATGTCCGCTTTGGGGATCAAGGGATCTTCATCAAAGAGTTTTCCGACGAAATTCGGCACCCGTTCTATCCTGAGATTGCGATTGCCGAGCGCTCCGGCTCGCCTGAGCTCGTATCCGAGAGCGCGACCGTCAACGGCTACAGCCTGATGGAGATGCCGGTGAGTGGCGACCAGGAGTTCCTCACCGACGTTGACCCCTCTGCTGCGGCAAAGCAAGTCAAGGAGCTGTTGGATCGCTATGTGAGCTTGCAGCCTCACGAGGCTAGCAACCTGAGCGTGCTCCTGTATAACGCGGACGCCGCCGAGTTGCCTCTCGCGGTCGTTCACGAGCTCTCGCGCGTTCAAGCCGAGCGCGAGGACGATTTTCAGTGCGCCGTGGCCGTGCGTCATCGCGATCCGAACAAGCTCAGACAGGTCTATGCCGAGCTCGTGACCAAGGCGGGCGACGATCCCGACTTGCCAGTCGTCAGCGAGACTTCAGAGAACTTCATTTCCAAACTTCGAATCGCCGCGGTTCCGGCCGCGTCGACACCTCCATCGTCCGCTGGATTTAAGCCTTTCGACATTGCGTTTCTGCATGACGTGGTTTCCCGCGCGGCGGGCGTCGAATGGATCAAGGTGCCATGGGCGAACGAGCGCCCCAGCTTGGAGCACGCGCCATCGAGGTGGTCTTACCGCAGCGTGTCGGGTGAGGATGAGCTCAAATCGACCACGTTCCTCACGTGCCCGCAGCAGACCGCCACCGGCTGGGCGTATGTCGCGGCCGTGGGTTCCATCGCGCGCCGCGCCGATCCCGTGGATGGCGAGCGCGTTCTGCCCGCGCGCCGCATATCGCTGGAGAGTGCCGCGCTCAAAGAGACGCTTGACGATGCCCATTCGATGGCGGAATGGGTCGCCACGTATGACGAGCTGCTGGACAAGCGGCAGCTTCGTGAAAATGGCATCACCATCGTGCGCTACCGTCGCGCGTCTACCAATGGGCGGAACATGATCGTGAGCTCCACGTCGGAGCTCAGACTTCTTGGGGTGCTGGCAAGACGGCGCCTCGGAGAATTGGGGTTGTCAATCGACGAGGCGACGCTTGAGAGCGTGGTCGCGGGCGTCAAGAACGATGCTCTATCGATCTCCGGCGACATCGTCATGCGAGCCGCGAAGCGCGGCGTGTCGGCCGGTGAAATGCTTGGCCTGGTGCTGAGTCGATATCTGGTCGATTCTGAGCTAAAGGCGCTGGCTGGCTCGGGTGCTCGCCCAAGCTTTTGCGCCTTCTTTCTGTTGGACGACTATGCGAGTTGGCTCGCGCAGAAGGAAAGCCGGATCGCAGACATCCTCGCGCTTTGCGTGGAGGAGCGCGATGGCGAACCGCACCTTCACATTGCCATCGTTGAATCGAAATATGTGGCCGGCGATGCGTGCTCGGAGGCGAAGCGTCATTCAAAGGCCCAGCTTTTGTCGACGCTCAACGTCTTTAGGAGTGCGTTGTTTGGAGATCCTGGACGACTCGACCGCGATGTCTGGCTTTCCCGTCTGGCCGATTTGTTGCTCGACGCGCATATTCCGCCAGGCGCCACGAACTTGTTGGAAAAGGCGCGCGCGCGGCTGCGCTCGGGGGAAGCTCCCATCTCTCTGCGCGGTTACTCGCACGTCTTCGTTCATTCAGCAGACCCAGCCTCTTCGGTGTCGCAGTCCGAGCAAAGCTCGATGGACGGAGGCGACGGCTTGACAGCATGGCAGGAGGTCTTCGACAGGCAGGAGCTTCGGGCGCTTGCCGAGGCCTATGCGTCAAAGGCGAATCCCGCTACCGTGCGCCAGGCGCTCGGCCCCCAGACGCCCTGGGGATCTGAGGAGATGAAATTGCCCGCGCCCAGGGTGACTTGGACATCGATGGTGGGCCTTCTCGCTTCGGGAGCTGCGCCGCCTCCACCTTCTGATGGCCCGCCACCGACCGACCACGACTCCGGCGCTCGTACGCCGACGCCACCCGTCCAGCCATCCAATCCTCCCGGCCAAGCAGCGGTCCCGTCACTGGAGGAGGCGACCCCCGTCGCGGAGTCGCAGCCCGCAACGCCAGGTGTTCCCCATGCCGGCGCATCCAGCCTGCCGGGGGGCCACCTGGACGCATTGGTGGCGGAGAAGTCCCGCGTCGCAGGTAGCTCCGAAGATGAACGCGCAGCATGGGCGGAGGAGGTCACCGCAAAGTTGCGCATCGCGCTCAACGGCTACGGCCTGCAGGCTGCGGTCAAGGGAACGCGCCTCACGCCCAATGGCTGCTTGGTGAAGTTGGCGGGTTCGGACCGGCTGCGTGTTGAGGACATTGAAGCCAAACGCATGCAGCTTCTCACGACGCATGCCATCAACTTGGTGACCGTTCAGCCGATGCCTGGTGAGATCGTGGTGACCATCGCTGGCGCGAAGCGTCAATCCGTATCGCTTTGGGACCTTTGGGCGAAGCGCTCGCTAAATCGCAACGCGGCGGGAGTCAACACATCATTCGTCCTGGGGCTGCAGGAGATCAATGGATCGATTCTTTACCTGAACTTGGGAGGGGAATTCGGCGGCCTTTCGTCGCACGACCCGCATTCGCTGGTGGCAGGGGCGACCGGTAGTGGAAAATCGGTGTTGGTTCAGTCATTGCTTCTCGATATTGCCGCGACCAATCCGAAGGAGCTTGCGCAGATCGTGTTGATTGATCCCAAGATGGGGGTGGACTATGCGCCACTCGAAGTGCTGCCGCATATGCGCGAGCCCATCGTCATTGAGAAAGCTCGCGCGGCAACCATTCTCGAAGGTCTCGTCCAAGAGATGGAGTCTCGTTATCAGCAGTTCCACAACGTTCGCGCGAATAATCTGACCAGCTTCAACGCCAAGGCCGCGCCAGAGAGCCGTCTCCCATTGATCTTCCTGGTCCACGACGAGTTCGCCGATTGGATGCTGGACGATGCTTACAAGAAAGCCGTCAGCGCCGCAGTGCAGCGGTTGGGCGTTAAGGCTCGCGCCGCTGGCATCCACTTGATCTTCGCGGCCCAGCGGCCCGACAAGGACGTGATGCCGATGCAACTGCGGGACAACCTCGGCAACCGGCTGATCTTGAAAGTGGCGAGCGAGGCGACATCGAAAATCACGCTGGATCGGTCGGGCGCCGAATTGCTACTTGGTAAAGGTCACATGGCCGCGAAGCTCACAGGCGAACAAGGCCTGGTCTACGCCCAGGCACCATTTCTCAGCGATGAAGACATCGGCCTTGCGGTCGCGGCAATTGCTGCAAACTCAGGCGATCTGTAAGCGACGCTGCAACATGTGCGAGGCAAAGAAACCCGTGTAGGGGTCCGTTGAGAGCTATGCGAACCTATTTGCCTTCGTCTTCAAAGAGTAACGGAAGAGTATGCGTATCAAGATACGGACCACTCTCTGTTATATCTGTTGATTCCTCCAGGCCGCGACCGAGATCTTCCAAAATTGATTGGAAGGTGTCGATCCCGCCGATGCCACCAAAGACACGAATGATTGGGCCGAGACTCCGACTCATCTTGAGATATTCGGCCGCTTGGTAATCGGGGTCCTCAAGAATGCCGTCAAGAGCTCCCGGACACATGTTTCCGTAATAGGAGTCACTCAACTCGTTTGCGGCATTCCTGATTCCTTCTGCAAATTCCCCAAAGTTGCCTTGATGTATGTGTTTCGACTGTCGTTCGATCTTCTCGGAAAGACTTTGCACAAATGCGAACGGGGCGACGTAGCCGAGACAGGTATTGGATTCTTTGCGAATGTTGGCCAGCGGGTGCTCGTTCAGGCCGACCAAGATGTCACTTATCTGTGATATGCCGTCATCGTCTGTGTCACCAAAGTCCCAGTGCAATGATCGCAGCGCATCCAGAACTACTCGCCCGGCCGCCTCTGCCTGGAATGGAAATTCTTCGCTGATACCGAGAATGGCCCCGATGAAGTCACTCAGAGACGAACCACTTCCAAGCACGGAAGCTAGTTGGTCCGAGTCGCCGGAATTTAGCGCTACGAGCTTGACAGCTTCGATGCGAGCAAGATTGTCCGGATCGTTCAGCGCGCTCCCCACTGCAAAACGAAGCAGGTCCTCGTCCTCCTCGCCACGCGACGATGAGTACTCGCAAAGTGACAACAATAGGATTCGCCTCACGCGAGGGTTTGAATAGGACGGAATTCCCCCGGGCCGCGCCTTCAGTAGCTCCACCGTGGGTGGCTGTCTCAGAAACCAACCCAAGGCGTCCTTTCCGGCGCCAGTGTCAGCCGAGATGGAGAACTCGATTTCCATGTCTTCTTGGCTAGCCAGTTTCCGAGGCCAATTTTGCGCCATGCACGCAATGACATAGTCCCGCTCCCGGCCGTAGTAAAAGTCCACTGAGGGTTGACCGTTCGCGTCGATCTCGGTCATCAACAATGCCGATTCAAAAAAACCGCTAGGTATCTTTTGAGCGATTGGATGCGACCATATCTTGCAGAGGGCTTCAAGAGGAACCGGCGCGCCGCTGCGAACGATCTCTCTACCAAGTTCTCGCAGGCAAGGAAGAACGTTGTAGTTCTCCAGGCCGACAGCACGTCCAATCTTGTTGACGATGAAGCTCTTGAGAAGGCTCGGTTCATCCAAAGACTCCGGGAGGCGCTCTCCACGGTACTGCTTCATTGCGATGCCCAGCACATAAGGATCCAGTGTCTTCTTATGGGACCCCGGAACAGTCACCTGATACGCGGACGCGTAGACCTCATAGGCTCGATCGCACTCGCGGGGCGAGTAACGTCTCACGTGGATGCAATTCCAGCCGCTTGTCTTGGCTGCGGCCTCAGGGTCAAGTTCAATGAGGCTCGCGCCTTGACTGGAGATGCCAGCTTCCTCAGCAAGAAAGGAGGAATTTCCCCCGGCGTCTCTCAGTACTCTTGTCGCTGAGCTGTGCGTCAGTGAGATGACGATCTGAATGCGATCGCTGGACAATCGGCTGCAATCAGCGTCGATTGCGCGGGCCAACTGAACGCTTGCCTCGTTCAAGCCATCAATAAAGATGGTCAACTTCTTGTTTGTCCGCTGCAAGACGTTGTTCATCTTGCGCGCCAACTGGCTGTAAGTGTCCGATGCGCCGGAAAACTCCCACTCGAAGTCGTTCGCGATCTCGGCTAAAAGGGACTGCTGGAGGCCAATGGCGGGATAGAAGAGACACGGCTGCCCGAGCGCGAGCCGCTCGATGACTGTGTGGCAAACGACGTTCGTCTTGCCGACTTGCGGGTGACCTATCAGCAACGTCACGCGATGGGCCTTGCCGTCGAGAGCATCCGATAGAAGAGACGCAACATCTTCCCTCTTCACAAAGAGGTCGGGAATGAACTTCTTGTCGGAATCGAGTCTTTCGCCGGATAGTGGCTTCATGCGAAAGCGCGCCTGCGCCTCGCAAAAAGCTATGAGGTTCTCTGACGAGAACGATATGAGCGCCTCGAGGGCTTCTGCGCGCAGCGACAGATCGTCAGTGGTGACGTAGAGGTTTCTGGAACCGCAAGCGGCGCTCAGTCGCACGTCCGGCCCGACTTCTGACCTTGAAATGCTATCAAAGACGCGGTTGCTCAATCCGTTGGTCAATACCACGTAGGGCGCGATGTTGCCTTCCGCGATGCATCTGGCATACGAGATGCCCTGATCCCGCGCTTGGTCGTCAAGAGCCTCGCCTGGCGCCTTGACTTCAACAATCAGCAAATTCTCGCCACGCTCGTTGCGAACTAAGACATCGGCCCGAGGAGAGTATGTCGTATACGCTTCGTCGCGAGAGGTTGCGCCTCCTCCGACATGCACGATTGATTTGCCAAGTCGAATCCGAAAAGAGAATTCGAGAGAAAGCGCTGCAAGGGAGAATCCGTGCGCGAGCAACCAAGGCACGACGACCTTTGTCCGAACGTCGTCTTCGGACCTAAGCGGTTGCATCTCCGTTTCTCGCATGCATGGAATGGGGTTTCACAGGGCTACGCGGCGGCCGCGGGTTTACTTTTGTCGGCTGCGGCAGCGCCTTCCAAATCCTGCGCAGTGGCGTCTCCCTCAGCGGGCGGAGGCGTGGCATCGCCGGGGCCATCGTATGCAATGAGCACTAGACCCGAATGAGGGAGATCTTTGCTGGCAAGGGGCGAGTCAATCTGCTTCTTGTTTCGGGCTATCAAGCCCTGTGTGACCGCGCCGCTCGACTTGAACTCGATGAAGTTCTCGTTGCCAAGATTGGCGACGACAAGGCCTTGCTCCAGCGTCTCATACAAAACGCTAGACTTCTGAATGGATTTGAGTATGTCTCTCGACCGCTCGTGAACTGCATCAAGGGCGACCTGATCGACCGCGCGACAAATGTCCTCGCAGGCGCGTTCGGTAAGGATAAGTCTTTCTTGCGGCTTCTCCCCGTCAGAGCTCCTCCCGATGAAGCAAACTCCACCGTCCGCCAACGATGCGACGTTCAGTTCCTTAAGCTTCTTGTCTGTGCCGCACGTGAATGCCTGAATCCTGACCGCGTGCGTTGCCGGCATGGGCGCCGCCAAGCCAACCCGGCCCATTGATGACAATAGCTTCTGTTGGATTTCTAGCGCGTGTAAGTCGCGCAGCCGTCCGACCTTTTCAAAACTAGGCTGAGCGGAGGTAAGAAGTTCGTTCAATTCGGCATGAGTGAGCATTAGGACATGCTTCACATCCCACCTGATGCTTCGCCGTATGCCATCACCCAAGTCGAAGACGGGCGTCCTCGCGCCGTCGATCTTTGCGCTCCATGCTTCCGGTTTGAGGACAAGGAGCTCGCCGACAAGCAGTAAGACGCGCTTCAACTGATTGCGCTGCAAGTCGCATGCAGGACTCAAGACCGCCATGACCATGTCGCTCTGAATTTCGGGCAAGACGACGGGCTGGGCGACTTCGGCTGCAACCGCAGCGGCTGCGGGAGCAGGGCGCTTCCTGCGCAGCAAGTCGCCAAAGGAGACAGCAGAATCCATAGCCCCTGGAAGCTTCAGCCGGGCGCGATTGTGAAAGAGGGAGTGCTCGACGAACTCTAAAAGATCGTTCGCGCCGGGAACCAGCGGAGCTGGGATCTTCGAGACATCGAGCTTGTTCAACGCGAGCGCGGTGTCGATGATGTTTGAGTTGGCTTCGATCTCGTGTTGCAGGACTTTGTCGAGAACATCAACCAGGTAGCTTCCCATTGGCTCACCCTCGGCCGAGAGCAATAGGTGCTGGATTTGCGCGAAATCGGATAGGCCGAGTTTTCGAATGAGCTTCGTGGTCCTGTCCTTGGCCGCGTCGAGGCCATCCTCCCACGCGCAGACGAATTCCGAAAGCCTGAGCGAATTTTGATAGTGCGTCGCAAGGCGTCCGACGACCCTCTGGACAACACCATCCACCTGGATGTCCGCTTTTTCAAGTATCCGGAATGTGCTTTCAAAGAGCTTGGTGCTGTCGCGAAATTCCAATCGCTTGTCTTGTAGCCGGGAGCTGCGAGACATGAGAATCACAAGGGGAGGTCTCGTTCTGCGTTCAACGATCGCGCTTGCTAGGCCTTCGATCGAAACCTTTATGTCATCCGGGCGTTGCGCGGAGCAGAGGTAGAGGTCCATGAAGACGATATCGGCGTCAGCGACCGCTGGCACAAAGTTACGCCCTACCTCCTTGCATTCCAAGCCACAGCCTTCGAGCAGCTTCCTCAAGATACCGAGGTGGGCAATGTCAGCCTGCATGTCTGCGACATACCGCGCGAAAAGCGCCTCGCAGAGCGCAGGGACAATCTGCGACTTATTGGCCCAGAGGCAGCTCACAAAGCCATCGGACCTTTGGAGATCCTCCGCTCCCAAATCGGAATATCCAGGAAAGACGGCGTTCAATGCCTCGTGATCAGCGGAGCCCAAGTCATCAAAGAAGTGCGTCCATTGCTCACCATCAATGGCGAGGTCATCGGCAAGAGGAACTTCGTCGAAAGCATCATCGACGATCAGTGCTCGCGCAACTTTCGCCGCCGCAAGAATGTCTGAGAGTTCGGCCATTACTTTGTCGTGTTCAATGGCAACTCGAGCGTGAAGCGATTGAGTCGGCCATTCGGATTCTCCGGATTGGCATCGAGGGTCAGGGTTCCGCCCATGTAGTTCGCGCACTCGCTCGCGATGAATAGTCCGAGGCCGCGCCGCTTCGACTTCTCCTTCAACGAAAAGAATGATCGGAAGACACGTTCCCGATTTTCTTGGGCGATGCCAGGACCGTTGTCCTCGAACACGATGGTGGGGGGCGAGGGCAACAGGGTGATGGAGATCGTGGACTTCTTTCCAGATTGCTTTCCGGCGCCCACCTCCAGCCAATACTTCGAATTCGAAATCAAGTTCTCAAGGATTTGGACGACCATACCCTTAACCGTGCGCACATTCACAGCGCCATCCGAAGCCGAAAGCTTCACCGTGATCTTGTGGCGCTCGAACTGCGCTTGATGGGCTTCCAGTGTATTCAGAACAAGCTCGCGCAAGTCAAAAGTCTCGACCCGCTGGCGCCCCGAAACGCTGAGCGGATCTAGCACTCTGATCCGTTTCCCGAGGCTCTTCATTTGAGCTCGTAGCGAGTCAAGTTTGGCTCTCACCTCTGCGGGAACGTTTTTGCCTCGCAAGGTCTCAAGGTTTTCCAACGCGTTTTCTGAGGCGCGCGCCAGCTCGTGCGCCACCACTTCGACCATGAGTCCGACGCCAGCCATTTCAATCATTTGGCGGCTTTCCTGCTCAACTTCCTCGATGCGCTGGCGGGCGCGCTCGGCAAACTCGGAAAACTCAAACAGTGTCTGTTGGAGCTCCTCAACGGAAGGATCGCCTTTGGGCGCAACCTGCCGAAGCCTTGCTAGTGCGCTTTTCGCACGAGCATCCAAACTCGCAACTTCGGTCTTGGCGTCGCTGAGATCGACCTTTTGTGCCTTGTATTGCCTTTCGACGTTCTTCATAGACTTGAATAGCAAGTCTTGAATCACGTATTGCATGACGCCCAAGAAGACCTGCTGCTCGGGGGTTTCGCGAAGGCCTTCGCGGTTCGTCTGATCAACCAAGGCGGTATTGGCAACGCGAGAGATATCTACCTTGCCAACGAACTGGGCTTTATTGAGTGTGTATCCGGTCCGGGCTAAAGCCTTGCGGTCCAAGGCAAGCCAATCATCTTCATCCTCGCCGTAAGGAAACACACGGAAACCATCTCGATACAACAGTATTCCAGACCAACGCTGCTGCTGTTCTCGGACGGCGCGCAAGTCCCCGATTCCATCCATGGAGGTGAGTAGGCGCCGGTTGTACCAATGGACCTGAAAGCTAAACGGTCCAAGTGAAGCAAGAGCGCTCTCCGGTATCTCCCGCGAAGTGCCAATCACGGCCGATTCAAGGTCGTCAGCGGCAATAAGATAGCTCTCGGTCTCAACCGGGTGGGGAAAGCCAAGATTTTTCACCTCTACGTCACAGGCAAGTTGCGGCTTCCCGTCCACCAACGTGTATGCGCCTTCAACAGACACATGCGCGCCTTGAACGAGCGCTTTTTGCATCCATGGAATGGTGACACGATCTTCATTCCAGTAGAGCGCGACTCTGGGGCGCTTCTTCGGATCGACAAACGGGTCCGTCAAGCGTGAGAAGTCATAGTCCGCCATCCGCTTGACGCGTTCGGCAGTCCAATCTTCGGTTAGCTTTCCGATGATGATTCGGGTGCCCGACCAGCCCGCAGGATCCACGGCGTCCCCTTGCTTGGGGTGGATGTCGATGTCTGCCAGCATCGCGTCAATTTGGGCGAAGTCTGACCAGTCGATATCGAGAGTGTGGAGATGGGTGTCTGACGCTCTTGCGGTCTCGACACGGAGGGTGTCCCCTAGGCGCATGGCCGAAAGACGCCCGATGCCTTTCTCGCCAAGGAAAGGCGATTTAGATGCGCCAGCCTGAAGAGCTTTGTCGACCTCTCGCTTTCGCGATGCGGTGCCAATGACCAAGAAATTGTTGTTCAGGTCATCAACGGACATACCCCAGCCGGTGTCGCTGACAACGATGTGGCTCATCTCGTAGATTTGGTCGAGCGCATCCGCGAGTTCTTGTCCGGTGGCTGGTCCTTCAAGCAACGCCTTGGCCAGATCCAGCAATTCGGTGGATGCGTCAGCGTTTAACGCGACCAGGGCCAAAGCGGCAATCTCACTGGTCGGCGACGACGCGGCAAGAGCTTTGCGTCGGAGATCAAGGTATGCATTGCGGCGGATAACGATGTTGAACCGGATGTCGACTCCATCCCTGGTTCCCGCGTCAAATCCGTTCTTGATCAGCTCATAAAAAGCGATGATGTCTGAACTGATGAGTTCAGATCCGAGCTCCAAGATCGTGCGGGCAGTGACCTTAAACGCCACAGAATTTGTCCCGCTCTATGTCGCTGACGTCGATGGTTTGCATCTTGAGGCCAAGTCAAGCGCTTACTTGTGGCACACGACGCAAGCTCCGCCGCCCTCATCTTCACCGAAGATTTCGTCAATATCTTCGATCGCGTCAATAGGCCTCAACGGGTTGACGGGGCGGCTCGCAGCTTCACGCTGTTTTCGAAGCTCGTAATCAGCAACGATCTGGATGACGCGCGCCGGCTTTTCGAGCTCGTCGAGCGGCTCCCCCTTCGACCAGGTGAAAGGGGATCCATGTTCGAGGGCGTTCTTCTCGTAGCTCTTCGCCTCCTCATAAGCCTCGGGATGGCGTTCCTTCAAGCGGACCCACTCGATCTTCTGCTGGAAAAAGCAAAACGTGCAGCCGCTCCGCGAGCGCCAGTCGTAATACTTGGGCATACCGACCCCGGACGAGTCCAGAATGTCATGCACGCCCTTCTTGTCGATGCCGTCCTCGCGGAAAGGCAGGCGCACGGTCAAGTTGGGATGCTTGGCGCTGTATCCCTCGCGGTAGTCCTCGTCCGAGCGGATTGCTACGTAGCTCGTGACTTTATCTCCCGCGGCAAGCATTGGGCGCACCCACTGCTCGAAAGGCGCCAGCTTCAATTGGCGCGTGCACCAGCGAGTCTGGGGCGACGGAAGGAAGTGGTTGTATTCGCGCAGCCAGAAATCGAAGTCGCGACGAGGATTTAGCCTCGCGATGGGCTTGCCCAGGAAGCCTTCCAGGCGGCCAAGAAACTCGTAGACCTCCGGCAGCTCTTTGCCGGTGTCGGTGAAGAAGTATTCGACATCCAACTCCGGATGATGCTGCCTGACGTAGACCGCGAGGGCGGCGCTGTCGCGGCCGCCAGAAATTCCGAGCACGTGTTTGTCAGCCATGAGTTGAACTCCGGTTCGGTTTGTCTTCTTCGGTCAAGCGCATCCCCGCATTGGCGAGCGCCGCCAGCATCATCTCCACGTCGAGGCCTTCGGCCCGAAGATCGGCGACCAGCTTGTCCGCCATCTTCGCAATCCTGGGTGCATGCCTTTCCGAGACGACGAAGGTCCGGGAAAGAGTCCGCGTTTCCGGACCCGCTCCAAACACCACGGCCATCGCGTCGGTCTTGGGCTTGCGCCCCTTCACGCCGACGAAAGCCTCGTCGCGTCGGAAGCGTAGCGCGGCCTGCGCGATTTCAAGCTTGGCCGCGTCGATGTCCCTGTCGTTCCAATCGCGCGGCGGCTTGTTG
This sequence comes from Variovorax sp. GW821-FHT09D05, assembly GCF_059416325.1. Taxonomy (NCBI): domain Bacteria; kingdom Pseudomonadati; phylum Pseudomonadota; class Betaproteobacteria; order Burkholderiales; family Comamonadaceae; genus Variovorax; species Variovorax sp. GW821-FHT09D05. The sequence goes on along the minus strand of NZ_JBWKOZ010000010.1, from coordinate 16,565 downwards.
GCCGCCAGGCTCAAAAGACCCTCCATGCTCTCGCGTCCACCGTCGTGTTTTGCCAGCCGGGCGCAGAAGGCCTCCTGCCGCAGATCGCCGCTCATGCCTTCAAGGGCTTCCGCCCGAGTGCGCAGGTTCGCGAAGTCGTCGCGAGAGGCGTCGAGCTCCGCGAGCATCGGGTCCTCGATTCCGCGCAGGAGCTGGTCGTAGGCGTTGACGAGCTCCGACACGGGCTCGCGCAACTCTTCGACGAACTGTGTCCCGGCCTTGCTGTCCAACACGGCGGGCAGATCGATGAACAGGACGCGGTGCGGGTCGCTCGCTTTGAGCAAGGTGTCTCTGACGGCGCGCGCCTTGGCGCTCAGGCGCAACGAGCGCTGGGTCCACGCCGGCAGGGCGAAGACCAAGGCGACGAGCCCCCTGGCCGCTTCAAGCGGGTCCATGGATGCCGGCGCCGCGCGCAGCTCCGAGAGCACCTTGGCGACGGCTTGGAGAATTTCGGTCTTCTGCTCGTCGATGACGATCCAGCGCAGCGAGAAGCGGCCAGCGTCTTGCAGATATTCGTCGAAGTCCGCGTCGGTGAGCTCCGGAATGAACACGCCGTCCTTGTAGACCGCCAGGTTCCCCCGATTCGACAGGATGAAGGCCGTGAAGTAGACCGGCATCAATCCGGCGCGCACGCCGAAAGGAGGCTGCGACCAAAGCTTGTGGATCTCGAGGGCCGACACGCGCGACGGCGCGTCCACGAACGCCTTCTTCGTGGCCTCCCAGAGGGGCACGAAGCTCTTAGAAAGCTCGTTGCCTGCCTCGGGAGCCTTGATGCGCCACGAGCCGTCCGACGCGACCGCATGTAGGCCCACGTGGGAGAGCAGGGCCACATACAGCCCGCGCTCGGCCGGAAAGCCGTCGATACCGAGGTTCTCCACGGCCTCGTGGCTGAGCATCCGGTGGATGAGGTCGCGGCGCGCCTTCACGCTGTTGCTCGAAGGGTTCTCACGGTTGACCAATTCGCTCCAAACTTCGGGCGCGTGGTTGTAGAGATCGTCCGCCAGCTCCGACGCGATGCGCGACAGCTTCATGCCGCTAACGGCGGGCTCCGCGCCGATTTGCCACCGGGCGTTGGCGATGCCGGCCCGAAGGGCCTCCTGCAGGCCCGACCGCACCTCTGCGAGCCTGGCGTGGACTTCGCGGCGGGCCACCGGGTCGCCTACGAGCTCGTGGCGTCCCTGGACTTGCTGGAGGGCTACCAGCTCGCCGCCGAGGTCTTCGATCTTGGCGTGATTGGGCGGGGCGCCGATGACCACGGGCCACGGGCGCGAACGGGCGAACTGCGCGGCCTGTCGCGACGACGCCTTCGCGTTCTCCGCGCGCTCGGGTAGCGCGAGGACGAGAAGACCGAACTCTCCATGGGCTGGCGCGAACTTCTCGGCGAGTTTCGGAGCGTCGGCCAGCCGGCAGAGCGCCATGTTCATCCAGCGCATCGTGCCGGTGTGGTGGTAGTGCCGCTTTGCGACAACGGGATGCAGATTCGCGAGGCTGGACAGCAACGCAAAGTCGAGATGGGGTTGGGCCGAGCGCGCCTGGGCGATGGCCGCCTCGATGTCGAAGTCGCTGCCTTCGAAGACCGACCAGGCTCCGATGTGCTTCTTGAACAAGAGCACCTTCAAAGCGGCGAGGCTCGCGAGCGCCTCCTCGACCTTCGCGCGGGGAACCTCGTTGAAGATGGCGGCCAGCACGTCGAGCTCGGCGGCCAGGCCTGATCCGTTTCGGAACAGGTCGATGACTGCGACGTTCTTGATCAGCGCCACTTGGAGCGGGTCGCCGCTCTTGGCCTCTGCGCGCTCCACGGCCTCGACCGCCTGCGCCCAACGGTGCCCGTCCGGAGAGGCCAGGATCGCGGGCTCCAAATTTGCTCGCAGGTAGTCCCAGTAGTCGTCGGGCCGGTACCAGCGCGAGCTCGACGCCAGCGTGGACTGCAAGTAGGAGCGGAAGCCCGAGGACTCGACGGAGGCCAGGAATCCGAAGACGCTGCGCTCGTTTTGTCCGAACTGCCTCTTCGAGATGGGGCCGAGGAGAGCGGCCATGGCCGGGTGCAGCGGCCAGCACTTGGTGAGGCTCGCCGCGAAGTTCGAGCCTACGGCGGGCCGTCTCGACCTGATGGACGCCGCGACAGCCTCCGACTGTGGCGGCGACCACTTCGCGAAGCCTTGCGACTCGATTGCGCGCCCAATCAGCTCGACGACCTCATCGCTCGCCGCGACAAGCGGAATGTCCGCGTAGCGCCCTTGAACCTTCGCCCAATCGTCGCGCGTGTCGATGCCCAAGCGCTTTGCGTATTGGGCGAAAGCTTGGTGCAAGATGCCGACCACGACGACCTTGCCCTTGGCGCGCCCACCTAGTTCGGCGAGATCTTGATAGAAGTTCAAATCGTCGCCCACACCCAGCGCGGAGGCTTCTAGAAACTTGCCCATCTCGTCGATGAGCACGAGCACTCCATCCCACTGGCGCGAGTCTGCCAAGTCGCAGATTTGTTCGATCAGCGCCGTGGCCGTCAGCTTCTTGGGCTCGCCACGTGAGCCCTTTGCCCTGTGCAGCGCTTTGGCCAGCTCGTCGACCACGCTCGCGCGCTTACCAACAGCGGGCAACACCAGCCATCCGCGCTTGCTGGCGAAGGCCGCGTCGAACGAGTCGATCTTGTTTGCTCCGAGAAGCTCGCGAGCCTTTTGCCTGACGTGCTTGGAATCCGAGAGGGCACTCGCCAAGGCCACGGCGAGGGACGATTTGCCACCGCCAAACGGCCCCGTCCAGGTGAAAGCGCGTTGATTGCTATGCGTGAGTTGCTTGGACATGCTCTCCAGCACGCCGCGAGCCGTCGCGTGGCAGACATAGCCGTCGAGCGCGTCGGAACGCCCGAGGTCCGTGTCGATGCGGATCGAGCGTTGATACAGCCGCGATATGCGGACCACCTCGGACAGCGGGAGGTCTTTGACTTCACGCATAGGCTTGCTTCATCATGCGCGCCGGGAGATTGACGGCCTTCGAGTTATTGCGCAGCACTTGGCGCAAGCCGGCGGTGTCGGTCCACGTCAAGACGCCATGGGTGAGTTCTTCGAGTCCGAACAACCTTTCAGCCACCGACTCTTCGTCGAGTTTGAACACCCTGCCCGGAGAGCCTTCGCCGTAGGCGATGGACTCGAACGGCAGGGAACTGAGGTCCTTGGCGGAGCGGTCCCAGTAATCGAGCAGCGCGAAGACAAATAGGCCGTCGCGAAGCGTCGCCTTCGGCCCTCGGCGAAACGCGAAATGTCCTTTCCGTTCTTCGTAGATCAGCCCGAGTTCGGCGAGCATCGGCTCTGCGTATTCCTCGGGGGATGCGCCCGACGCGCGAGGCGCGTAGCCTCGCAGGCAGGTCTCAATGTCGCGGGAGAACGTGGCCGGCGAGAGTCTGCGGTTCGCGTCGATGCTCTTTGCGTAGTCGGCGAGCGGCGCCTCCAACTCCTCGCGGGTGAAGGACGACCCAGTGACGTGATTGAAGAGCCAATACCAGGTGGTGGCGCGCTTGCCGCGCCCCGCCAAGCACCAATGGCAATACCACGCCGTGCTCGGATGTTCCGAATAGGGGTCGAGCCCTTCATCGTCGAAAATTTGGCGACCCATAGCGGTGACGGGGTAGTTGCCGCTGTCATCGTCGTCCGTGATCACGTCGCAAGCCAGAGCCCAATGGCGGATCGAAGCCACCATGTTCTTGCCGACTCCAAACTGCGCGATGGCGTCTTCATCGGCGAAAGCGGAGCGAGGCACCACGCCTTTAATGGCCTGATCAACGGCCTTCTTCAGCCACATTTGCCGCAGCGGAAACGTCTCGTGCCCCGCGAAATGGGCAACGACTCCGTCGACAGGCTTTTTTCTCCTCATAAGGCATTCTAGCCCTGCTCACTGGATGAAACCATCCAGTGAGGAGATTGTGCAGACATCTGCACTCACGGTGAATAGTAGAGCAGCCGGACGCTGCCCTCAATGGGGTGTTTCACCGCAGGTCGTAAGGCTCGCCGCAAAGCCGCCTAGCAATGGGCGGTCGTAGATGCTTGTGGATACGTATCCATGAAGGGACCGCGTCATTGCATGGGAGTGGTAATCGGGCTCAGCCACTTGCCGCTGCTTCATCCGGAGGCAGCGCGCGCAGTTGCGCGTCATTCCAGATCACCACCGTAGCTTCTTCAAGCTGCGCTTGGTCGACCGTCACCCAACGCTCGTGAAGACGCTCGGCGCACTTCGCTATCCATTGGGTTGGGGTCATTTCGTCCACGGATGCATGATACTGTATAAATATACAGTATCATGAGAATTTTCAACCTGCGGGATCCTCCTGCTGGATGAGGGAGGGCAAACCCAGCCGTGTCAGGGTTCTTTTATCGGAACCGTAGTGCCCCGTCTTCTGGCCGTCCTAGTCGATGGCGTGGATCGACGAGTGCTCCGAAATCTGGATTCCCGCCTCCTCCGTGAAGCCGGCGCGCAGCTTGCTCAACCACTTTCCAAAGTAAGCAGAAGTGATCGATCTCGGATCGAGTTGATCTCGTGGATGCCGCCGCTGGGGCGGCAACCTTCTTGGCGCCCTTCTGGAGCCCCTGCGGCGAGACTGACGTGCCTCCGAAAAACCTACGCAGATCAAAACTAGAGGTACGGTCGCTTCCCCCAGCTCCGAGCGGGGCAAGGAGAAGCGATGAAGAAGTCGAGGTTTACCGAGGAACAGATTGCCTACGCGTTGCGGCTGGCCGAAAGTGGCACGCGAGAGCGGTCGTCTGGCTATCCAGGAAGCCTTCGACGCCGTGTCCTACGGGTCTTGTAGAAGGCGAGACAAGAACTCTATTGCGGCGCGGAGGGAGTTGGTGATGCGAACTCTACGCCGTGCTTGCGGTGCTTCTTTGGAGTCGATGAAATGTGGCGACCGACTTTTGCCTCGTGAGCGCGCAAAAAGGGTAATCAACGCAATTGCGAGCGTCTGCTGCCAATCGGGTTCTTGGCCTCATGCGACGCCTGATTTATCCGACGCTTTCTGCCCTGTGCTCCCATGGATGGCTCCACGACATGAGCATTCCCGAGAAATAAATCCGGAACTGTCGTCTTCAACGCGAATGCCAAAGTGCCAAGAGTCCACAACGATGGATTGGCCAGACCTCGTTCGATGAGCGAAACGTAGGTTCGATCGAGTTCGCAATCGAACGCGAGCTCAGCTTGAGATCTGTCAGCTTCTATTCGTAGTTCCTTAAGGCGTTTGCCGAGAGCAATCGAGATCGCCTCCTTATGAGGGGAAGGCTGGGGCTTGGGCTTTTTTTCGGGAGCGGTCGGCATGCCCGCTGACGATCTGTCTTTGCAGCGCTAGAATCGACGGCATATACACTGCATAGAGAGCCTGTCATGGGTGTCTATCAAGCGTCGCCGTTGCCAACCGCGCGACCAGTACGAGTTCCAGCTTCCGCATTGCCTGCAAGGGCACGGCGCCCAATGCCTGTGGCACGCAGTTTGTCCGCAGCGCGCATCGGCGCGCAGGTGAGGGCGCTGCGCATGGCGGCCGATGTATCTGGCGGCGAGCTGGCCCAGGCCTCGGGGATTTCTTCCTCGATGCTCTCGCGCATCGAGCGCGGGCTGGTCTCGCCTTCGGTGGAGACCCTGGAGCGTCTCGCGCAGGGCTTGCACGTGCCAGTGTCGCGCTTCTTCAGTGACCAGTCGCGCCGCACGGACTTCTGCCATGTGCGAGGCGGACGTGGTGTCCTGGTCGACCGCATCGGTGCCGTGGCGGACTACCGCTACGAGTTGCTGGGTCACCTGCTGTCGGGCAACCTGTTCGTCGAGCCCTACCTGGTCACGCTGCTGCCCGGTGCCGATCCCTACGTGACCTTCCAGCACCCGGGCCTGAAGTTCCTGTACTTCCTGTCCGGGGAGGTCCGCTACCGCTACGGCGGCAAGGTGGTCGAGGTGAGGGCAGGGGACTCGCTGCTGTTCGATGCGACCGCGCTGCACGGGATCGAGGCGATCGAGGTGCAGCCGGTGTCTTACCTCTCGGTGGTGTTCACGCTGCGCGAGTAGGCGGGCGCTGGCTGTCCTCGCTACCCGTGGGGCGCCGGATGGGCGGAAGGTGGTGGCATGCGTTGCGCTGTTCTGCGTTGTGCAGGCCGTGCGCGACATCTGCTGTCGGGGCCGCCTTCTTTCCGACCGACGCATCGCGCGTTCAGGGCCGGTGTCCAGGGCCAGGGCGTCGCCACCGTTCTCACCCGGTCCTCGCGCTGCTCGGCTGCGGCTTCCGGGCGGTCCCTGGACATCGGTCCGTTCGCGCGCGGACCCTGCGTCGAGGCGGCTCCGAAAGCAGACGAGATGTTCACGCGCCGCGGCACCGCCGCAGAAAGGACCCGCCATGCATGCCACGCCTTCATCGCCATCGTCATTTTCCTCATCGATTCCGTTGCCATGCCAGACGGGCAACCGGACGGCCGCGGGCGTTCCCCCCGTGCCCCCCGAGGACTCACCACCAGCAGGCAGGCGTGAAGGCGAAGGCCAATCTACCGGGAGCCTGCGCCGCGGGGGCGGGCGCATCGACGTGCGGAGGGCCGTCACCGACCGGATCGCTGCGATGCTCGCGCAGGGCGAGTCCGTGTTCCGCGACCGATGGACGTGTGCGGCGGCGCACGGGATGCCGCGCAACGGGTGGAGCGGCGTGCCGTACCGCGGGGTCAACGTGTTGTTGCTGCTGGACGCCCTGGTCTCGCAGGGCTATGCCTCCAACGTGTGGCTGACTTACCGGCAGGCCGCGGGCCTTGGCGCCCAGGTGCGCCGGGGTGAGCGGGCGGTGCTGTGCGCGCAGTTCGAGCGCGGGGCGCGCGACGGTGGCGTCGAAGCCGGCGATCGCGCCGGACATGCTGAAGGTCCGCAGGCGGGGAGGGCGCGGGACGCATCGCGGTCTCATGGCCTGCTGCGGTGCGAGCCGTTCTGGCTTTTCAACGTCGCGCAGATCGACGGGCTGCCGCCCGAGGTCCTTGCGCGCTGCACCGCGCAGGCGTTGCCGCTGTCGTCTTTGTCGCCCGTCGAGCGCACGCTGCGCCTGCTGTGCGGTTGCGACGCGGCGGTCCGCTACGGCTACGAGCGCGCTGTGTACCTGCCGGCGCCCGACGAGATCCGGCTGCCGTGGCCCGCGAGCTTCGCAAACGCGGAAGCCCACTGCGCGGCCGTGCTGCGCGAACTGGTGCACTGGAGCGGTCACGCGAGCCGGCTGGACCGCGCCCCAGGCCGCCGCGTGGGCGGTGCGGCCTGGGCGTTCGAGGAACTGGTGGCCGAACTCGGCAGCATCTTCCTCATGGGGCACTGCGGCCTGGCCGGTGCGGCCGTGGAGGGCCATGCGGCTTCCTCCTGTCTCGATGCATGGCTTCGGATGCTGCGCAACGACCCGAGCGCCATCTTCGCGGCCGCGCGCCATGCGGGCGCGGCCTTCGCGTTCATCGTGGCGAAGGAGATGCCGCGACTCGAGCCACTGGACATACCGGGGCGTCGTTGAGTGGCGGCCGGGATCGGCATCGTCAGGCAGCTCGATGCCGTGGGCCCGCGGCGTCAACGCGCGGATGATCTGCATCGCGCACCTGCGTCATGCAGAAACGGCGGAAGGAACAGCAGCCAAAGGAATTCGGAAGCGGCAATTCCGCCGGATTCCCTCTCATTTCTAAAACAAGAGGGTTATTGAGAGAAAAAGCTGAGCGATGGTTAGTAAGTTTGCTCGCTTTCTGATTTTCTTCTCACCCCTTAGAGTCTCTCAAACTACAAGAAAGTAAGAGGAAGAAACGGCGACGCACTCGATTCCACAGTCGAGACGGTAGGTCAAACCTACTCACTTCGATCTCGCGGTCATCACCGCACTTTTTTCTTTTCTTCGGGAAGCAAAGTGAGTCAATCGTCATGGCAGTAGACATGTTCATGCGCGTCGAAGGCGCAAACGGCGAATCGAAGGACTCGAACCACAAGGAGTGGACCGACATCAAGTCGTTTGCATGGGGCGCGACGCAACCCGGCAACATGGTCAGCGGCGGTGGCGGCGGTGTGGGCAAGGCGAGCTTCAATGACCTGCAGGTGGTGGCGCGCATCGACAAGGCCGCACCGTCCGTCCTGAAGAACTGCGCCAGCGGCAAGCACCTGGCGAAGATCGAAGTGTCCGTCTGCAAGGCCGGCGGCGCGCAGATCGAATACACGCGCGTCACGCTCGAGGAAGTGCTGGTCACCTCGGTGCAGTACACGGCCGAGCAGGGCTCGGACGCCGTGTTCGTGCAGTACGCCTTCCAGGCCGCGAAGGTGAAGCAGCAGTATTGGGAACAGACCGACAAGGGCGGCAAGGGCGCCGAGACGGTGCTGGGCTGGAACATCAAGGAAAACAAAGAGGCTTGATGCCTCTTTGTGTGTGAAGCGGAAGCGGAGCGCTTCCGTTTCATCGAGCTGCAAGAACCGGCTCGCTGTCTTGTTTTTCGTGCGTTGATCCGAATTCCGGGGAGAGTGTCATGCCAACAGGCGCAGCGCGGGCAATCCGCGTCCTGACCGCTTCTTGTGCCGCCATGCCCACGTTGGGCGGGCAACCCGCACTGGAGCCAGTGGCCATCGAAGGCGACGAAGGCCTGAGCAGTCTGTTCCGCTACACCGTCACGTTCAGCACGCCCGAGCAGGCGGGCTACAACGAGCGGCAGGCCGCCAACGTGGACATCAAGAAACTGGTGGGCGAGACGCTCACGGTGCACGTCGTGCTCGACGGGCGCCCCGGCGCGGACGGGGGCAAGCGCCACATCTCGGGCCTGGTCACACGCGTGCGCTTCCTGCGCCTGGAAAACCGACGCGCGCTGTACGAAGGTGTCATCGAGCCCTGGCTCACGCTCGCCACGCGCACGAGCGACTACCGCATCTTCCAGAACAAGACCGTGCTCGACATCCTCGGCGAGGTGCTGTCCGACTACGACTTCGCCCACGAAGTGAAGGCCAGCCACAGCTACCCGGCGCGCGAGTTCCAGGTGCAATACGGTGAGAGCGACTTCGACTTCGTCGCACGCCTGATGCACGAGTGGGGGCTGTACTACTACTTCGAGCACGCCGAGGACAGCCACAAGCTCGTGATCGTGGACGACATGTCCGCGCACCAGCCCTACGCCAATGCGGGCTACCAGAAGATTCCCTTCTACGGCGCCGACGACACCGTGCGCGAAGAACACTGCGACCGGTTCAACGCCTGCGAGACGCTGCAAAGCGGCCGCTGGGTCACCGACGATTTCGACTTCAAGCGGCCGAAGGCGCGGCTGCAGCAGGTGAGTGCCATGCCGCGCAAGACCGCGCAAAGCAGCCAGGAGCGCTACGGCTGGCCCGGCGACTACGTGGTCGAGTCCGAGGGTGAGCAGCTGGTGCGCACCCGCATGGAAGAAACCGGCAGCCAGGGCGAGCGTGCGAACGGCTCTGGCAACCTGCGCGCCGTGGTGCCGGGCTGCCTGATGTCACTGGAGCGGCATCCGCAGAACGACTCCAACCGCGAGTACCTCGTGACCGATGCGCACCTGCGGCTGCAGGACATCGGCGACGCCAGTGCGCAGCAGGAGTTCGAATGCCGCGTCGACTTTGAAGTGATCCCGTCGAGCAAGGTCTTTCGCGCACCTGCACCCGATGCGCCGCGCCCGCGCACCACGGGCCCGCAGACCGCCATCGTCACCGGCCCGGCCGGGCGCGAGATCTGGACCGACGAATATGGTCGCGTGAAGCTGAGCTTTCACTGGAACCGCTATTGCACGAAAGACGAGAACAGCTCGTGCTGGGTGCGCGTGTCGTCGCCCTGGGCCGGCACGAACTTCGGCGGCATCCAGATTCCGCGCATCGGGCAGGAGGTGATCGTCGACTTCGAGAACGGCGACCCTGACAGGCCCATCGTGACCGGCCGCGTCTACAACGCCGACAACATGCCGCCGTGGGAGCTGCCCGCCAACGCAACGCAAAGCGGCCTGCTCACACGCAGTTCGGAAGGTGGCAACGACAGCAACGCCAACGCCCTGCGCTTCGAGGACAAGAAGGGCCAGGAGCAGGTATGGCTGCACGCCGAGCGCAACCAGGACATCGAGGTCGAGCACGACGAAACCCATTGGGTGGGCCACGACCGCAGCAAGACCGTCGACCATGACCAGTCCGAGCGCATCGGAAACAACAAGTCCATCGTGGTCGGTGCCAACCACGACGAAGAGATCGGCGAGAACAAGACGCTCACGGTCAAGCAAAACATGAGCCGCAACGTCCTGCTGAGCTCCAGTGAGAAAGTCGGCCTGATCAAGAACACCGTGGTCGGCGTTGCCCAGAACTCCCTGGTCGGCGTCGAACGTATCGACGTCGTTGGAAAGCAGTACGACCTCAAGGTCGGAGACGAATACAACATCAGCGCGGGCTCCGACATCCTGCACTACTCGAAGAGCAACAGCACCTATGGAACCGAGAAGATCTTGCTGAGTGGTCCCGGCGGGTTCATCCAGATCGACGACAAGGGCATCGTCATCAATGCCAGGCACATCTGGCTGAAATCGGACCGGATCGATTTCACCGGCAGACAGTCGAACAAGGAGTGCCTGTCGAGCAAGAAGCCGAAGATCAAGGGCGCGAAATGACTCGCCTGAAGACCAGCCTGATCCATATCGAGGACCACGAGCAATTCGCCGCGATCATCGGCGCGCACCGGGAAGGCAGATACATCCTCCTGGATCCGTCGGACGCGACCCGCTACGAAGTCATCAAGGAGGTTGGAAGCTCCCACAGCCGCTGTCTTTTCGACGGCGACGAAAAGGAAGCCGCGGGCCTCTCTGCGCCCTACCTGCTGGATTGGGACGCGATCAGGCCGTCCAACCGAAAGGAAATCGTCGCCTACCTGTCCGCCGGACATGGCGTGGTCCTCATTTCCGGCATGCCGCCCGATCATCTCAAGCGTCGGCTGAAGGTGTTGCTGCATCCCAAGGGAAACTACGCCCAGTTCAACAAGTACTACACGGCGATCAGCCTCAGCTTCTTTCTCGAATCCGAGGAGCGCTTTTCCGAACTGCTCGATCACGCATCGAAGATCTACTGCCGAAACTTTCGGGAACGGCATGATTTCATTGTCTATGAGGCGGAGTAACGAATCATGGCCAGCGGCACCTTCACCAATGCCATTCCCAAGACGCACCCGGACAGCACCTCCCTTCGCAAGACCCTGAGGGAATGCGACGGCGACGTCTGTACCTGCCTGAAGGAAAAGATCGACGAGATAGCCAATTCCGCCAAGGGACCGGGCAGCCCCAAGGGATTGGCGACCAGATTTGCGGAACAGGTTCAGAAGGGCGCGCAGGGTCCGGGCACGAGCGCCTGGGCCACGCACCAGGACGAGATCGCGCGCCAGCAGAAGAACCTGCAGGACCACATCGACGAGTACGATCAATCGGGCTGCCCGAATGGCCAGTTGCCGGCCGGCGTTCGGCAGCTGGCATCCCGCCCCTTGCCAACCCAGGCCGACTGGGACGCGAACAATGTTCCCATGCAAGGCATCGACCCGACACCCGCCTACTGGCTGGTGGGGGGGTACATTGCGTACAAGGTGATCCGCGCCATCGCCGTTTCGTTTGTCGCGACGCCGCTCGCAGGCGGCGCGAGTCTCGCGGTCCCATGAGTATGGCAACCCACTCCGACCTTCACGCAGACCGTGTCTGGGGCGAGGCGGCCGTCTTGCTCAGCCTCGATCTGACTGCGGGACTTTGGGAATTCCTGGACACCGGCCTGGACTACCAAGACGTCCTGCGCGCCAACAGGCAGGCCATTCTCGAGAGCCGCAAAGGACTCGAAAAGCCACGCTCGACGGCCCGGATGCCAAGGTCACGGATATCGGAGATTGCCCAAAAGCACGCGGCCCCGATCCAGCGCGGCGCGCTTTCCTATGTGGGATTCGTGGAAGAGACGTTCTCGGGTTTTCGAGGCTATGTACGCAACGAATGCTTTTTCAATCCGCTGCTCTTCGACTGCCTGAATTTCAAGCAATCGCTGAGGGATCGCTTGGAATCGGAGCTTGGCGAAGACTTCGATGCGAACGCGGCCAACAAGTCATTCGACGAGCGTCGGGCCATGATGCTGGGCCGGCAGGCCATGGAGATCGATCGGGCCATCGAATCGGGAAGCCTGTCGACCTGGGACCGCGAATTGCTGGAGAAGCATCGAGGCACACTGGGGGCGGTCGATCCGTTGGGAACGGTCATTCACCTCGGGGTCTGCCAACTGAAAAACGAGGCTGTGAAGAAGTTCGTCGCCAAGCTGAAGCCGGACGCGCGCAGCAAACTCCGGTCCATCTTCAATCAAATCATCGAAACGCACTGATATGAGCAGACAAGCACGCCTGGGCGAATTGATCGCCATTCTGTCCATCGAGGACATGAAGGAGGTCTACAAGTACGTGGACCTGAACGGCGACGTCGATTCGATCAACCGGGTCTTCAGAGAGGCGCTGCTCGATGCAGGGTATTCGCGGGACTACGAAAAAATCGGCGCATCGTTCGAACAGCTGCCTCTGTCGAAAGAAGACCGGGAGACGCTTGACGCTTGGGGTCGGAGGCTCTACTTCGGCATTCACGCCGAGGACATCGACATCTCCTGCTGGCTGAAGATACTCCACGCCCTGCTGTTCCGAGGGATTGAAGTCGAAGGTGCGGATCCGGCGGGGAAAGCCCTGATCGCGGACATGCTCGGGGCATACAAGCGGATCCAGGACGACGGATACGCAAGAGATGTCTCCCGCATCAAGGAGTCGCCGATCATGTCCTCCTTGGACAAGAAGATTTTCGAGACGTACAACTTCAACTATTTCGACGACTTTGCCGGCAACGACCCCTTTCTGACGATCAAGGCGGTTCGAGCGGGCATGCACCTCATCCGGCTCGTCGGTACGGCAGGCGTTTTCTCGACGGCCGACTTCCCGTTCGATGCTTTGCGTGCGGCGGGACAGAAGCTGATCGCGGAGGATGGGATATGGATGCCGCCTGGTGCCGAGGTGTGCGACATCCGGGCCGTCGCCGATCGCAGCCACGTCCGCCCCTGATGTCCTTTGTGGCCCCAGCGTCCGAACCAAGCGCCATGAGTCCCGAGGACATTGCAGCCCGCAATTTCTTCGAGCGGCATATTTTTCGCCTGGCCGAGCTTGTCTATGGCGAGTATTTTCTGAACCGCGAGTATCCGTTCCATCTGCTTCTCTCGGAGGTTCGAACGCTCGTCAAGGCCTGTGAGGAATTCGGGCTCGACGATATCGACTGGCTCGAAAAGGTCGTGCAGGCTCTCTATTCGCCTCACCCCCTCGCGATTCGCCCCCGAGGACATGTCCTACCTGATGTCGATCATCGCGAGCAATTCATCTCCCGAGGGGAAGAGCACCGCCATCCTCTCCTTCATTCAGAGCTTGAAATGAACGATCGCATCGTCTGCGTGGGTGACAGGACAACGCACGGGGGCACTGTGCTGGAGGGGTTTTCCGCGTTCTCGATCAATGGAAGAATTCCCTCCGGTGTGGGCCATATGGTTGCCTGCCCCAAATGCAAAGGCGTGTTCCCGATTTCCAACCGAGGCGTGCGGGCCAAGGTCAACGGGATTGAAGTCGCGGTAGACGGCATGGTGACCAGTTGCGGTGCAGCGTTGATCGCATCCCAGAAGCTGGCGGGGGTGGCCTAGAAAGTTGGGCGCGATCTCGGCTGCCGCGGCTGGTCCCCCACGCGACTTCTGCTGACACAACTCGCCCGCTCACCTGGCCGGGCCGCGCGAATGCAGCATCGATCTCGACCCGCCCCCCAGAGAGCAGCCGACCCGCATCGCCCAGTCGCCCGGATCTCGTGTGGGTGGCGGACTTCACGTACATCCGCATCGAGACCGGGTTCTGCTATCTGGCAGCGATCCTTGATGCCTGCAGCCGTAAGGTCGTGGGCTATGCGATCTCGCGGCGCATCGACACACCGCTTGCGTTGGCTGCGCTGTATTCAGCCGTCCGAAGTCGACAGCCGCAGTCAGGTTGCATCCATCACACGGATTGCGGTTGTCAGTACGCAAGCGAGACGTACCGACGCGCACTGCAAGAGGCTGGGCTCCTAGGATCGATGAGTTCGCCAGGCAATCCGTATCACAATGCCCAAGCCGAGAGCTTCATGAAGACGCTCAAGGTCGAGGAGGTGTACTTGGCTGGCTACGAGACGTTCGCTGACGTGGCAACACGACTTCCGCAGTTCACGAAGAGATCTACAACGCCAAACGGCTGCATTCGGCGCTCGGCTACCGTCCGCCCAACGAATTCGAATCCCAACTCGTTCAGCAGGCGGCTTAGTCCTGGCGACCCCAGTGGTCCAGTCGATGGGGTTCACTCCATGACGTACCAGTTTGGACCCGGCGGTTTGAGATCCTGAATGCCTTTGAGACGCCGGGCGCCAGCGGAAACACGTGCTGCTTGCTGGCCGTCCCGATTCGTGGCACAAGCTGATGTTTTGACGTGATCCTAATGAGGTAAACCACAGTGTGTGATCTGAACGACCAAGAAGAAATCAAGAAGTACACCCGCCGCGACTTCGGTGCATTGGCCGCATCCGCCGGACTGCTGACCGCGTTGCCGAGCGTGGCCAACGCCGTGGCCGTTGCCGAGCGCGAGGTGATCATCACGACGGCAGATGGCAGCTGCGACGCGTATTTTGTCGCACCCACAGCGGGCGCGGCACCCGGCGTGCTGGTGTGGCCCGACGTGTTTGGTCTTCGCCCAGCCTTCAGGCAAATGGGTCGGCGGCTGGCCGAATCGGGCTACAGCGTGCTGGTGGTGAACCCGTTCTACAGGCAGAAGAAAGCACCCACCGCAGCGCAGGGCGGTCAGACGCCAATCGCCGAAGTGATGCCGCTCATGCAGGCCCTGACGCCGGCCATGCATCTGAGCGACGGAAAAGCCTTCGTGGTTTGGCTCGATGCCCAACGCGAGGTGGACAAGGCGCGCAAGCTGGGTACCACCGGCTATTGCATGGGCGGCCCGATCGCGGTGCGCACTGCCACCGTGGCGCCCAGCCGGGTGGGCGCGGTCGGTACCTTCCACGGCGCTGCCATGGTGACCGCAGCGCCTGACAGCCCGCATCGCCTAGTCGCCCAGACGCAGGCGCGTTACCTGATCGCAGTGGCCGAAAACGACGACACCAAAGAGCCCGAAGCCAAAGTCACGTTGCGCACCGCTTTCGACAGCGCGAAGCTGTCGGCCGAGGTGGAGGTTTACCCGGCGGCCCACGGCTGGTGTCCGCCCGATACACAGGTCTACGATGCCGCCCAAGCCGAGCGCGCTTGGACGCGCCTGCTGGCGACATTCAGCAAGGCACTGGTCTGATCGCAGCAGCCGGCTAACGAGCCTCAGCGGGCGTGGTGCCCGGGATGTGGCGGGCCACGACCGGCCTCGGCCGCCGCGTCGGCGAGGTCCCTCATGGCCTGCCGCGTGGCCAGCAACGTAGCTTCGCTCAACCGATGCGACAGGCTCGCCTTGGCGCGCTCCCACACCGGCAAGGCGTCAGTCATCAGCGAAAGCCCCGATAGCGGCAGACTCAACCTTTTGCCTGCACGACCTCGGCCGCCCTCGCCCTGGACCAACCCTCGCCGCTGCAGGGCTTGCACACCGCGGCTCAGCGTCGCGGCATCAACACCAGCGCTCGTCGCCAGATCAACAACGCTCGCTCCATGCGCAGCGCCGATGCCGACCAGCAGACTGAATTGCTCAGCCGTCAGCCCGAGCGGCTTGAAACAACCGTTATAGAAACGCGTGAGCGCGCGCCGTGGCGCGGGCTTGAAAGCCCGGACGTTCCACCGCGACACGCTTTTGCTCCATATCAACCCGCGCGTCATCGATTCGGCCAAGCAAGCCGCACTCGCGCCTCGTTTCCAAGCCGCGCTGGAGGAAGCCGGCGGCCGTATCCTCCACTTCGGTCCCGTCGCTCGGGTGCTGGAAGGCGGCGACGCACCACCGCCTCTGGCGGGCTCTTCGAATTCCCCACCCTGGCGGCGGCGTTGGATTTCTACGCCTCGGAGCGCTACGCCCCGATCAAGGCCGAGCGCGGCCTCCTCTGAGGGCGGCCGCGGGGGCGCTTCGGCACCCCTTGGGGCGTCTGCCGATCCCGGCGACCCTGCGATGCGCATTGTGCGTGCAGGCCTGCTCGGGAGACAGTTTCCAGGACCTGGGGCAGGGCGGTCTTGCTGCTGCCTTCACCGTCGCACGGCGTTCTCGCCGTCAAGGGCTGCGCTGCGCCGTGCGGGCCACGGTGCCGGGCGATCCCGCCCGCAACCGTTCAAGGAGAACGCCATGGCTGCTTCCATCTTTACCTTCCTCAGCGACGCGCAGTCCGACCAGTTGCTGGCCAACGGCCTGTCTTCGCGGGCGCAGGCGGACTTCGATCCGTTGCCTGTGGTCAAGCTGTTCACGCCCGATGCGGGCGCCACCTGGCTGCTCAGCGAGATCGACCCCGAGGACCACGACACCGCCTTCGGCCTGTGCGATCTCGGGATGGGCTTTCCGG